>NZ_JBIDAQ010000019.1:0-135153 GCF_043202555.1 Streptomyces sp. NPDC048182 | reverse complement strand
TCCTTTGTACTCACCCTCTCGGGCTTTCCTCCGGGCTTCCCTTCGGTCTTGCGTTTCCGACTCTATCAGATCCTTTCGGGCCCTGATTCCCAGTCGGCGGGATTGTCGTGACCTCTTGGCTTTCGCCCGTCGGCCTTTCGACATTCACTACGTTAGCCGATTCCCCCGAGAACTCATAATCGAGTCCGGCGAGTTCCAATTCGGGCATGCGGGCACGCCGAAATCGTCCCTGCTAAGGGAGGTCGTTGGTAGTGGGTTGGCCGCATCCGGAGGTTGGCGAACGCCGTATCCGGTTCAGCGGCTCGGACGACATTACGCGCCTGCCCCGGCAGAGTCAACTCCGTCGGCGCCTGGGCACGTGGGCACGATACGGGCTGACCGTCGGGTCGTCCGCGATCCAGTAGCGCCAGGGATGGACCCCGGTCAGGACGCGTAGCGGCGTGTCCTCGGTGGTGCACGCGTCCGTGCCGTTCAGGGGGCGGTCGACGCCCAGGGCGGTGGCGAGGCGGGCCGGGCCTTTGGCCAGTTCCTTGTCGTTGCGGGCCGAGAGTCGACGGGTGCGGGCCAGCTCGGCGCCCTCGACGATCTCGCCGGCGCGCAGCAGGACGGCGCTCGGCGTGCCGTCGGGGCCGCAGACCAGGTTCATGCAGGACCACATGCCTTAGGTGACTCACCAGGCGTGTACGTCGTTGGTCCGGCAGCATCGGCAAAGGGACGACAAGTAGGAGACAGGTAGTGCGAGCGATCATCTACGCCAGGCTCAGCCCTACCCCGAGGGGCGAGGAATCCAAGGGTGGGGACCTGACACAACGGGTCGAGCTGAGTCAGGCGCTGTGCGACCGGAAGGGCTGGTCGGTCGTCGCCACGATCGTTGAGAAGGACACGTCGGCTTCGACAAAGCGGGGAACCAAGCGGAGCGCGGAGTGGGAACGCGTCAAGGCTCTGGTGGAGGACGGCAAGGCGGAGGCCATCGTGTCCCGCCACTACGACCGCATGTACCGCACCCCCTGGGATCTTGAAGACCTGGTGGACCTGGCCGAGGCGACCGGCGTCACGCTGGCCGCCGCACAGGCGCAGGGAGTGCTCGACCTGTCCACCCCGTCCGGCCGTCTCGCTGCTCGCATCGGCGCTGTGGTTGCTCGCAACGAGACCGAGATGCGGGTCGAGCGTCAGGTACTCGGACACCAGCGGCGCAGGGAGTCGGGGAGGCCCTTCTGGAGTACTCGCCCCTTCGGCTTCGAGCGGGACGGCAGGCACCGGGAAGCAGAGGCGGAAGCCCTGCGACAGGCGTACCAGGATGTCCTGGCCGGCGTCACCCTCTGGTCCATCGCGAAGGACTGGAACACGCGTGGGCTGCTCTCGCCGCACGGGAAGGAGTGGCGCAGCTCGAACCTTCGGATGGTCCTCTTGAAGCCGAGGAACGCGGGAATCCAGACGTACTCGCAGTGGGTCGAGAAGCCGGACGGGACGCGCGTGCGGCGGACCGAGGAGACCGGCGCGGGCAACTGGGAGGCGATCGTCTCCGAGGGCATATTCCGTGCGCTGGTCCGCTGCCTGAGCGACCCCGAGCGCAACACGGGCGGCGGCGGTAAGCGCAAGGCCCTGTTGTCCGGCGTGGTCCGCTGCTCGAAGTGTCAGGCCGTCGTCACTCAAGGGTGGAGTAAGAAGAACGCCGCGGGCGAGCGGTACCGCATCTACACCTGCTCGGGTGGCCGGTGCATCACCTGCCCAGCGGACCCGCTCGACTCGTTCCTGGTCAGGAAGGTCATCGACAGGGCCGAGGAGTGGAACGCGGCACCGGCCACGGATGCCGCGGACGAAGAGCGAGAGGCCGAGCTGCTGGCCCAGGAGACAGCCGCCTTCGAGAGGCGCACCGCCCTGGCGGAGATGTTCGCCGTAGGGGACATCGACGCGTCGACCCTGCGGGCGGGCATCGGCAGGTGTGACGCCGACCTGACCAAGATCAGGGCCGAGCTGGCAGACCTGGCATCACAGCAGGTGCGTGTCGACCTGGGCGACGTCGAGTACTTGTGGGAGGAACTGGACTACGAGGACCCCGACCGCATCGACTACGTGCGGACCGTCGTCATGCAGGTCTGCGAGCGAGTCGAGCTGATGCCGCGCGGTCGGGGGGTCCGGTCCTTCAAGGGCGAGCACTGCCGGATCACGTTCCGGAACCCCTGAGATCCGATCGCGGAGGGCCGAGTCGGCTGTCCGCGCGAAGTGAGCACGGGCCCTGTCCGACGAGAGTCGGGCCGGGCCGGTCGTCATACCCGACGGGAAGGGCCCGGAGATCACTCAGCGCCTCTGCGCGCCCCCCTCGCTCCCCAAGTTCATGCAACAACGTGCAACGTCCGTGCAAGGACGGTCGCGAGCGGCCCCCGTACGGTCGCCTCAGGTGGCCCGGCCGGGCCACCAACTCCCCCGCAGGGCGAAGGGCTCGTGGAGATCCCCGAGAGCGTTTCTTCGGTACCTGCGCTTCGAGTCGACGGTCGTCCTGATGCACTACGAGGGCGACGGCACACAGACCAGCCGAGAGCTGTACGAGGGTGACCCCGCGCCGTTCGTCGAGTGGCAGCGCATCGCCGTTTCCCGACTGTCCACCTCGCTCAGCGCGCCGACTCAACCGCCCACTCGCCAGATGAGTTGAAGCGCGCAGTCACGCCCACTCGTCTGGCCTGAGTCGACGCACGTCGGCAGTCACTCGACCGGCCAGGGGCGCGTCACGGGCCGCACTCGCGGACGATCACGCATCGCCCGACCCAACCCGCACCGAGTCACCGGCGGGCTTTCAGCAACGCGCACAGCGGCTCAGGCTCCGCTGGTCGGTTTGGCTCGCGGGCTCAGTCGGTACGACGAGACCGTCGGTTCACCGGCGAGGAAGAACCGGTGTTGCCAGTCGTGGGCCTTGCTCACGCCTACCCGAGGACCGGCCTGGATGAGCGTGGCAGGTACCGGCTCACCTTCGGACAGCACGACCGAGGTATCTGTCAGGAGGTCGGCGCCGTTGTGCTCTCCGGTGATGCCGAGTGCCTGGCAGAAGTTCCCCGGGCCTCGGGCAAGGCGTGGGCTGTCGACCCTCTCCCCTCGCCGCCTGCGTGCCAGGTTCTCCCCCTCGATGACCCTGCCTGCCCGGATGAGGACGGCCGAGGCGGTGCCGTCCGTCCCGGTGACGACGTTGGCGCACCAGTGCAGTCCGTGGGACCGGTAGACGTACAAGTGTCCTGCAGGTCCGAACATGACCGCGTTACGGGGTGTCCGGCCCCGGTAGGCATGGGAAGCCGGGTCCGCTGCGCCGGAGTACGCCTCGGTCTCCGTGATGGCGATGCTCACGGTTCCCTCCGGAGTCTTGCAGGTGAGTACACTCCCGAGCAGCTTGGGGGCGACTTCTTCGGCAGGGTGGGCGAGGAGATCGACGTTCATGCTGACTGCCTTGACATGCCGTAGGTGAAGTAGACGTACACGCGTTCGGGCGGACCGAACACGACGTCGTTGCGCGGGGTGCGGCCGAGCAGGTCGGGGGCCACGGCGAGGACGGGGCGGTCGAAGAAGTCCCGCGGCAGGGGCGTACGGTCGGGGCTCGCGATCATGCCGTCCGAGCGTAACGCAGCGGGGCCCGTGCGGAACCGGCCACGGCGGGAGCGCGTTTGTAGGGGTCGAGGGTTCTCACGTACAGCCTGGAGAGGGAGAGACATGGCGTTCAAGAAGCTGCTCGCGAGCCTGGGGGCCGGCGGGGCTTCGGTCGAGACCGTGCTGAGCGAGGTCAACGTCGTTCCGGGCGGGGTCGTCCAGGGCGAGGTGCGGATCCAGGGCGGCGGCGTCGACCAGCAGATCGAGGGGCTGTCGGTCGGTCTCCAGGCCAAGGTCGAGGTGGAGAGCGGCGACGAGGAGTACAAGCAGAACATCGAGTTCACCAAGGTGCGGCTCGGGGGCGCCTTCGAGCTGAAGGCGGGCGCCGTGCACGCGGTGCAGTTCGGGCTCGAGGTGCCGTGGGAGACGCCGGTCACGATGATCGACGGGCAGTCGCTGCGCGGGATGAACATCGGGGTGACGACGGAGCTGGAGATCGCCCGCGCGGTGGACTCCGGCGACCTGGACCCGATCAACGTGCACCCGATGCCGGCGCAGAAGGCGATCCTGGACGCCTTCATCCAGCTGGGCTTCCGCTTCAAGAGCGCGGACATGGAGCGCGGGCACATCCGGGGGACGCGGCAGCGGCTGCCGTTCTACCAGGAGATCGAGTTCTTCCCGCCGCAGCAGTACCGGGGCCTGAACCAGGTCGAGCTGAGCTTCGTGGCCGACGCGCAGGCGATGGACGTCGTCCTGGAGATGGACAAGCGGCCGGGGCTGTTCAGCGAGGGCAGCGACACCTTCCGGTCCTTCCAGGTGGGGCTGAACGACTACCAGGGGACCGACTGGGCGGCGTACCTCAACCAGTGGCTGTCCGAGGTCGGCAGCAAGCGGAACTGGTTCTAGGCTCGGGTACGACCGCACCAGACGATCAGCAGGAGGTACCGAGGTGACCGAGGTCAAGCGGCGTCCGCTCCCCCATGACTTCCATCCGCCCGTCGCGTCGTTCACCGTGACGAGCGACGACGTCCGGGAGGGCGCGGAGCTGGGCGACGCTCAGGTCCAGGCGGGTGGGAACACCTCGCCGCAGCTGCGGTGGGAGGGGTTCCCGGACGGGACCAAGAGCTTCGCCGTGACCTGCTACGACCCGGACGCGCCGACCGGCAGCGGGTTCTGGCACTGGGTGGTCTTCGACATCCCGGCCTCGGTGACGGAGCTGCCGGCGGGCGCGGGCAGCGGGAAGTTCGCGGGGCTGCCGGCGGGCGCCGTGCAGGCGCGCAACGACTACGGCGCCAAGGAGTTCGGCGGGGCCGCGCCGCCGCCCGGGGACGGGCCGCACCGGTACGTGTTCACGGTGTACGCCGTGGACCAGGAGAAGCTCGGTCCGGACGCGGAGGCGACGCCCGCCGTCGTCGGGTTCAACCTGCGCTTCCACACGGTCGGCCGGGCCCAGCTGATCGGTGAGTACGAGGTGCCCGCGCAGAACTGAGGCGTCCCGGCGTTCACCGGACGTTTGCCCGCCCCTGGTCTTGGAATGGATCAGGGGCGGGCAGTTTTGTTGCAGGGGAGAGCAGCAGATATTGCGTTGTCCATCCCGGCGCGCCCGGCCAGAGTTGATCCAGCCCGCCAGGGGGTGGGCCGGTGCACACGGGAGGTGGGCTGGTATGCGGGACACGCTGGTGCTGAACGCGAGCTTCGAGCCGCTGTCGACGGTGACGTTGAACCGAGCCGTCGTTCTGGTGCTCCAGGACAAGGCCGTCGTCGAGCAGACCCACCCCGAGCTGCGCATGCGCGGGGCCGCGGTCGACATAGCGGCGCCCCGGGTGATCAGGCTCTGCCACTACGTGCGGGTGCCGTTCCGAAGACGCGCTCCGTGGTCGCGGCGGGGTGTGCTGGTCAGGGACCGGCACCGGTGCGCGTACTGCGGCAGGCGGGCGACGACCGTGGACCACGTGGTGCCGCGGTCGCACGGGGGTCAGGACACCTGGCTGAACACGGTGGCCTCCTGCGCGGAGGACAATCACCGCAAGGCGAACCGGACTCCGGAGCAGGCGGGGATGCCGCTGCTGAGGCAGCCCTTCGAGCCGACGCCGGCGGACGCGATGCTGCTCGCGCTGGGGCGGGACGACTTCGACGCGCTGCCGGAGTGGCTGGTCGCGCCGGCCGCGTAGCCGGGGTCGGTCGATGGGGTCAGTCGATGGTGGGCTTCTCGCGGCGTTCCTGGTTGGGGACGCCGCTGCCCGTCGTACCGCCGTTGCCGCCGCCGCCCAGGGGGCCGAGGTTGCCGAAGGCTCCGGAGAGGCCCTTGAGGGCGTCGCCGATCTCGCTGGGGACGATCCAGAGCTTGTTGGCGTCGCCCTCGGCGATCTTCGGGAGCATCTGGAGGTACTGGTAGGAGAGCAGCTTCTGGTCGGGGTCGCCGGCGTGGATGGACTCGAAGACGGTGCGGATGGCCTGGGCCTCGCCCTCGGCGCGCAGCGCGGCGGCCTTGGCCTCGCCTTCGGCGCGCAGGATCTGGGACTGCTTCTCGCCCTCGGCGCGCAGGATCTCGGACTGCCGGACACCCTCGGCCTGGAGGATGGCGGCGCGTTTGTCGCGGTCGGCGCGCATCTGCTTCTCCATCGAGTCCTGGATGGAGGTGGGCGGCTCGATGGCCTTCAGCTCGACGCGGTTGACGCGGATGCCCCACTTGCCGGTGGCCTCGTCGAGGACGCCGCGCAGGGCCGCGTTGATCTCCTCGCGGGAGGTCAGGGTCCGCTCCAGGTCCATGCCGCCGATGATGTTGCGCAGGGTGGTGACGGTGAGCTGCTCGATGGCCTGGATGTAGCTGGCGACCTCGTAGGTCGCGGCGCGCGCGTCGGTCACCTGGTAGTAGATGACGGTGTCGATGTTGACGACCAGGTTGTCCTGGGTGATGACCGGCTGCGGCGGGAAGGGGACGACCTGTTCGCGCAGGTCGATGCGGTTGCGGATGGTGTCGATGAACGGGACGACGATGTTGAGGCCCGCGTTCAGCGTGCGGGTGTAGCGGCCGAAGCGCTCCACGATGGCGGCGCTGGCCTGCGGGATGACCTGGATGGTCTTGATCAGGGCGATGAAGACCAACACCACCAGGATGATCAATACGATGATGACCGGTTCCATCGTGGCTTCCCCGTACCCTTCTCCGCGACTGGGTTGTGGCCCTGACTGGTGCTGATCTTACGGGTGTTGAGGTCGTTGGGGTGCCGGTGCGGTCAGATGACGATGGCCGTGGCTCCCTCGATGTCCACGACGTCGACCTGCTGGCCCACCTCGTAGGCGCGGGCGGTGTCGAGCGCGCGGGCCGACCAGACCTCGCCGGCGAGCTTGATCCGGCCGCCGGCGCCGTCGACCCGTTCGGTGACGACGGCCTGTCTGCCCTTCAGGGCGTCGATGCCGGTGGCGAGTTGTGGCCGCTGGGCCCGGTGCCGGGCCGCGATGGGGCGCACGACGGCGATGAGGGCGACCGAGACGGCGACGAAGACGAGCACCTGCGCGACGGTCCCGGCGCCGACGCCCGAGGCGACGGCCGCGGCGACCGCGCCGACGGCGAGCATCCCGAACTCGGGCATCGCGGTCACGACGAGCGGGATACCGAGCGCCACCGCGGCGACGAGCCACCACACCCATGCGTCGATGTCGTTCACAGGGTCATGGTAGGTCGGGCGGGGGTGGCGGGACAGGGCGCGCGGAGGGCCGGTCAGGACAGCGGGAGGCCTTGGGCGGTCCAGCGGTCGCCGATCTGCTCGACGACGAGCGGGAGGCCGAAGCAGCGGGAGAGGTTGCGGGAGGTCAGCTCCAGCTCCAGGGGGCCGGCGGCGAGCACCTTGCCCTGGCGGATCATGAGGACGTGGGTGAAGCCGGGGGCGATCTCCTCCACGTGGTGGGTCACCATGATCATGGAGGGGGCGATCGGGTCGCGGGCGAGGCGGCCGAGGCGGCGGACCAGGTCCTCGCGACCGCCGAGGTCGAGGCCGGCGGCCGGCTCGTCGAGCAGCAGCAGTTCGGGGTCGGTCATCAGCGCGCGGGCGATGAGGGTGCGCTTGCGCTCGCCCTCGGAGAGGGTGCCGAAGCGGCGCTCCAGGTAGTCGCTCATGCCGAGGCGGTCCAGGAAGGCGCGGGCGCGCTGCTCGTCGACGGCCTCGTACTCCTCCTGCCAGCCGGCGGTCATGCCGTAGGCGGCGGTGAGGACGGTCTGCAGGACGGTCTGGCTCTTGGGGAGCTTGTCGGCCATGGCGATGCCGGCCATGCCGATGCGGGGGCGCAGTTCGAAGACGTCGGTGCCGGGGCGGCCGAGGGTCTCGCCGAGGATGGTGGCGGTGCCCTTGCTGGGGTAGAGGTAGCTGGACGCGACGTTGAGGAGGGTGGTCTTGCCGGCGCCGTTGGGGCCGAGGATGACCCAGCGCTCGCCCTCCTTGACCGACCAGTCGACCTGCTCCACCAGAGCCCGGTCCTCGCGGACCACGGATACGTCCTGAAGCTCCAGAACATCGCTCATGAGCGCGTTGTCTCCCCTTGCAGTCTGGCCGGTCTCGGCTGTCGCGTACGCCTCTTGCCCGGGCCGCCGCCGGTGGGCGCAGCCCTCCGGGAAATCTACGCCACCGGTCGGCTCCGGCGTTCCATCGGTCCCGTCCTTGGGTCCTCGGTCCGGTCCCTAAGGTGGGGGGATGCTCATCGAACCGCGCGCAGGACGCCTCGCCGCCTGGGGAAATGCCCTTCTTGCCGGACTTGTCTCGCCGGACGAGGCGGTCGTCGCGATCGTCGGCGACGACGCGGTGCACCGGGTGGCGGGGCTGCCGGGTGAACCGGCGCCGGTCGGTCTCACGCTGGCGCTCGGGCGGCTGCGGGCGCTCGGGGCGGGCGGGCTGCGGCTCGCGCTGCCCGCGCCGGGACATCCGCTGGGGCTGAGCGGGCCGCCGGAGTTCAACGCGCGGGCCCTGGAGGCGGCGGAGGCGGTGGTCTGTCACGGGGCCGCCCTCGGCCTGGTGCCGGAGGTGTCCGAGGCCGGCCCGGCGGGCGACGTGCACGTGGAGGTCGTCTGGCACTGCCTGCCGGTGCGGGAGGCGCCGCCGGCCGACGTGCCCTCGCTCGGGGAGGCCGAGCGGGAGCTGGCGGAGGCGCTGCGCGAGGCGACGGAGGTGCTGACGCGTCTCGACGTGGCCGGTTCGGGGCCGGTGGCCGCCGCGGCGATCGAGGCGTACCGGGCGCGGGCCGAGCGGGGCCGGGAGGTGCTGGCGCCTGGCTACCCGCCGCGGGCGGTACGGGTCCTGGAGCTGGCGCAGCGGGTGGCGGCCCTGGTCGACCTGGCTCACGGCAACGGCCACGGCGGCGCGGTGAGCGCGTCCGAGATGGCGGCCCGGGGCGAGGCCCTGCGCCCGGTGGAGCGGACGGCCCGGCGGGCGATGGTCGCGGCGTACAACTCGGCGGTGGAGGAACGGGACCGCGGGACGCGGTGACGTCCCTCGGTGAGCGGGGCGGTCCGGGCACCCGGTGCCCGGTACCCGGTGTCAGCGGGTCATGCCGTGGCGCACGGCCCAGAGGGCGGCCTGGGTGCGGTCGGAGAGGTCGAGCTTCATGAGGATGTTGGAGACGTGCGTCTTGACCGTCTTCTCGGAGAGCACCAGGGCCCGCGCGATCTCCCGGTTGGACCGGCCGTCCGCGATGAGGCCGAGGACCTCGCGCTCCCGCTCGGTGAGGGAGGTCGCCCTGCCCTGGGCGGGGCCGGTCTCCTCCTGGGAGAGCAGCGCCCCGGCGACCTCGGGCTGGAGCAGGATGTGGCCGGCGTGGACGGAGCGGATGGCGCCGGCCAGCGCGTCGGGGTCGACGTCCTTGTAGACGTACCCCGCGGCGCCCGCGCGCAGCGCCGGCACCACCGTGCGCTGCTCGGTGAAGCTGGTGACGATCAGCACGCGCGCGGGGTGGGCCAGTTCGCGGAGTCTGCGCAGGGCCTCGACGCCGTCGGTGCCCGGCATCTTGACGTCCATGAGGATCACGTCGGGCCGCAGCTCCTCGGCGCGGGCGACGCCCTCGGCGCCGTCGGCGGCCTCGCCCACCACCTCGATGTCGTCCTGGACCTCCAGGAAGGTGCGCAGGCCCCGGCGGACCACCTGGTGGTCGTCCACGAGCAGGACCTTGATCGGGTCAGCCACCGGGGACCTCCATCTCGATCGTGGTGCCCTCGCCGGGCGCCGATGTCACGGTCAGCCGGCCGCCGACGCCGCCGGCGCGGTCCCGCATGGAGACCAGGCCGAGGTGGCGCCCGGCGCGGCGCACGGTGCGCGGGTCGAAGCCGCCGCCGTCGTCGGTGACGCGCAGCACGGCTCCGGGGCCGTGCCGGTCGAGCCGCACGTCGACCTCGGCCGCCCCCGAGTGGCGCAGGGCGTTGTGCAGGGCCTCCTGGGCGACGCGCAGCACGGCCTCCTCCTGGGCGGCGGGCAGCGCCTTGACGCCGTGGCTCGCGAAGGTCACGCGCGCGGTGTGGGCGCGGTCGAGGACCTGGATCTGGGTGCGCAGGGTGGCGAGGAGCCCGTCCTCGTCCAGCGCGGCGGGGCGCAGCTCGACGACGGCGGCGCGGAGCTCGTCGGCGGCCTCGGCGGCCAGGGCGGTGATCTGCTTCAGCTCGGTCTTGGCGCGCGCGGGGTCGCGGTCGACCAGGGTGGTGGCGGCCTGGGCGGTCAGGCGCAGGGAGAACAGCTTCTGGCTGACCGCGTCGTGCAGTTCGTGCGCGAGGCGGGAGCGCTCCTCGGCGATGGTCAGCTCGCGGCTGCGCTCGTAGAGGCGGGCGTTGGTGAGGGCGATGGCGGCGTGCTGGGCGAGGATGCCGAGCAGGTCCTCGTCATCCTCGGTGAAGCCGCAGCCGCCGGCGGGGCGCCCGCAGTTCTTGTTGGCCAGGAAGAGGGCGCCGATGACCTCGTCGCCGTCGCGGATGGGCAGGCCGAGGAAGTCGGCGAGGTCGGGGTGGGCGGCGGGCCAGCCCTCGAAGCGGGGGTCCTCGCGCACGTCGGCGAGGCGCTCGGGCCGGGCGTCGTGCAGCATCGCGGCGAGGATGCCGTGCTGGCGGGGCAGCGGGCCGATGGCCTTCCACTGCTCGTCGCTGACGCCGTCGACCACGAACTGGGCGAAGCCGCCGTGGTCGTCGGGGACGCCCAGGGCCGCGTACCGCGCGTCCAGCAGTTCGCGCGCGGAGGCGACGATCGTCTTGAGGACGTCGCGCACCTCCAGGTGCCTGCTCATGGCCAGCAGCGCGGAACTGACCGCGGCGAGGCCGGTCCGGGGGCCGTGACTCATGGACTCACGGTACCGGCGCCGCCCTCGGCACGGATCGGCCTGTGGACAACCTGACCTGGGCCGCTGGACCTAGTCCGGAGGTCGCGGGCGGTGGTCCCGCGGGGGTCCCGGCCGCCCGGCCTAGGGCGAAGGGCCCCGCCGGGTTGCGGCCGGCGGCCGAGGCGGTGCGGGTGGCCCGGTTCCTACGGTCGGGAGCACGCGGCGCCGACGGGACGGTGCGCGGGACGAGGGGACGGATCATGCCGGTAGCGATCATCACGGGAGCGTCGAAGGGGCTGGGCCGCGCGCTCGCCGGGGCGCTCGCGGCCCGGGGCTGGGATCTGGTGCTCGACGCCAGGACGCCGGGGCGGCTGGAGGAGGCGAGGGCCGCGCTCGCGTCGTACGGCACGCGCGTGGAGGCGCTGCCGGGGGACGTGGCCGACGCCGGGCACCGGGCCGCGCTGGTGGCCGGGGCGTGGCGGCTCGGCGGGGTGGACCTGCTGGTGAGCAACGCCAGCGCACTGGGCGCCGAGCCGCTGGTGCGGCTGGCGGAGCTGCCGCTGGAGGGGCTGCGGCGGGCCCTCGAGGTGAACGTGGTGGCGGCGCTCGGCCTGGTGCAGGAGGCGCTGCCGCTGCTGCGCTCGGCGCCGGCCGGGGCGGTGCTTGCGGTCAGCTCGGACGCCGCGGCGGAGGCGTACGAGACGTGGGGCGGCTACGGGGCGTCCAAAGCGGCCCTCGACCAGCTGGCGGCGGTCCTCGGGGTGGAGGAGCCGGGGCTGCGGGTCTGGGCGGTCGATCCCGGGGACATGGCCACCGACCTGTACGCGGCGGCCGTGCCGGACGACGACGGGCCGAGGCCCGCACCGGACGGCGTGGTCCCGGCGCTGCTGCGGCTCCTCGACGAGCGTCCGGCGAGTGGCCGCTACGGGGCGCCGGCGCTGCTGGAGGAGGGCCGATGACCCTGACCGTGCGGGTGCCCGAAGAGCTGTCGGCCCGGGTGCCCGCAGAGCAGCGGGGGCCGGGGCTCGACCGGAGCGACGTGCGGCTGCTGGTGTCGCGGGGCACCGAGGTGGGGCACCACGCCTTCCGTGAGCTGCCGCGGCTGCTGCGGGCCGGGGACCTGCTGGTGGTCAACACCTCGGCCACGCTGGCGGCGGCCGTGGACGGCCGGGTCGGGCACGCGCGCGTGGTGGTGCACTTCTCCACGCGCGGGGACGACGGCCGGTGGGCGGTGGAGCTGCGGGAGCCCGACGGGCGGGGCACCACGCGCCCGCGGGCGGCCATGGCGTCTCCCGCGCGTGCGCGCGCGTGGGGAGAAGGGGACGTGGCGTCGGTCGCCGTGCGCGCCGGGGTCTCGGTGCGGCTGCCCGGGGGTGCGGGCCTCGTGCTGGAGGAGCCGCTGAGCGCGCGCGGGGACCGGCTGTGGTGGGCGCGGGTGTCGGGGGCGGAGGCGGGCGCGGTGATGCGGGAGCACGGGCGGCCGATCCGGTACGCCTATACGGCGCGGGACCAGCCGCTGGCGGCGTACCAGACGGTGTTCGCGCTGCCCTCGGCGGACGGCTCGGGGAGTGCGGAGATGCCGAGCGCCGCGCGGCCCTTCACCGCGCCGCTGGTGGCGGAGCTGGTGAGCCGGGGGGTGCAGTTCGCGCCGGTGACGCTGCACACGGGGGTGGCGTCGGCCGAGGCGCACGAGCCGCCGTATCCGGAGCGGTACGCGGTGCCGGAGGCGTCCGCGCGGGCGATCCGGGCGGTGCGGGCGGCCGGGGGCCGGGTGGTGGCCGTGGGGACGACGGCGGTGCGGGCGGTGGAGTCGGCGGCCGGCCCGGACGGGGTGGTGCGGGCCCGGCGGGGCTGGACGGACCTGGTGGTCACGCCCGAGCGCGGGGTGCGGGTGGTGGACGGGCTGCTGACCGGGCTGCACGAGCCGGCTGCCTCGCACCTGCTGATGCTGGAGGCGGTGGCGGGCCGGGCGGCGATCGACCGTGGGTACGAGGCGGCGGTCGCCGAGCGGTACCTGTGGCACGAGTTCGGCGACACGCACCTCCTCCTCCGGTAGGAAGTGCCTCACCGAGCGCATTGCTCCGGCAACCAAGGGTGAGTCGCGGGGGCGGGCGCTGTGAGCCCGGGCATAGGGCGCAGATCACGTACGAAAGGGATTAGGAGAACGAGTCGCCCATCGTGAGCGGGCAGATAGTCCACTCTGTCCGACTTTGCCGGACCCTGATCCACTACCCGGCTTCGTACGTCACACCTTTGCCACTCGATTTTGCGGGAGCTAAGAATTGCTCTCGTCGCTCAGCGCTGCGGGTTCGGTCCCGCGGCGATGTGTGCTGGATGCACCTCCCGGTCCACCGGTCCCCGGACATCGGACGAGAGCGACCTCCGCGCAAATCGAAGAGGTCTGTTTCCCCATGCCCAAGAACATCTTCACCCGTGGTCACAGTCGCCTGAACCGCACCCACAAGATCGCCCTCGCCGGTGCCGGCACGCTCGGCGCCGCCGCGATCGCCGCGGCCGCGATACCCGGCGGCGGTCACACGACCACGGACGAGGCGGCCCCGGCGGCCAAGGTGGCGTACAGCACCAAGCAGATCCAGGACGTCCACGCGGGCGTCACCGGTCAGCTCGCCGGCGCCGGCCAGAAGGCCGCCGCGGCGAAGAAGGCCGCCGACGCCAAGAAGGCGGCGGAGAAGAAGGCCGCCGCCAAGAAGGCCGCGGCCAAGAAGAAGGCCGCCGAGAAGGCCGCCAAGGCCCGTGCGGCGAAGAAGGCCGCCAGCCGCTCCGCCACCCGCACCGTGGTCAAGAAGTCCTACACGAACAACCTGGACGGCTGGATCCGCGAGGCCCTGGACATCATGGACGCCAAGAACATCCCCGGCTCCTACCACGGCCTGCACAAGAACATCATCCGTGAGTCCTCGGGCAACCCGAAGGCCATCAACGACTGGGACATCAACGCCATCAACGGCGTGCCCTCCAAGGGCCTGCTCCAGGTGATCCCGCCGACGTTCGCCGCGTACCACGTCAAGGGCACGTCCTGGAACATCTACGACCCGGTCGCCAACATCACCGCCGCGGCCAACTACGCGGCCGACAAGTACGGCACGATCGACAACGTCAACAGCGCGTACTGAGGCCGGTGCGGGCCGGCTACTTGCGCATGACCTCGGGCTCGTGGCGGCGCAGGAAGCGGGCCACGAAGAAGCCGCAGACCACGCCGAGCACGATCAGCGCCGCCATGTCGAGGCTCCAGGCGCCGACGGTGTGGTCCCACAGCGGGTCGGTGCCGGCGCCGTCCTCCGGCGGGCTGATCTTGTTGAAGTCCAGCGTGGCGCCGGCCGCGGCGACGGCCCAGCGGGAGGGCATCAGCCAGGAGAGCTGGTTGACGCCCGCCGTGCCGTTCAGGGCGAAGAGGCAGCCGGTGAAGACGACCTGGATGATCGCGAACATCACCAGCAGCGGCATGGTCTTCTCGGCGGTCTTCACCAGCGACGAGATGATCAGGCCGAACATCATGGCGGTGAAGCCGAGCCCCATGATCGGCAGCGACAGCTCCAGGATGGTCATGCTCTTGAGGACCAGGCCCTCTTTCGGGATCTCCCGGCTGTAGAAGCCGATGATCCCGACCAGCAGGCCCTGGAGCATGGTGATGGCGCCGAGCACGAACACCTTGGACATCAGGTACGCCGAGCGCGACAGGCCGGTCGCGCGCTCCCGCTCGTAGATCACCCGTTCCTTGATCAGCTCGCGGACGGAGTTCGCGGCGCCGGCGAAGGTGGCGCCGACCGCGAGGATCAGCAGGACCGTGGTGGCGGTGCCGTTGGGTGCCAGGCGGCCCGACTGCGGGTTGACGTGGTTGGGCAGCAGGCCCCGGTCGGGGTTGATGAGCAGGCTCACCGCGCCCAGCACGGCGGGCAGGATCACCATCAGGGCGAGGAAGCCCTTGTCCGAGACGATCACGGCGGCGTAGCGGCGCACCAGCGTGACGAACTGCGACATCCAGCCCTGCGGCTTGGGCGGGCGCATCCCCTGCATCGGCGGCAGCTGCACCGCCTGCGGGGCGACGGCGTCTATGTCGGCGGCGTACATCTGGTAGTGCTGCGAGCCCTTCCAGCGGCCCGCCCAGTCGTAGTCGCGGTAGTTCTCGAAGGCGGAGAAGACGTCGGCCCAGGTGCTGTAGCCGAAGAAGTTGAGCGCCTCCTCCGGCGGGCCGAAGTACGCCACCGCGCCGCCGGGCGCCATGACGAGGAGCTTGTCGCAGATCGCCAGCTCGGCCACCGAGTGGGTGACGACGAGGACGGTGCGGCCGTCGTCGGCCAGGCCGCGCAGCAGCTGCATGACGTCGCGGTCCATGCCCGGGTCGAGGCCGGAGGTCGGCTCGTCCAGGAAGATCAGCGACGGCTTGGTCAGCAGCTCCAGGGCGACCGAGACGCGCTTGCGCTGGCCGCCGGAGAGGCTGGTGACCTTCTTGTCCTTGTGGATGTCGAGCTTCAGCTCGCGCAGCACCTCGTCGATGCGGGCCTCGCGCTCCTGGCCGGTGGTGTCGGCGGGGAAGCGGAGCTTGGCCGCGTACTTGAGGGCCTTCTTGACGGTCAGCTCCTTGTGCAGGATGTCGTCCTGCGGGACCAGACCGATGCGCTGGCGCAGCTCGGCGAACTGCTTGTAGAGGTTGCGGTTGTCGTAGAGGACCTCGCCCTCGTTGGCGGGCCGGTAGCCGGTGAGCGCCTTGAGGAGGGTCGACTTGCCGGAACCGGAGGGGCCGATGACGGCGATCAGGGACTTCTCGGGGACGCCGAAGGAGACGTCCTTGAGGATCTGCTTGCCGCCGTCGACGGTGACGGTCAGGTGCCGGGCGGAGAAGGACACCTCGCCGGTGTCGACGAACTCCTCCAGGCGGTCGCCGACGATGCGGAACGTGGAGTGTCCGACGCCGACGACGTCGGTGGCACCGAGCAGCTGGGAGCCGCCCTTGGCGATGGGCTGGCCGTTGACGTAGGTGCCGTTGTGCGAGCCGAGGTCGCGGATCTCCAGGCGGCCGTCGGGCGTGGCGTGGAACTCCGCGTGGTTGCGGGAGACCTGGAGGTCGGAGACGACCAGGTCGTTCTCCAGGGCGCGGCCGATGCGCATGACGCGGCCGAGGGCGAACTGGTGGAACGAGGTCGGGCTCCGGTCGCCGCCCTGCTGCGGCGGGACGCCCGGGGCGCCCTGCTGGGGCTGCTGCCACTGGGGCTGCGGGGCCTGCTGCGGCGGGATCTGCTGCTGGGCCCCGGAGTGGTGCGGGGGCTGGGAGTGCTGCGGGGTCTGCTGTGGGGTCTGCTGCGGCGGAGCCTGGTAAGGCTGCTGCTGCGGGGCCTGCGGCGTGGTGACGGGGGCCTGGGCGGCGGTGAGGTCCAGGCGCGGGCCGTCGGTGGCGTTGCCGAGGTTCACCACCGTGCCGACGCCGAGTTCCCCCTGCTGGATCCGCCGGCCGTGCACGAAGGTGCCGTTGGTGCTGCCGTGGTCCTCGATGACCCAGCCGCGGCCGTCGAAGCTGATCGTGGCGTGCCGCCAGGAGACCCTGGCGTCGTCGAACACGACCTCCCCCTGCGGATCGCGGCCCAGCGCGTACGACCGGGACGGGTCCAGCGTCCAGGTCCGTCCAAGAGATTGCAGTACGAGTTCCGGCACGCCACGCCCCACTGAGTTGTCCCCCGAATCCGCCCCCGTTGCGGGGAGTCTAGGGATGTCGAATCATCGGGGGGAACTATTTCAGGCCCGGCGCCCCGACCGGAAGTCGGGCCCTGTGAAGACTGCCTGCCGCGTGTCCGGCTGGCGGACCGCGAGGGCGGCGGGCGGCGCGCGCCGGATACGGTTGGGGCACCATGAGCGCTACGCAGACGCAGACCTCTGACGTCCCCACCCTCCTCGTCAAGATCTTCGGCAGGGACCGGCCGGGCATCACGGCCGGCCTGTTCGACACCCTCGCCGCCTACTCCGTCGACGTCATCGACATCGAGCAGGTCGTCACCCGGGGCCGGATCGTGCTGTGCGCGCTCGTGACCGCGCCGCCCAGCGGCCTGGAGGGCGATCTGCGGGCGACCGTGCACGGCTGGGCGGAGTCGCTGAAGATGCAGGCGGAGATCATCTCCGGTCTGGGCGACAACCGGCCGCGCGGCGTCGGCCGCTCCCTGGTCACGGTGCTCGGACACCCGCTCACCGCGGAGGCGACGGCCGCCATAGCCGCTCGGATCACCGGCACCGGCGGCAATATCGACCGCATCTTCCGGCTGGCCAAGTATCCCGTCACCGCCGTCGAGTTCGCGGTGTCCGGGGTGGCGACCGAGCCGCTGCGCACCGCGCTGGCCACGGAGGCGGCGGCGCTCGGCGTCGACGTGGCGGTGGTGTCGGCCGGGCTGCACCGGCGGGCGCAGCGCCTGGTGGTCATGGACGTGGACTCCACGCTGATCCAGGACGAGGTCATCGAGCTGTTCGCGGCACACGCCGGATGCGAGGAGCAGGTCGCCGAGGTGACGGCGGCGGCGATGCGTGGGGAACTGGACTTCGAGCAGTCGCTGCACGCGCGCGTGGCGCTGCTCGCGGGCCTGGACGCGTCGGTGGTGGACAAGGTGCGCGCCGAGGTGCGGCTGACGCCGGGGGCGCGCACCCTGATCCGCACCCTGAAGCGGCTCGGCTACCAGGTGGGCGTCGTCTCGGGCGGCTTCACGCAGGTCACCGACGCGCTGCGGGAACAGCTCGGCCTCGACTTCGCGCAGGCCAACACGCTGGAGATCGTCGACGGGCGGCTGACCGGGCGGGTCACCGGGGAGATCGTGGACCGGGCGGGCAAGGCGCGACTGCTGCGCCGGTTCGCGGCCGAGGCGGGGGTGCCGCTGTCGCAGACGGTGGCGATCGGTGACGGCGCCAACGACCTGGACATGCTGAACGCGGCCGGACTCGGTGTCGCCTTCAACGCCAAGCCGGTGGTGCGCGAGGCGGCGCACACCGCGGTCAACGTGCCGTTCCTCGACACGGTGCTGTATCTGCTGGGCGTCACGCGCGAGGAGGTGGAGGCGGCGGACACCCAGGAGGACTCTCCCGGCTCCCCCGACACCGACACCCCGCAGGCCGCCCCCGGCGCCGCACGGGTCCAGCCGGATCAGTCGGTCGGCGCCCAGTAGTCGGTGAGGGTGGCGACGCCCGGTTCCAGGGTCTTCCAGGGGCCGGTGAACGACAGGACGGCGAAGGCGGCGGTCGGGAAGCCGCGGCTCTCCTTGCGGGCGCGGGCCTCGTCCGTCGCGGAGCCGGCGAGGATCTGGCTGAGCGCCTCCATGCCCGGGTTGTGGCCGATCACCAGGACGTTGCGCAGGTCGTCGGGGGTCTCGTTGAGCACGGCGATCAGCTCGCCGGGCGAGGCCTCGTAGACGCGCTCCTCGTAGACGGTTTTCGGCCGGTGCGGGAGCTCGTGCACGGCGAGCTTCCAGGTCTCGCGGGTGCGGGTCGCGGTGGAGCACAGGGCCTGGTCGAAGGGGATGCCGGTGTCGGCCAGGCGGCGTCCGGCCTCGGCGGCGTCCTTGCGGCCCCGTTCGGCCAGTGGCCGCTCGTGGTCGGTCACCTGCGGCCAGTCGGCTTTCGCATGGCGGAAGAGGACGATCCTGCGGGGTTCTTCGACGCTCATACCGTCCAGCTTCGCATGAAACAGGCCACGAGGCGCAGGGAGTTGGCCGGGCTCAGCCCGATATCAGCTGCTGCGCCCGGTGCAGCAGCTGGGCGATTCCCGGGTCTCCGGTCGCCGCGTGGGCGTCGGACGGGTCGCCGATCAGCACGAGCAGCGCGACGAAGGCCAGCACCGGCAGGGCTAGGAGCCACCAGGGCAGCCGGACCTCGACGCCCCGGGTCGCCGCCGGGTGGGGCCGGGTGTACGTAGGGGCCGACATGGGTGCCTCCGCTGGTCCGCGTCTCTGCGTGGTCGGCGCCCGCGAGCGCTGTTCGCGGGCACATCACGAAGCTACGGAATCCGCGGGCGCCGGCCCATCCGGGAGTCCACCCACTCGACCCTGACCCTGGCCCCCTAGGGGATACGGGGGTTAACCCCCTGGGCGGGAGCGAAGACGGCTCAGGGCGCGGCGATGGACGCGATGACGGCGATGACCACGAAGATGCCGAGGAAGGCGCCGAAGACGAGCAGCATCTTCTTCTGGCCGTTCCGCGGGTGGGGATCCAGGACTGGCATGGAGCCAGTGTCCCATCCCCCGCCCGCGGCCGACCCGGCGGGCTCAAGGGGGCTCGGCGGGCTCAGGGGGCTCGGCGGGCTCAGCGCGCCGCCTCGTCCTCCACGGTCCGGTTCCGCCCGGCCACCACGCCCATCACCATCTGCGGCACCATCAGGGCGGCCATCAGCGCGATCGGCAGTCCCCAGCCGCCGCTGTGCTGGTAGAGGACGCCCACCAGGAGCGGGCCCGGGATGGAGATCAGGTAGCCGGTGCTCTGGGCGAACGCCGACAGCTGGGCGACGCCCGCGCTGGTCCTGGCCCGCATCCCCACCATGGTCAGGGCGAGCGGGAAGGCGCAGTTGGAGATGCCGAGCAGCACCGCCCAGGCCCAGGCGCCGCCGGCCGGGGCGAGGTAGAGGCCCGCGTAGCCGGCCAGGCCGCACACGCCGAGGACCAGCACGATGGGGCCCTGGTGGGGCAGCCGGGTGGCCACGCGCGGGATGACGAAGGCCAGCGGCACGCCCATCACCATGGTCACGGCGAGCAGCAGTCCGGCGGAGCCGGCGGAGACGCCCGCGTCGCGGAAGATCTGCGGCATCCAGCCCATGGTGATGTAGGCGGCGGTGGCCTGGAGGCCGAAGAAGACCGCGAGCGCCCAGGCGGTACGGCTGCGGGTGACGCGCAGCGCGGGCTGCGCGGCGGCCGGACCGTGGGTCGCCCCCGGGGTCGGCCCGCCGGCCGGGCGGGCGGTGTCCGCACCCCGGCCGTCCCGGTGGCCGTCCCGGTTACGGACGAACGCGGTCCACGGCAGGATCGCCGCCACCGCGAGGACCGCCCAGACCGCGAGGCCGGGCTGCCAGTCGCCGCCCAAGGCGTCGGTCAGCGGCACGGTCGCGGCGGCGGCGGTCGAGGTGCCGAGGGCCAGGGCCATCGAGTACAGGCCGGTCATGGAGCCGACCCGGTCGGGGAAGTAGCGCTTGACGATGACCGGCATCAGCACGTTGCTGACCGCGATGCCCATCAGCGCGAGGGCGCTGGCGGCCAGGAAGCCGGCGGTGCCGCCCGCGTAGGGGCGGATCACCAGGCCGGTGGCGATGGCCACCATGCCGGCGCAGACCACCGCGCCGGGTCCGAAGCGGCGGGCGAGCCGCGGAGCGGTGACGCCGAAGACGGCGAAGCAGAGCGGGGGCACGGAGGTGAGCAGCCCGGCGACGCTGCCGCTCATCCCGAGCCCGTCGCGGACCTCCTCCAGGAGCGCGCCGAGGCTGGTGATGGCGGGGCGCAGGTTGAGCGCGGCCAGGACGATGCCGAGGACGAGCAGCCGCGTCGTCCACGCGCGCGTGGGCGACGTGCGGGGGGTGTGCTCGGGCGCCTCGGGGGCGGTCGATGTGTCGACGGTCGCGGACGTCAGGGTCCTGGTTTCCTCGCTAGCCATGACACCCATCATAGAATCATGGGATGATTGGTTGTCCACAGTTCGTCGTCACCGTGTGCGAAGGTGAGCCATGCCACTGAGCCATACCCGTCGTTCGGCCCTGTCCGAGCAGGTCATCGCGGCGCTGCGGCAGCAGATCACCACCGGCGAGTGGCCGGTCGGCTCGCGCATCCCGACCGAGCCCGAGCTGGTCGAGCTGCTGGGTGTCGCCCGGAACACGGTGCGCGAGGCGGTGCGGGCGCTGGCCCACAACGGGCTGCTCGACATCCGCCAGGGCTCCGGCACCTTCGTGGTGGCCACCAGCGAGCTGGCCGGCGTGATGCAGCGCCGCTTCGCCGACGCCGACCCCCGGCACATCGCCGAGCTGCGCTCCACCCTGGAGTCGGCCGCGGCGAGGATGGCCGCCCGGCGCCGCACGGAGAAGGACCTCAAGCAGCTCGACGCGCTCCTGGTGCGCCGGGACGACGCCTGGGAGAGCGGCGACGCCGAGACCTTCGTGACCGCCGACGCCACCTTCCACCTGGCCGTGGTGGCCGCCTCGCACAACGACGTGATGAGCGCGATGTACGCGGACCTGGGCGAGGTGATGCGCGACTGGCTGCGCGAGGACGTCGGCGCGGAGCTGACGCCGGAGACGCACATGGACCACACCCGGCTGGTGGACGCGATCCGCGCGGGCGACGCCGCGACGGCGGGCGAGGAGGCGGCGGGCTACCCCTTCCTGTGCCGCCCGGGCAGGCTCACCCCGGCCGCCGGTGGCTGACCCAGGCCGTCCCGACCTCCTTCCAGCAGCGCCCGGCCAGACGCACGTTCTGCGCGGGGCCGACCGCCACCGGGGAGCCGTCGCCGTCCAGGTCCCACCAGCGGGCGCACTCGACGTGCAGGGCGACCAGGTCGGTCTCCGGGTAGGGGTTGCGGCAGTCGGCGGTCACCTCGGAGCCGGCGACGCGGAGACGGCACTCGGCGCCGAACGGCCGGGCCGGGGCAGTGTCCGGGGCGCCCACGCGCGCGTGGGACACCGCCGCGTACGGCGGCAGGAGCACGCAGGCGACGGCCAGGACCGGGGCGGAGAGGCGGTGCGGTGGGCGCATACGGGCCTCCTCTGCCGTACCGGGAGGTGATCGCACTTCAGCGTGGCGCGCCGCCGCCCTGGACGCCTCGCGGCGCTGGGCCGAACGGGTGACACGGCAGACGCGCCCAGGGCCCGCACCCGAGGTCGGATGCGGGCCCTGGGACGTCGGTTCAGGCGCCGATGGCGTGCAGTCCGCCGTCCACGTGGACGATCTCGCCGGTGGTCTTCGGGAACCAGTCGCTCAGCAGCGCGACGACACCGCGGCCGGCCGGCTCCGGGTCCTTCAGGTCCCACTCCAGCGGGGAGCGGCTGTCCCACACCGCGGCCAGGTCGCTGAAGCCCGGGATGGACTTGGCGGCCATGGAGCCGAGCGGGCCCGCCGAGACCAGGTTGCAGCGGATGTTCTGCTTGCCCAGGTCACGCGCCATGTAGCGGCTGGTGGCCTCCAGGGCGGCCTTGGCCGGGCCCATCCAGTCGTACTGCGGCCAGGCGAACTGGGCGTCGAAGGTGAGGCCGACGACCGAGCCGCCGTTCTGCATCAGCGGCAGGCAGGCCATGGTCAGCGACTTCAGGGAGTACGCCGAGACGTGCATCGCGGTGGCGACGGACTCGAAGGGCGTGTTGAGGAAGTTGCCGCCGAGGGCGTCCTGCGGCGCGAAGCCGATGGAGTGCACGACGCCGTCGAGGCCGCCCAGCTCCTCGCCGACGACGTCGGCCAGGCGGGCGAGGTGCTCGTCGTTGGTGACGTCCAGCTCGATGACCTTGGCGGGCTTGGGCAGCTTCTTGGCGATGCGCTCGGTCAGCGTGGGCCGCGGGAACGCGGTCAGGATGACCTCGGCGCCCTGCTCCTGGGCCAGCTTGGCGGTGTGGAAGGCGATGGACGCCTCCGTCAGCACACCGGTGATCAGGACGCGCTTGCCGTCGAGGATTCCGCTCATGGTGATCAGTGACCCATTCCCAGTCCGCCGTCAACCGGGATGACGGCTCCAGTGATGTACGAGGCGTCGTCCGAGGCGAGGAACCGCACCGTCGCGGCGACCTCCTCCGGGCGCGCGTACCGGCCCAGCGGCACCTGCGAGACGATGCCGGCGCGCTGCTCGTCGGTGAGCACCTTGGTCATGTCGGTGTCGACGAAGCCGGGCGCGACGACGTTGAAGGTGATGTTGCGCGAGCCCAGCTCGCGGGCGAGGGAGCGCGCGAAGCCGACCAGCCCCGCCTTGGAGGCGGCATAGTTCGCCTGCCCCGCGGAGCCGAGCAGCCCGACGACCGAGGAGATGAGCACCACGCGGCCCTTCTTGGCGCGCAGCATGCCGCGGTTGGCGCGCTTGACGACCCGGAAGGTGCCGGTGAGGTTGGTGTCCAGGACGGAGGTGAAGTCGTCCTCGGACATGCGCATCAGCAGCTGGTCCTTGGTGACGCCGGCGTTGGCGACCAGGACCTCGACGGGACCGTGCGCTTCCTCGATCTCCTTGTAGGCCTGCTCCACCTGCTCGGCGTCGGTGATGTCGCACTTGACGGCGAGGCAGCCCGCCTCGGTCAGGGCGGCCGGCGGCTCACCCGAGCGGTACGTGAACGCGACCTTGTCGCCGGCGTCGGCGAAAGCGCGGGCGATGGCGAGGCCGATGCCCCGGTTGCCTCCGGTGACGAGAACCGAGCGGCTCAACGGATCACCCTTTCGATAGCGGTCAGCACCCGCCCGTCCACCCGGACGACGGGCGGTGACGACAGGCGGCTTGCTCGAAAACCTATCGGTACCGGCCCGCGCCCGGGGAATCGGGCACCCACCAAGGCTCTCCCGGCTCGCTGTCGGATCCCTACAGAAACGCCCGGCCCCCTGGCGCGGGACGCGGCGCCGAAAGGTGTGGTCCCGGCCCGGCGGGCACGACATGATGCGCCCAGCCCCGGCGATCGCCGCGGACGACCGCCGCACGCCCACCTCGACCCCGGCAGAAAGAAGTGACGCAGGTGCCCCACAGCATCGACGAAGCCTTCACGGCACTCCCGCTCCGCGCCCTGGCCGACGCCGCCCTCGCCCGCGCGCGGGCGCTCGGTGCCGAGCACGCCGACTTCCGGCTCGAGCGGGTGCGCAGCGCCTCGTGGCGGCTGCGGGACGCGCGGCCGGCCGGGTCCTCGGACACCACCGACCTCGGATACGCGGTGCGGGTGGTGCACGGGGGGACCTGGGGCTTCGCCTCCGGCGTCGACCTGACCATGGACGGCGCGGCCAAGGTCGCCTCGCAGGCGGTGGCGATGGCCAAGCTGTCCGCCCAGGTGATCAAGGCGGCGGGGTCGGCCGAGCACGTGGAGCTGGCGGCCGAGCCGGTGCACGCGGACCGGACCTGGGTCTCGTCGTACGAGGTCGATCCCTTCGCCGTGCCCGGCGCGGACAAGGCCGGGCTGCTGGCCGAGTGGAGCGGGCGGCTGCTGGGCGCGCACGGCGTCGACCACGTGGACGCCTCGCTGCTCACCGTGCACGAGAACAAGTTCTACGCGGACACCGCGGGCACGGTGACCACGCAGCAGCGGGTGCGGCTGCACCCCGTGCTCACCGCGGTGTCCGTGGACGACTCCAGCGGCGAGTTCGACTCGATGCGCACGCTCGCCCCGCCCGCCGGGCGCGGCTGGGAGTACCTGACCGGCACCGGCTGGGACTGGGACGCCGAGCTGGCCGGCATCCCGGAACTGCTGGCCGAGAAGATGCGCGCCCCGAGCGTGCAGGCGGGCCTGTACGACCTGGTCGTCGACCCCTCCAACCTCTGGCTGACCATCCACGAGTCCATCGGGCACGCCACCGAGCTGGACCGCGCCCTGGGCTACGAGGCGGCCTACGCCGGCACCTCCTTCGCCACCTTCGACCAGCTGGGCAGGCTCAGGTACGGCTCGGAGCTGATGAACGTCACCGGCGACCGCACCGCCGAGCACGGCCTCGCGACCGTCGGCTACGACGACGAGGGCGTCGAGGCGCAGTCCTGGGACCTGGTGAAGGGCGGCACGCTGGTCGGCTACCAGCTGGACCGGCGGATCGCGAAGCTCACCGGCTTCGAGCGGTCCAACGGTTGCGCCTACGCCGACTCCCCCGCCCACGTGCCGGTGCAGCGGATGGCCAACGTGTCGCTGCGCCCCGATCCGGGCGGGCTGTCCACCGAGGATCTGATCGGGGGCGTGGACCGGGGCATCTACGTGGTCGGGGACCGGTCGTGGTCGATCGACATGCAGCGGTACAACTTCCAGTTCACCGGGCAGCGCTTCTTCCGGATCGAGAACGGCCGGCTCGCCGGGCAGCTGCGGGACGTGGCCTACCAGGCGACCACGACCGACTTCTGGGGCTCCATGGCGGCCGTCGGCGGCCCGCAGACCTATGTGCTGGGCGGCGCCTTCAACTGCGGCAAGGCCCAGCCGGGCCAGGTGGCGGCGGTCTCGCACGGCTGCCCGTCGGCCCTCTTCAAGGGCGTCAACATCCTCAACACCACCCAGGAGGCCGGGCGATGAGCGCGCGTACGACCAAGCCGCACGAGATCGTCGAGCGGGTCCTCGAGCTGTCGCGGGCGGACGGGTGCGTCGTCATCGCCGACGAGCAGTCCACCGCCAACCTGCGCTGGGCGGGCAACGCGCTGACCACCAACGGCGTCACGCGCGGGCGCACGCTCACGGTGGTAGCGACCGTGGACGGACGCGAGGGCACCGCGTCCGGTGTGGTGTCGCGTTCGGCGGTGACCGCGGACGAGCTGGAGCCGCTGGTGCGGGCCGCCGAGGCCGCCGCGCGCGGCGCCGGCCCGGCCGAGGACGCGCAGCCGCTGGTGACGGGCGTGTCCGCGTCGCCGGACTTCACCGACGCGCCCGCCGAGACCTCCTCGGCGGTGTTCGCGGAGTTCGCGCCGGCCCTCGGGGAGGCGTTCGCCCGCGCGCGGGCGGGTGGCCGGGAGCTGTACGGCTTCGCCAACCACGAGCTGACCTCCACCTACCTGGGCACCTCCACCGGGCTGCGGCTCCGGCACGACCAGCCCACCGGCACGCTCGAGCTGAACGCCAAGTCGCCGGACCGCACCCGCTCGGCCTGGGCGGGCCGCTCGACCCGGGACTTCAAGGACGTCGACCCGGCGGCCCTGGACGCCGAGCTGGCGGTGCGGCTCGGCTGGGCGGAGCGCCGGGTGGAGCTGCCCGCCGGGCGCTACGAGACGCTGCTGCCGCCGACCGCGGTCGCCGACCTGCTGATCTACCAGCTCTGGTCGGCCTCCGGGCGGGACGCGGCGGAGGGCCGCACGGTGTTCTCCCAGCCGGGCGGCGGCACCCGCCTGGGCGACCGGCTCGGCGAGCTGCCGCTGACGCTGCGCAGCGACCCGCACGAGCCGGGTCTGGAGTCGGCGCCCTTCGTGATCGCGCACTCCTCCGGCGGCGACCAGTCGGTGTTCGACAACGGGCTGCCGGTCGCGGCCACCGACTGGGTGCGCGCGGGCGAGCTGCACCGGCTGACCACCACCCGGCACAGCGCAGGGCTGACCGGCCTCCCGGTGGCCCCGGCGATCGACAACCTGGTCCTGGACGGTGGCGGCGAGCGCTCCCTGACGGAGATGGTCGCCGGCACCCGGCGCGGGCTGCTGCTGACCTGCCTGTGGTACATCCGCGAGGTCGACCCGGCGACGCTGCTGCTGACCGGGCTGACCCGGGACGGGGTCTACCTGGTGGAGGACGGCGAGGTGGTCGGGGAGGTGAACAACTTCCGGTTCAACGAGTCGCCGGTGGACCTGCTCGGCCGGGCGGCGGAGGCGGGGCGGACGGAGAAGACGCTGCCCAGGGAGTGGAGCGACTGGTTCACCAGGGCCGCGATGCCCGCGCTGCGGGTGCCCGACTTCAATATGAGCTCGGTCAGCCAGGGCGTATAACCTCGTAGCCGACCCCTGGGCGCACCAGACACCTTCCGAGGAGACACGAGAGACGTGACGGACATCGTCGACGAGCTGAAGTGGCGCGGGCTGTTCGCCCAGTCCACCGACGAGGACGCCTTGCGCAAGGCGCTCGCGGACGGTCCCGTGACGTTCTATTGCGGCTTCGACCCGACCGCCCCCTCGCTGCACGTGGGGCACCTGGTGCAGGTGCTCACCGTGCGCCGGCTCCAGCAGGCCGGGCACCGGCCGCTGGCGCTGGTCGGCGGGGCGACGGGCCAGATCGGCGACCCGCGCCCGACGGCGGAGCGCACCCTGAACTCGCCGGAGACGGTCGCGGGCTGGGTGGAGCGGCTGCGCGGCCAGATCGAGCCGTTCCTGACCTTCGAGGGCGAGAACGCGGCCGTGATGGTCAACAACCTCGACTGGACGGCGAACCTCTCCGCCATCGAGTTCCTGCGGGACATCGGCAAGCACTTCCGCGTCAACAAGATGCTGACGAAGGACTCCGTCGCCCGGCGCCTGGAGTCCTCGGAGGGCATCAGCTACACCGAGTTCAGCTACCAGCTGCTCCAGGCGATGGACTTCCTCCAGCTCTACCGCCGCTACGGCTGCACCATGCAGCAGGGCGGCAGCGACCAGTGGGGGAACCTGACGGCGGGCCTCGACCTGCTGCACCGACTGGAGCCGGCGGCGGACGTGCACGCGTACGCGACGCCGCTGATGACGAAGGCGGACGGCACCAAGTTCGGCAAGACCGAGGGCGGGGCCGTCTGGCTGGACCCGGAGATGACCACGCCGTACGCGTTCTACCAGTTCTGGCTGAACGTGGACGACCGGGACGTCTCCGCCTACTCCCGCATCCTGTCCTTCCGCTCCCGCGCGGAGTTGGAGGAGCTGGAGGAGCAGACCCGCGAGCGGCCCCAGGCCCGGGCGGCGCAGCGCGCGCTCGCCGAGGAGCTGACGACGCTGGTGCACGGCGCCGAGCAGACGGCCGCGGTGATCGCCGCCTCGAAGGCCCTCTTCGGCCAGGGCGACCTGGCGGGACTGGACGAGCGGACGCTGGCCGCGGCCCTGTCCGAGGTGCCGCACGTGCAGGTGGCCGAGCCCGCCGCGGTGGTCGACCTGTTCGCCGAGGTCGGCCTGGTGGCCAGCAAGTCCGCGGCGCGCCGCACGGTGAAGGAGGGCGGCGCCTACGTGAACAACGTCAAGGTCACCGCCGAGGACGCCGTGCCCGCGGCCGAGGACCTGCTGCACGGCCGCTGGCTGGTGCTGCGGCGCGGCAAGAAGAACCTGGCCGCGGTCGAGGTCACCGGCGCCTGAGCGCACACGTGAGGGGCGGCTCCCGTCGACGGGGACCGCCCCTCACTCCGTGCACGGCCGTCAGGCGCGTTCGCGGCGGCGGTTGCCGCGTACCGCCATGTACAGCGCGTCGCCCACGGCCACGATGATGATCGCCGCGACCAGCTGGAAGATGTGCCGCCACCAGTCGATGCCGGAGGTGGCGTCCACGCCGGCCGCCCGGGCGATCGCGTTGCCGGCGATGGCGCCGAGCATGCCGAAGATGGTGGTCAGCCACAGGGGGCTGTGCTGCTTCCCGGGAATGATCGCCTTGGCGATCAGACCGAGCACGAATCCGACGATGATCGCCCACAACCAGCCCATGACTGCCTCCTCATCCATCCTCATCCGGCGCTGCCGCCGCTGTGCGAGCACTCCGGCCAGTCTTGGGCGGCACCGCGCCCGCCGCACGGCGGATTCGCCCGTTCGGGGGACACCGCAGGACGGCCCCGGTCTCGTGACCGGCGGGCTCGCGGCGTACCGTGAAGGTGGGCCCGGCCGGTGTGGCCGGTCCGATGCGGGCGGGTGGTGGAGACGTGACGCGGAAGCAGAGTGGCGGCGGCGACGTCCAGGTGTTCCGGATCACCGGGGCCCGGACGGGCCTCCAGGAGGACGTGCGCGCCCGGCAGCGGCGGTACGTCATCTCCATGTCGATCCGCACGCTGGCGGTGATCCTCGCGGCCTGCATGTGGAACGTGGAGAAGCACGTCGCGATCGTGGCCCTGGTGCTCGGCGCCGTACTGCCGTACATCGCGGTGGTGGTCGCCAACGCCGGGCGGGAGAACGCGCCGTCGCTGCCGTCGACGTTCGTTACGGTACCGAGCAGGCCGATGATCACGGCGCCGCGGAGCGACGAGGACTCCGGCGGGCACGACCGTTCGTGAGGCGGGGAGACCGGTCGGAACGGAACGGCTGCTTCGCGCCAAGCTCAAGAAAACCTCAGATCAATCATGTGGTTCCGGTGCCGGGCGGCGGGTGACGCGTGACATACTTCGTACGCGCTCCGCATCCCCCGTCGGAGCGACGGACCGACGCCGGGCAGCTCCCCCCGTGGCTGCTCGGCGTCGCCATGTTCGCCCCCGTGAATGCCGCCTGTGAGTCCTGCCTGTGAGTGACGAGACGACCCCCATCTGCTCCGCCAAGGGCTGCCGCACGGCCGCCGTGTGGGTGCTGGCGTGGAACAACCCCAAGCTGCACACCCCGGAGCGCCGCAAGACGTGGCTGGCTTGCGAGGAGCACCGGGAGCACCTGTCCCAGTTCCTGGGCGTACGGGGCTTCCTGAAGGACGTCGTGGCGCTGAAGGAGTGGCAGGCGGCCGAGCGGGACGCCGGCACCTGAGAGAGGTCCTAGCCGCCGATCGCCGACATCGGGCGCTCCGGCTGCACGAAGGTCGGGTCGTCGAGGCCCGCGCCGGCCTTCTTGCCCCACATGGCCTGCCGCCACAGCGTGGCGACCTCCTCGTCGGGGGCGCCGGAGCGCAGGGCGGCGCGCAGGTCGGTCTCCTCGCGGGCGAAGAGGCAGGTGCGCACCTGGCCGTCGGCGGTGAGCCGGGTGCGGTCGCAGGCGCCGCAGAACGGGCGGGTGACCGAGCCGATCACGCCGACGCGGTACGGGCCGCCGTCCACCAGCCAGCGCTCGGCGGGCGCCGAGCCGCGCGCGTCGGCGTCCTCGGGGGTCAGCTCGAAGCGGGTGCGCAGCGAGGCGAGGATGTCGCCGGCGGTGACCATGCCCTCGCGGGACCAGCCGTGCTGGGCGTCCAGCGGCATCTGCTCGATGAAGCGCAGCTCGTAGCCGCGGTCGACGGCCCAGGCGAGCAGGTCGGGGGCCTCGTCGTCGTTGAGCCCGGGCATGAGGACGGTGTTGACCTTGACCGGGGTCAGGCCGGCCTCATGGGCGGCGGCCAGGCCGTCCAGGACGTCCCGGTGGCGGTCGCGGCGGGTGAGCGTCTTGAAGACGTCGGGGCGCAGGGTGTCCAGGGAGACGTTGACCCGGTCCAGGCCGGCCGCCTTCAGGGCCGCCGCGGTGCGGCGCAGGCCGATGCCGTTGGTGGTGAGGGACGTCTGCGGGCGCGGCTCCAGGGCGGCGACGCGCTCGACGATGCCGACCAGGCCGGGTCGCAGCAGGGGCTCGCCGCCGGTGAAGCGGACCTCCTCGATGCCGAGGGAGGTGACGGCGATGTCGATGAGCCGGACGATCTCGTCGTCGGTGAGCAGGTCGGGCTTGGCCAGCCACTGCAGGCCCTCTTCGGGCATGCAGTAGGTGCAGCGCAGGTTGCACCGGTCGGTCAGCGAGACCCGCAGGTCGGTGGCGACTCGACCGAAGGTGTCGATGAGCACGTGGGCCCCCTCTCCCTCGACGCGGTCCGGTGGAGCGGGTGGCTCCGCCGGTACTTGCGAGCCTACGTGACGACGGGGAGATCGACAGCGGCCCGATCCCACGAGGTGGGCGGCGGCCGCGTCGTAGGACCGCACAGTCCCGTCCGACGCGGCCGCCCGTAGGAAGCACCGTGGAGATCGTCAGTGTGCTCCGGTGCCGGTCAGGGACCTGACCTCCAGCTCCGCGTACTTGCCGGCGTCCGGCTTCTCCTTGGAGAGCAGGGTGCCGACGACGCCCAGCAGGAAGCCGACCGGGATGGAGATGAGGCCGGGGTTCTCCAGCGGGAACCACTGGAAGTCGACGTCGGGGAACATCGAGGTCGGCTTGCCGGAGACCACCGGGGAGAACAGCACCAGGCCGACCGCGGTGACCAGGCCGCCGTAGATCGACCACAGGGCGCCGGCGGTGGTGAACCGCTTCCAGAACAGGCTGTAGAGGATGGTGGGCAGGTTGGCGGAGGCGGCGACCGCGAAGGCGAGGGCGACCAGACCGGCCACGTTGAGGTCGCGGGCCAGCGCGCCGAGCAGGATGGAGACGGCGCCGATGCCGACGGTGGCCCAGCGGGCCGCGCCGATCTCCTGCTTCTCGGTGGCCTGACCCCGCTTGATGACGTTCGCGTAGATGTCGTGCGCGAAGGACGACGAAGAGGCGAGGGTGAGGCCGGCGACGACGGCGAGGATGGTGGCGAAGGCGACCGCCGAGATGGTGGCGAGCAGGACCGCGCCCCAGTTGGAGTCGACGCCGCCCAGATGGAGGGCGAGGAGCGGCGCGGCGGTGTTGCCGGCCTTGTTGGAGGCGATGATCTCGTCCGGTTTGATCAGCGCGGCGGCGCCGAAGCCGAGGGCGAGGGTCATCAGGTAGAAGGCGCCGATCAGGCCGATGGCCCAGATGACCGACTTCCGGGCCGCCTTCGCGGTGGGCACCGTGTAGAAGCGGATGAGGATGTGCGGCAGGCCGGCGGTGCCGAGGACCAGGGCGATGCCGAGGGAGAGGAAGTCCAGCTTGGTGGTGCCAGTGGCGCCGTACTTCAGGCCGGGCTCCAGGAAGGCGCTGCCCTTGCCGCTGTTGCCGGCGGCCGAGCCGAGCAGGTCGGAGACGTTGAAGTCGAACTTCAGCAGCACCAGGAAGGTCAGCAGCAGGGCGCCGAGGATCAGCAGGACCGCCTTGACCATCTGGACCCAGGTGGTGCCCTTCATGCCGCCGATGGTGACGTACACGATCATGAGCACGCCGACCAGGGCGACGATGCCGATCTTGCCGCCGTCGCTGGTGATGCCGAGCAGCAGCGAGACGAGGACGCCGGCGCCGGCCATCTGCGCGAGCAGGTAGAAGATCGAGACGACGATGGTGGAGACGCCGGCGGCGGTGCGCACGGGGCGCTGGCGCATCCGGTAGGCCAGCACGTCGCCCATGGTGTAGCGGCCGGAGTTGCGCAGCGGCTCGGCGACCAGGAGCAGGGCGACCAGCCAGGCGACGAGGAAGCCGATGGAGTACAGGAAGCCGTCGTAGCCGAAGAGGGCGATGGCGCCCGCGATGCCGAGGAAGGACGCGGCGGACATGTAGTCGCCGGAGACGGCGAGGCCGTTCTGGAAGCCGGTGAACTGCCGTCCGCCGGCGTAGAAGTCGGCGGCGTCCTTGGTCTGCCGGCCCGCCCAGACGGTGATGACGAGGGTCGCGAGGACGAACACCGCGAACAGGGTGATGATCAGCGTCCGGTGCTCGCTCGCCTCGCCGGCGGCCAGCAGGGTGTGCGGTGCGGGGCTCATGCGCCGCCCTCCATCCGGGACTTGATGGCCTCGGCCCGGGGGTCGAGCTTGCTCGCGGCGTGGTGCGCGTACCACCAGGCGATGAGGAACGTGGTGAGGAACTGGGCGAGGCCGAGCACGAGGGCGACGTTGACGTTGCCGGCCACCTTGGTGCCCATGAAGTCGCCCGCGTAGTTGGACAGCAGGACGTACAGCAGGTACCAGGCGATGAAGGCGATGGTCAGCGGGAAGGCGAAGGAGCGCGAGGCGCGGCGCAGTTCGCCGAACTCCGCGCTCTGCTGCACCTCGGTGAACTCCTCGGTGGAGGGCAGGCGGGCTGGGGGCCGGGCGGGCGGCGGTGAGTCGGTGGCCACGGGTTCTCCTCGTACGGCGGACAGGGGCGGGTGTGCGTTCCTCGGCTGAGGGGCTGGTCCGGGCGGGTGCCGGGGCTCCCTGCCCAACGACACGGGCGCCCGCGGGGACCGGTTCAACTCCCTTGCCCCTTCGCGAAGTCACGGCCGGAAGGTCATTGCTGGCCGCGGACCGCGCGGGATAGCTTCGCTCTGCACCACCCGTCATGTACCTGCCCGAGCACCACCAGCGTCTCGGGCCGGTTGCTGTTTTCGGATGATGTTCTCGGATGATGTGGAGACCCCATGGCTCATCTGCCCGCCGGACGCCGGCTCGCCCTCGCCGTCCCCGTCGCCCTGTCGCTGACCGCGTCGATCGGCTTCCTCCCCGCCACCGCCTCGGCCGCCCCGCACCCGGTGACGGCCGCGCAGGCGGCGGACGCGCCCGAGCTGGCCTATGTCGTCAACACGCGGACGGACCACCGCACGATCGCGTCGGTGAAGCGGGCCATAGCCAGGGCCGGCGGCACCGTGGTGGCCGGCTACGACCGGATCGGCGTGATCGTCGTGCACGCGGCGAACCCCGGCTTCGGCGAGCAGATCCGCACGGTGCGCGGCGTGCGGTCCGCCGGTGCCACCCGCACCGCGCCGCTCACCGCCGCCGGCACCACCGACGAAGGCGCCGCCGAGGTGCTCACCGCCGCGCAGGCCGCCCGCACCGCCGAGGCGTCGAAGGCGGCGGGCGCGAGCGAGCCGCTGGAAGCCGACCAGTGGGACCTGCGCGCCATCGGCGCCGACAGGGCCGCGAAGATCAACCCGGGCAGCCGCCGGGTCACCGTCGGCGTCATCGACACCGGCGTGGACGACACCCACCCCGACCTCGCCCCGAACTTCTCGGCCGGCCAGTCCGCGAACTGCGTCGGCGGCAAGGCGGACACCAGCCAGGGCGCCTGGCGGCCCTACACCGCCGACGACTACCACGGCACCCACGTGGCCGGGGAGATAGCCGCCGCCCGCAACGGCATCGGCGTCGCCGGTGTCGCGCCGGGCGTGAAGGTGGCCGGCATCAAGGTCAGCGACCCGGACAACGGCCTGTTCTACCCGGAGAGCGTGGTGTGCGCCTTCGTGTTCGCCGCCGACCACGGCGTGGAGATCACGAACAACAGCTACTACGTCGACCCCTGGCTCTACAACTGCCTGGACGACCCCGACCAGCGCGCCATCGTGGACGCGGTCAACCGGGCCCAGCTCTACGCCCAGCACAAGGGCACCCTGAACCTCGCCTCGGCCGGCAACTCCAGCGACGACCTCGACTCCGACGCGCTCGTGGACGACTCCAGCCCCGACGACTCCACCCCGGTCCCCCGCACGGTCGACCCGCACAAGTGCTTCGACGTGCCGACCCAGCTGCCGGGCGTCGTCACGGTCAGCGCGACGGGCGTGCTGAACCAGAAGTCGTACTACTCCAGTTACGGCAACGGCGTCATCGACGTCGCCGCGCCCGGCGGCGACCGGCTCTACCAGATCCCGGACACGCCCTCGAAGGACGGCCGGATCCTGTCGACGATGCCCAACGACCAGTACGCCTTCCTGCAGGGCACCTCGATGGCCTCCCCGCACGCCGCCGGCGTCGCCGCGCTGCTGAAGTCGACGCACCCCTGGGCCTCCCCGGCCCAGCTCCAGGCGCTGCTGAAGGCCGAGGCGAAGAACCCCGGCTGCCCGGACTCCTACGACCAGAACGGCGACGGCGTCCAGGACGCCACCTGCGAGGGCGGCCGGCGGGTCAACGGCTTCTACGGCGCCGGCGTCGTCGACGCGCTGCGCGCGGTGAAGTGACCGCCCCCCGACCGCACTCCGGTATCCGCATCCCCTCACGAGCACACCAGGAGACCCCACACATGACCCTGCCCCACCCGCGCCGCCGGCGCGCCCTCGCCCTGCCCGCCGGAATGGCGATGGCCACCGCGCTCGCCCTGCTGCCCGGCGTCCAGGCCGCCGCCACCGCGGCCCCGGCCGCCCCCCCGGCGGACGCGGCGGCGCTCAGCTACGTCGTCAACGTCACGCCGGGACACGCCCCTTCGGCGACGGTGAAGCGGGCGATAGCCCAGGCCGGCGGCACCATCGTGACGTCGTACGACAGGATCGGCGTCATCGTCGTCCACGCCTCCGACCCGGGCTTCGCCGCGGCCGTGCGCACGGTGCGCGGAGTGCAGTCGGCCGGCGCCACCCGCACCGCGCCGCTGCCGTCGGCGGCCACCACGGACGAGGGCGCCCCGCAGGTGCTCAGCGCCAAGGAGGTGGCCGCCGCGCAGGCCGCCGACGGCCAGGACCCGTTGGAGAAGCTCCAGTGGGACCTGCCGGCCATCAAGGCGGACAAGGCGCACGAGAAGTCGCTCGGCAGCAGCAAGGTGACCGTCGGCGTCATCGACACCGGTGTGGACGACACCCACCCGGACATCGCGCCCAACTTCGACCGGGCCGCCTCCGTCAACTGCGTCTCGGGCAAGCCCGACACGGCCGACGGCGCCTGGCGGCCGAGCGCGTCCGAGAGCCCGCACGGCACCCACGTGGCCGGCGAGATCGCCGCCGCCAAGAACGGCATCGGCATGACCGGCGTCGCGCCCGGCGTGAAGGTGTCCGGCATCAAGGTGGGCAACCCGGACGGCTTCTTCTACACCGAGGCCGTGGTGTGCGGCTTCGTGTGGGCGGCCGAGCACGGCGTCGACGTGACCAACAACAGCTACTACACCGACCCGTGGTACTTCAACTGCGCCGACGACCCCGACCAGAAGGCCCTCGTCGAGGCCGTCAAGCGGGCCTCGCAGTACGCGGAGAAGAAGGGCGCGGTCAACGTCGCCGCGGCCGGCAACGAGAACTACGACCTCGCCGCCGACGAGATCACCGACCCGTCCTCGCCGAACGACTCCACGCCGGGCGACCGGGTGGTGGACCCGTCCAAGTGCTACGACATCCCGACCCAGCTGCCGGGCGTCGTCACGGTCGCGGCGACCGGCGCGAAGGGCATCAAGTCGTCCTTCTCCAACCACGGTCTGGGCGTCATCGACATCGCCGCGCCCGGTGGCGACTCGACGGCCTACCAGAAGCCGGACGCGCCGGCCGAGAGCGGCCTGATCCTCGGCACGCTGCCGGGCGGCAAGTGGGGCTACATGGCGGGCACGTCGATGGCCTCCCCGCACGTCGCGGGCGTCGCCGCGCTCATCAAGTCGACGCACCCGTACGCCCCGCCGGCGCTGGTGAAGGCGCTGCTGTACGCGGAGGCCGACCGCACGGCGTGCACCAAGCCGTACGACATCGACGGCGACGGCAAGGTGGACGCGGTGTGCGAGGGCTCGAAGAACCGCAACGGCTTCTACGGCTGGGGCACCGCCGACGCGCTGGACGCCGTCAGCTGGTGAGCCACGCCTGACGGGCCGGGTGGGCGGCCCGCGTGTCAGTGCGGGGCCGTATCCTCATGGACCATGCTCGAAGACCGCACGGACCAAGCGCCGTCCGCCACCACATGGCCGGCCGCGTACCCGCAGGGGTACGCGGTCGTCGACGTGGAGACCACCGGCCTGGCCCGCGACGACCGCATCATCTCCGCGGCCGTCTACCGGCTGGACGCGCGCGGCGAGGTCGAGGACCACTGGTACACGCTGGTGAACCCGGAGCGGGACCCGGGCCCGGTGTGGATACACGGCCTGACGAGTGACGTGCTGCACGGCGCGCCCCTCTTCCGGGACGTGGCCGCCGAGTTCGCGGCCCGGCTCGAGGGCCGGGTGCTGGTCGCGCACAACGCGGTCTTCGACTGGCAGATGATCGCCCGGGAGTACGCGCGCGCGGAGGTCGAGGCCCCGGTGCGCCACCGGCTGTGCACCATCGCCCTGTCGAAGGCGCTGGACCTGCCGCTGCCCAACCACAAGCTGGAGTCCCTCGCCGCGCACTACGGCGTGGTGCAGCAGCGGGCGCACCACGCGCTGGACGACGCCCGGGTGCTGGCGGAGACCTTCCGGCCGAGCCTGCGCGCGGCGGCGGCCGGCGGGGTGCGGCTGCCGCTGCTGGAGTGCCGGCCGCTGACGGAGTGGGCGGACCGGCCCGCCCCGCACATCGGCCGGCAGGCGGGCCCCGGAGGTGCCGGGGGTGGTGGCGGCTACGGCGGCTATCGGGGCGGCGGTTGGCGTCCTGCCCGCAAACGCCCCGCATGCCCCTATCCCAACCCGGGCCGGTATGAACCGGGCAAAAGTCTCAAGCAGGGCATGCGGGTCGCCTTCTCGGGTGACACCTCCACCGAGCGGGACCTCCTGGAGGACCGCGCGGTGGAGGCCGGGCTGCACGTGGCCACCAGCCTGTCCCGGCTGACCAGCCTGCTCGTCACCAACGACCCGGGCTCGGGCACCTCCAAGGTGGTCAAGGCCCGGCAGTTCGGCACGCCGGTGGTGGACGAGGCGGCCTTCGGGCAGCTGCTGGGGGACGTGGAACCGGCGGACGGGTGAGCCGGGCGGACGGGTGATTGCCGGGCGACTCGCCCGGCGCGCCCTCGCCCGCGCCGGACCGACGGCTCACCCTGTGGCCCATGGCGACATGCGAAGTCTGCGGCAATGAGTACGGGATGACCTTCGAGGTCCACGCCCAGGGAGCGGTGCACGTCTTCGACTGCTTCTCCTGCGCGATCCACAAGATGGCCCCGGTGTGTGAGCACTGCCGGGTGCCGATCATCAACCAGGGCGTCGAGGCCGAGGGCCACTGGTACTGCGGCGCCCACTGCGCCCGCGCCGACGGGCGCCCCGGCGTCGTCGACCGGGTGGGTGGCCCCTCGGCGACGGCGTAGGCGGCACCCGCCGCGGTACGCCCCACGACCGAGTTGTACCGTCGTGGGGTGTACCGCTTCCTGTTGTCCCGCCAGTGGGTGATCCTCACCCTCGTGGCGCTCGCGCTCATCCCGACGATGATCGAGCTGGGCTTCTGGCAGCTGCACCGCCATGAGCACAAGGTCGCGCTGAACCAGGTGATCGCCGACTCGCTGGCGGCGAAGCCCGTGCCGGCCGAGTCCGTGACCGCGCCGGGCGCGCGGGTCGAGCGCGCCGACCTCTACCGCCGGGTGACCGCGCGGGGGCACTTCGACACGGCCCACGAGGTCGTGGTGCGCCGCCGCACCAGCGCCGACGACAAGGTCGGCTACCACGTGCTCACCCCCTTCGTCCTCACCGACGGCAAGGTCCTGATGGTCAACCGCGGCTGGATCCCGGCCGACGGCCCCAGCCAGACCGCCTTTCCGAAGGTGCCGGCCCCGCCGCGCGGTGAGACCACCGTCACCGGCCGGCTGATGCGGGACGAGACGACCGCGGACAGCGGCATCAAGAACGTCCGGGGCCTGCCGGACCGCCAGGTCATGCTGATCAACAGCGCCCAGCAGGCGGACCGGCTCGGCCGCACGGTCCTCGGCGGCTACGTCGAGCTGACCGCGCCGGAACCGGCCGGCGACCGCCCGCAGCTCATCCCGGCGCCCGACCACGGCGACATCGGCCCGCACCTGGCGTACGCCGTGCAGTGGTGGCTGTTCAGCGCGGGCGTCCCGGTCGGCTGGTTCGTGCTGGTCCGCCGCGAGGTGCGGGAGCGGGCGGAGGCCGAGGAGAAGGAGCGGACGGCCGAGGCGGAACCCGCGCCGGTGTAGGCGCCGGTGGCGGGGGCGGAGCCGATTGCTCCGCCGCAGGTCGGGAAGACGCTCGGCGTGCACCCCCGTATCGAGGACTACGCGCTCATCGGCGACGAGCAGACCGCCGCCCTGGTCGGCACCGACGGCTCGGTGGACTGGCTCTGCCTGCCCCGCTTCGACTCCGCCGCCTGCTTCGCCCGGCTGCTCGGCGACGACGACAACGGCCACTGGCGCATCGCCCCCGCGGGCGCGGAACGCTGCACCCGGCGCGCCTACCGGCCCGACACCCTGGTCCTGGACACCGAGTGGGAGACGGCGGACGGCGCGGTCCGGGTCACCGACTTCATGCCGCAGCGGGACCGGGCGCCCGACCTGGTGCGGGTGGTGGAGGGCCTGCGCGGCGAGGTCACCCTGCACAGCGTGCTCAAGCTGCGCTTCGACTACGGCTCGGTGGTCCCCTGGATGCGCCGCACCGACGGGCACCGGGTGGCGGTGGCCGGGCCCGACTCGGCCTGGCTGCGCAGCGAGCCGGAGGTGGAGAGCTGGGGCCAGGACTTCGGCACGCACGCCGAGTTCACCGTCGCCGCCGGCGAGAAGGTGGCCTTCGTCCTCACCTGGCACCCCTCGCACGAGCCGAGGCCGGCGCTGATCGACCCGTACGACGCGTTGGAGCACAGCGTCGAGGACTGGCGGGCGTGGGCGGCGCACTGCACGTACGACGGGCCCTACCGGGACGAGGTGGTGCGCTCGCTGATCACCCTGAAGGCGCTCACCTACAAGCCGACCGGCGGCATCGTGGCCGCGGCCACCACCTCCCTGCCCGAGGAGCCGGGCGGGGTGCGCAACTGGGACTACCGCTTCTGCTGGCTGCGCGACTCCACCCTCACCCTGGGCGCCCTGCTGGCGGCGGGGTACCTGGACGAGGCCGAGGCGTGGCGCGACTGGCTGGTGCGGGCGGTGGCGGGCAACCCGGCGGACCTCCAGATCATGTACGGCGTGGCCGGCGAGCGGCGGCTGCCCGAGCTGGAGCTGCCCTGGCTGTCCGGGTTCGCCGACTCCGCGCCGGTGCGGATCGGCAACGACGCGGTGAACCAGCTCCAGCTCGACGTCTACGGCGAGGTGATGGACTCGCTGTCCCTGGCCCGGCTGGCCGGGCTGCAACCCGAGCCGCAGGTCTGGGCGCTCCAGCGGGCCCTGATGGACTTCCTGACGACCGCCTGGCGGCAGCCCGACGAGGGGCTGTGGGAGGTGCGCGGCGGGCGGAAGCAGTTCGTCCACTCCAAGGTGATGACCTGGGTGGCCGCCGACCGGGCGGTGCGCACCCTGGAGGCCCACCCGGAGCTGGGCGGCGACCTCGACGGCTGGCGGGCGCTGCGCGAGGAGGTGCACCGGGAGGTGTGCGAGAAGGGGTACGACCCGGAGCGCAACACCTTCACCCAGTCCTACGGCTCCCGCGAGCTGGACGCCGCGCTGCTGCTCATCCCCCGCCTGGGCTTCCTGCCGCCGGACGACCCGCGCGTGGTCGGCACGGTCGACGCGATAGGCGCCGAGCTGACCCGGGAGGGTCTTGTCGAGCGGTACAGCACCGAGGAGGACCCGGCGGACGGGCCGCCGGACGGCCGGGGCCCGGACGGGTTGCCGGGCGGTGAGGGCACCTTCCTGGTCTGCTCGTTCTGGTACGCGGACGCCCTGCACGCCACCGGCCGCACGAAGGAGGCGCGCCGGCTCTTCGAGCGGCTGGTCTCGCTCGCCAACGACGTGGGGCTCCTCGCCGAGGAGTACGACCCGGTGGCCGGCCGCCAGCTCGGCAACTTCCCGCAGGCGTTCAGCCACATCGGCCTGGTGAACACCGCGCTCGCCCTGTTCGGGGACGGCGACGGGGCGGACGAGGAGGCAGACTAGGGGCCATGGATCTTGGACTGAGGGACCGGGTGTACGTCGTCACCGGAGCCACCCGGGGGCTGGGCCACGCCACGGCGCGCGAGCTGGTGGCCGACGGGGCGCGGGTGGTGATCACCGGCCGGGACGAGGAGACGGTGGCCGGCGCGGCGGCCGTGCTCGGCGAGGGCGCGGTCGGGGTGGCGGCCGACAACGCCGACCCGGCGGTGGCCGGGCGCCTGGTGGCCACCGCGCGCGAGCGGTTCGGGCGCTTCGACGGCGTCCTGATCAGCGTCGGCGGCCCGCCGCCGGGGTTCGTCGCGGACAACACCGACGAGCAGTGGGAGGCGGCCTTCGCCTCGGTGTTCCTGGGCGCGGTACGCCTGGCCCGGCAGGCGGCCGAGGAGCTGGGCGAGGGCGGGGTGATCGGCTTCGTCCTCTCCGGCTCGGTGTACGAGCCGATCCCGGGGCTGACCATCTCCAACGGCCTGCGCCCGGGGCTCGCCGGCTTCGCGAAGTCCCTCGCCGACGAGCTGGGCCCGCGCGGCATCCGGGTGGTCGGCCTGGTGCCGGGCCGCATCGACACCGACCGGGTGCGCGAGCTGGACGCCCTGTCCGCCGACCCGGAGGCGACCAGGACGGCGGCCGAGTCCCGGGTGCCGCTGCGCCGGTACGGCACGCCGGAGGAGTTCGGCCGCGCGGCGGCCTTCCTGCTGTCGCCGGCGGCCTCCTACCTGACCGGCGTGATGCTGCCGGTGGACGGCGGAGTGCGGCACGGGTTCTAGACCCGAGGGCTCCGGCCGGGCCCTCAGTTGACTCGTTCCGCGCGGTGCTTGACGCCGTACATCCGGATCTCGGCGGGAAGGTCGCCGAGGTGCGCCGACTCCCGGGCGTGCGCCAGGGCGCCGGTGGCGAGCCGGTCCAGGACGGTGCCGGGGGCCACGTGCGGGGCGAGCAGCAGGCGGAGGCGGCCGGCCGGGGCGTCGCGGCGGCCGGTGAGGCGGACCTTGGCGCGCTCCACGCCGTCCACCCGGTCGGCCTCCCCGGCGAGCACGCCCTCCAGGGCCCGGCCGCGCAGGGCGGCGCCCTCGCCGTCGCCGGTGTCCACCAGGACCTCGGTCAAGCGGCGGCGGCGCACCACGGCGACCAGCCACCACAGGGCGAGCAGCAGCAGGACGGCGAGCGCGGCGATGACGACCGGCCACCACCAGCCGGCGTCCCGCCAGCGGGTCCGCTCCGCGCTGCTGAGCAGCACGTCGTGCGGGCCCTGGTGCACCCACCAGGAGGGCGCGGGGACGTCGAAGCCGATGGCGAGCACGGAGCCGCCGACGGCGAGCAGTACGAGGCCCACCAGCGCGAGCAGCACCCGGTCCACGGTCCTGAGCACGGTCCTCACCCCTTCCGTCCGGGCCGGCCCACCCGCACCGAGACGGCGGGCGGGTGGGCGAGCCCGAGGCCGCGCACCGCGTCGTCGAGGGCGCCGTCCAACTCGGTGCGTACGTCGTCCAGTTCCCGGAAGTGCGCCAGCGCGCGCACCTTGGCCCTGCGGCGGCGCAGCCGCACCCGGGCGTCCTGCACGCCGGGCACCTCCACGGCCCGGTCGCGCAGCGCGGCGGCGGCGGCGTCGCGGTGCAGGCCCGCGCGGACGCCGGGGTGGCCGTGCCGCATCGGCAGCAGGCGGCGCAGGCCGGGGGTGAGGGCGAGGAGCAGCAGCCAGAGGCCGAGCAGCGCGGCGACGGCGGCGCCGATCCGCACCCAGATGTCGTCCAGGTGCCGCACGGCGAGCTGGTGGGCCAGCTCGGGGCGCCAGCCCAGGGCGGTGCGGCCGGCCCGCACGGCGACGATGTCGTAGAGGAAGACGCCCACCAGGAGCAGGCCGAGCAGGGCGACGACGCCGGCCGGAACGCGGCGCGCCGACCAGAAGCGGCCGGTGGGGCCCTCGTCGCCGCTGCCCGCGCCGGGATCCTGCTCGGCGGGCGGCGGGGGTCCGGGGTCGTCGGACTCCTTCTCGAGCACGGGCAGGCGCCGGGTGCTGCCCGTGCCGTCGCCGTCGGGGATCGGGGGCTCGGTCATCGGGTCCTCCCCTGTCTCGCGCCGTACTCCGCCGGCAGGTGCAGCCGCTCCACCTGCACGGCGACCTCCGGCACCGCCATGCCCACCAACGCGCTTACCCGCTGGGCGACTTGATGACGCACCTGACCGCAGCGCGCGCCGATGTCGGCGGGGTAGCCCAGTTCGAGGTGGACGCGGACGCGGGCGACGTCGCGGTGGACGACGACGGTGGCGTGCGGGCGGGCGGCGTCCGCGGGAAGCGCGCCGACCGCCTCGCGGGCCGCCTGCGCGGCGACCTTGGCGACCACCCGGTCGGCGATCCGGGTCGCCCCGCGCTCACCGGCGGGCACGACGGCCTGCGCCGCGTCCGGCCGCTCACCGGCCGCGGTGCTCACGCCGGTCACCGCCGACGGTCGTCGCGGCTGCGGAAGAAGTCGCCCAGCTCCAGGTCGCCCTCGAGGAACCGGCCGGCCACGAACCCGACGGCGCCCAGCGCGGCCACCAGCAGGAAGGCCCCGAAGCCGCCGAACCATCCGGCGAAGCCCAGCGCCATACCGGCGATCAAGCCGACCACGGCCATGCTCATCGTGCGCACTCCTTGCGTGGGGTGGGGCCCGCGTGGGTCGCGGTCACTTGATGCGAGGCTCCGGCTGCTCGTCGTCCTCCTCGTCGGGGAGCTTCACGTCGCTCACCGCGATGTTGACCTCGACGACCTCGAGGCCGGTCATCCGCTCCACGGCCGCGATCACGTTCTCGCGCACGTCGCGGGCGACGTCGGAGATGGCGAAGCCGTACTCGACGACGATCTCCAGGTCGAGCGCGGTCTGCCGCTCACCGACCTCGGCCTTCACCCCGCGCGTCACCGACTTGGTGCCGCCGGGCACCCGGTCGCGCACGGCGCCCAGGGTGCGCGAGACGCCGCTGCCCATGGCGTGGACGCCGTCGACGTCGCGGGCCGCCATCCCGGTGATCTTCTCCACGACACCGTCCGCGATGGTGGTACGGCCGCGCTCGCCTGCGGAACCTCCGCCCCGCCGGGATCCTTGTGTGCTGTGCGCCCCGACCTCGGGGGTGGTCCGCTCCGTCACGTCGCTCATCGCCGCACGTCCTTTCCGGTCGTCCCTCTCCGACCACCGTAAGCGCGGTTGCGCGATCCCGCGCCAGGGATGCGGCAGGGTGGAGGAATGACGACGGCTGACCGGTGGAAGCAGGCGGTACGGGAATCGGTGCGGCTCGGCAGGCTGCTGCCGCTGGGCGGCGCGCCGGACGGCGCGTGGATCGCCGAACGCGCCGTGCGGCAGGTGCTCACGGCGGCGACGGAACGGGTGCCGGGCGTTCGGCCGGACGGGTTGCGGATCGGGCCCGCCGACCCGGAGGCCGCCGGGGAGCCGGCCGTGCCGGCGCCGCCGAGCGCGCTGCCGCCCGGCCCGCTGCGGGTGACGGCCGACTTCGCGGCGACGCCGGCCGAGCCGTTGCCGGAGGCGGCCGCCCGGCTGCGCGCGGCGCTCGAGGCGGCGGCAGCGGAGCTGGGGCTGACGGTGACGGAGGTGGACCTGCGGGCGACGGACCTGCTGGAGTCCGACGCGCCCCCGGCCGCCCCGGCCGAGCCCGATGGGCCCGAGCCGGTGGAGCGGCCGGGCGCCGAGCCGGGTGGCGGAGAGCCGGGCCGGGTGGCCGAGGTGGTGCGGGCGGTGGCCGGCGTGGCCCGGCTGACGGACACGTTGGGGCGGCCGGTGCGGGTCACGGAGACGGCGGAGGAGGAGCGGGGCGCGAGCCTGCCGCGCCGCCATGTCCGGGTGGAGCTGGCGGTGGCGGCGGGTCACCGGCCCGTGGAGGTGGCCCGCCGGGTGCGCGCGGTGGTCGCGGACGCGCTGCCGGACCACCCGTCGGTGGCGGTGCTGGTGTCGGCGGTGGACGCCTGACCGTCACCGTCGGGATTCTGGGCTACTCCCCCAGGCCGGCCAGGTCGCGCAGGCGGCGGGCCTGGGCGGCGCGTTCGGCGGTGCGCTGGGCCTCGTAGTCGCGATGGACGGCGCCCTGGAGCAGGGCCTTGGTCTCGATGACCGCGTCGCGCGGCGCCGCCAGGAGGGCGGAGGCCAGATCGGTCACGGCGCCGTCGAGCTGGTCGCGGGGGACGGTGAGATTGGCCAGACCGGTGCCGACGGCCTCCTCGGCCGCGACGAAGCGCCCGGTCGCACAGATCTCCAGCGCGCGGGCGTAGCCGACGAGGCCCACCAGGGGGTGGGTGCCGGTCAGGTCGGGCACCAGGCCGAGGCTGGTCTCGCGCATGGCGAACTGCACGTCGTCCGCGACGACCCGCAGGTCGCAGGCGAGGGCGAGCTGGAAGCCGGCGCCGATGGCGTGGCCCTGCACGGCCGCGACGGACACGAGGTCGCTGCGCCGCCACCAGGTGAACGCCTCCTGGTACCCGGCGATGGCCGCGTCCAGTTCGGCGTCGCCGCCGCGCGCGAGGTCCAGGAAGGACGGCTCGCCGTCGAAGCCCTCGGGGGTGAACGCCCGCCGGTCGAGCCCGGCCGAGAAGGACTTGCCCTCGGCGCGCAGCACGACCACTCGCACGGAGCCCGGCAGCAGCCGACCGGCCTCGGCGAGCGCGCGCCACAGGGCGGGGCTCTGCGCGTTGCGCTTGGCCGGGTTGGTCAGCGTGACCGTGGCGACGGCACCGTCGAGCGTGAGTCGGACGCCGTCCTGGTCGAGCGCGGGGGCGTCGACTGCGGGCGCGGTCTCGTGCGCGGGTTCGTGGGCGGGCGAAGCCATGGGGCGCCTCCGAGGGTGGGTGCGTGCGGTCGTGGAGCCAAGTGACTGCACAGTAACCACCCGACCGGACTGACGACCGGCCGGGTGGCCACCATCGGAGTCGAGGGCGGCCGCCCGGGATCAGGCTGTCGGTGCCTTCTTGCCCCGGGTCGCCCCGCCACGCCCTCTGAGCGTGACGCCCGACTCGCTGAGCATGCGGTGCACGAAGCCATACGAGCGGCCGGTCTCCTCGGCCAGCGCCCGGATGCTCGCACCGGCGTCGTACTTCTTCTTCAGGTCTGCCGCGAGCTTGTCGCGCGCGGCGCCGGTCACCCGGCTGCCCTTCTTCAGAGTCTCGGCCACCCGTGCCTCCTCATGGGAAGTGCGCTCTGGTTCTTCTCATGATCACCCCTCCCGCGCCACATGGCCACCCATTCGGCAAGGTCGATGGGACCTCGTGGTGACGACGGGAGCGCGTCCGCACATGTGGAACCTGGAATTCCGCTGGCACGTGTCCGTATCCCGAGACAGGCCGTCGGGCGAAGTCCCAGGTCAGAACGGCGAAGCGGCCGGACCCCCGGCGATGGGGATCCGGCCGCGAAATCCGTGTAGGACACACCTCGGGATGAGGAGATCTCACTCAGATGGTGGATCACGGATCGGCCGAATGATCCATATCCAGTGGATCACGCCAGGGCGACGAGGTCGGCGTAGTCGGCGCCCCACAGGTCCTCGACGCCGTCCGGGAGCAGGATGATCCGCTCCGGCTGGAGCGCCTCGACGGCGCCCTCGTCGTGGGTGACCAGGACGACGGCGCCCTTGTAGGTGCGCAGCGCGCCGAGGATCTCCTCGCGGCTGGCGGGGTCGAGGTTGTTGGTGGGCTCGTCGAGGAGCAGCACGTTCGCCGACGAGACCACGAGGGTGGCCAGCGCGAGACGGGTCTTCTCGCCGCCGGAGAGGACGCCGGCCGGCTTGTCGACGTCGTCGCCGGAGAACAGGAAGGAGCCGAGCACCTTGCGGACCTCCACGAGGTCCATGTCGGGGGCGGCGGAGCGCATGTTCTCCAGGACGGTGCGACCGGGGTCGAGGGTCTCGTGCTCCTGGGCGTAGTAGCCGAGCTTGAGGCCGTGGCCCTCGAGGACCGCGCCGGTGTCGGGCTGCTCCACGCCGCCGAGCAGGCGCAGCAGGGTGGTCTTGCCGGCGCCGTTGAGGCCGAGGATGACGACGCGGGAGCCCTTGTCGATGGCCAGGTCGACGTCGGTGAAGATCTCCAGGGAGCCGTACGACTTGGACAGGCCCTCGGCGGTCAGGGGGGTCTTGCCGCAGGGCGCCGGCTCGGGGAAGCGGAGCTTGGCGACCTTGTCGGACTGGCGGACCGCCTCCAGGCCGCTGAGCAGCTTGTCGGCGCGGCGGGCCATGTTCTGCGCGGCGACGGTCTTGGTGGCCTTGGCGCGCATCTTGTCGGCCTGCGAGTGCAGCGCGGCGGCCTTCTTCTCGGCGTTGGCGCGCTCGCGCTTGCGGCGCTTCTCGTCGGCCTCGCGCTGCTGCTGGTAGAGCTTCCAGCCCATGTTGTAGACGTCGATCTGGGAGCGGTTGGCGTCCAGGTAGAAGACCTTGTTGACGACCGTCTCGACCAGGTCGACGTCGTGGGAGATCACGATGAAGCCGCCGCGGTAGGTCTTCAGGTAGTCGCGCAGCCAGATGATCGAGTCGGCGTCCAGGTGGTTGGTCGGCTCGTCGAGCAGCAGGGTGTCGGCGTCGGAGAAGAGGATGCGGGCCAGCTCGATGCGGCGGCGCTGACCGCCGGAGAGGGTGTGCAGGGGCTGGCCGAGCACGCGGTCGGGGAGGTTGAGCGCGGCGGCGATGGTGGCGGCCTCGGCCTCGGCGGCGTACCCGCCCTTGGTGAGGAACTCGGTCTCCTGGCGTTCGTACTGGCGCAGTGCCTTCTCGCGGGTGGCGCCCTGGCCGTTGGCGATGCGCTGCTCGTTCTCGCGCATCTTGCGGATCAGTACGTCGAGGCCGCGGGCGGAGAGGACGCGGTCGCGGGCGAGCACGTCGAGGTCGCCGGTGCGGGGGTCCTGGGGGAGGTAGCCGACCTCGCCCGACCGGGTCACGGTGCCGCCGGCGGGGATGCCCTCGCCGGCCAGGACCTTGGTGAGGGTGGTCTTGCCGGCGCCGTTGCGGCCGACGAGGCCGATGCGGTCGCCCTTGGCGACGCGGAAGGTGGCGTTCTCGATGAGGACACGGGCACCGGCGCGCAGCTCGATGCCGGAGGCGGAGATCACGGGTCAGACTCCTGGGCGGTGGGTGGCGGGGCGGGCGGCTGAGGACGTTCCCGCCGTCTAATGCGCGAGGAGAATGGCCATGGGGTTCATTCTAACGGGGCTGTGCAAGCGGTTTGCTGCGCGGCGACGGGGGTCACAGGGGGCACCGGCGTGTAGGCAACGCCCTGGGGCGGGGCTGCGGGGCCGGTGTCGATCACGGCCGACGTGACTGCACCCCCCAGGGGCGCGGGGTGGTGTCGCTTACAGCTGGCGTGACTGCACGCCCTCAGGGGCGCGGGGAACTGCGCGACCAGCCACGACGTGCCCGCACCCGGGATCGTGGCGCAACCCGGCACTACGGGGGGCGTGGCGCAGCCCGGCGCTGCGGGGTGCCGCTGCGCCCACCCGTGCCGCCCCAGCGGCACGACTGCCCGCAGCTACGAGGGGTGGGCGGGTGCGGCGCAGCTGTGCGGGCAGGCGGAACTGCAACGCCCCAGGGGCGCGGGGAACTGCGCGACCGGCCACGGCGGGGCCGCAGTCGGCGACGCGGCGGGGGGACGTTCAGTTCCTGCCCGTGTGGACCTGGAAGGCGGCTCGGCGGACCGCCTTCGCCAGGGCCGGGTCGGGGTGGGCGGCGGCCAGGGCGACCAGGACCTGCACCGTGCGCGGATGGCCGACGGCGCGGATCTCCTCCAGGAGCGCCGGGATCGTGGGCTGCACCGCGGACTCCAGGTGCCGCACGAGCAGCGGAGCCTCCCCGTGGTCGGCCACCGCCGCCGCCGTGTCGACCCACAGCCAGGTCGCCTCCCGCCGGGTCAGCACGAGGTGCGCGTCCTCCGGGTCCGCCCCGTCGTGCTCGGCCAGCCACAGCAGGGCGTACGCCCGCAGCGCCGGCTCCGCCTGGGCGGCGCGGACCTCCGGCTCGGCGGGGGCGCCGACCACGCGCAGCGCGTCGAAGGCGAGGCCGCGCAGCAGGGCGTCCTCACCGCGGGCGGCGCCGAGCAGCTCGGTGACGGCGCTGCCGACCGGGCGGGCGGCGAGCCAGGCGCGGTACTCGTCGCGGGCCGCGTTGGGGCGCAGTCGGGCGCAGCCGCGGAGCATGTCCTCGGCCGGCTGCTCGATGTGCCCGGCCGGGCTCTGCGCGGCGACGCAGATCTGCTCCAGCTTGACCCACACGGCCCAGTTCCCGAGCGGGGTCAGCGTGGCCTGCCCGTCGCCGCAGGTGAGCGCGCCGACGGCGGCCAGGGCGTGCAGGGCCCAGTCCAGGAGGGGCGCGAGCGGGGTGCCGGCGGCGTCGGGGGTGGGCCGGGTGCCGGGCGCGGCGGGCGCGGGGCGTGGGCCGTAGGGGACCTCGCAGCGCTCGGTGCGCAGTTCGGTGACGCGCTGCTCCAGCAGGTCCAGGAGCTGGGCGACGGGGACGGGACCGGCCGACAGCTGGAGGAAGGAGAGGACCTGCGGCATGGCCGAGACGACGTCCGCGACGGCGGCGGTCTCAAGACCGGCGGGCTCGGGGTGGGCGAGCGACCAGGCGTCGAACAGGGCGACCCAGCCGCGCAGCACGGCGCTGTCGTCGCGGTGCCAGGCGCGCAGCCGCCAGCCGGGGCGGGCGCTGTCGCCGTGCACCTCGACGAGGCCGGCGAGGCGTGCGGTGTCCCAGTCGGCGCGGACCTGGGCGGCGGTCAGGCCCAGCTCCTCGGCGGCCCGCTCGGCGGTGGCGTCGGAGAGGGTGGCCTTGCCGTCGGCGGTCGCGCTGTCCCGGCCGGGGCCGAGCGCGGCGTCGGCCCAGCGGGCCACCCGGGCCGCGCCCGCCAGACCGGAACGCGCCATTCCGGCCAGCGCGGAGCGGGCCGGCGTGCCCTCCGGGGGGCGCGGGGCGGGGCGGCGCGGACGGCGCTGGGTCATCGCGGTGGGGGCGGCGGCCAGGGTTCGCGGGCGGACGATTCGGAGCCTGGAGTCGCGCGGGATACGGGACGTCACAGGTGCAGTCTTCCGGTTGACGGTCCGAAAACCCAAACGGAATGCCCCCGGGGGCCGTCGGGCCGCGCGCCGCGTGCGCCGGGAGCGCGCCCGGGGGGCGTGAACCGGCCAGTGGTACGGGACGGAACGGAACCGAAGGGTGCGTACCGGGGTCAGACCAAGGGGGTCATGAAGCGGCGGACGATTTCCTCGTAGTGGGCCGGGTCCGGGTTCCACATCGCGCCGTGCGGGGCGCCTTCCACCGGGTGGAGGGCGACCAGGCGGGGGTGGGTGGCGGCCAGGCGCTGTGAGTGGCGCCAGGGGGCGACCTCGTCGTCGGGGCCGTGGAAGATCACGGTGGGGACCGAGGGGCGGTAGAGGCCGGCGGTGGACGGGTCGTGGTCGGCGTGCAGCCCGGCCCGGCCCTGCGCCGCGCGCACAGCGAGGGGCAGCAGCGGGCCCGGGGTGCGGCGGGCCGCGGCCAGGGCGCGCAGGGTGGCCTCCCAGCTCAGCACCGGGGAGTCGAGCACCAGGCCGGCGATCCGGTTGCGCAGCCCGGACAGCGCGGCGGTGCGCAGGGCCATGGTGGCGCCGGTGGACCAGCCGTACAGCACGACCTGGCGGGCGCCGTGGTCCACGGCGTACCGCACGGCGGCGTCCACGTCGCGCCACTCGGTCTCGCCGAAGTGGTGCAGGCCGTCGGGCGAGCGGGGGGCGCCTACGTCGCCGCGGTAGGCGAGGGCGAGCATCGGGACGAACCGCTCGTGCAGGGGAGCCATCACGTTCAGCGCGTGCTCGCGGGTGGTGCCGAGGCCGTGCACGGCGATGACCCAGGTGGCTCTGGCGCCGGGCACGAACCAGGCCGGCAGCGGGCCCAGCTCGCCGGGGACCTCGACGTCGGCATACTCCAGGTCCAGGGCGGTGCCCGGGTTGCCGACGTAGAGGTTCGGGGTGAGCCAGGCGTGGTCGCCGGGCTCCAGGGTGCCGTGGGTGACGCCCTCCAGGCGCCGTACGACCGTGTCGGCGCCGGTCTCGGCGGCGCTGACGACCGGGCCGACGACCGCGTGGCTGCCGTCGCCCGCCAGGCCGTAACGGCCGGGGCGGAGCGAGGCGAGGTCGCGGGTGAGGGTGATCTGGCCGGCGGCGAGGCCGTGCACGGTGAGCCGGGGCTCGGTGGGCAGGGGGCGGCCGGGCGGGATCTTCAGAGCGGCGTCGCTGGCGAGCCGTCCGGCGGCGACGCTCGCTGCGCCGGCTGCCAGGGCTGCGGTGACGGCGGTGGCCGTTGCTGTGACAGTGCGCATGGGGTCAGTGTCCTGTCGGAGTCCGGGGGCGGCCAGTGGACGGGCGGCGAGGAGTGACGTGTGCTGCTGCGGCTACCCGTTCGGCGGGGTTGCATGTTGAGGTGTGGGGCTCTGCCCCACGCCCCGCCAGGGGCTCCGCCCCTGGACCCCTTGGCTATGCCCACCCACCGCCCGTTTCTGGTCGAGCAGAGATGTCGCCCTGTCCATAGGTCCTCAGACGGTCGCCCGCCTCTCGCAACTGCTCCCCGCTCAGCAGCGACGGCGTCCGGCCGGGCACCGACGACGCCGTCAGCCAGAGGCGGCACATCCACTCCAGTTGGGCCGTGCGGTCGTACGCCTGGTCCAGGGTGGCGCCGTAGGCCATCGTGCCGTGGTTCTGGAGGAGGCAGGCCGTGCGGTCGGCCAGGGCGGTGAGCATGGCCTCGGCGAGGGCGTCGCTGCCGTATACGGCGTAGGGCGCCACCCGGACCGGGCCGCCGAGTGCCGCCGCCATGTAGTGGACCGGCGGGAGTTCGGGGACCAGCAGCGAGACCGCCGTCGCGTGCACGGCGTGGGTGTGGACGACGGCGGCGGCGTCGGTGGTGCGGTAGATCGCGAGGTGCATGGGCAGCTCGCTGGTGGGGGCCAGGGTGCCGAGCACCTGGCGGCCGTCCAGACCGACCCCCGTGACGTCCTCAGGGGTCAGCCGGTCGTACGGCACTCCCGACGGCGTGACCAGCACGGTGTCCCCCACCCGTACCGAGACGTTGCCCGAGGTGCCGACCACCAGGCCGTCCGCCACCGTCCGCCGGGCCGTGGCGACCAGCGCCTCCCAGGCTTCCCTCACCGTTTCCTCCAGTCACCGCACTGCCCTGCTCAGTTCATCTTCCGTTCACTCTGGTTACTTACGTTCAACCCGCCAATGACTTCGAACGATTGCCTGGGTAAATGGAAAGCTTCTCGCTGATCCTCGCGATAGTGGTCGTCACCGCTCTCGCGTTCGATTTCACGAACGGTTTCCACGACACCGCCAACGCGATGGCCACCACCATCTCGACCGGCGCGCTCAAGCCCAAGGTCGCGGTGGCCATGTCCGCCGCGCTCAACCTTGTCGGCGCCTTCCTCTCGGTGGAGGTCGCCAACACGATCTCCAAGGGTCTCGTCGACGAGACCGGCATCCGTCCCGAGGTCATCTTCGCCGCACTGGTCGGCGCGATCCTCTGGAACCTGCTGACCTGGCTGGTCGGCCTCCCCTCCAGCTCCTCGCACGCCCTGATGGGCGGCCTGGTCGGCGCCGCGATCGCCTCGGCGGGCGTCGGCGCGGTGCACGGCGACGTGCTGGTCACCAAGGTGCTGCTGCCCGCCGTCGCCGCGCCCATCGTGGCCGGCCTCGCGGCGCTGCTCGGCACCCGGCTGAGCTACGCCCTTGGCCGCAAGGCCGACGGCGAGGCCGCCAAGAAGGGCTACCGCGCCGGGCAGATCGCCTCGGCCGGCCTGGTCTCCCTCGCGCACGGCACCAACGACGCGCAGAAGACGATGGGCATCATCACCCTCGCCCTGGTCGCCGGCGGCGCCCTGGCCCCCGACTCCGACCCGCCGGTCTGGGTCATCCTCTCCGCGGGCCTCGCCATCGCGCTCGGCACCTACCTCGGCGGCTGGCGCATCATCCGCACCATGGGCAAGGGCCTGACCGACCTCCAGCCGCAGCAGGGCTTCGCCGCCCAGACCAGCGCCGCGACGGTCATCCTGGCCTCCTCGCACCTCGGCTTCTCCCTCTCCACCACGCACGCCGTCTCCGGCTCGGTGATGGGCGCGGGCCTCGGCCGCAAGGGCGGCGTGGTGCGCTGGTCCACCGCCACCCGGATGTTCGCCGCCTGGGGCCTGACCCTGCCGGCCGCCGCCCTGGTCGGCGCGCTCGCCGAGTGGGTGACCGGCCTCGGCGACTGGGGCACGGCCCTGGTCGCGGTCTTCCTGGTCGGCTCCAGCGCCGCCATCTGGAAGGTCTCCCGGCGCGAGGTCGTGGACCACACGAACGTGGTCCCGGACACGGAGCCTGAGCCCGAGCCGGCCGGCGTGGTGACGCAGGCGATGGCCGCCGTCACGCCCCCGCCGGCGGGCACCCTCTCCGACTCGGACCTGGCGATCACCTTCCCCGCCCAGGCCACCACCGACTCCAAGGCGTCCTCCTCGGCCGCCACCCCCGTCTGAGCCCGCGACCCGGGAACGAAGAGAAGAGAACCCCGATGAAGATCGACTGGGCGGCCCTCGGCTCCGTCTTCGGCGTCAGCCTCGTGGTCACGGTGGGCCTGGTGGCCCTGTTCACCCTGGGCATCGCCGGCCTCTCCCGCCGGGAGCGGGCCGCCGCGCGGGGCGGTTCGGCCACGCTCGCGGTCACCGGCGCCTACGTGTGCTTCGCGGCCTGCGCCGCCGCGGTGGTGTACGGGATCCAACTGATCGTCGTCTGACCCGGCGCTCAGCCGCAGTACGCGCGCAGTACCGAGGAGGCCCGCACGCCCGGCGTGTGGGCCTCCTTACACTCCCCCGCCGCAGGTCAACGGCGAGTTGACGGGTCTTCGCGGGCCGTGGTGGACTGCCCGGGCCATCTCGGCGGCAGGAGAGGAAGCCGGTGCGACTCCGGCGCGGTCCCGCCACTGTCAGCGGGGGCCCCACACGCCCCGCGAGCCAGGAACTCTCGCCGCCGGTCACGTCGAACCAGGGCGCGGACACCCTGAGTGAGGACCCAACGCCATGCGCGGCTGCCCCACGAGGCCCACCTCCAGCGACCCGTTCCCCCGCCCCGCGGCCGGCTGAGCCGTGCGGGCCGAACGCGTCTTCGCGTACGGCGCCGCCGCCGGCCTCCTCGGTGACCTCGTCCTCGGCGATCCGCGCCGCGGGCACCCGGTCGCCGTGTTCGGGCGGGCCGCCGGCGCCGTGGAGCGGGTGCTGTGGCGGGACCACCGGGGCTGGGGCGCGCTGCACACCGCCGTGTGCGCCGGTGGCGCCGCGGCGCTCGGGTCCTCTGCCGCGCGCGCCCTGCGCGCCTCCCCCACCGCCTCCCTCGCCCTGACCGCCACCGCCACCTGGGCCGTCGTCGGCGGCACCTCGCTGGCCCGGGAGGCCCGCGCCGTCGGGCGCGCGCTGGCGGCCGGGGACGTCGAGGCGGCCCGGGAGCGGCTGCCGCACCTGTGCGGGCGGGACCCGCAGGCGCTGGACGCCGACGGGATCGCCCGGGCCGTGGTGGAGTCGGTCGCGGAGAACACCTCGGACGCGGTGGTGGGCGCGCTGGTGTGGGGCGCCGTCGCCGGGGTCCCCGGGCTGCTGGGCTTCCGGGCCGTGAACACCCTGGACGCCATGGTCGGCCACAAGTCCCCCCGCCACCGGCGCTTCGGCTGGGCCTCGGCCCGCCTCGACGACCTCGCGGGCTGGCCCGGCGCCCGGCTCACCGCCCTGCTGGCCACCGCGTCCGGCGCCGACCCGCGCGGCGCGCTCGCCGCCTGGCAGGCCGACGCCGGGCGGCATCCGAGCCCCAACGCCGGTCCGGTGGAGGCGTCCTTCGCGGGCGCCCTCGGTGTGCGGCTGGGCGGGACGCTGTCCTACGGCGGGCGGGTGGAGCACCGGCCGGTGCTGAACGGGGGCGCGGGGCGGGCCGTCGGCACCGGCGACATCGAGCGGGCGGTGCGGCTCTCCCGCCGGGTGGGCCTGCTCGCGCTCGGCGTCTGCGCGGGCGGCCGGGTGCTGGCCGGCGCGGGCGCGCGGGCGCTGGAGCGGATACGGACGCGGAGGGGACGTACATCGTGAACGGTGGGGGTCAGTGGTGAACGGTGGGGGTCTGCTGGTCGCCGGCACCACCTCGGACGCCGGGAAGTCCGTGGTCACCGCCGGGATCTGCCGGTGGCTGGTGCGGCAGGGCGTGAAGGTGGCGCCGTTCAAGGCGCAGAACATGTCGCTCAACTCCTTCGTGACCCGCGAGGGCGCGGAGATCGGCCGGGCGCAGGCCATGCAGGCGCAGGCGTGCCGCCTGGAGCCGACCGCGCTGATGAACCCGGTGCTGCTGAAGCCGGGCGGCGAGCGCAGCAGCCAGGTGGTGCTGCTCGGCAGGCCGGTCGGCGAGATGACCGCCCGCGGCTACCACGGCGGGCGCCAACAGCGGCTGCTCGGCACGGTCCTGGACTGCCTGGCCGAGCTGCGCGCCGGCCACGACGCGGTGATCTGCGAGGGCGCGGGCAGCCCGGCCGAGATCAACCTGCGCCGCACCGACATCGTCAACATGGGCATCGCCCGGGGCGCCGGGCTGCCCGTCGTGGTGGTCGGCGACATCGACCGCGGGGGCGTCTTCGCCTCCTTCTTCGGCACGGTGGCCCTCCTGTCGCCGGAGGACCAGGCGCTGGTCGCCGGGTTCCTGGTCAACAAGTTCCGGGGCGACGTCTCGCTCCTGGAGCCGGGCCTGGACATGCTGCACGGGCTGACCGGGCGGCACACCTACGGCGTCCTCCCCTTCCGGCACGGCCTCGGCATCGACGAGGAGGACGGCCTCCGGGTCTCGCTGCGCGGGACCGTGCGGGAGTCGACGGTGGCCCCGCCGGTCGGCGAGGACGTGCTGCGGGTCGCGGTGTGCGCGGTGCCGCTGATGTCCAACTTCACCGACGTCGACGCGCTGGCCGCCGAACCCGGCGTCGTCGTGCGCTTCGTGGACCGGCCCGAGGAGCTGGCCGACGCCGACCTCGTCGTCGTGCCCGGCACCCGCGGCACGGTCCGGGCGCTGGCCTGGCTGCGCGAGCGGGGCCTGGCCGACGCGCTGGTGCGCCGGGCCGCCGAGGGGCGCCCGGTGCTCGGGATCTGCGGCGGCTTCCAGGTGCTCGGCGAGCACATCGAGGACGACGTGGAGAGCCGCCAGGGGCACGTCGACGGCCTCGGCGTGCTGCCGGTGCGGGTGCGTTTCGCGCGGGAGAAGACCCTGACCCGGCCGGTGGGCGAGGCCCTCGGCGAGCGGGTCGAGGGGTACGAGATCCACCACGGCGTCGCCGAGGTGACCGGCGGGGACGGCTTCCTCGACGGCTGCCGGGTCGGCGCGGTCTGGGGCACGCACTGGCACGGCTCACTCGAGTCGGACGGCTTCCGGCGGGCCTTCCTGCGCGAGGTGGCCGCCGCCGCGGGGCGGCGCTTCGTGCCGGCCCCCGACACCTCGTTCGCCGCGCTGCGCGAGGAGCAGCTCGACCGGCTCGGCGATCTGGTCGAGCAGCACGCGGACACGGACGCCCTGTGGCGGCTCATCGAGTCCGAGCCGCCGAAGGGGCTGCCCTTCGTGCCCCCTGGGGCGCCGGCACCGCCGCCGGCCGTGCAACCGACCGACGTGAGAGACGAATCGGACCCGACAGACGACTCGGACGACTTGAAGGGCGACCCCACGTGACCACCCCGTTCCCGTTCACGGCCGTCGTGGGCCAGGACGACCTGCGCCTCGCGCTGCTGCTCAACGCCGTCTCCCCGGCGGTCGGCGGCGTGCTGGTGCGCGGCGAGAAGGGCACCGCCAAGTCCACGGCGGTACGCGCCCTGTCGGCGCTGATCCCCGAGGTGGCCGTGGTCCCCGGCTGCCGCTTCTCCTGCGACCCGGCGGCCCCCGACCCCGGCTGCCCCGACGGCCCGCACGTCCCCGGCGCCGGCGAGTCCCGCCCGGCCCGGATGGTCGAACTGCCCGTCGGCGCCTCCGAGGACCGGCTGGTCGGTGCCCTGGACATCGAGCGGGCGCTCGCGGAGGGCGTGAAAGCCTTCGAGCCGGGTCTGCTGGCCGACGCGCACCGGGGCATCCTCTACGTCGACGAGGTCAACCTCCTCCACGACCACCTGGTCGACCTGCTCCTGGACGCCGCCGCGATGGGCGCCTCGTACGTGGAGCGCGAGGGCGTCTCGGTGCGGCACGCGGCGCGCTTCCTGCTGGTCGGCACCATGAACCCGGAGGAGGGCGAGCTGCGACCGCAGCTCCTCGACCGGTTCGGGCTGACCGTGGAGGTCGCCGCCTCCCGCGAGCCGGACCTACGGGTGGAGGTGGTCAGGCGGCGCCTCGCCTACGACGACGACCCGGCCGCCTTCGCCGCCCGCTGGGCCGAGGAGGAGACCGCCGTACGGGCCCGGATCGCGGCGGCGCGGGCGCTGCTGCCCCAGGTGAAGCTGGGCGACGGGGCGCTGCGGCAGATCGCGGCGACCTGCGCGGCCTTCGAGGTCGACGGCATGCGCGCGGACATCGTCATGGCGCGCACGGCGACGGCGCTGGCCGCGTGGGCCGGGCGGACGGACGTCCTGGAGGAGGACGTCCGCCAGGCCGCGCTGCTCGCCCTGCCGCACCGGCGGCGGCGGAACCCGTTCGACGCGCCGGGCCTGGACGAGGACAAGCTGGACGAGACGCTTGAGCAGTCCGGGGAGCGCGGCGACGACGGCCCGGACCAGGACCCCGACCCGGATCCCGGCCCCGGCCCCGACGGGCCCGGCGGAGGCGGCCGGCCCCCGGAGGACGGCCCCTCCGACGGCGGACCGCGCGGTGAGGACAGCGCCGAGGCGCCCGGGAGCGGCCCCGAGCAGCCCCGCCCGCAGCAGGCGCCCGGCGCCGGCGAGCGGACCCCCGCCCCGGCCACCGAGCCCTTCCGCACCAAGGTGCTGAGCGTGCCGGGGCTCGGCGAGGGCGCCGCCGGGCGGCGTTCGCGCGCCCGCACCGAGCACGGCCGGACCACCGGCGCCCGGCGCCCGAACGGGACGCTGACCAAGCTGCACCTGGCGGCGACCGTCCAGGCGGCGGCCCCGCACCAGCGGGCGCGCGGCCGGTCGGGGCGCGGTCTGCTGGTGCGGCGCGACGACCTGCGGCAGGCGACCCGGGAGGGCCGCGAGGGCAACCTCGTGCTGTTCGTGGTGGACGCCTCGGGGTCGATGGCGGCCCGGCGGCGGATGAGCGCCGTCAAGGGCGCCGTGCTGTCGCTGCTCCTCGACGCCTACCAGCGGCGGGACAAGGTGGGCCTGGTGACCTTCCGCGGCTCGTCCGCCGATGTCGCGCTGCCCCCGACCTCCTCCGTGGACGCGGCGGCGGCCCGCCTGGAGTCGCTGCCCACCGGGGGGCGCACGCCGCTGGCGGCCGGGCTGCTCACGGCGCACGAGGTGCTGCGGGTGGAGCGGCTGCGGGACCCGGCCCGGCGGCCCCTGGTCGTGGTGGTGACCGACGGGCGCGCCACCGGCGGCCCCGAGCCGATGGCGCTGGCGTCGCGCGCGGCGGGGCTGTTCGCGGTCCAGGGCACCGCCTGCGTGGTCGTGGACTGCGAGGCGGGCCCGGTCAGGCTCGGCCTCGCGGGGCGGCTCGCGGGCGAGCTGGGGGGCCCGGCGGTGACGCTGGAGGAGCTGCGGGCGGACTCGATCGCCGGGCTGGTCAGGGACGTACGGGACACCGGGACGAGGAGGGTGGCGTAATGCCGCAGGGACAGCCGGACGTGATACCGGACGACGGGCTGACGACCCGTCAGCGCCGCAACCGGCCGCTGGTGATGGTGCACACGGGCATCGGCAAGGGCAAGTCGACCGCCGCCTTCGGGATGGCGCTGCGCGCCTGGAACCAGGGGTGGCCGATCGGGGTGTTCCAGTTCGTCAAGTCGGCGAAGTGGAAGGTCGGCGAGGAGAACGCGCTGCGCGTGCTCGGCGCCTCCGGCGAGGGCGGCGCCGTCGACTGGCACAAGATGGGCGAGGGCTGGTCGTGGGTCCAGCGCGACGCGCAGCTGGACAACGAGGAGAAGGCCCGCGAGGGCTGGGAGCAGGTCAAGCGGGACCTGGCCGCCGAGCGCTACCGGCTGTACGTGCTCGACGAGTTCGCCTACCCGCTGCACTGGGGGTGGGTGGACACCGACGAGGTCGTGGAGGTGCTCCGGAACCGGCCCGGCTCGCAGCACGTGGTGATCACCGGCCGCAACGCCCCGGCCGCGCTGGTGGAGTTCGCCGACCTCGTCACCGACATGTCGAAGGTCAAGCACCCCATGGACGCGGGCCAGAAGGGCCAGAAGGGCATCGAGTGGTGAGTGCGCCGGTGCCGCGCCTTGTGGTCGCCGCGCCCGCCTCGGGCAGCGGCAAGACCACCGTGGCCACGGGCCTGATGGCCGCCTTCGCCGCGCGCGGACTGGCCGTCTCCCCGCACAAGGTGGGCCCGGACTACATCGACCCGGGCTACCACGCGCTGGCCACCGGCCGCCCGGGCCGCAACCTGGACGCCTACCTGTGCGGCCCCGACCTGGTGGGGCCGCTGTTCCGGCACGGGTCGCGCGGCTGCGACATCGCCGTGGTCGAGGGCGTGATGGGGCTGTACGACGGGGTGTCGGGCCAGGGCGAGCTGGCGTCCACCGCGCACGTGGCGAAGCTGCTGCGGGCGCCGGTGGTGCTGGTGGTGGACGCCTCCTCGCAGTCCCGTTCGGTGGCGGCCCTGGTGCACGGCTTCGTGAGCTGGGACCCCGGGGTGCGGGTCGGGGGCGTGATCCTCAACAAGGTCGCCTCCGACCGGCACGAGGCGCTGCTGCGCGACGCGATGGAGTCGGTGGGCGTGCCGGTGCTCGGCGTGCTGCGGCGCGCCCCGCAGGTCGACACGCCCTCGCGGCACCTGGGCCTGGTGCCGGTCGCGGAGCGGCGGGCGTCGGCGGTGGAGGCCGTCGCGGCGATGGCGGCGCAGGTGGCCGCCGGGTGCGACCTGGCGGCGCTGGAGGCGCTGGCGCGGGGGGCGGGGGCGCTGGACTGCGAGGCGTGGGACCCGGCGTCGGTCCTCCCCTCCCCCTCGGTATCGGCGCCGACGGACCGGCCCGTCGTCGCCGTGGCGGGCGGCCCCGCGTTCACCTTCTCCTACGCCGAGCACGCCGAGCTGCTGGCCGCCGCCGGGGCCGAGGTCGCCGTCTTCGACCCGCTGCGGGACGACGCGCTGCCCGAGGGGACGCGCGGGCTGGTCCTCGGGGGCGGGTTCCCCGAGGTGTACGCCGCCGAGCTGTCGGCCAACGAGCCGCTGCGCAAGGCGGTGGCCGACCTCGCGGCGGGCGGCGCGCCGGTGGCCGCCGAGTGCGGGGGGCTGCTGTACCTGTGCCGGGAGCTGGACGGGCTGCCGATGTGCGGGGTGCTGGAGGCGGCCGGGCGGATGACGGGGCGGCTGACCCTTGGCTACCGGGACGCGGTGGCCGTCCGCGACAGCGCGCTGGCGGCGGCCGGGACCCGGATGCGGGGGCACGAGTTCCACCGGACGGTCGTGGAGCCGGGGGCCGGCGCGTCGCCCGCCTGGGGCCTGCGCACGTCCGAGCCGCGGGTGGAGGGCTTCGTCCAGGACGGCGTGCACGCCAGCTACCTGCACACCCACTGGGCGGGCGGCCCTGGCGTGGCCCGGCGGTTCGTGGAGCGCTGCCGGTGACCGGACGGTCGCAGGGCGCCTCACTCGGCGAGGCCGACCACCAGCCAGATGAAGGCCGCCCCCGCGACCGTGCACAGCAGCGTGGAGCGGGCCGGGTGCTCGTGGTGGGCCTCGGGCAGGATCTCGGCGGCGGCGAGGTAGAGCAGGACGCCGCCGAAGAGGCCGAGGTAGCCGCCGAGCGCGCCCTCGGGGATGGTGAACAGCAGGGTGGAGGCCGCGCCGAGCACCGGGGCGCAGGCGTCGGCGACCAGCATGGTCACCGCCTTGCGGCGGGCGTTGCCGTACAGGCTGGTCAGCGTGTACGTGTTGAAGCCGTCCGCGAAGTCGTGCGCGATGACGGCCAGCGCCACGGCGAGGCCCATGCCGCCGCCGACCTGGAAGGCCGCGCCGATCGCCACGCCGTCCATCGCGCTGTGCCCGACCATCGCGGCGGCGGCCGTCAGGCCCACCTCGGGGGCGCGGTGCCCGTGCTCGTCGGCGCCGTGCGCGGCGCGACGGGCGGCCAGCAGGCGTTCGCCCAGATGGGCGAGGAGGAACCCGGCGACGAACAGCAGCAGCGCCGCCGGCACGCCGAACACCTCGGTGCCCGCCGCGCGCAGCGCCTCCGGGAGCAGGTCGAGGCCGACGACGCCCAGCATCAGGCCGCCGGCCAGGCCGAGGACCAGGTGGCGCCGGTCGGTGACGCGCTGCGCCGTCCAGCCGCCGGCCAGCGTCATGAGGAACGCGCCGAGCGCGACGAAGACCGCCATGGCCCCTTGCTATCCGATCCGGGCCCCTCTTGGCACATCCGGACGCGGCAATCGCGGTACGCCCGCCCGCGCGGGGCGCGGTCGTGACCGGGCCGCTGGTCGTGGGCGTCGGCGCGTCGCGGGGCGTGCCGGTGGCGGAGGTGCTGGGTCTGGTCGATGAGGCGCTGCGGGAGGCGGGGCTTTCCGCCGCGTCGGTCGTCCACCTGGCCACCGTGGACGCGCGGGCCGGGGAGCCGGGCGTCCTCGGCGCCGCCGCTCGGCTCGGCGTGCCGCTGGTGGCGTACGCCGCCGAGGAGCTGGCCGGCGTCGCGGTGCCCGGCCGCTCCCCCGCCGTGCTGGCCGCGCTGGGCACGGCGTCGGTGGCGGAGGCGGCGGCACTGATCGGCGGGGGCGAGCTGATCGTCCCGAAGCGGAAGTCCCGGGCGCGCCCGGCGCGGGCCACCTGCGCGGTCGTACGGCGGGACGCGGACACCATCCCCCGGTCGGGGCCGGCACAGCGGAGGGCATCATCACCGGCATGAGGACGCGGGACCACGATCTGCGGCACCACGGGGACGCCGAGGTCCGCGACGACGGCTCGGCGCTGGTCGACCTCGCCGTGAACGTCCGCGCGGACACGCCCCCGGCGTGGCTGCGCGCCCGCCTCGCCGACTCGCTGGGCTCGCTCGCGGCCTACCCGGACGGGCGGGCGGCCCGGGCGGCGGTGGCGGCGCGGCACGGGCTGCCGGTCGAGCGGGTGCTGCTGACGGCGGGCGCGGCGGAGGCGTTCGTGCTGCTGGCGCGCGCCCTGGAGGTGCGGCGGCCGGTGGTGGTGCACCCGCAGTTCACGGAGCCGGAGGCGGCGCTGCGGGACGCGGGGCACGCGGTGGGCCGGGTGCTGCTCGACGCGCGGGACGGCTTCCGGCTCGACCCGGCCGCCGTGCCGGAGGACGCCGACCTGGTGGTGGTCGGCAACCCGACCAACCCGACGTCGGTGCTGCACCCGGCCGGTGTCCTGAGCGGCCTTGCCAGGCCCGGGCGGACCCTCGTCGTGGACGAGGCGTTCATGGACGCGGTGCCGGGCGAGCGGGAGGCGTTGGCCGGGCGGACGGACGTGCCGGGGCTCGTGGTGCTGCGCAGCCTGACCAAGACCTGGGGCCTGGCGGGGCTGCGGATCGGCTACGTGCTGGCGGCGCCGGAGACGGTGGCCGCCCTGGAGCGCGCCCAGCCGCTGTGGCCGGTCTCCACGCCCGCGCTGGCCGCGGCCGAGGCGTGCGTGGCCCCCCGGGCGCTGGCGGAGGCGGCCCACGCCGCGCACCGCGCCGCGGCGGACCGCGCCCACCTGGTCACCGGCCTGACCGCCCTCGCCCCGGCCGGGCTGCGGGTCGTCACCCCGGCCGAGGCCCCCTTCGTCCTGGTCCGGGTGCCCGGCGCCGCCGCGGTCCGCGCCCGCCTGCGCGTCCTCGGCTACGCCGTCCGCCGCGGGGACACCTTCCCCGGCCTGGGGGAGGACTGGCTCCGCCTGGCGGTACGGGACCGGGCCACGACGGACGGCTTCCTGTGCGCGCTGGAGCGGGCGCTGGGCTGACGCGCCCTGGGGCGTCAGCCCCTGCGGCGGCGGGAGAGGGCCAGCGCGCCGGCTCCGGCCACCAGCAGGGCCCCGGCGCCGCCGGCCACGTACGGCGTCGCCGAGCTGCCGCCCGTCTCGGCCAGGTCGGCGTCGGAGTGCTCGCCCTGCGGCTGCACCTCGGGGGTCGGTTCCGCCGACGGCGTGGGCTTCGCGGGTGGCTGGGCGGCCGGGGTCTTCGGCGGTGCCGGCGTCTCGCAGGTCGTCTTCGCCAGGGTGATGGTGCCCTTGACGTCGGCGACGTTCAACTTCAGGGGGTTGATGGAGACCGTCAGCTCAAGGGCGGTGGCCGCGGCCGTGCGGGACGTGGTCGACGTGGCCGACAGGTCGAGGCGGACCTCGCCGACGCCGGGGACCTCGACGTCGGTCGTGCCGCCGGCGGTGAGGGTGACCTTCTTGCCGAGGACCTTCACCGCGCCCAGCAGGTCGGCCTCGGCGACCGGCTTCTTCCCCGCCTCGCAGGTCGCCCGGGAGGTGACCTGGTCCACCTCCACGACCGACAGCAGCGGCAGTCCCGGCACGTGGACGCGGGCGCGGGCGACGTCGACGCGGCCCTCGGCCCTGCCCCCGGCCACCGTCACCTTCGCGTCGGCCACGTCGGCGCGCAGCACGCTGAAGGGCCTGCCCTTGTCGACACCGTCCAGTTCCGCGGTGAGCGCGGTCTTCCGGGCGCTCGCGGGGGCGTGCACCTCGTTGAGGGCGACCCCGAGCGGGAGGTCCACGCTCTTGTCGAGCAGGGAGACGTCGAGCCCGGTGCGCAGCACGACGGCGCTCGCGCGGCCCTGGTCGCCGGTGGCGTGTGCGGTGCCCGCGCCGGCCAGGGCCGCGGGACCGGCGGCCAGGGCCGTGGCCGTCGCGAGGGTGGCGAGGCGGCGTGCGGGCATGCGGAAGGTGTTGCCGTTCAAGGTGGTGGGACCCCCAGTGAGACATGCGTGCGGGGCACGCATGAGCGATGTGCTCGGGACCCGCACAGCTTGTCCCCGCGCCCGCCCGGCCGTCAGCGAACCGGGTCCGCTTCACCCCATCGTGGCGTTTCCGCGCGCGTGTTCGGATCTCCCGGCACGGGCGTTCCCCCGCGTCACTCGCGCCGGCTACCCGACGACCCGCCCGCGCAGCACCACCCGGCGCGGAGCGGCCAGCACGCGCACGTCGGCGCGCGGGTCCTCGTCGTACACCACCAGGTCGGCGGAGGCGCCCTCGGTCAGCCCCGGGCGGCCGAGCCAGCTCCGCGCGGACCAGGTGGCCGCCGCCAGCGCCTCGACGGGCGGGATCCCGGCGGTGACCAGCTCGGCGACCTCCCCGGCGACCAGGCCGTGCGCGAGGGAGCCGCCCGCGTCGGTGCCGACGTAGACGGGGACCCCGGCGTCGTAGGCGCCGCGCACGGTGTCGTAGCGGCGGGCGTGCAGCCGGCGCAGGTGGGCCGACCAGCGCGGGAACTTGCCCTCGCCGCCGTCGGCCAGCGCGGGGAAGGTGGCGATGTTGACCAGGGTCGGCACGATGGCGACACCCCGCTCGGCGAAGAGCGGGATGGTGTCGTCGGTCAGCCCGGTCGCGTGCTCGACGCAGTCGATGCCGGCCTCGACCAGGTCGCGCAGCGAGTCCTCGGCGAAGCAGTGCGCGGTGACCCGGGCACCGAGCCGGTGCGCCTCGGCGATGGCGGCCTCCACGGCGCCGCTCGGCCAGCAGGCGGACAGGTCGCCGAGGTCGCGGTCGATCCAGTCGCCGACCAGCTTGACCCAGCCGTCGCCGCGCCGGGCCTCCTGGGCGACGTAGGCGACGAGGTCCTCGGGCTCGACCTCCCAGGCGTAGTTGCGGATGTAGCGGCGGGTGCGGGCGATGTGCCGGCCGGCCCGGATGATCCTGGGCAGGTCCTCGCGGTCGTCGATCCAGCGGGTGTCGGAGGGCGAGCCGGCGTCCCGGATGAGCAGCGTGCCGGCCTCCCGGTCGGTCAGCGCCTGCTTCTCGGCGACGTCCTCGGGCACCGCGCCGTGCTGGTCGAGGCCGACATGGCAGTGCGCGTCGACCAGGCCGGGCAGCGCCCAGCCGCGCACCGTGCGGACGTCGGCGGCACCGGCCGGGCGGTCGTAGGTGACCCGCCCGCCGACCACCCACAGCTCGTCGCGCACGTCGTCGGGACCGACGAGCACCCGCCCCTCGACGTGCAGCACCGCACTCTCGCTCATGCCCAGCACCCTAGGCCCTCGCGCCGACCAGGGGTGGAACCCGTCACCGGGGTCAGGGGCGCCGGGACTACGCTCGGCCGTGACCGTCCGTCGCGTACCGCCCGGTACGCCGGCCCCTCCCCGAGCGAAGAGAGAGCACCGCCGTGACCCACCCCCTCCTGGACCTCCCCCCGCTGAGCGCCGCCCGGTTCGCCGCCATCGAGGACCGGGTGGCGCGGCTCCTCGGCACCCGGCAGGACGTGCTGATCACGCAGGGCGAGGCGCTGCTGCCGCTGGAGGGCGCGATCCGCGCCGCCGCCGGGCCCGGGACCGTCGCGCTCAACATCGTCACCGGGCCGTACGGGCAGACCTTCGGCGACTGGCTGCGGGACTGCGGAGCGACCGTGCACGACCTCGCCGTGCCCTTCCACACCGCGGTCACCGCCGACCAGGTCCGCGAGGCGTTCGCCGCGCACCCGGAGATCGACTTCGTGTCCCTGGTGCACGCGGAGGCGGCCACCGGCAACACCAACCCGGTCGCGGAGATCGGCGAGACGGTGCGGGCGCAGGGCGCGCTGTTCTACCTGGACGCGGTCGCGTCGGTCGGCGCGGAGCCGGTGCTGCCGGACGCCTGGGGCGTGGACCTGTGCGTCATCGGGGCGCAGAAGGCGATGGGTGGCCCGGCGGGCGTGTCGGCGGTGTCGGTGAGCGAGCGGGCGTGGGCGCGGATGGCGGCCAATCCGCGGGCGCCGCGCCGCTCCTACCTCTCCCTGCTCGACTGGAAGGAGCGCTGGCTGGACGCCGGGCGCGCCGCCCTGCCGCACGCCCCGGCGCAGCTGGAGATGCTGGCCCTGGAGGCGTGTGTCGAGCGCATCGAGGCGGCGGGCCTGGAGACGGTCATGGCGCGGCACGCCTCGGCGGCGGCGGCCACCCGGGCGGGTGCGCTCGCGCTGGGCGGCGGCCTGGAGCCGTACGTGCACGAGAGCCGGGACGCGGCGCCGGTGGCCACGACGCTGCGGGCCCCGGCGGACGCCGACGCCTCCGAGCTGGTGGCCGCGGCCCTGGCCGCCGAACCGGCGTTGCCGCTGGCGGCGGGCGGGGGCGCGCTGGCGAAGGAGATGATCCGGGTGAACCACTACGGCCCGGACGCCACGCCCGAGGTGGTGCGGGGCGCGCTGGCGGCCCTGGGCGCCGCCCTGGCGGAGCGCGGTCACCCGACCGACGTGGCGGCGGCCCACCGGGCGGTGGCCGAGACGTACGCCGATTCCGGAATGTGAACGCGAAGCCAATTCCGGATTCTCCGGCGAATAACCGGCCGATGAAAGCGAGGAATTACCTCGGGATTGGCTTCCCATAAGCTTCTGCCCGGGATTCCAGGCGGTAAACACCTGGATTTCGAGCGGGTTACATGACTGTGACCCGTTACACATGACGCCCGTTTTGCCCCGCACATAACGGGCGCAATCCGCCCATAATCCGCTCGCACCGCGCACGCGAGATAACATACGACCTCGCTATGCGTAACCCCCTCCGGCGATGCATTTTTGGATCGCGATGGGTAAATTCGATTTGCATGACCGCCGCGCAAGCTGACCTGCAAATCGACCGACCGAGAACGGCCGACGGTGCCGCCCTGTGGCGGATAGCCCGGGACTCGAAGGTCCTCGACCTGAACTCCTCCTACGCCTATCTGCTGTGGTGCCGCGACTTCGCCGCCACCTCGGCCGTCGCCCGCGACGAGCGCGGTGAGCCGGTCGGTTTCGTCACCGCGTATGTGCGCCCGGACCGCCCCGACACCCTGCTGGTGTGGCAGGTGGCGGTGGACGAGGCCCAGCGCGGGCGCCGGCTGGCCGCCGCGATGCTGGACGGGCTGGTCGCCCGGACCGCCGCCGAGCGCGGGGTGACCACCGTGGAGACCACCATCTCCCCCGGCAACACCGCCTCCGAGCGGCTGTTCACCTCCTTCGCCGAGCGCAACGGCGCCGCCCTCGAGCGCGAGGTGCTGTTCGCCACGGACGTGTTCCCCGACGGGCCGCACGACCCCGAGGTGCTGTACCGCATCGGGCCCCTGCCGACCGGGCACTGACCCGGCCCGGCGCACCCCAGACTTCCTCACCTTCACCCTCACCCCCCAGGAGCGATTCGTCGTGACCATCACCCAGCCCGACCTCAGCGTCTTCGAGACCGTCGAGTCCGAGGTGCGCAGCTACTGCCGCGGCTGGCCCACCGTCTTCGACCGTGCGCACGGCAGCCGCATGTACGACGAGGACGGCCACGAGTACCTCGACTTCTTCGCCGGGGCCGGCTCGCTCAACTACGGGCACAACAACCCGGTGCTGAAACGCGCGCTCATCGACTACCTGGAGCGCGACGGCGTCACGCACGGCCTGGACATGTCGACCACGGCCAAGCGCGCCTTCCTGGAGTCCTTCCAGAACATCGTGCTGCGCCCGCGCGACCTGCCCTACAAGGTCATGTTCCCGGGCCCGACGGGCACCAACGCCGTTGAGTCCGCGCTCAAGCTGGCCCGCAAGGTCAAGGGCCGCGAGTCGATCGTGTCCTTCACCAACGCCTTCCACGGCATGTCGCTCGGCTCGCTCGCGGTGACCGGCAACGCCTTCAAGCGGGCCGGCGCCGGCATCCCGCTGGTGCACGGCACCCCGATGCCGTTCGACAACTACTTCGACGGCGCGGTCGAGGACTTCCTGTGGTTCGAGCGGCTCCTGGAGGACCAGGGCTCGGGCCTGAACAAGCCGGCCGCCGTGATCGTGGAGACCGTGCAGGGCGAGGGCGGCATCAACGTGGCCCGGCCCGAGTGGCTGCGCGCCCTGGCCGACCTGTGCGAGCGCCAGGACATGCTGCTCATCGTGGACGACATCCAGATGGGCTGCGGCCGTACCGGCGCCTTCTTCTCCTTCGAGGAGGCCGGTGTCACGCCGGACATCGTCACCGTCTCCAAGTCGATCAGCGGCTACGGCCTGCCGATGTCGCTCTGCCTGTTCAAGCCGGAGCTGGACATCTGGGAGCCGGGCGAGCACAACGGCACCTTCCGCGGCAACAACCCGGCCTTCGTCACCGCGACCGCCGCGCTCGAGACGTACTGGACCGACGGCTCCGCGATGGAGAAGCAGACCCGGGCCCGCGGTGAGCAGGTCGAGCAGCACATGATCGCCATCACCGAGGAGAACCTCGCCGACGTCAAGGAGTACCGCGGGCGCGGTCTCGTGTGGGGCCTGGAGTTCCACGACAAGGCGCGGGCCGGGAAGGTCGCCAAGCGCGCCTTCGAGCTGGGTCTGCTGATCGAGACGTCCGGCCCGGAGAGCGAGGTCGTCAAGCTGCTCCCGGCGCTCACCATCACGCCCGAGGAGCTGGACGAGGGCCTCACCACCCTCGCCCGCGCCGTCCGCGAGACGGCCTGAGCCCCCCCTACCCCCACCACCCCCCTCATCTAGGAGGCATCGCAGCACCGTGATCGTCCGTTCGTTCAAGGAGATCGAAGGCACCGACCGGCACGTGAAGTCCGCGTCCGGCACCTGGGAGAGCAAGCGCATCGTCCTCGCCAAGGAGAAGGTCGGCTTCTCCGTGCACGAGACGATCCTGTACGCGGGTACGGAGACGTCGATGTGGTACGCGAACCACATCGAGGCCGTCGTCTGCGTGGAGGGCGACGCCGAGCTGACCGACCGCGAGACCGGCAAGACGTACCACATCACGCCCGGCACGATGTATCTCCTGAACGGCCACGAGCGGCACACGCTCAAGGTCAAGGAGGACTTCCGCTGCATCTGCGTGTTCAACCCGCCCGTCACCGGACGGGAGGACCACGACGAGAACGGCGTCTACCCGCTGCTCACCGAGGAGGTGTGAGTCACCGTGACCACCCAGGCGCATACCCAGACTCCGACCGCGAGCCCGACCATCGGCGACCTGTATCCCACCCGCGGCGCCACCGAGGTGGCCACCCCGCGGCAGGACCCGGTCGTGTGGGGCGGCCCGGACACGCCGGGCCCGATCGGGACGGGCGAGCTGCAGTCCTTCGAGCGCGACGGCTTCCTCGCCATCGACCAGCTCATCCGGCCCGACGAGGTCGAGGAGTACCGGGCTGAGCTGGACCGGCTGGTCGCCGACCCGGCGATCCGCGCCGACGAGCGCTCCATCGTGGAGAAGCAGTCGCAGGAGATCCGGTCGGTCTTCGAGGTGCACAAGATCAGCGAGGTCTTCGCCAAGCTGGTGCGCGACGAGCGGGTGGTCGGCCGGGCCCGGCAGATCCTCGGCTCGGACGTCTACGTCCACCAGTCGCGGATCAACGTCAAGCCGGGCTTCGGCGCCAGCGGCTTCTACTGGCACTCGGACTTCGAGACCTGGCACGCCGAGGACGGCCTGCCCAACATGCGGACGGTGTCCGTCTCGATCGCGCTGACCGAGAACCACGACACCAACGGCGGTCTCATGATCATGCCGGGGTCGCACAGGACGTTCCTCGGGTGCGCGGGGGCCACGCCGAAGGACAACTACAAGAAGTCGCTGCAGATGCAGGACGCGGGCACGCCCTCCGACGAGGCGCTGACCGACCTGGCCTCGCAGTACGGCATCAAGCTGTTCACCGGCAAGGCCGGCTCGGCGACCTGGTTCGACTGCAACTGCATGCACGGCTCGGGCGACAACATCACGCCCTTCCCGCGCAGCAACGTCTTCATCGTGTTCAACAGCGTGGAGAACACGGCGGTCGAGCCGTTCGCGGCGCCCATCCGGCGCCCGGACTTCATCGGCGCGCGGGACTTCACGCCGGTGCGGTGACGCCGCGCTGACCGGTCGGTGACCGCGTGACAGGCCGGAAGGGCCGGGGCCTCCTCGTGTGGGACGGGAGGCCCCGGCCCTTCCGTGTGCCTCAATCAGAAAGCACGTCGAGGAGCCGGTCCACGTCGGCGGCGGTGGTGTAGAGGTGGAAGGCCGCGCGCAGGTTGCCCGCGCGGTCGGAGACCTCCACGCCGGCCCGGCTCAGCCCGCCCTGCCGGTGGCCGAGGCCGGGCACCGACACGATGGCCGACCCCGGCGCGGGCACCGGCTCGTGGCCCAGCGCGCGCAGGCCGTCCCGGAACCGGTCGGCGAGCGCGGTGTCGTGGGCGTGCACGGCCTCGACGCCCAGCTCCTCCACCAGGGCCAGGGAGTGCCGGGCGCCGGCGTAGGAGAACAGGGCGGGGCTCTCGTCGAACCGGCGTGCCGAGCGGGCGAGTTCCTCGACCGGTCCGTAGCAGCTGTCCCAGGGGTGCTCGCCGGCCGCCCACCCGGCGTACAGCGGGGTCAGCCCGCCGAAGTCCTCCGGGACGACCAGGAAGGCCACCCCGCGCGGGCAGAGCAGCCACTTGAAGCCGACGGACGCGACGAAGTCGAAGTCACCGGCGGCCAGCGGCAGCCAGCCGGCCGACTGGGAGGCGTCGACCAGCGTCCGCGCCCCGTGCGCCCGGGCGGCCTCGCGCAGCGCCACCAGGTCGGCCACCCGGCCGTCGGCGGACTGCGCGGCGCTGACCGCGACCAGCGCGGTGTCCGGGCCGACGGACTCGGCGATCCGCTCCAGCGGCACCGCCCGCACCTTCAGGTCGCCGCGGACGTGGAAGGGGTTGACCAGGGAGCTGAAGTCGCCCTCGGCGGTCAGGACTTCGGCGCCCGGCGGCAGGGAGGCGGCGACCAGGCCGCTGAAGGTGGCGACCGAGGCGCCGGTCGCCACCCGGGTGGCGGGCACGCCGGCCAGCCGGGCGAAGGCCGCCCGGGCGGCCTCCACGTCGGCGAACATGTCGGTGGGCGCCCCGGCCGCCGAGCCCGCCACCGCGTCGCGCATGGCGACGACCGTACGGGCGGGCAGCAGGCCGGTGCTGGCCGTGTTCAGGTAGGTGTTCTTCGGGGCGAACTCGGCGCGGACGAGGTTCTCGAAGCTCTCCATGGCACCACTGTGCGGCTCCGGGACCTCCCCGTCCATTGCCGATTTCTGCGCGGTCTGTCTTAGGGCCGCTTATACGACGCCCCTGACCTGCCGGTTCAGTCCTGCGGCACCGCGCAGCCGTCCGGGCCGCAGGCCGCCGCGTCGCCGTCCTGGACCAGGGTGAGCGGCGCCCGCTCGCCCCACGCCTGGGTCAGCGCGCGGGTGAAGACCTCGGCGGGCTGGGCGCCGGAGACGCCGTAGGCGCGGTCGAGCACGAAGAACGGCACACCGGTGGCGCCCAGCTCGGCGGCCTCGCGCTCGTCGGCGCGGACGGCGTCGGCGTAGGCGTCGGGATCGGCCAGCACCTCGCGGACCCGGTCCGCGTCGAGGCCGGCGGCCACCGCCAGCTCGGCGATCCGCTCGTCGTCGGTGTAGACCGACCGCTCCTCGGCGAAGTTGGCCCGGTAGAAGGCGTCCAGCAGCGCCTCCTGGCGGCCCTCCTCCTTGGCGAGGTGCAGCAGCCGGTGCATGTCGAAGGTGCTGCCGTGGTCGCGGTCGCGGGTGCGGTAGTCCAGGCCCTCGGCGGCGGCCTGCGCGCCGAGGTTGTCCTCGCCGGCGTGGGCCTGCGCCTCGGACATGCCGTACTTGGCGGTGAGCATGGCCAGCACCGGCTCGACCTGGCCCTTGGCGCGGCCGGGGTCCAGCTCGAAGGAGCGGTGCACCACCTCGACGCCGTCGCGGTGCGGGAAGGCGGCCAGCGCCTTCTCGAAGCGGGCCTTGCCGACATAGCACCAGGGGCAGGCGATGTCGCTCCAGATCTCGACGCGCAGGGTCACGGAAGCTCACTCACTCGGGTCGTACGGTCGCGGAGACTCCCTCCGCCGGGTGCGTGAACGTTCAATCAGTCGGGTTCATTCCCCTTCACTCCCGGGCGACCGGCACCGCATAGCGCAGGTCCAGGTGGTGGGCGTCCGGCGCGGGCGGGTTCGCCGGGTCGGGGAGCCAGCCCTGGCGGGCGTAGAACGCCTGGGCGCGCCGGTTGTCGACGTGCACGTCGAGGACGGCCGTGCGCCGCCCGCCGGCCCGCCACCGCTCGACGCAGGCGGCGTGCAGGGCGGTGCCGACGCCGGCGCGCCAGTGGGCCGGGTCGACATGGAACTGGAAGAGCTTGACGGTGTCCGGCGCCGCGCCCTCCGGGGGCCGGAAGGAGGCGATCCCGATCAGCCGTCCGCCCCGCTCGGCGCAGAGCACCTGCCCGTCGGGGCGTTCGACGGCGGCGCGCCAGGCGGCGCCCCAGTCGTGGTCGTCGTCCGGGAGGCCGTCGGGGTAGTAGGTCGCCCGGGCCCGCACGTGCAGGCCGGCTATCGCCTCGATGTCGGCGGTCCGGGCGTCGCGGATCACGAGGGCGTCACTGCGGTGGTCGTCGATCATGCGACGGAGGACGCCGGGGCCCCGGCACTGGTTCCCGGGGAAGCCGGCGTCCACAACTCGGCCGGCCCCCCGCGCCGCCCGTGACCGCCCGCCCCCGTGCCGGCCCGTGACCGCCCGCCCGGGGCTACCGCTCCAGCCGCCCGTCGTACCGGCGCGGCAGGCCCAGCGGGTTGTCGTCCCGCAGCTCGGGCGGCAGCAGCGCCTCCGGGGCGCCCTGGTACGCCACGGGGCGCAGCCAGCGTTCGATGGCCGTGCCGCCCACCGAGGTGGACGTCGAGGTGGTCGCCGGGTACGGGCCGCCGTGGTGCTGGGCCGGCGCGACGGCGACGCCGGTGGGCCAGCCGTCGACCAGGACCCGGCCGGCCAGCGAGGTCAGTTCCGCCAGCAGCCCCGCCCCGCGCCCCTGCCCGGCGGCCTCGGCGGCGGAGAGGTGCACCGTGGCCGTGAGGCTTCCCGGCAGCCGGGCGAGCACCGCCCCGGCCTCGGCGTCGCCGGCGTAGCGGGCGACGACGGTGACCGGGCCGAAGCACTCCTCCAGGAGCAGCGCGTGGCCGTCCCCCTCGGCCAGCCGGGCGGCCGGCACGGTGAGGAAGCCGGCGCCGACCGTGTGCTCGCCGGCCGGTCCCGGCGCCACCGGCGCCTCGACGTCCGGCAGGGCGGTCCGCTCGGCGACGCCGGCGACGACGTTCTCCCGCATCCGGTGATCGAGGAGGACGCCCTCCCCGGTGGCGGCGACGGCCTCGGCCAGGGACTTGACCACACCGTCCCCCGCCGCCCCGGCCGGCACCAGGACCAGACCCGGCTTCACACAGAACTGCCCGACGCCCAGCGTCATCGAGCCGGCCAGCCCGCCACCGATGGCGTCGGCCCGTTCGGCGGCGGCCCCCTCGGTGACCAGCACGGGGTTGAGCGAGCCCAGCTCGCCGTGGAACGGGATCGGCACCGGCCGCGCCGCCGCCGCGTCGAACAGCGCCCGGCCGCCCCTGACCGACCCGGTGAACCCGGCGGCGGCGACGAGCGGGTGCCGGATCAGTTCCAGGCCGGCGTCGAAGCCGTGCACCAGGCCGAGGACGCCCTCGGGGACGCCGTGTTCCGCGGCGGCCCCGCGCAGCACCGCCGCGACCCGCTCCGACAGGGCCGGATGGTCGGGGTGGGCCTTGACGACGACCGGGCAGCCGGCCGCGAGGGCGCTCGCGGTGTCGCCGCCGGGCACGGAGAAGGCGAAGGGGAAGTTGGAGGCCGCCCAGACGGCGACGACGCCGAGCGGGACCTTGTAGCGGCGCAGGTCCGGGACGGGCGGGGTGGCGGTGGCGTCGGGGTGGTCGATGACCACGTCGAGGAAGGCGCCCTCCTCGACCAGGTCCGCGAAGGCGCGCAACTGGTAGCAGGTGCGGGCCAGTTCGCCGGTGAGCCGGGTCCCGCCGAGCGCGGTCTCGGCGTCGGCCGCCGCGACCAGCTCCTCCCCGGCGGCGTCGAGGCGGTCGGCGGCGGTGCGCAGGAAGGCGGCGCGGACCGCGCGGTCGGCGAGCGCGCCCCGCGCCTCGTGCGCGGCGCGCACCGCGGCGTCCACCACCCGGTCCGTGGCCTCCACCGCGACCTGCTCCCGCCGCTTCCCGGTTCGGGGGTCGACACTCCAGACTGGTGCTGCGACCGGTGCTGCTGTCACCGCGGATCCCTTCCGGCAGGTCCAGCAGGCCGCCCGCCCCACCAGGGACGTTCGATATACTGAACGCTGTCTCTGATGCTGAACACGCTCGGAGATCGGAGACTATTTCCCGTCGAACGAAGGGGTCAAGGGCGATGTCGGCGAGCGAGGCGGGCGGCGGGGCGCAGGTCAAGTCGGCGGTGCGGACGGTGGAGCTGCTCGAGTACTTCGCGGCCCGCCCCGGCATGCACACCCTCGCCTCGGTCCAGGAGGCCGTCGGCTATCCCAAGTCCAGCCTCTACATGCTGCTGCGCACGCTGGTGGAGCTGGGCTGGGTGGAGACCGACGCCACCGGCACGCGGTACGGCATCGGGGTGCGGGCGCTGCTGGTCGGCACCTCCTACATCGACGGCGACGAGGTGGTGGCCGCCGCCCGGCCGGCCCTTGACCGGCTCGCCGAGGACACCACGGAGACCGTCCACCTCGCCCGCCTCGACGGCACGAACGTCGTGTACCTGGCCACCCGGCAGTCCCAGCACTACCTGCGCCCCTTCACCCGCGTCGGCCGCCGGCTGCCCGCCCACTCCACGGCCCTCGGCAAGGCGCTGCTGAGCACCCACACCGACGAGCAGGTCCGCGCGCTGCTCCCGGAGACGCTGCCCGCGCTCACCGAGCACACCCTCACCGACCGGGAGCGGCTCATCGAGGAGCTGCACCAGGTACGGGAGCGGGGCTACGCCGTGGACCGCGAGGAGAACACCCTCGGCCTGCGCTGCTTCGGCGTGGCGATCCCCTACCGCACTCCCGCGCGGGACGCGGTCAGCTGCTCGGTGCCGGTGGCGCGGCTGACGCCCGCGCACGAGCAGACGGTGAAGGACGCGCTGCTCGACGCCCGGGACCGGCTGTCACTGGCCACCCGTACGCTCTGAGGCATGCTGATCACGTTGCGCGAGGTCCACGACAGCGACCTGCCGGTCTTCTTCCGCCAGCTCAACGACCCGGTGGCCCTGCACATGGCGGCCTTCACCCCCGAGGACCCGGCCGACTGGGACGTCTTCGCGGCCCACTGGGCGCGGATCAGGGCCGACGGCGGCGTGGTGAACCGCACCGTCCTCGCCGACGGGGACGTGGTGGGCAGCGCCGCGGTGTACGGCGAGCCGGGCGAGCGCGAGGTGACGTACTGGGTGGACCGGGCGTACTGGGGCCGGGGCGTGGCCACCGCCGCGCTGCGCGGCCTGCTCGCCGAGGTGCCGGAGCGCCCGCTGTACGCGCGGGCGGCGGCGGACAACGCCGGTTCGCTGCGGGTGCTGGCGAAGTGCGGCTTCGAGGTGAGCGCCGCGGACCGGGGTTTCGCGCCGGCGCGCGGCGTGGAGATCGACGAGATCGTGCTGCACCTCACCTCGTGATGCGCACCTCATGAACGGATGATGAGAAAAGACCGCACAAGGGAACGACCACCACACCCCCGTTCGTCTTGTCAGCGGGATGAACAAGACGATCAGGCGCGCATCCGTCTTCACCCTGCTCCTGGTGTTCGCTCTGCTGGTCAGGGCGACCTGGGTGCAGTTCTACGACGGACAGGCGCTCGCGGAAGACAAGGACAACCGGCGCAACGCGATCGCGACGTACGCGGGGCCGCTCGGGAACATCGTCGTGGCCGGCCGCCCGGTCACCGGATCGGCACGGACGGAGGACGGCGACCTCGCCTACAAGCGCACCTACCCGGACGGCGAGCGGTACGCGGCGGTGACCGGCTACGCCTCGCAGGCGTACGCGCCGACCCAACTGGAGGGCATCTACCAGGACCTGCTCAACGGCACGGATCCCCGGCTCAAGAGCGTCATGGACACGGTCACCGGCGAGCGGGCGGCCCCGGGCAACGTGCTGACGACCATCGACCCGGCCGTGCAGAAGGCGGGCATGGACGCGCTGGGCGACAAGAAGGGCGCGGCCGTCGCCATCGACCCGAAGACCGGCCGCGTCCTCGGCGTGGTGTCCACCCCGTCGTACGACCCCTCCTCGCTGACCGACGCCAACAGCGCCGGTGAGGCCTGGCAGAAGCTCAACGCGGACCCGGAGAAGCCGCTGACCAACCGGGCGCTGCGCCAGCCGCTGCCGCCCGGCTCGACGTTCAAGCTGGTGGTGGCCGCCGCCGCGCTGGAGGACGGGCTGTACGACTCGGTGGACGAGGGCACGCGGAGCCCGGACCCGTACCGGCTGCCGGGCACCACGAGGGACCTGTCGAACGAGAACCCGAGCGCCCCGTGCGAGAACGCCCCGATCCGCGTCGCGCTCCAGTACTCCTGCAACAACGTCTTCGCGAAGATGGCCGCCGACCTCGGCCAGGAAAAGGTGCGCGCGACGGCGGAGAAGTTCGGGTTCAACGACGAGAAGCAGGACATACCGGTGCGCGCCTACCCGAGCACGTACCCGAAGGACATGGACCGCTCCTCCACCGCGCTCACCGGCATCGGGCAGTACGACGTGACGGCGACGCCGCTCCAGATGGCCATGGTCTCCGCGGCCATAGCCAATGACGGTGAGCTGGTCTCGCCGCACATGGTCGCGCAGCTCACGGACGGCGACAGCAATGTCCTGGAGGACTACGACGACGACCCGGACACCCGGCGGATCGTCAGCTCGGACACCGCCCGGCAGCTCCAGTCGGCGATGCAGACGGTGGTCGAGGACGGCACGGGCACGAACGCGCGGATCCCGGGCGCCACGGTCGGCGGCAAGACCGGCACGGCCCAGCACGGCGAGAGGAACAGCAAGACGCCGTACGCCTGGTTCACCTCCTACGCCAAGTCCGCCTCCTCGGACAAGGAGGTCGCCGTGGCCGTGATCGTGGAGCAGTCGAACGCGGCCCGCTCCGAGGTGAGCGGCAACGGCCTGGCGGCCCCGGTCGCCAAGGCGATGATGCGGGCGGCGCTGAAGGACTGACGCCGCCCATGGCTCAGACCTCGGTGACGCGGCCCTCGCGCGCGGTGTCCGTCGGCCCGCCGAACGCCTCGGCGGCGCGGGCCGTCGCCGCCTCGGGGGTCAGCGTCGGCCCGACGTGCGTGACCAGCAGGCGCCGGGCGCCGGCGGCGCGGGCGGTGCGCCCGGCGTCCTCGGGTGTGAGGTGCACCTGCTCGTCCGGACCGGGCGCGTCGATGTCGGCCTCGCAGAGGAACACGTCGGCGTCCCGGGCCAGGTCGGTGAGGGCCGGGCAGGGGCCGCTGTCCCCGGAGTACGCCAGCACCCGGCCGCCGCACTCGGCGCGCAGCCCGTACGCCTCGGTGTCGTGCCGGACGGCGTGCGAGGTCAGGGTCAGGCCGCCGAGGCGGACGGTGTGGCCGTCGTGCAGCGGCCGGAAGTCGAGCACCGGCGCGAGGAAGCCGGCGTCCGGGCGGCCGAAGAAGCCCGCGAGGCGCGCGGCGCAGTCCGCCGGGGCGTACACCGGCACCGGCGCGGGCGGCGTCAGCCCGCCGTAGGCGAGTCCGTAGACGGCGGCGAGCAGGTCGGCGCTGTGGTCGGCGTGCAGGTGGGAGATCCAGATGGCGTCGAGCCGGGCCGGGTCGGCGTGCCGCTGCAACTCGGCGAAGGTGCCGGTGCCGGCGTCCACCCACACCTGGGCGCCCCCGCCGCGCAGCAGGTGACCGGAGCAGGGGCGGCCCGGGCCCGGGTGCGGGGCGGCGGTGCCGAGGACGGTGAGGGTGAGGGCCATACGGCGGAGCGTACGGGCCGGCCGGGGATCTCCGCCCTCCGGTTCAGGCGGGCCGCGTCCAGCCCGGGTCGCGACCGCTCAGGCCCAGGGCCCGGTCGAGGAGCGGGGCGTCGGCGGGGACCCGGACGACCGGGCCGAACAGCCCGCCCCCGCTGTCGTCGCGGCCGGGGTCCTCGGCCGCCGCGGTCAGGAAGGTCAGGGCGCTGCGCAGCGCGCCCTCGTCCGGCGTGTACTCCTGGCCGGTGGCGCGGGCCAGGTCCCAGCCGTGGATCAGCAGCTCGTCGGCCGCGACCGCGCCGGCCACCGGGCCCGGCAGGTCGACGCCGCCGGCCCGGGTCATGCCGGTCCACGCCTCGGGGTCGCGCCAGGCCTCGGCCAGCTCGTCGAGGACCCGGGGCAGCTCCTCGCGCCAGCCAGGTCCGATGTCCGGCGTGACGGCGCCGGGGTTGGTGTCGGTGGTGGGCCCGAGGTCCTTGCGTCCGGCGTCGCGGAAGGCGGTGGCCAGGTGGGTCAGGTGGCCGAGCAGGTTGCGTACCGTCAGGTCGGGGCAGGGGGTGGGGTCGGCGAGCCGCTCGTCGGGCACGCGCTCGGCGAGCCGGGCCACGATCCGGGCCTGCGGGCCGAGGTCGAGGACGGGGTCACCGGCGGTCGTTTCCGAGGCCATGGACTGCTCCCTGGGGTCGTCGCGGGCTGCGCTCCGCGAGGCGGACGGTGCTTTCTAGGAAGAAGGACCGAGGCCGGCCGCCGGACTCATCGGTCGACGGCCGCTTTCCTGGGGCACCTGCCCGATGCCGGTCCGCCCCACTCAGACCGAGGCTCGTCGGACATGACGACGACTTCGACCTGGCCCCTGGTGCGCGTGGTGCGCGACCGCGACGCGGGCCTGTTCCTCGCCGGGGCGGTGGTCTCCCGCTTCGGCAGCTCCGCGATGTGGCTGGCGTGCGGCGTGTGGGTGAAGGGCCTCACCGGCTCCGACGGCCTGGCCGCGCTCTGCCTGCTCGCCCTGTGGCTGCCGACCCTGGCGGGCCCGGCGCTCGGCACCCTCGCCGACCGCGGCCGGCGCCGGCCGCTGCTGATCGCCCTGAACCTGGCCTCGGCCCTGCTGCTCCTCGCCCTCCTGGCCGTGGGCTCGGCGGACCGGCTCTGGCTGCTCTTCGCGGTCCTGGTCGGGTACGGCGCCCTTGGTGTGGTGCACGACGCCGCCGAGTCGGCGCTGGTCGCCGCCGCCGTCGCCCCGCGCCTGCTGGGCGACTTCAACGGGCTGCGGATGACGGTCACCGAGGGCATGAAGCTGGTGGCCCCGCTGACCGGCGCCGGCCTGTACGCCGCGTACGGCGGCCGGGCGGTGGCGCTCCTCGACGCGGCGACCTTCGTGCTGGCCGCCGGGCTCTGCGCGGCGGTGCGGGTGCGCGAGGCGCCGCCGGAGCCGCCGGCGGGGCACTGGTGGGAGCGGACGGCCGAGGGCGCCCGGCACCTGTGGCGGCACCCCGGGCTGCGCCCGCTGGTGCTGGCCGGCGGCGTGACGATGCTCTGCGCGGGCATCGGCGGCGCGACGCTCTACCCGGTCGTCGACTCGCTCGGCCGCCCCCCGGCGTACGCGGGCGTGCTGTACGCGGTGCAGGGCGCCGGTTCGGTGGCGGGCGGGCTGCTGGCCGGGCCCGCCCTGCGGCACCTCGGCGACCGGTGGTTCGCGGCGGCCGGGATCGGGCTGTTCGGGGCGGCGGTGGCGGTGCGGGCCGTGCCGGTGGAACCGGTGGTGCTGGCGTCGAGCGCGGCGGTCGGCATCGGGCTCCCGGCGGTGCTGATCGCGGCCCTGACCGCCGTGCAGCGCGAGACCCCGGCGGTGCTGCGCGGCCGGGCCGCCGCCGCGAGCGACACCCTGGTGTTCGGGCCGAACGTGCTCGGCCTGGCCGTCGGCGCGGCGCTGGTGGGAGTGGCCGGCCTGTGGCTGCTGCTGCCCGCCCTGGGCGCGGTGCTGCTCACGACCGCGCTGGTACTGGCCCAGCGGCCGGCACGCCCCGCGCGCACCGCCGCCAAGTCGATGTCCTAGGCCCCGACCCCGCACCGGCCCTGACGACGCGACCGCGCCGGCGTCGGCTCAACGACCGGCGAGCCCCGCGCGCACCGCCGCCAGGTCGGTGTCCGATGCCAGTCCCAGGTGGTAGAGGCGCAGTTCGGTCGCCCCGAGGTCCCGCGCGCGGGCCGCGTCGGCGGCGAGGTCGCCGGGCCGGCCGCCGAGCCCGGCGACGACGGTGAGGTTGGCGGCGAGGACGGCGCCGGTCCCGGCCCGTTCGGCGAACGGGGTGAGCAGCCCGGCGTCGCCGCCCGCGCAGGGCACCACCACGCCGTCCGCGACGGACAGGACGTGCCCGGGGTCGACGCCGGCGTTCGCCCCGCAGTGGTAGGACACCGGGTCGGCGTGGAGCAGCACTTGGAAGCCGGCCGGCGCCGCGGCCCGTACCGCCGCGACGGCCGCCTCCTGGAGGGTGCGGGCCCGTTCGTCCCGCCACGCGCGCGTGCCCCGCGCGGCCTCCGCGCCGAGCAGCCGCGCCACGCCCGCCCAGCCCCCGCCGGACGGCGCCGCACCGCGCCAGACGGGTCCGAGGGCGTCGCGCACGGCGGCGGCCAGCCGGTCCGCGTCCAGGCCCTGGGTGCCGTAGCCCGCGCGGCAGTCGGGGCAGAAGCAGAGCGCCATGAGGTACTGCCCTGCGTCGCCGAGCCCGACCCCGGCGGTCTTGTCGTGGGCGTGCGGGTGCGCGAGGCCGTACCAGCCCAGGGACTCCAGTTCGGTGCCGCGCGCCCCGGGCCGCACCGCCGCCTCGGCGGCCAGGTCGGTGAGGAGGGCGCGGGTGGCGGGCTGGGCGACGCAGGGCGCCCAGGGGTAGCGGTCGCCGTAGGCGTTGACGACCGAGGTGTGCGGGTGTTCGGCGCCGAGCCGGCTGTTGTGCGCGAGCACCACCCAGGTGTGCACCTCGAGACCGGCGTCCGCGAGCGCCCCCGCGGCCTCGCCCCAGGCGTCGCCGGGCGCCCAGGCGCCGGCCGGGCGGGGCCGCAGGGCGCGTCCCGTCCAGCGGGCGTCCGGCGGGTAGAGGACGGCGGCGTGCTCGGCGGTGACGATCCGGTGCCGGGGGTGGCGGGGGGTCAGGGCGCGGGTGGAGTGGTAGGCGGCGGCGAGGGTCACCTGGCGGACGCCGGTGCGGGCGACGGTGCCGGGCGCGGCCGGGTCGCCGACGACGTCCCACGGGTAGAGGAACGCCGACGCCTTCACCGGGCGTCCGCGAGCAGCGCGTACCCGCGCTCGGTGAGCCGGGCGAGCCGCTCGACGTGCTCCGCCGCCGGTTCGTGCAGCGGCGGGCGCACCTCCCCGACGTCGGAGCCGCGCAGCCGCACGCCCGCCTTGACCAGCGAGACGGCGTAGCCGCGCCCCTCGGCGCGCAGCTCCACGAAGGGGCGGAAGAAGCCGTCGAGGAGCCGGTGCGCGGTGGCGTCGTCGCCGGTGTGCAGCGCCCGGTGGAAGGCGAGGGCGAGTTCGGGGGCGAAGCAGAAGACGGCCGAGGAGTAGAGGGTGACGCCGAGCGCGCGGTAGGCGAGCTGCGTCTGCTCGGCGGTCGGCAGGCCGTTGAAGTACAGGAACCCGCCGGGGACCTCGGTCCGTACGGCGCTGACGATCCGCTGCATCAGGCCGAGGTCGCCGACCCCGTCCTTCAGGCCGATCACCCCGTCCGTGCGGGCCAGTTCGACCACGGTCTCGGGGGTGAGGACGGCGTTGTCGCGCTGGTAGACGATCACGGGCAGCGCGGTCGCGGCAGCCACCGCGCGGTAGTGGCGCAGCAGCCCCTCCTGGCCGGCCGCGACCAGGTAGGGCGGCAGGGCGAGCAGCCCGTCGGCGCCGGCCTCCTCGGCGAGGCGGGCGAAGCGCACGGCGAGGGCGGTGCCGTAGCCGGTGCCGGCGACGACCGGCACCCGCCCCGCGGTCTCCGCGACGGCGGCGCGCACGCACTCCTGGAACTCCTCCGGGGTCAGCGCGTGGAACTCGCCGGTGCCGCAGCAGGCGAACACGGCGGCGGCACCGGCCTCGACGCCCTGGCGCACGTGGGCGCGGTAGGCGTCGAGGTCGACCCCGCCGCCGGGACCGAAGGCGGTGACGGGGAAGAACAGCGGCCCGCTCGGGATCATGAGCCGGACGGCGAGGGAGGCCGGTGTCATGGGCGCGTCCACGCTTTCACCAATATGATCTGCGTACACATACATGAACCACTGCGATCCGCTCACGCTAGGCCGCCCTCGAAGGCCGGTCAAGTGCATACGGCCCGCCGCCGCGAGCAGGAGAAGGCACAGGAGAGCCGCTCGACGTCGCGCGAGGCCGGAGGAGTCGCCAGGATGCCCGAACCCCGCACGCTTCTGCTGACCGGCGCCGCCGGCGCGCTCGGCACGATGATGCGCAATCTGCTGCCCGCCTTCGGCTACGAACTGCGCTGCCTCGACGTGCGCCCCGTCGAGGGCGAGCCGGACGCGGTCACCGCCGACCTCGCCGACCGGGCGGCCCTGCGCGAGGCGGTGCGCGGCGTGGACGCGGTCCTGCACCTGGCCGGCATCTCGCTCGAGGCGCCGTTCGAGAAGATCCTCAGGGCGAACATCGAGGGCACCTACCATCTGTACGAGGCCGCCCGCGAGGAGGGCGTCCGGCGGATCGTCTTCGCCTCCTCCAACCACGCCGTCGGCCACACCCCCTGGCCCCGGCCCGGCGAGCCCCCTATCCCCGTCGACACCCCGCGCCGCCCGGACACCTTCTACGGCCTGTCCAAGTCCTTCGGCGAGGACCTCGCCCAGCTCTACTGGGACCGGCACGGCCTGGAGACCGTCTCCGTCCGCATCGGCTCCTGCCGTCCCGAGCCGACCAGCGTGCGCATGCTCTCGATCTGGCTGAGCCCCGCCGACGGCGCCCGCCTCTTCCACGCCGCGCTCACCGCGCCCGACGTCGGTCACACCGTGGTGTACGGCTCCTCCGCCAACACCCGCCTGCGCTGGGACCTCACCTCCGCGCGGGCCCTCGGCTACACGCCGTGCGACGACTCGGAGCCGTACGCCGCGCGACTCCTCGCCGACGAGGGCGATCTCGACCCGGCCGACCCGGCGCAGGCGCTCCTCGGCGGCCCCTTCGTCACCGACCCGCCGGTCTGGCCCCACTGACGGAACGCCCCGCCGCAGCGGACCGGCGGGCGCCGAACGGACCCGCCCGCCCCGGTATCCGGGCACCCGCACCGCCCGTTCCCACCCACCGCGCCGCTGCCGCCCAGGTCCGCGACGGGCACGGGAGGGCCGAAACGGGCCCGATCGGGCAGCATCGGGCGCGCGAGGGACCTGGTCGGTGCCGCACGGCCGCTGTACAACTTCCTCCGAGGGCCCGGCCGGGGCCCGAACGGGCACGGAGGCGGTGAGGCGGGTGGTGTTCGACGTGAGCACGCGGACGGCGGAGGAACGGCAGCGCGAGATCGTGCGCGCGGCCCGCGCCACCGGCTCGGTCGACGTGACCTCCCTCGCGGCCGAGCTGGGCGTGGCCAAGGAGACCGTCCGGCGCGACCTGCGCGCCCTGGAGGACCACGGCCTGGTCCGCCGCACCCACGGCGGCGCCTACCCGGTGGAGAGCGCCGGGTTCGAGACGACGCTCGCCTTCCGCGCCACCAGCCACGTCCCCGAGAAGCGCCGGGTCGCCGCCGCGGCGGCCGAGCTGCTCGGGGACGCCGAGACGGTCTTCGTCGACGAGGGCTTCACGCCCCAGCTCATCGCCGAGGCGCTGCCGAGGGACCGGCCGCTGACCGTGGTGACCGCCTCGCTGCCGGTGGCCGGCGCCCTGGCGGAGGCCGAGCAGGTCTCGGTGCTGCTGCTCGGCGGCCGGGTCCGCCCGGGCACGCTGGCCACGGTGGACCACTGGACGACGAAGATGCTGGCCGGCTTCGTGGTCGACCTGGCCTACATCGGCGCCAACGGCATCTCCCGCGAACACGGCCTGACCACGCCCGACCCGGCGGTCAGCGAGGTCAAGGCGCAGGCGATCCGCGCCGCCCGCCGCACGGTCTTCGCCGGCACGCACACCAAGTTCGGGGCGGTCAGCTTCTGCCGGTTCGCGGAGGTCGGCGCCCTGGAGGCGATCGTCACCAGCACCCTGCTGCCCACCTCGGAGGCACACCGCTACGCCCTGCTCGGCCCGCAGGTCATCCGCGTCTGACCGCTCCCCCATGAGCCCCTCGGGGCGGCCGGACACCCGCACGCACCCCATATGTCCCCCTACTCCCCATACCTCCAGGAGCGATCCATGCGAACCCCGAGCCGGCGGAGGCCGCGGGCGATGCTCGCCGCGGCCGCCGCAGGGACGCTGCTCGCCCCGCTGCTCACCGGCTGCTGGGCCGGGGCCGGCGGGGCCGGCGCAGGCGGGAACGCCGTCAACGTCCTGATGGTCAACAACCCCCAGATGGTGGAGCTGCAGAAGCTCACCGCCGCCCATTTCACCAAGGAGACCGGCATCAAGGTGAACTTCACCGTGCTGCCGGAGAACGACGTCCGCGACAAGATCAGCCAGGACTTCGCCAACCAGGCGGGGCAGTACGACGTCGCCACCCTCTCCAACTACGAGATACCGATCTACGCCCGCAACGAGTGGCTGCACGAGATGGACTCGTACGTCGCCAAGGACCCGGCCTACGACGAGCAGGACGTCCTCGGCCCGATGCGCGAGTCCCTCACCGCGGCGGACGGCAAGCTCTACGGCCAGCCCTTCTACGGCGAGTCGTCCTTCCTGATGTACCGCAAGGACGTCCTTGCCGCGAAGGGCCTGAAGATGCCCGAGCACCCCACCTGGACCCAAGTGGCATCGCTCGCCGAACAGTTGGACGGCGCACGGCCCGGCATGAAGGGCGTCTGCCTGCGCGGACTGCCCGGCTGGGGCGAGCTGATGGCCCCGCTGACGACGGTGGTCAACACCTTCGGCGGCACCTGGTTCGAGAAGGACTGGACGGCCCGCCTGGACTCCCCCGAGTGGCAGAAGGCGGTGAAGTTCTACGTCGACCTGGTCCGCGACCACGGCGAGTCCGGCGCCGCCCAGTCCGGCTTCGCGGAGTGCCTGAACAACCTCACCCAGGGCAAGGTCGCCATGTGGTACGACGCCACCTCCGCGGCCGGCTCGCTGGAGTCGGCCGACTCCCCGGTCAAGGGCAGGATCGGCTACGCGCCCGCCCCGGTCGAGAAGACGGACTCCGCGGGCTGGCTCTACACCTGGGCCTGGGGCATCCAGAAGGCGTCCCGCAACCCCGACAAAGCCTGGAAGTTCGTCTCCTGGGCGTCCGGCAAGGGCTACGAGCAGCTCGTCGGCGACCAGGTCGGCTGGTCCGACGTCCCGGCCGGCAAGCGCGCCTCGACGTACCGGAACCCGGACTACCGCAAGGAGGCCGCCGCCTTCCAGGAGATGACCAAGGAGGCCATCGAGGGCGCCAAGCCGAAGAACCCCGGCGTACAGCCCCGGCCCGCCCCCGGCATCCAGTTCGTCGGCATCCCCGAGTTCACCGACCTCGGGACCAAGGTCTCCCAGGAGATCAGCGCGGCCATCGCCGGACGGCAGTCCGTCGAGGAGGCCCTGAAGAAGTCCCAGCAGCTCGCCGAGAAGATCTCCGAGGAGTACGAGGGACGATGACCGCCACGACGACGGCCGCCCCGGCCGCACCCGACGTCCGCACCCCCCTCCGCGCGCCCTCGCCCCGGCTGCGCGCCTGGGCCACCCGCGCCCCGCTCCTGCCCGCCCTGGTCTTCATGATCGCGGTCACCCAACTGCCCTTCGTGGCCACCCTGGTGATCAGCTTCTTCGACTGGAACGCCCTCTACCCGGACGCCCGCCACTTCACCGGCTTCGCCAACTACTCCGACGTCCTCACCGACCCGGACCTGCGCAAGTCGGTGTGGACGACGATCCTGCTGACGGCGGCGGTGGTCCTGGTCAGCCTCGCCCTGGGCCTGGCCCTCGCCCTGCTCCTGGACCGCCGCTTCCGCGGCCGGGGCGTGGTCCGCACCCTGCTGATCGCCCCGTTCCTGGTGGTCCCGGTGGCCGCGGCCCTGCTGTGGAAGCACGTCCTCTACAACCCGGAGTACGGCCTGCTGAACGGCCTGCTGCACTACGTCGGCGGCCCCGAGCCGGACTGGATCTCCAACACCCCGCTCCTGGCGGTCGAGTTGTCCCTCGTCTGGCAGTGGACGCCGTTCATGATGCTGATCCTGCTGGCGGGGCTGCAGAGCCGGGACCAGCAGCAGATCGAGGCCGCCCGGGTGGACGGCGCGGGCGACTGGCAGATCTTCGTCCATCTGACCCTGCCCCACCTGCGCCGCTACCTCGAACTGGGCGCCCTGCTCGGCTCGATCTACATCGTGCAGAACTTCGACGCGGTCTTCACGATCACCTCCGGCGGCCTGGGCACGGCCAACCTGCCCTACACCGTCTACCAGAGCTTCTACCAGGCCCACGAGAACGGCCTCGCCTCGGCGGCCGGCGTCCTGGTCGTCATCGGCTCGATCATCATCGCGACCTTCGCGCTGCGCGTGGTGTCGTCCCTGTTCCGCGAGGAGGCGTCCCGCGCATGAGCACCGTCGCCGCACGACCGGCCCACCGCCGCAGGGGCGGCCGGGGCCTCGCCCTGGTGGCCTGGCTGGCCGGGATCGTCTTCTTCCTGCCCATCGCCTGGATGGCGCTGACCTCCTTCCACTCGGAGGAGGACGCGGCCACCAACCCACCGTCCTTCGGGGCGTCGCTGACGCTGGACGGCTACCGGGAGTTCTTCGGCGCGGGCGGCGGCGCGAGCCCGTGGCCGGCGCTGGCCAACTCGGCGGTGGCGTCGCTCGCCTCCACCCTCCTGGTCCTGCTCCTGGCCCTGCCCGCCGCCTACGCCCTCTCGATCCGCCCGGTGAAGAAGTGGACGGACGTCCTGTTCTTCTTCCTCTCCACCAAGATGCTGCCGGTGGTGGCGGGCCTGCTGCCGATCTACCTCTTCGCCAAGAACACCGACCTGCTGGACAACATCTGGCTCCTGGTCATCCTGTACACCTCGATGAACCTGCCGATCGCGGTGTGGATGATGCAGTCCTTCCTGGCCGAGGTCCCGGCGGCGGTGATCGAGGCGGCCCGGGTGGACGGCGCGAGCCTGCCCACGATCCTCACCCGGGTGGTGGCCCCGATAGCCCTCCCCGGCATCGCCGCGACCTCCCTCATCTGCTTCATCTTCAGCTGGAACGAACTGCTCTTCGCCCGGGTGCTGACGGGCGTCGTCGCCGAGACGGCCCCCGTCTTCCTGACCGGCTTCATCACCAGCCAGGGCCTGTTCCTGGCCAAGGTGTGCGCCGCGTCGCTCGTCATCTCCCTGCCGGTGCTCGCCGCGGGGTTCGCCGCCCAGGACAAGCTGGTCCAGGGCCTGTCGTTGGGAGCCGTGAAATGAAGGCCGCCGTCATCGAGTCCGTGGGCCGCGCCGTGGTCACCGAGGTCCCCGACCCGGCGCCGGGCCCGCGCGAGGTCGTCGTGGAGGTCGCCGCCTGCGGCCTGTGCGGCACCGACCTGCACATCCTGCAGGGCGAGTTCGCCCCGAAGCTGCCCATCGTGCCGGGCCACGAGTTCGCCGGCACGGTGGTCGGGATGGGCAAGCAGGTCACGGAGGTCTCCCCCGGCGACCGCGTGGCCGTCGACCCCTCCCTCTACTGCCACGAGTGCCGCTACTGCCGCACCGGCCACAACAACCTCTGCGAACGCTGGGCGGCCATCGGTGTGACGACGGCCGGCGGCGCGGCGACGTACGCGGTGGCCCCGGTGGCGAACTGTGTGAAGCTGCCCGAGCACGTCCGCACCGAGGACGCGGCGCTGATCGAGCCGCTGTCCTGCGCGGTCCGCGGCTACGACGTCCTCCAGTCCCGCCTCGGCGCGCACGTCCTGATCTACGGCTCCGGCACGATGGGCCTGATGATGCTGGAGCTGGCCAAACGCACCGGCGCGGCCAGCGTCGACATGGTCGACCTCAACCCGACCCGCCTGGCCACGGCCCGCTCCCTCGGCGTGACGTCCACGGCACCGAACGCCGACGAGCTGGACCGCCCCCAGGGCTGGGACCTGGTCATCGACGCGACGGGCAACGCGGCGGCGATCCAGGACGGCCTGGACCGGGTCGCCAAGGCGGGCACGTTCCTCCAGTTCGGCGTGGCGGACTACGCGACGCGGGTGACGATCGATCCGTACCGGATCTACAACCAGGAGATCACCATCACCGGTTCGATGGCGGTCCTGCACAGCTACGAACGAGCGGCGGAGCTGTTCGCGAACGGCGTCCTGGACCCGGAGGTCTTCATCAGCGACCGCATCCCCCTGGACCGCTACCCGGAGGCGCTGGAGCAGTTCGCGGCGGGGGTGGGGAGGAAGATCGTGGTGGTGCCGTAGGCGGCATCTTCTTCCTGGCCCGCACGACAACATCCAGCCCGCACGGCAACATCCAGCCCGTCCGGCAACATCCAGCCCGCACGGCAAGATCCAGCCCGTCCGGCGTTTGAGGACGAGGCCGAAGGCCGACAGGGGGGTCCGGGGGCGCAGCCCCCGGGGACGGGAAGGGTAGGGGCGGCGGGGGCGAAGAACTCCTCCCCACCCAGCGGACGCGCAACGGTAAGGGAACGGTAAAGCCCCCTCGCTCGTTCACCCGGCATGACCGCTATGACCCCCGGCTCGAACATCCCCCTCGCCGCCCCCCGCGTCACGGTGGACGTCGCCGCCCCCGTACGCCTGGACGTCTCGGGCCTCCTCCTCACCACCGACGGCAAGGTCCGCTCGGACGACGACTTCATCTTCTACAACCAGCCCACCGGCCAGGGCGTCACCCACCGCTCCGGCAACGGCACCGCCCCGGACGCGATCACGGTCGACACCACCGCCGTCCCCCCGGGCATCGAGAAGATCGTCGTCACCGCCAGCCCCGACGCCGCCGGCCAGACCTTCCAGGGCATCGAACCCACGGCCACCCTCCGCGACGCGGACGACGGCTCGGTCCTGGCCACCTTCACACCCCCGCAGCTCGGCGCCGAGACGGCGCTGGTGGTCGTGGAGGTCTATCTCCGCGGCGGCGCCTGGAAGGCCCGCGCGGTCGGCCAGGGCTACGCCAACGGCCTGGCGGGCATCGCCACGGACTTCGGCGTGACGGTGGAGGAACCGGCGGCCACCCCGCCCCAGCCCACCGCGCCCCCGCAGCCGGCCGCCGCCCCGCCGCAGCAGGCCACCACCCCGCCCCCGCCGGCCGCACCCCCGGCTCCCCCCGCCCAGGCCCCCGCGCCCACGCCCGCCCCCGGCAAGATCAACCTCGACAAGGGCCGCGTCAGCCTCCAGAAGAACCAGACCGTCTCCCTGGTCAAGGGCGGCCGCCCGGTCCTCACCCAGGTGAAGATGGGCCTCGGCTGGGAGCCGGCGTACCGCGGCAAGGACATCGACCTGGACGCCTCGGTCATCGCCTACGGCCCGCAGCGCAACCACATCGACAGCTGCTACTTCGGCAAGCTCCAGATCGTGCGCGGCGCCATCCGCCACTCCGGCGACAACCTCACCGGCGAGGGCGGCGGCGACGACGAGGTGATCACCGTCGACCTGGGCGCCCTGCCGCAGGAGGTGACCGGCCTGGTCTTCACGGTGAACTCCTTCTCCGGCCAGAAGTTCACGGAGGTCGCCAAGGCGTACTGCCGCCTGCTGGACGCCGCGACCGGCGAGGAGCTGGTCCGCTTCGACCTGACCGACGCCGAGCCGCAGACCGGCGTGATGATGGCGAAGCTGGTCCGCCAGTACTCCGGGGAGTGGGACATGACGGCGATGGGCACCTTCCTCAAGGCCCGCACGGTCCGCGGCATGGTGAAGCCGGCGGCGGAGGCGCTGTAACGGAGGCCCCGCGGTCGCCCACGGACGGGGCGCCCCCTACCCGGGCCCGGAACCGGAGTCGGAGTCGCCCCGCAACCCGTCCACCACCAGCGCCAGATACCGCCGGATCTGCTCCTCCCCGCCCCCGGCCAGCTCGGACGCCGTCGCCACCGCGTGGGCGAGCCGCAGCACCTCCACCGCCTCGACGTCCTCCCGCAGCGTCCCCTCGGCCCGCGCCGCCGCGCACAGCCGCCCCGCGGCGTCCTTGAGGCAGGTCCCGCAGGCAGTCACCACCGCGCCGCCGTCCGCGACGGCCGAGCCGAGCAGCGCCTTGAGCCCGCGCACCTGGATGGTGACGGCGCACATCTCGCCGAGCCACGCGACCAGGGCCTCGCCCGGCGGCAGTTCCCCGGTCAGTACGTCGGCCCGCGCGGCGAGCGCCTCGATCCGCCCCACGTACACGGCCTCGAGCAGGGCCTGCCGGTTGGGGAAGTGCCGGTACAGCGTCCCGGACCCCACCCCGGCCCGCCGGGCGATGTCGTCGAGCGAGGCGTTCTCCCCGTGCTCGGCGAAGGCCCGCGCGGCCACGGCGAGCAGCCGCTCGTAGTTGCGCCGGGCATCGGCGCGCATGGGCCGGACAGCGTCCATCCCCACCCTCCTTGCCAACCGGGGACCGTCTCCGTACCTTAGTCGGCACCAAACGGAGACAGTCCCCGCTTACGCGGGCTTGCCGAGGGGATCACACCCATGCCCGCCACGTCCGCCGAGCCCCCCGCCACGCCCCGCGACGTCCTGGAGCGCTACCGCCGCCCGCCCCGAGCGGATCCACGAGGTGGCGCTGCACCCGTCAGTACGCGACTACATGGACGGCTTCTCCCTGCCCTCGGCGAGGGACTGAGGCAGGCCGGCCTCACCGGCGCTTGTGCCGCTTCCACGGTCCGGTGACGGCCAGCATGATTCCCGGTGTCTGGATGTTGGCGTACAGGGTGCGGCCGTCGGGTGAGAAGGTGACGCCGGTGAATTCGCTGTACTCCGGCTCCTCGGCCGTGCCGAGGTTCAGCTCGTTGCGGGCGATGGGATACGTGCGCCCGCTGTCGGTGGCGCCGAAGAGGTGCTGGACGCCCGCGCCGTCCTCGGCGATGACCAGGCCGCCGTACGGGGAGACGGTGATGTTGTCGGGGCCGTCGAACGCGCCGTCGGCCGCAGGGTCGGCGTTGACGCCGAGCAGCACCTTCAGGGTGAGGGTGCGGCGGCTCGGGTCGTAGAACCAGACCTGGCCGTCGTGCGGGCGGCCGGGGCTCTCGGCGCGGGCGTAGGAGGAGACGATGTAGGTGCCGCCGTCGGCCCACCACATGCCCTCCAGCTTGCGGGCCCGGGTGACCTGCGCGCCGGTGAACTGCTTGCGGACGCTGGTGGTGCGGGCGTCGCGGTCGGGGACGTCGATCCAGTCGACGCCGTAGACGGTGCCGGTCTTCGTCGCACGGGAGAGGTCGTCCACGAACGAGCCGCCGGAGTCGAAGCACCGGAACGCCTGGAGCACCCCGGCGTCGTCGGCGAGGGTGCGGAGCCGGCCCCGGCCGTGCCGGAAGCCCTCCGGCGGGGTCCAGCGGTAGAGGAGGCCGTTGGGCCCGGAGGCGTCCTCGGTGAGGTAGAGGTGGCCGCGCCGGGGGTCGACCACGACGGCCTCGTGGGCGTAACGGCCCAGCGCCTTCAGGGGCTTGGGGTTCCGGTTGGCCCGGCGGTCCTCGGGGTCGACCTCGAAGACGTAGCCGTGGTCCTTGGTCATGCCGTTGGCGCCGGCCCGGTCCTCGGTCTCCTCGCAGGTCAGCCAGGTGCCCCAAGGGGTGCTGCCACCCGCGCAGTTGGTGGCGGTGCCGGCGATGCCGACCCACTCGGCGACGTGGTGGCCGGGGCGGACCTCGACCACCGTGCAGCCGCCGGCCGCGGCGGGGTCGTAGACGAGGCCCTCGGTGAGCGGCACCGGGTGCTCCCAGCCGGCGCGGGGGCCGCCCAGCTCGTGGTTGTTGACCAGCAGGGTGCTGCCGCGCGGGCCGTCGAAGGCGGCGGTGCCGTCGTGGTTGGAGGGCGTGTACTCGCCGGACTCCAGCCTGGTGCGCCCGCTGTGGGTGACGACCCGGTAGGTGAAGCCGGCGGGCAGGGCGAGGATGCCGTGCGGATCGTCGAGCAGGGGGCCGTAGCCCACGGTGCCGTGGCCGTGTCCGTCTCCGTGGCCGTCGCCGTGCGCCGCCTCCCCGCCGAAGACCACGGTGTCCGTGGCGGCGAGGGCGTTCGGGGCGGTGGCGAGGGCACCGACGCTGCCCGCCAGCGCGACGCCGGCCCCGGAGAGCGCGGATCGTCGGGTGAAGTCCCTGCGGGTGAGCGACATGCTGTCTCCTGACGGTGGGGAGGCCGTGGATGACGGATCTCGGTCCGGCGCCACGGTCCCGCGCATGTCTGAACGGCGGTTGAACACCGCCCGGCAGGCCGTCGCTCGCTCAGGTGAACCCGGCGGGGCACCGGCCCCCTCCCGCTTGCCGGCGCCGACCACTCCCCGCGCCGGCCCCCTCGACCGGCCCCGGCCGGCTCCTGCACCGGCCTCCGCGCCGGCGCGAGCCACCGCCGGGCGTCAGCCCCCTTGCTGCGACCGCGCCTTGAACGCCGCCTTGCGGGCCTCCTTGGCGACCTTCTTGTCCGGGTGCAGCCGGCCCATCGCCTCCAGGACGTCCGCCGTGGCGGGGTGGCCGACGCGCCAGGCCGTGTCGAAGAAGCCGCCGTGCTGCCGGGCCAGGCCCTGCACCAGCTCGCGCAGCTCCTCGGAGTTGCCCTCGGCGGCGAGTTGCGCGGCCACGGTGTCGATGGTCAGCCAGAAGACCATCTCCTCCGGCGGCGCGGGCACGTCCCCGGCGCCGTGCTCGGTCAGCCAGACCCGGGCCAGGCCGCCCAGCTCGGCGTCGTCCAGGACCTCGCGCAGCGCGGGCTCGGCCTCGGCGCCGACCAGAGACAGCGCCTGCTGGCAGCGCAGCCGCCGCAGCGGGGCGCCCGGGTCGGTGCCGCGCGCGGCGGCCAGCAGCTCGCGCGCCGCGGCGAGCGGGTCGCGCCGGCCCAGCCACTGCTCGGTCTCGGCGTGGGCGGCCGGCGGCGGGTAGGCCGCGGTGCCGTCGAGCAGCGCGTCGGCGCCCTTGTCGGCCAGGTCTCCCACGGCCGGCGCGTCGTACCCGGCCTCCAGGAGCCGGGCGCGCAGCCCGTACAGGCCGAGCGGCGTGAGGCGCACCATGCCGTACCGGGCCACGTCGGTGTCGTCCACCGGGGGCGCGGGCTCCTCGTCCGCGTCGGCCATCAGGGCCTCGTCCACCGGCTGGTAGGCGACGAGCCCGGCCGGCTCAAGGAGCCGGAACTGGTCGTCCAGGCGCATCATCGCGTCGGAGACCCGCTCCAGGACGTCGTTGCTGGGCTCGTCCATGTCGCCGGGCACAAGGACCGACGCCGCGAGCGCCGGCAGCGGCACCGGGCTGTCGCCGGGGGCCTCCGCGCCGACGGTGAGCAGGTACAGGTTGCCGAGCACGCCGTCGAGGAACTCGGCCTCGGCCTCCGGGTCCCAGCCGAGCCGGGAGAGGTCGACCTCGCCGCCCTCGGCCAGCGCGTCGACCACCTCGTCGAGGTCGGGCACGCTCGCGTCGGCGAGGACGGTCTCCAGCGCGGTCAGCCACACCCCGAGGACGTCCTGCGGGGAGCCGCCGGTGAGCAGGGCCAGCTCCTCGCCGGCCTCGACGGTGCCGGCCTCCTCGTCCAGGATCTCCACCAGGCCGGTGTCCACCGCGATACGCCACGCCTCGCTCGCGTACGCGGCGGCGTCGTCGCCGGTCAGCCCGAGCACCTCGGCGGCGCCCGGCACCTGCTCCTCCACCAGGCCGCCCCCGGCGTCCACCCGGGTCTCGGGACCGGCCCAGCGGGCCAGCCGGGCGGCGCGGGCGAGCACCGGCGCGGCCAGCGCGTCGCGGGCCAGCTCCGCCTCGGGGCGCAGCCGCGCGGGCGGCAGGGTGGAGCTGTCTGACATCGGCTGTTTCTCCTCGTACGCGACGACCGCCGTACGGCCGTCCGGGCACATCCGGACGCCGCACCGCTCGACGACTCAGCCTAGACGGGTTTCCACCCATGCCGCCCGGTTCACGTCCACGACGGCTGCCCGCCGGGTGCCGTACATGGCCGGAACCTTGACAACTCCCGCGGCCAGGCGCGAGATTGACGCGCGTAGAAGGAGGGGGACAAGTGTTCACTCAGCCGCGCACGCGACCCGTGCCGATCCCTCCTCCGCAAGGACCTCGTGCGGCCCACGGACCGCACGCACCACCCTCGTCCCGGCGCTCCACCCCGTCCCCGGAGGGAATCCCGTTGGCCAGCAAGTCCTCCGCGCGCCTCGCCGCGCTCACCGTCGCCGCCGCCTGCTCGGCGACCTCCCTCGTCGTGCTCGGCTCGCCCGCGCACGCCGACTCCGTACGCGTCCACGACATCCAGGGCACCACCCGGCTCTCCCCCTTCGCCGGCCGCCAGGTCGCGGACGTGGCCGGAATCGTCACCGGAATCCGGGGCTACGGCTCCTCCAAGGGCTTCTGGATGCAGGACACCGCCCCGGACGCCGACCCGGCGACCAGCGAGGGCGTCTTCGTCTTCACCAGCTCCGCCCCGAAGGTCGCGGTCGGCGACGCCGTCACCGTCTCCGGCACGGTCTCGGAGTACGTCCCCGGCGGCACCGCCTCCGGCTACCAGTCGGTCACGGAGATCACCCGCCCGACGGTCACCGTGACCTCCAGCGGCAACGCCGTCCCCGCCCCCGTCACCGTCTCCGCCCGCTCGGTGCCGAGCGCCTACACCCCCGCGGGCGACCCGGCCGCGAACGGCTCGGTCAACGCCCTGCCGCTGCGCCCGAAGACGTACGCCCTGGACTACTACGAGTCCCTGGAGGGCATGAACGTCCAGGTCACCGACGCCCGCGTGGTCGGCGCCTCCGACCCGTACACCGAGCTGTGGGTGACGGTGAAGCCGCGCGAGCATGCCACCGAGCGGGGCGGCACGCTCTACGGCTCCTACGACGCCCAGAACACCGGCCGCCTCCAGATCCAGTCCCAGGGCGCCCCGGCCGACTTCCCGGTCGCCGACGTCGGCGACACCCTGGCCGGCACCACCGCCGGGCCCCTGGACTACAACCAGTTCGGCGGCTACACGATCGTCGCCGGCCCGCTCGGCACCCTGCGCGACGGCGGCACCGAGCGCGAGACGACCCGCGCGCAGCGGCGCGGCGAGCTGGCCGTGGCGACGTACAACGTCGAGAACCTCGACCCCTCCGACGCCACCTTCGCCGCGCACGCCGACGCGATCGTCCACCACCTCCAGTCGCCCGACATCGTGTCCCTGGAGGAGATCCAGGACAACAACGGCGCCACGGACGACGGCACGGTGGCCGCCGACGCCACGATCGGCAAGCTGATCGACGCCATCGTGGCGGCCGGCGGCCCGCGTTACGAGTGGCGTTCGATCGACCCGGTCGACAAGGCGGACGGCGGCGAACCGGGCGGCAACATCCGCCAGGCGTTCCTGTTCAACCCCGAGCGGGTCTCCTTCACCGACCGCGCGCCCGGCGACGCCACGACCGCGACCGGCGTGCAGAAGGTCCGCGGCCAGGCGCAGCTGACCCACTCCCCCGGCCGCGTCGACCCGCAGAACCCCGCCTGGGCCAACAGCCGCAAGCCGCTGGCCGGCGAGTTCGTCTTCCGCGGGCAGACGGTCTTCGTCATCGCCAACCACCTCAACTCCAAGGGCGGCGACCTGGGTCTGACGGCGCAGTACCAGCCGCCGTCGCGCTCGTCGGAGACCCAGCGGCACCAGCAGGCGACGGCGGTGAACGCCTTCGTCAAGGACATCCTCGCCGCCCAGCGCGGCGCGGACGTCATCGCGCTGGGCGACATCAACGACTTCGAGTTCTCCGACACCGCGAAGATCCTGGAGAACGGCGGGGCCCTGTGGTCGGCGGTCAAGTCGCTGCCGCGCGACCAGCGTTACACGTACGTCTACCAGGGCAACTCCCAGGTCCTGGACCAGATCCTGGTCAGCCCGTCGATCCGCCGCGAGGGCGATCTGGCGTACGACAGCGTGCACATCAACGCCGAGTTCCACGACCAGATCAGCGACCACGACCCGCAGGTGCTGCGGTTCCGCCCGTAGGTCAGGCGGGCCCGCAGGTCAGGCGGGCCCCTGATCGGCGTCCGGTGCCTCGGACACGGCGTCGCCCCAGGCCGCCCCTCGGGATCGTCGTCCGTCGGCTACGGGCACCGGCCTCGTACCCGAACCCTTGTACCTGAACCAGGACCGAGGTCAAACCCCGGCGCCCCCGGTACGCGGGAAGGGGCCCCGCCGGTGGCGGGACCCCTTCTCGTGCCGTCCGTGAGCCGGCTCAGCGCCGCCCACCGCGCCGGCGCCGTACGACGGCGGTGGCGACCAGCGCACCGGCCGCCACGGCGCCGACCAGCAGCGCACGCGGGTTCTTCCGCCCGGCCCGTACCACGCCCCGGGCCCGCTCGGGCACCCGGCGCTCGACGGTCAGCCCGGCCTGGTCGGCCTTGTCCTGCACGGTGCTCCCGGCCTGCCCGGCGCGGTCCTGCACGGTGTGCTGGGCCCGACCGGCCTTGGCCTTCGCCGCGTGCCCCGCCTGGCTCGCCTTGTGCTGCACGGTGTGCCCGGCCTGCGAGGCGGTGCTGCGCAGCTGCACGGTCAGGGCGCCGGCCCGGTCCCGCAGGTCGGCGGCGCGGGCCTTGGCGCGGCCCTTGACGTCGGCCTTGCCGGCCAGCTCCTCCACCGTGTCACCGAGCTGACTGCGGGTCTGCTCGATCTGCTCCCGCAGCTCGTCGGGCCCCTTGGCCCCGGTGGCGGTCTCGGGGGTCTCGGCGGTGGAACCGCCCCGCGCCCCGCTCTTGCCCGTCGCGTCCTCGGTCATCGATGCGCCCTCCCCTTGATCTCGTCCACGTCCGCCTTGACACTGTCGATGGCCTGCTCCGGCGTGGCCGGCGTGGCCTGCTTCAGCTGGGAGCGGCCCATCATGGCGAGCACGCCGGCGATCACGAAGAGCACCGCCGTCACGATCAGCGCCGCGGCCCAGACGGGAAGCACCAGCGAGAGCGCGGCGGCACCCGTGCCGGCGAGGGCGATCAGTCCGACGTAGCCGACGGCGCCCGCGGCACCGAGCATGCCTCCGCCGCGCCCGAAGCGCTTGCCCTTCTCGGCCATCTCGGCCTTGGCGAGCGCCATTTCCTGTCGCACGAGCTGGGAGAGCTGTTCGGTGGCCTGGCTGACGAGTTCGCCCACGGAGTGCTGCTCGTCCCGTGTCGCCGGCCTGGTGTGCATGGTCCCGGTCACGGTGTTCCGCCTCCTCTCGTTCCGGAATCGGTCAGGAACACTCCGGGTACCCCGCGTCGCCGCCGACTACTCCGGTCCGCGCGACTCCCGTGCCACGGGTTCCCCGAGCCGCGCGCTGGTCGCCGAGCACAGCCACCTCACCGCCCCCAGCGCCCTCACCGGCGCGAACAGGCATCCTGCTCCTCCTGGACCGGGCGGAGCCGTCGAGGGCGAGGACGACCCGGCATCGCCGAGCGTGGACGCCGCGTGCCGCACGCGCACGCCCCCAGCGTGACCACCCGCACCCGCTGTCGGGCGAACCGGAACCCCAGCTGGACCCGGGTGCACCGCAGCAATCCTTACCAATATCCCGTAGCAAATTTAAGTAGAGCTAAACGAAGCCGCCGCCGACACTACCCTCATGACATCTCTCGATCTCGGCCGCGCCCTGTGCGCGATGGTCACACCCTTCACGGAGTCCGGCGCATTGGACGTGACGGGCGCCCAGCGCCTGGCCGACCACCTGATCACCCGAGGCTGCGACGGCCTGGTCCTGTCCGGCACGACGGGCGAGTCCCCGACGACGACGGACGAGGAGAAGTCGACCCTGATCAGAGCGGTACGGGAGGCGGTGGGCGACCGGGCGACGGTGATCGCGGGAGTGGGCACGGCCGACACGCGCCACACGCTGGAACTGGCCCGGTCGGCGGAGAGGGCGGGCGCGGACGGCCTCCTCCTGACCGCCCCGTACTACAGCCGCCCGCCCCAGGACGCGGTGGAGGCCCACGTCCTGGAGGTGGCGAACGCCTCCACGGTCCCCCTGATGCTGTACGACATCCCGTCCCGCACCGGCGTCCGCATCGAACCGGAGACGATGCTGCGCCTGTCGACGCACCCAAGCATCGTCGCGGTGAAGGACTGCTCCTACGACCTCCTGTCCACCCAGAAGATCCTCGCCCGCACGAACCTGGCCTACTACGCGGGCTGCGACGAACAGATCCTCCCCCTCCTGGCCATCGGCGCGACGGGCTACGTCAGCACGGTGGCGAACGCCGCCCCGACCCAGGTCCGCGCGATCCTGGACGCCTTCGACGCGGGCGCCGCGAGAGCCGCGACCGGCGCCCAACGCACCCTGATCCCCCTCATCGACCAGATGATGGCGGGCCCTCTCCCCGGCACGGTCACGGCGAAGACCCTCCTGACGACCCTCGGTCTCCCCTCGGGCCCGGTCCGCGCCCCGCTGCTCCCCGCCTCCGACGAACTGACGACGGAACTCCGCAGGACATACGAGCAGTTGTTCGCGTCGCCAACTGCATAGACTGCCGCCATGGTGACAGCGACGGTCCGCGAGTGGCGCGACGAGGAGGGCTGGGGCGTACTCGACTCCCCGGAGACACCCGGCGGCTGCTGGGGCCACTACTCCGACATCCAGCAGCCGGGCTTCCGCACCCTGTCACCGGGCCAACGCGTGCGCCTGAAATGGGAGGCCCCTGGCTTCCTTCAGGACGGCTACCCCTACCGCGCCCTGAGCATCACCCCTCTGTGAGGACGCGGGCGGTCACCTTCGCGAACGGCGGCATCCGACTGGCGGGCTGCCCGTCCTCGCCCGAGGCGCCGGACGCGGGGCTCCGGGCGTCGTGCTGATCGGCGGCTCGGGCCCGACCGAACGGAACAACGCCGCGTACTTCCCGCCCCTCCGGAGCCACTTGGTCTCCGCAGGCTTCGCCGTGGTGTCGTACGACAAGCGAGGCGTCGGGGACTCGTCCGGCGACTGGCGTGCGGCGACGAGGGACGACCCGGCGACCGACGCGGGCGCCGCCCTGGAGTTCCTCCGCACACAGTCCGGCGTCCGCGGCGCCGCACGCGGCCTCTTCGGCCACAGCGAGGGCGGCCGGCTCGCCCTGCGGGGCGTCGACGGGCCGGGACGACATCCCGTACGTGGTCACCAACAGCGCCCCGGCGGCCCAGGAACGCCACGCGCTGGCGGTACGCCTGAACCGGGTCGCCCCGCACGCCCTGGCCCTGTACGACCACCTGGCCGAGGCGGGCAGACGGAACGCCGACTGCGTGACGGCCCTGCGTCTGGTCGAAGCAGCGGGCGGACCAACCCAGTTGGGCGACTTCTGGACCGACATGGACGAGCACTTGTGGACGTTCCTGAAGCGCAAGCAGGACCACGACCCGACCCCGGACCTCTTGGGCCTGCGCTGCCCGCACCTGGCGACGTTCGGCGGAGTCGACCCACTCATCCCGGTCACCGAGACCGCCGCGCGCCTGACCGAGGCGGCGTGCCACCCCGCCCGCCCGCGCGAGGCCACCCTGACGGCATCGGTCTTCCCGAACGCCGACCACCGCATACAGGTAGGCACCGAGGCCACCCCGGCCCCCGGCTACCTCGACACCGTGAGCCACTGGCTGACCACCCACACCGCATAACGCCACCGGTCACGGCCCCGCGCCTCCGCCGACGGACTCCCCCGTCCCCGACGCGACCTGCCGCCGCTGCTCGACCCACTGCCGAAGCTCGTCGTCCCCGACCCGCTCCACCGCCGCGAGCAACTCCTCCCGCCCCCGCCCGGCCCGCTCGTCCGGCGCCAGTAACCGATACCGGTTGACGGCCCGCCGAAGCGTCTCCCGCGACTGCGCCGCCAACACATACCTGGGCCCGTGCCCGAACACCTGCCGGAACCCGGTGAAGAACAGCGCGCCCCCGGCCAGCAGGGCGGTCACCCAAGCCCGCGCACTGCCCCGCGGCAACGACCGTGCACGACGAGGTCACCAACGCCCCCGACTCAGCCACCCGACACCACCACCGAGCCGAATCCCGCACCCGCTCATCGAAGACCAACTTCTCCTGAGCCAGGGCGAGCACGGGATCCGGGGCGTCTGTCCAGTCCCCCGGTGACGGTCGTCGGCGCATGAGCCGACAGTGTGCTTGAGTCCGGGACGCCTGACGAGCCTCAATCTGCTCTATCCCCCACCCGGCGGGTAGGTCTGCCGGGCGGGTCGAGGGCGACACGGCTCGCGACACAACCGAACCGTGGCACCGGCCCCGGACGCCGCAGAGATGTCATAGATCTTCGGCTCCCCCACGATGACCTCCCCACAGCAGTCACATCTCATCGCCGCCGCCGTTCTCGAACCAGCCGATAGAGTTTGCGACTGATCTCGCAACGCTCAGCGACATCTGTGCACTGCTCGCACATCGGGGCGTGTACGAAAAGGGCACGGTGTGCCGCGTCGGCGGTATGCAGGCGGCAGGCACGAGGCCACCAACGGCCTTCCTCCCCCTGTCGCTCTCCGAGGTCGACCGCCGTCTCCAACGTCAGCACTTCTCTACCCCATACGCACAGAGCGCCGCGCACCTGATCCGGCACCAACGTGTGGCGCGGCGGCAGCGCGAGCAACATGCGCACGTCCGGTGAGTCTGAGTGGGCGCCAAGGGCGCCGATTTGCTCCACGCACGCGACCGTAGAGCCTCCGGAAGGACACCAGGGGCACACTCTGTGCCCTTGGCTCTCATGCCGCGAGCAGCCCCAGCTTGACCGCCAGTTCCGAAGCGCGCCGCCGCCGAACCGGACTCTTGCCCTCGGCCTCTTCCAGCACGATCCGCTTGGCGTACCCGTTGTAGCGAGTTGTTTCCGGTGCCGCCTCATGGGCTCGCGCCAGCGTGGCCAAGGCGACGTCCGGCTGACCGTCAAGGTGATATCCGCGAGCCTCCTCGATCTGGTGCCGCGCACGACGAGGCCGCGATGGGATGACATCAGCATCCGCGGCGGTCGCCTGCCGGACCGACTCACCGCCCTGATGCAGCTCGACGGCAACAGTGACGGCGTGCGCGCCCATGATGGCGCGGGAGAACGACGTCATCGGATGGAAGTACCCCGCAGGCAGCCGAGCCGCCACGTCCCGAGCCTGATCCCAGTGCCGCCACGCGGTCCCCGTTTCTCCACGCCGGGCAGCGGTGTAGCCGGTTTCGAACGTCAGGGCCCCGGCGATGGCCAGCACGTCATCGTTCGCGTCGGGAAGCAGCGGCGCCAGGTAGGCAAGGGTCTGATGGGTGACCTCGTCTGCGGCCTCGAAGCCGGAAGGCCCGGAGTCACGCTGCGCCTGCGCGGCCAGCCACGCGGCAAGACCGATCACGTGGGGGTCCTCAGACTCCTGAGCGGCGACGAGACCACGCTCGACCACACGCCAGAGCAGGGCGGCGTCCGGCTGGTATGCCACGAAGAACTGAGCCAACGAGTAGACCTCGGCAAGAACAGCGTGCGCCGCCCGCCGCCTCTTGACCGTTTCGGCCTGCCGCACGAGTGCCTGCGCATCCCGAATGAGCCCCGGGAGCATCGCCCCCACGACCTCACGGTGATCAGGCGCCCGATGCCGCGCCGCCCAGGCCCTCGCGAGCCGCGCCCCAAGATGAGCAGCGGGCGGTGCCTCCACCTCCCGCCCGAGCGGGAAGGCATCGACAGCCGCCTTCACCTCCGGCAAGCGCCGATGCCCAGGCCCGGCGAAGAGATCGATCTGCAACGACTGATCCCCCGTGAGTTCACGGAGATCACGAACACGCAAGATCTCAGCGAGCCTCAACACCACATCCAACTTCGGCGTCTTGAGCCGCCCGGTCTCGACCCCCTTCACCCACGAACCGGACCGCCCGGCAAGCCCCCCAAGCTGCTCCCGGGTGAGCCCACGACGAGTCCGAAGGATCTGCAACCGCTGCCCGAAGACCAGCGGATCGGAGTACGGATCCGGAGTAGCAGCACCTGACACGACCTCGCTCCTCTCAGAACAGCCCGTCACAGCCAGGGTATGGGTCGGAGCGACACGACCGCCGCCTCTTCAGGCGTCAGCCAACCCGGAGATCCTCGCCGCCACCGCAATGTTCAGCGCCCCGGGCCTCCAAGCGACGGCCGGCTCGCCATCTGACGACGGTGACAGCTGGACCCCTCTGTCGCGTGAAGCGTCTGACCGACCATCGCACTCCGGTCGATCCACCGCAGGTACTCGGCGGCGCCGACGGTGATGGGCACGGCAATGACCTCGGGGTTCTGCCACGGGTGGTGCTCGATCAAGTGCGCCTCCAACTCGGCGTGGCGGCTAGGGGCGATCTGGAGGAGCAGTTGGTACTCCTCGCCGTACCGAACTCACCCGCCAGAACACACTCGCCACGGGGCCCACGTTCTGGGCGCCGGCGGCAAGGGACCCCTCGACAGCCGATCGGGCCGCCGACACAGCCTGGCCACGTGTCTCGGTGGCGGTCGAGCCCTGTACACGGACAGTCACGGGGTGACAAGATCACCGGATGCTACGACTCACCGACTTCATCATCGACTGTCCGGACGCGATGAAGCTGGCGGCCTTCTACTCCGAGGTGACGGGGGCCCAGGTCAAGGAGGACAGCAACGAGAACTGGGCCGGTATCCGGTTCGGCGAGATCGAGTTGGCCTTCACCCCGGTGGAGAACTACCGCCCTCCGCAGTGGCCCGGCAGCGACCACCCCAAGCAGTTCCACCTCGACTTCGAAGTCGACGACATCGAGGCCGAGCAGCGCCGCGTCCTGGCCCTCGGTGCGACCCTGCTACGGGACTGCGTGGACCCGAACGGCTACGGCTTCCGCGTCTATACCGACCCCGTCGGCCACCCCTTCTGCCTCTGCCGCAATAAGGGTGTCACCTGGACCGACCAGGGCCTCATCTGGACCGAGCACGACAAGTAAGCCGACGGCTGCCGCCTCAGCACCCACTGCGGCGGCGTCCGCCGGTCGGCCGCCATCCGGCCACGGCCGACTGTGATCAGGTGTAACTGAGGTCGCAACCAGGCCGCACCGACGAGTAGTCCTCAACGGGCAAAGCGGCAGCCGCCTCCTGGGCACGAGCCGCAATGGCCTGAGCGTGCAGCCAGCGGTCCCCCTGTGGGCCACCAGCGACTCGGCCGGTTCGGCAGTGCATTGAGGCGTATCTAATCCAGCGGACATGGGGCGCACGGGCAGTCGAGACGGGCGCGCAGCGGACAGCCCAGGTGCTCCCGTTCCGGATCATGGACGCGGTAGAACTTTCCCTACTTCATCAAGGCCCGCGCACGCCGAGGGCGCGCGCCACCTCTACGGCGCGGCCCGCCTCCTGTCTTCGCCCCGGCTGGCCGCGCCCGGCGGGGCGCTCGGCGGCTGCGGGCATGAAGTGGGGAGACACCCTCTGTGGCTGGGGCGGTCGGCTCCACGGCTTTAGGCAGCCACTTTGGGGCGAGCCTCTAAGATCTTGGCCCCAACGTCGTGCTTTAACGGGCAGGTCCACAGACTGCCCGACTCGCCATCAGCTTACGGGGCCAAGATCACTCGCCCCAAAGCAGCTCCAGCCCAAAGCCGCTCCGCCGACCTTAGTGAGACTCGACCGTGTCAGTCGTCCAATTCCAGTTCAGGCGTAATAATCGACGGCCTGATCTGGCGATATACCGCAATCGGGATAACGGCTACGGCTGGCCAAACGGGAGCTTCACTCAGCCCCATTCCCTCCATAGCCCTACTGGATTCCTGAATCATTTTCTCCAGAACTCGACGGCTCATCTCCTCGCGCTCAAGTACACCCTGCAAGGTTTGCACTACCCGTTCCAGCCGAACGGTAGGCGCCGCATGATCCCGCTCTGGAACCCTACTGATCGACGCAATCGTCGTCCACTCCTGCGGGTCCGCCCCCAGACGTGAAAATAGTACCGCTTTCTCGCCAGAGAGATATCCTCCAGGATCAGAAATTACACCAGAATACTGGCATTCCCAGTCATCTTCACCGCAAGGATAAACCCGGAGAGTCAGGTGATCGCCATACATTGCTCGAACAATCTTAGTGACGTCTTGAGAAAAACTATCATCCTCACTCAGGGAGTCCATCGCCGTAGCCGATGCCGCGAAAGAGGCTGGGTAAATGATGGAAGTTGGAGCCGTGACCCTGATCAGCGACCCAGGATTAAGCGCCTTATGAATGCGTCCGCGATTCCAGTTCTTCGCCTTTTTTGAAACCTCGCTAACATCTAACAGCATGTCAGCGTACTGGGCGGCTTCTTCAAGCATTGCAACGTGAAGGTCAGCAAGAGATCGCACCTCTTGTTCGCGTACACCCTCGTCATGTTGCGGACCGCCGAGATCCGTTAGTGAAGCAGTCCATTTCTTAGTCTGTTCAGACTTCCGCTCTTCAGGGAGACCAGAGGAAAGCTGGGCGAGCAGCGTCCTCACCCTGGGCGTGTCGACGTACAGGTACTCACGCACGCTCGCTCTGCCCATCTGGTTGGACATGTCATCTCCACATTAGACCGTAGGGGTTTGGACCATACTCAGACCCACGGGACCGTGACCTGTCAAGCCTTGGCCAGAGTTTTCGCTTGAACTGCATCCTCTGCGAGATCGTCATGTCACGGAACGGCAACGGCGCCAGATGTCTACAAGAGGCGCGGTACAGTCTACTACATGTCCCTTAGTAAGGAAGATCTAGAACTCCTGGAGTACGTGTACGATCAGGCGGACGGCGATCTTGATGAGTCGGTGGATGTCTGGTCCACATTCGAGCGCGAACGATGGGGCGCCATTGCACGCCGGTTGCAAAATTCTGATTTGATCAAGTTGGCCTCTATTGCCGATGATTACAAAATAACGGCTTTCGGTCTCAATTTTGTATCTGAATTGCGTGCGAAGAGACGTAACGGTCCGGCCAGGATGAACGCACTACGCCTTGCATTGATCCATTGGCTTTACGATCACTACCTTGAAGACACTCACCCAGAGAGTACGGAAGACTTCCACACTTCGGGTCACGACCTCCACATGGGACGCCCCTTCGAGGACCGGGAGCTTTTGCAGGCTATTTCATATGTATTGACGGCCCGGCTCGTCGACGGCGTGCAGCTCGACCAAAGTAGACACCTATTTCGACCGTTTCTAACACCCAAAGGCGTTGACTGCGCAGAAAGCGAGAAGACTGTGTCAGATTTCCTCAATCCGCCACCCTCCACCGGTCCAACGTTTAACGTCAGAATTGACGGATCACAGAATGTCGTTGTCGGGACTCAGTCCGGTGACTTCACTCAAAACAGTACGTCAGGCATCGACCCTGAGGTTCTGGCTCGGATCACTCACTTCGCCAATGTTGCTCGCCAGGGCATCTCCTCCTACGGCCTGGAGGAGGATCAGCAAGTCGAGGTCGAGCAAATCGCACAGGACCTGGAGGCAGAAGCCACGGGCGAGACGCCGGATCGCGGGCGCCTTCGCCGATTGACTGATCGGCTCGTGGAAGCCATTGCACCTGCTGCCGGATCCGCTCTAGGCGGCATGGTGATGGCCCTTGGTGAACAGGCATCGAGCGCAATCGCAGGATGACGCTTGGTCGCGTACGGACTGAATGCGAGTGACCAGCCGGGCTGGACACTCACTCCCAGCTAACGAACGTCGTCACAGTCAAAGCGCCCTCCCCCGGGCCGTCCTAGGGCCGTGGAAGGGCGCTCAACGTTGACCAACGTCGACAGCTACCGACAGCTCAGCAGCAGGTCACGGCGTTGATCGATGAGGCGGCCGCAGGTCACGGCCACCGATGATCAGTTGTGGCTGTGCAGCACGTCGTTCAGGCCGTCCCACACCGCGTTGTTCGGGCGGGCCTCCACCGTGCCCGTCACCGAGTTGCGGCGGAAGAGGATGTTCGAGGCGCCCGACAGCTCGCGGGCCTTGACGACCTGGCCGTCCGGCAGGGTGACGCGGGTGCCCGCCGTGACGTACAGGCCCGCCTCCACCACGCACTCGTCGCCCAGCGCGATGCCCACGCCCGCCTCCGCGCCGACCAGGCACCGCTCGCCGATGGCGATGATGACGTTGCCGCCACCCGACAGCGTGCCCATCGTGGAGGCGCCGCCGCCGATGTCGGAGCCGTTGCCGACGATCACGCCGGCCGAGATGCGCCCCTCGACCATCGAGGTCCCCAGCGTGCCCGCGTTGAAGTTGACGAAGCCCTCGTGCATCACGGTCGTGCCCTCGGAGAGGTGCGCGCCGAGCCGCACGCGGTCCGCGTCGGCGATGCGGACGCCCTTGGGGGCGACGTAGTCCGTCATGCGCGGGAACTTGTCGATCGAGGTCACCTGGAGGTGCAGGCCCTCGGCGCGCGCGTTCAGGCGGACCTTCTCGACGTCGTCCACGGCGACCGGGCCGAGCGAGGTCCAGGCGACGTTGGCCAGGTGGGCGAAGATGCCGTCCAGGTTCTGGCCGTGCGGCTTGACCAGGCGGTGGGAGAGCAGGTGCAGGCGCAGGTAGACGTCGTGCGCGTCGACCGGCTTCTCGTCCAGGGAGGCGATGACCGTGCGGACCGCGACCACCTCGACGCCCCGGCGCGCGTCCGGACCGACCGCGGCGGTGGCGCCGCCGCCCAGCAGCTCCGCGGCGCGCTCGGCGGTCAGCCGCTCGGTGCCGGACGGGCCGGGCTCGGCGACCAGCTCGGGGGCCGGGAACCAGGTGTCGAGGACGGTGCCGTCGGCGGCGATCGTGGCGAGGCCGGCGGCCACGGCGCCGGTGGTGCGGGGAGCAGTCGTGTCGGTCATGAGGGCAACCTAACCGGCGGTCGGTCCACGGGGCCAACCGGGCCGCCGTCATCTCACCTGGTGGGTGACGCCGGACGCCCGAAGGAGGCGGGCCAGGGCCTCCCGAGCGGAGACCGCGTCGTACGGGCGGTCCGTCAGCAGGACGTGGAGGCAGATCCCGTCCATCAGCGCCACGACCGCGCGGGCCGTCGCCTCGTCCGTGCGGCGCGCCAGCAGCGCGGTCGCCGCCTCCGTCCACTCCGCCGCCACCGGGCGGAGCGGGGGGCGGCGCAGCGCGGCCAGGTACAGCTCGTACTCCCGCTCCACCGCGCCCCGGTCGCCCGACAGCCACCCCGCCAGCAGTTCGGTCAGCGCGGCGGCCAGGTCGGCGGAGGGGTCCGACAGGGCCGGATGCGCCGCCAGCAGGCCCGCGAAGCTGTCGTTCGTCCGGCGCAGCGCCGCCACCAGCAGCTCGTCCAGGGTCGCGAAGTGGTACGTCGTGGAGCCCAGCGGCACGTCCGCCTCCGCCGCCACCGTGCGGTGGGTGAGCCCGGCGATGCCGTCGCGGCCCACCACCCGCAGCGCCGCCTCGATGATCCGCTCGCGGCGGCCGGGGTCGTAGCGGCGGGGCATCAGTGGGCGCCGCCGAGGTTCAGCACCACCACGCCGACGATGATCAGCGCGATGCCGGCCGCCTTGGCCGCCGTCATGCCCTCCCCCAGGAACAGCATCCCGATCACCGCGATGGCGGCCGTCCCCGCACCGGCCCAGATCGCGTACGCCGTGCCCACGTTGACGGTCTTCAGGGTCTGGGCCAGCAACAGGAAGGAGAGGACGTAGCCGAGGGCCGTCACCAAGGACGGCCCGAGCTTGGTGAAGCCCTCGCTGTACTTCATCGCGGTGGTCGCCCCCACCTCCGAGGCGATGGCCCCGGCCAGCAGCAGATATCCCATGTGTACCAGCGTACATAACGCCACCCGAGAAGACAGCAGAACGGCGGCACCCCCGTGCAGGGGGTGCCGCCGTTCAAGGGACGAAGGCGCGTCAGACGTTGAAGCCCAGCGCCCGCAGCTGCTCACGCCCGTCGTCCGTGATCTTGTCAGGACCCCACGGCGGCATCCACACCCAGTTGATCCGCAACTCGCTGACCAGGCCGTCCGTCGCGGACTTCGCCTGGTCCTCGATCACGTCGGTCAGCGGGCAGGCCGCCGACGTCAGGGTCATGTCGATGGTCGCGATGTTCGCGTCGTCGACGTGGATGCCGTAGATGAGGCCGAGGTTGACGACGTCGATGCCCAGCTCGGGGTCGACGACGTCCATCAGGGCCTCGCGCAGCTCTTCCTCGGAGGCCGGCTTCATCTCCACGGTCTCGGTCATGCCGTCGTCTCCTTCTCGGCGCCGTCCAGTGCCTGGGCGGTCGCGTCCTTCCAGGCCATCCAGCTCAGCAGGGCGCACTTGACCCGGGCGGGGTACTTCGACACCCCGGCGAACGCGACCGCGTCCTCCAGGGTCTCCTCCATCGCGTCGTCGGGCTCGATCCGGCCCTTGGACTGCATCAGCTCCAGGAAGGTCTCCTGGATCCGCTGCGCCTCGGCCAGCTCCTTGCCGACGAGCAGGTCGTTCAGTACGGAGGCCGAGGCCTGGCTGATCGAGCAGCCCTGGCCCTCGTAGGAGACGTCGCTGATCGTCGTGCCGTCGTACTTCACGCGCAGGGTGATCTCGTCACCGCACGTCGGGTTGACGTGGTGCACCTCGGCGTCGCCGTCCCGCAGACCACGCCCGTGCGGGTTCTTGTAGTGGTCCAGGATGACTTCCTGGTACATCGAGTCCAGCTTCATGCGGTCGCTCGTCCCTTAGCCGAAGAAGTTCCGTACGTGCTCCAGCCCGTCGACCAGCGCGTCGATCTCGCCGGGCGTGGAGTACAGGTAGAACGACGCCCGCGTGGTCGCCGGAATTCCGTAGCGCAGGCAGACCGGGCGGGCGCAGTGGTGGCCGACCCGGACCGCGATGCCCTGCTCGTCCAGGACCTGGCCCACGTCGTGGGGGTGGATGTCCCCCAGCGTGAAGGAGATCGCGGCGCCGCGCTCCTCGGCCGTGGTGGGGCCGATGATGCGCAGGTCAGGCACCTCCAGGAGGCGCTTGACCGCGTACTCCGTGAGCGCGTGCTCATGGGCGAGGATCTTGTCCATGCCGATGGAGGACAGGTAGTCCACCGCCGCGCCGAGGCCGACCGCCTGGGCGATCGGGGGCGTGCCCGCCTCGAACTTGTGCGGGGCAGGCGCGTAGGTCGAGGAGTGCATCGAGACCGTCTCGATCATCTCGCCGCCGCCGAGGAAGGGCGGCAGGTCCTCCAAGAGCTCCTGGCGGCCCCACAGGACGCCGATGCCGGTCGGGCCGCACATCTTGTGGCCGGTGAAGGCCACGAAGTCGGCCTGGAGGGCCTGCACGTCCAGCGGCATGTGCGGCGCGGCCTGGGAGGCGTCGACGCAGACCAGGGCGCCGACCTCCTGGGCGCGGCGGACGATCGCCTCGACCGGGTTCTGGGTGCCGAGGATGTTGGAGACCAGGACGAAGGAGACGATCTTCGTCTTCTCGGTGATGACCTCGTCGATGTTCGACAGGTCCAGGCGGCCGTCGTCGGTGAGGCCGAACCACTTCAGCTTCGCGCCGGTGCGCTGCGCGAGCAGCTGCCACGGCACGATGTTGGAGTGGTGCTCCATCTCCGTGATGACGATCTCGGTCTCGTGGTCCACCCGGTAGGGCTCGTCGGCCCAGCCGAGCATGTTCGCGACCAGGTTCAGCGACTCCGAGGCGTTCTTGGTGAAGATCACCTCGTCGCGGCTGGGCGCGTTGATGAACGCCGCGACCTTGTCGCGCGCCCCCTCGTACAGTGCCGTGGCCTCCTCGGCGAGGACGTGCACGCCACGGTGGACGTTGGCGTTGTGCTGCTCGTAGTACTCGTCCAGGACGTCGATGACCTGGCGCGGGGTCTGCGAGGTCGCGGCGTTGTCCAGGTAGACGAGCCGCCGCCCGTCGTGGACCTGGCGGTCCAGGATCGGGAAGTCCTTGCGCAGCGCCTCGGTGTCGAGGAGGCCCGGCAACATCGTCACGCGACTGCCCCCCTAGAGTTCGCTCCGCTCAAGGGGCCGCCCTTCGTGTAGGCCTCGTAGCCCTCTTCCTCCAGCTTGTCGGCGAGCTCGGCGCCGCCGGACTCGACGATGCGGCCGGCCGAGAAGACGTGGACGAAGTCGGGCTTGATGTAGCGCAGGATGCGCGTGTAGTGGGTGATCAGCAGGGTGCCGACCTCACCGGTCTCGCGGACCCGGTTGACGCCCTCGGAGACGACGCGCAGGGCATCGACGTCGAGGCCGGAGTCGGTCTCGTCCAGGATCGCCATCTTCGGCTTGAGCAGCTCCAGCTGGAGGATCTCGTGCCGCTTCTTCTCACCGCCGGAGAAGCCCTCGTTGACGTTGCGCTCGGCGAAGGCCGGGTCCATGTTGAGGCGCTCCATGGCCTCGCGGACCTCCTTCACCCAGGTGCGCAGCTTGGGGGCCTCGCCGCGCACGGCGGTGGCGGAGGTGCGCAGGAAGTTGGAGACGGAGACGCCGGGGACCTCGACCGGGTACTGCATGGCGAGGAAGAGGCCGGCGCGGGCGCGCTCGTCGACGGACATCTCCAGGACGTCCTCGCCGTCGAGGGTGACGGTGCCGCCGGTGATCGTGTACTTGGGGTGACCCGCGAGCGAGTAGGCGAGGGTCGACTTGCCGGAGCCGTTCGGGCCCATGATGGCGTGCGTCTCGCCCTGCTTCACGGTGAGGTCGACGCCCTTGAGGATCTCCTTCGTGGCGTTGTCGGCCTCGACGGTGACGTGCAGGTCTCGGATTTCAAGCGTTGCCATGGATGCCTCAGGACTCCTGGGTGAGGGAGACGAGCACGTCGTCCCCTTCGATCTTTACGGGGTATACGGGGACGGGGCGCGTCGCCGGAAGACTGTCGGGCTTGCCCGAGCGGAGGTCGAAGCGCGAGCCGTGCAGCCAGCACTCGATGTGGCAGTCGTCGACCTCGCCCTCGGCGAGGGAGACGTTCGCGTGCGAGCAGATGTCATTGATCGCGAACACCTCGCCCTCGGTGCGCACGACGGAGACCGGCGTGCCGTCGAGTTCCACCCGCTTGGGGGTGTCCTCTTCCAGCTCGCCGACCCCACAGACGCGTACGAAGGTCATGCGACCGACGCCTCCAGCTCCTCTTCGATCTTGCCGAGGAGGCGCTCCTCGATGTCCGGGACACCGATCTGCTGGACCAGCTCCGCGAAGAAGCCGCGCACCACCAGGCGGCGGGCGTCGATCTCCGGGATGCCGCGGGCCATCAGGTAGAAGAGCTGCTCGTCGTCGAAGCGGCCGGTGGCGGAGGCGTGGCCGGCGCCGACGATCTCGCCGGTCTCGATCTCCAGGTTGGGGACCGAGTCGACCCGGGCGCCGTCGGTGAGCACCAGGTTGCGGTTCATCTCGTAGGTGTCGGTGCCCTCGGCCGCCGCCTCGATCAGCACGTCGCCGATCCACACCGCGTGCGCGTCGTCGCCCTGGAGCGCGCCCTTGTAGACGACGTGGGACTTGCAGTGCGGGACGTTGTGGTCGACCAGGAGGCGGTGCTCCTGGTGCTGGCCGGCGTCGGTGAAGTAGAGGCCGAACAGCTCGGCCTCGCCGCCGGGGCCCGCGTAGGTCACGCGCGGGTGCAGGCGGACCACGTCGCCGCCGAAGGTGACGACGACGGACTTGAAGGAGGCGTCGCGCCCGACGAGCGCGTTGTGCTGTGCCACGTGCACGGCCTTGTCGTCCCAGTCCTGCACGGAGACGACGGTGAGCTTGGCGCCGTCGCCGAGGACGTACTCGACGTTGGCGGCGAGCACCGCGTCCCCGGTGTGGTCGACCACCACGACGGCCTCGGCGAAGGCGCCCAGCTCGATGAGCTGATGCCCGTAGGCGACCCCGCCCTCGCCGTGCACGGCGATGCGGATCGGCTCGGTGAGCACGGTCTCCTTGGGCACGCTGACCACGCCGGCCTGGGTGAAGGCGGAGTACGCCTGGGCGGCGACGCGGTCCACGGGGGCGCCGGTGCGGCCGAGGCGGGCGTCGTCGCGGCCGACGGACTCGACGGTGACGCCCTCGGGGGCCTCGACCGCGATCTTCACGCCCTCGCCGGTGGCGACGGCGGTGCCGTCGTGCAGGCCGCGCAGCCGCTCCAGCGGGGTGAACCGCCACTCCTCCTCGCGGCCGTGCGGCACCGCGAACTCCGCCACGTCGAAGGAGGGCGGCGCGCTCATGCGGGTCGCGACGGTCGACTCGGCGGCGACCGCGATCGTGCCCGCGGTGGTCGATCCCACCGGGATGTTCTGGGCCTCAGCCATGGCTGTCGTAGTGCTCGCTTTCGTGTGCGGGTGAGTGGCGGTGGGGAGGCGGGCGGCGGGTCAGCCGACCGCGCCCTCCATCTGCAGCTCGATCAGCCGGTTGAGTTCGAGGGCGTACTCCATCGGCAGTTCCTTGGCGATGGGCTCCACGAAGCCGCGCACGATCATCGCCATGGCCTCGAACTCGCTCAGGCCGCGGCTCATCAGGTAGAAGAGCTGGTCCTCGGAGACCTTGGAGACGGTCGCCTCGTGGCCCATGGACACGTCGTCCTCGCGGACGTCCACGTAGGGGTAGGTGTCCGAACGGGAGATGGTGTCCACGAGCAGCGCGTCGCACAGCACGTTGGACTTGGAGCCCGGGGCGCCCTCGCCGATCTCGATGAGGCCGCGGTAGGAGGTGCGGCCGCCGCCGCGGGCCACCGACTTGGAGACGATGTTGGAGGACGTGTTCGGGGCCATGTGGACCATCTTGGCGCCGGCGTCCTGGTGCTGGCCCTCGCCCGCGAAGGCGATGGACAGGGTCTCGCCCTTGGCGTGCTCGCCCATCAGGTAGACGGCCGGGTACTTCATCGTCACCTTGGAGCCGATGTTGCCGTCGATCCACTCCATGGTCGCGCCCTCATAGGCGACGGCGCGCTTGGTGACCAGGTTGTAGACGTTGTTCGACCAGTTCTGGATGGTCGTGTAGCGGCAGCGGGCGTTCTTCTTGACGATGATCTCGACCACGGCGCTGTGCAGCGAGTCCGACTTGTAGATCGGCGCGGTGCAGCCCTCGACGTAGTGCACGTACGCGCCCTCGTCGACGATGATCAGGGTCCGCTCGAACTGGCCCATGTTCTCCGTGTTGATACGGAAGTAGGCCTGGAGCGGGATCTCCACGTGCACGCCCTTCGGCACGTAGATGAAGGAGCCGCCGGACCACACCGCGGTGTTCAGCGCGGCGAACTTGTTGTCGCCGGCCGGGATGACGGTGCCGAAGTACTCCTTGAACAGCTCCGGGTGCTCCTTGAGCGCGGTGTCGGTGTCCAGGAAGATGACGCCCTGCTCCTCCAGGTCCTCGCGGATCTGGTGGTAGACGACCTCCGACTCGTACTGGGCGGCGACGCCGGCGACCAGGCGCTGCTTCTCGGCCTCGGGGATGCCCAGCTTGTCGTAGGTGTTCTTGATGTCCTCGGGCAGGTCCTCCCAGGACTCCGCCTGCTTCTCCGTGGAGCGCACGAAGTACTTGATGTTGGCGAAGTCGATGCCCGACAGGTCCGAGCCCCAGTTCGGCATGGGCTTCTTCTCGAAGAGCCTCAGGCCCTTGAGGCGGAGCTTGGTCATCCACTCCGGCTCGGACTTCTTGCCGGAGATGTCCCGGACGACCTCGTCGTCGACGCCGCGCCTCGCGGAGGCTCCGGCAGTGTCGGAGTCGGCCCAGCCGTACTCGTACTTGCCCAGGCCCTCCAGCTCGGGGTGAGCGGTCTCCGTGGGGAGAGTCATGCGGGGTTCCTCCCGGCCGTGCTTGCGGATGATGCGTTGCTTGCAGAAGCGTTGTCGGTCTTCGGCGACACGTCGTCGTGCGGCGTGTGCGAGGTCTTCGGAATGAAGGTCGTGCAGACACCGTCGCCGTGCGCGATGGTCGCGAGCCGCTGTACATGTGTACCGAGCAGCTCGGCGAAAAATTCCGTCTCCGCCTCGCACAGCTGCGGAAACTGCTCGGCGACATGGGCGACCGGGCAGTGGTGCTGGCAGAGCTGCTCACCCTTTTGGGGATGGGGGGCGCTGCGCGCGGCAGCAGCGTACCCGTCCGCGCTCAGCACCCTGGCCAGCGCTTCGGCCCGCTCCTCGGGGGCGGCGGCGGCGAGGGCCGCGCGGTACGCGCCGGCCTGGGCGGCGATCCGGGCGCGGGCGAAGGCCGCGATGGCCTGCTCCCCGCCCTCCTGGTCGGCGATCCAGCTCAGCGCGTCGGCGGCGAGCTTGTCGTACGACTGGTCGAAGGCGTCCCGGCCGCCGTCCGTGAGGGCGAAGACCTTGGCGGGCCGGCCGCGGGTGCGCGTGCCGTAGACCCGCTGCTCGCGGGGGGACACCACGTCGTCGGCGACCAGGGCGTCCAGATGGCGGCGGACGGCGGCCTGGGTGAGGCCGAGGCGCTGGGCCAGCTCGGCGACGGTCGAGGGGCCGTGGTCCAGGATGGAGCGCGCGACGCGGTTGCGGGTGGACCGCTCACCGGTCGCGAGTTCCTCCTGCGGAGCCTCGCCGTCGTATTTCACAACGCCATTGTTGCGTAATTCCTCCGGCCCGGGCAAGCCGCGCCCTGCGGCCGGATGGTGCCCTGTGTCACTTAGGTAAACCTAATCTGACCTGCGGAAACGATCACTGATCGATCAAACGGCTGGCGTTCGCGGACCCCGTGCGCCACACTCCGGGACCATGCCCACACCCGCTCCGACCGGCCCACTCGTCACCCGCGGCATCCTCGCGCCCGCCCTGCGCGACCTCGGCGTCCGGTCCGGCGAGACCCTGCTCGTGCACACCTCCCTCAGCTCCCTCGGCTGGGTCTGCGGCGGGCCCGTCACGGTGGTCCAGGCGCTGCTCGACGTGGTCGGCCCGGACGGCACGCTGGTCGTCCCGACGCAGACCGGGGAGCTGTCCGACCCGGCACTGTGGAGTGACCCGCCGGTGCCCCCGGAGTGGTGGGACACCATCCGCACCGCGATGCCGCCCTTCGACCCGGCCGTCACACCCTCGCGCGGGGTCGGCGTCGTCCCGGAGACCGTGCGCACCTGGCCGGGCGCGCTGCGCAGCGCGCATCCGCAGACCTCCTTCGCGGCCCTGGGCCGCCGCGCCGCCGAGGTGGTCGCGGGGCACGCCACCGACTGCCGGCTGGGCGAGCGCAGCCCGCTGGCCACGCTGGAGCGGCTCGGCGCCCGGGTGCTGCTGCTCGGCGCGGGCTACGGCGCCTGCACCGCCTTCCACCTGGCCGAGTACCGCACGCCCTCGCCCCGGGTGGTGGTGGGCCGGCCGGGGCTCGCGGGCTGGGAGACGGTGACCGAGGTGTCCGTCACCTCCGACGGGTTCGAGGATCTCGGCCACGACTTCGAACGGGACAGGACGGTCGTACGGGGCCGGCTCGGCGCGGCCGACGTGCGGCTCTTTCCGCTGGCCGACGCGGTCGCCTACGCGGAGCACTGGCTGCCGCTGCACCGGCCGCGCGCCGGGGAGATCGAGCACCCGCGCGTCTGAGCCGCCCGGCGCGTCCCTAGACTCGTGACCCATGCGAAGCGAGCCCGTGGTCCAGGTCGAACCCGTGGTCCAGGTGCGGGGCCTGGTGATGCGGTACGGCCCGAAGACCGCCGTGGACGGCCTCGACCTGGCGGCCGGCCCCGGCGTGACCGCCGTGCTCGGACCCAACGGCGCGGGCAAGACGACCACCGTCGAGACCTGCGAGGGCTACCGCCGCCCCGACTCCGGCACGGTCCGCGTCCTCGGCCTCGACCCGGTCGCGCAGGGCGCCGCGCTGCGGCCCCGGATCGGGGTGATGCTCCAGTCCGGCGGCGTCTACTCAGGCGCCCGCGCCGAGGAGATGCTCCGGCACACCGCCCGGCTGCACGCCCACCCGCTGGACGTGGACGCCCTGGTCGAACGGCTCGGCCTCGGCTCCTGCGGGCGCACCACGTACCGCAGGCTCTCCGGCGGGCAGCAGCGCCGGCTCGCGCTGGCGATGGCCGTGGTGGGCCGCCCGGAACTGGTCTTCCTGGACGAGCCCACCGCCGGACTCGACCCGCAGGCCCGCCGCGCCACCTGGGACCTCGTGCGCGACCTGCGCCGCGACGGCGTCTCGGTGATCCTCACCACCCATCACATGGACGAGGCCGAGCAGCTCGCCGACGACGTCGCCGTCATCGACGCGGGCCGGGTCATCGCCCAGGGCTCGCCGGACGAGCTGTGCCGCGGCGGCGCCGAGAACACCCTGCGGTTCACCGGCCGCCCGGGGCTCGACGTCGCCTCCCTGCTCAAGGCGCTGCCCGCCGACTCCTCGGCCGCCGAGCTGACGCCGGGTTCGTACCGCGTGGCCGGCAAGATCGACCCGCAGCTGCTCGCCACCGTGACGTCCTGGTGCGCGCAGCACGGGGTGATGCCGGACCGCATCTCGGTGGAACGGCACACCCTGGAGGACGTCTTCTTGGAGCTGACCGGCAAGGAGCTGCGCGGATGACCACCACGACCGAGGGCACGTACGCCCCCCGGCCCGGCGGCGCCCCCCTCGGCCGCATGATCGCCGCGCAGGCCGCGCTGGAGACGAGGATGCTCCTGCGCAACGGCGAGCAGCTGCTCCTGACGGTGATCATCCCGACGCTGCTGCTCGTGCTGTTCAGCTCGGTGGACATCGTGGACACCGGCGAGGGCGAGGCGGTCGACTTCCTCGCCCCCGGCGTCCTCGCCCTCGCCGTGCTCTCCACCGCGTTCACCGGCCAGGCCATCGCCACCGGCTTCGAGCGGCGGTACGGGGTGCTGAAGCGGCTGGCCGCCTCACCGCTGCCGCGCTGGGCCCTGATGACCGCCAAGACGGTGTCCGTGCTGGTCACCGAGGTGCTCCAGATCGTCCTCCTCACGGTGATCGCCCTCGCGCTCGGCTGGTCCCCGCACGGCAACCCGTTCACCGTGCTGCTGCTCCTGACCCTCGGCACGGCCGCCTGCTCCGGGCTCGGCCTGCTCATGGCGGGCACGCTCAGGGCCGAGGCGACGCTCGCCGCGGCCAACCTGGTCTTCCTGCTGCTCCTGGTGGGCGGCGGGGTGATCGTGCCGCTGGACAAGTTCCCGGACGGACTGCGGAACGTCCTGGAGCTGCTGCCGGTCGCGGCGCTGTCGGACGGGCTGCGCGAGGTGCTGCGCTACGGCGCCGGGGTGCCCTGGGGCGACCTGGGCGTCCTCGCGGTGTGGTCGGTGGCGGGGCTGGCGGCGGCCGGGAAGTTCTTCCGCTGGGAGTAGGGGCGGCATGTCGGACACGGACCCCTCGTGAACGCGTGCACAATCTGCCCCCTACGATGGAGCGCGTGCCTTACCTGACCCGTGCCGGTGCCGCAGCCGCCGTGCGCAACCCCCTCGCCTTCGTCGCCGCGCACTGGACCCCGCAGCCGCGGACCGTCCGGCGCGCCGCCCTCGCCGCGCTCGTCATGGCGGTGGTCATCGTCGTCACCGGCGGTGCCGTGCGCCTGACCGGCTCCGGGCTCGGCTGCCCGACCTGGCCCAAGTGCACCGCCGACTCGCTGACCACCACCCACGCGATGGGCTTCCACGGCGTCATCGAGTTCGGCAACCGCATGCTGACCTACGTGCTGTGCGCGGCGGTCGGCTGGGCGATCATCGCCGCCCGCTCGGAGAAGCCCCGCCGGCGCTCCCTGACCCGGCTCGGCTGGGCCCAGTTCTGGGTGGTCATGGGCAACGCGATCCTCGGCGGCATCGTCGTGCTCGTCGGCCTCAACCCGTACACCGTCGCCGCGCACTTCCTGCTGTCGACGGCGCTGATCGCGCTGGCGACGGTGATGTGGCAGCGCACCCGCGAGGGCGACGCGGCGCCGCGCCCGCTGGTCGGGCCGGCGGTGCGGCAGCTGGTGTGGGTGCTGGTGGCGGCCTCCGCGGTGCTGATCGCGGTCGGCACGGTGGTGACCGGCGCGGGTCCGCACGCGGGCGACTCCAGCGACGTGAAGCGGATGCCGCTGGACTGGGAGACGGTCACCAAGCTGCACGCGGTGCTCGCCTGGATCGTCGTCACGCTGACCTTCGCGCTGTGGTTCGTGCTCAAGGCGGTGGACGCCCCGAAGGCGCCGCAGTCCCGCACCCGCGACCTGTTCCTGATCCTGCTCGGCCAAGGCGTCATCGGCTACGTGCAGTACTTCACCGACCTGCCCGAGGTCCTGGTGGGCCTGCACATGTTCGGCTCGTGCCTGGTGTGGGTCGGCGTGCTGCGGGTCCTGCTGGCGCTGCGCGAACGCCCCGGCGCGGACACCCTGGTGCCCGGGCCGGCGAACGAGGCGGCGCTGAGCCGGGCCTGACCCCCGACGCCCCGGGCGGTCAGACCGCCAGCGCGTACACCCGCGCCGCGTTCCCCGCCGCCAGCATCCCCGCCACCCGCTGGGCGTCCCCCAGCGACCACGCCCCCTCGGCCACCCAGGTGCCGAGCACCCGGCCGAGGGCCTCGCGGAAGAGGCGGGCGCCCACCACGTGCAGCTCCGGCAGGCCCTGGGCGCCGCTGGAGAACAGGATCTTGCCGAACGGCGCCAGCTCCAGGATCTCCGCGAGCACCGTCGCGGCCCGGGCGCCGGTGCGCACCAGGGCCGCCCCCGAGTCGGCGTAGACGTGCGGGAAGACGCCGGCCAGGTGGGCGGCGTGGCGGTGGTACGGGTAGCCGTGCAGCAGGATCAGGTCGGTGCCGAGCCCCGCGGTGGCCCGCACGAAGTCGGTGAGCAGCACCGGGTCGGTGCGGTCGATGCGCTGGCCCGGCTCGCCGAGCCCGGCGTGCAGCTGGAGCGGGCGGCCCGAGGCGAGCGCGATCCACAGCAGGTGCCGCAGCAGCACCGGGTCGGTCAGCTCCCCGCCGACCTCGCGCGCCGCCAGCCAGCGCCCGGCGGCGCCCCGCACCTCCCCCGCCCCCGGCGGCTCGGGCGCGAGCGCGAGGCCGTGCCGTACCCCGGCGACGGAGGTGAAGGCGACGGCGTGCGCGGCGGCCGTGTGCACCGCCTCGGCGAGGTTGGCGAGCAGCGACTCGACGGTGCCGGAGGTGTCGGCGACCTGCTCGGCCAGCAGTTCCAGGCGCACGATCTCGTGGGCGTCCGCCTCCGCGGCCGAGGCCAGCTCGGCGGGTCCGGTGAGGTCGCCGGGCAGACCCGCGTCGACCAGGTACGTGGTGATGCCGCTGCCGCGCAGCAGCCGGCGCCCGGCCTCCAGGACGCCCAGCTCGCGGCGCCGGGCGAGGTAGCGGGCCGGCGGGCAGTGCGGCTCCAGGCCGAGCAGCGGTGGGCACCAGCGGCGCACCGCGAAGCCGGTCTGGGTGTCGAAGAGGGTGGTGCCCGGCGCGGGCGGCCCCTCGGTGCGGGCGAGCTGGGCCTCGAAGGTGCCGAGGCCCAGCTCCGTTCTCAGCACGCCGTGGCAGTACTGGTCCACCAGGGACGGCGTCTCGATCATGCGGGGCTCCCCCGTCGCCAGGACCGCGGCCCCGGCGCGGCAGACGCCGTGGCTCCTCGGGGACCTGTCGGACAGGCCCTATGGGTCCTAACGGGTGAACCGGCCCTCAGGTGTTGCTCTTGCCGCCCAGCTGGAGGCCGGCCATGCGCGACCACTCGTAGGGGCCGGTGCGCACCTTGGCGGCGAACTCGCCGTCGAAGTCCTCGTGGACGGTGATCCCGGCCTTCTCGACGGCCTTCCGGGCGATCTCGACGGAGCGTGCCACGATGTCGCCCCACTCGCCGTCCTCGCCGACGAGGACGATCCGCGCGCCGCGCTCGCCCAGGTACGCGACCTGGCCCTCGGCCCCGCCGTGCGCCTTGGCGAAGGCGCCGATGCGCCCGGCCAGCTTGGCCACCGTGCGCTCGGCCTTCGCATCGGCCTTCTCCGTGGCTGCGTCAACCTGCTGCGCGTCAACCTGCTGCGTGTCTGCCATGAGCAGGATGCTACCGACGGGTAGCCCCTCAGGCCACGGGCGGGGTGGGCTAGCGCAGGAAGGGGTCCACCGCGATCGCCAGGAACAGCACCGACACATAGGTGATCGACCAGTGGAACAGCCGCATCTCCTTGAGCTTGCCGCCCGTCACCTCGGCCTTGGCCCGGTTCTGCAGCCCGTGCGCCTCCCACAGCCACATGCCGCCGGCCGCGAGCGCGACGGCCGTGTAGAACCAGCCGGTGTAGCCCATCGGGGTGAGCAGCAGCGAGACGGCGACCATCACCCAGCTGTAGATCACGATCTGCCGGGCGACGACCTTGTTGGAGGCGATCACCGGGAGCATGGGCACGCCCACGCGCGCGTAGTCCTCGCGGACCTTCATGGACAGCGGCCAGTAGTGCGGCGGCGTCCAGAAGAACATCACCAGGAAGAGGATGACCGGCGCCCAGGACATCGAGTCCGTCACCGCGGACCAGCCGATCAGCACCGGCAGGCAGCCCGCGATGCCGCCCCACACGATGTTCTGCGAGGTGCGGCGCTTGAGGATCATCGTGTAGACGACGACGTAGAAGAGGAGCGCGCCGAGCGACAGCCAGGCCGACAGCCAGTTGACCGTGAGGCCGAAGAGCAGGGTGGAGACCACCGCCAGGGTGATGCCGAAGGCGAGGCACTCGCGCGGCGAGACCATGCCGGTGACCAGCGGGCGCTGCGAGGTGCGGTCCATCAGCGCGTCGATGTCGCGGTCGATGTACATGTTGAGCGCGTTGGCGCCGCCCGCGGAGAGGTAGCCGCCGACGCAGGTCAGCAGGACCAGCGTCAGGTCGGGCACGCCCTGCTCGGCGAGGAACATCACCGGGACGGTGGTGATCAGCAGCAGCTCGATGATCCGCGGCTTGGTCAGCGCCACGAACGCCTTGACACGGGCCCCGAACGGCCGGTGACTCGGGCTCTGGTTCGTCCCGATTACCCCCGCAGGACGGGATTCAACGGCCGTCACGCACACCCCTGACAGAGACATCCCAGCGAGCCTCCCCGTGTGAACTGACGGTAAAGGCTCGCGCGTACCACGCCACTTTAGACGTTGCCCATACCTCGGCCTTCGCGGGGGTGCGCTCGTGTTGGCAGGGGTGCTCCGACGTGCGTACGGAGAGTCGATTGAGCGGTCGGACGAGCGGTCAGATGAGCGGCCTCGCAATCACTTGCCGAATGCGCCACGACCCGGTCGACAGGCGGATCCGAGCGAGTCCCGGCAGTCTGGTTTCGAGCGAGAAAACGCACGTACTTACGGGGGTAGGCTCGACTTCGCCGGCCGCTTTTTCCCGACTGGCCGGCAGCCGGTGGACGGCCACGTGCACCGGCATCCGACATGTGGAGAGGAGCCCTGACCCAGGGTGAGCACCAAGCCGATCACCACAGACCTCGAGTGGACCGAACTGGACCAGCGGGCCGTGGACACCGCCCGCGTCCTGGCCGCCGACGCCGTACAGAAGGTCGGCAACGGCCATCCGGGCACGGCGATGAGTCTGGCGCCCGCCGCCTACACCCTCTTCCAGAAGGTGATGCGGCACGACCCGGCCGACGCGAACTGGGTCGGGCGCGACCGCTTCGTGCTGTCCGCCGGCCACTCCTCGCTGACCCTCTACACCCAGCTGTACCTGGCCGGCTTCGGCCTGGAGCTGGACGACCTGAAGTCCTTCCGCACCTGGGGCTCGAAGACCCCGGGCCACCCGGAGTACGGCCACACCACCGGCGTGGAGACGACGACGGGCCCGCTCGGCCAGGGCGTCGCCAACGCGGTCGGCATGGCGATGGCCTCGCGCTACGAGCGCGGTCTGTTCGACCCGGAGGCCGCCGAGGGCGAGTCCCCCTTCGACCACTTCATCTTCTGCGTCGCCGGTGACGGCTGCCTCCAGGAGGGCATCTCCTCCGAGGCGTCCTCCCTCGCGGGCCACCAGAAGCTCGGCAACCTGATCCTGCTGTGGGACGACAACCACATCTCGATCGAGGGCGACACCGAGACGGCGGTCTCCGAGGACACCGTCAAGCGGTACGAGGCGTACGGCTGGCATGTGCAGCGCGTCCAGCCCAAGGACGACGGCGACCTGGACCCGCACGCGCTGTACGCGGCGATCGAGAAGGCCAAGGCGGTCACCGACCGGCCGTCCTTCATCGCCATGCGCTCCATCATCGCCTGGCCCGCCCCGAACGCGCAGAACACCGAGGCCGCGCACGGGTCGGCGCTCGGCGACGACGAGGTGGCGGCCACCAAGCGCGTCCTCGGCTTCGACCCGGAGCAGACCTTCGAGGTCGCCGACGAGGTCCTCGCCCACGCCCGCCAGGCCCTGGACCGGGGCGAGGCGGCCCGCGCGGTGTGGGACAAGGCGTACCAGCAGTGGCGGGACAACAACCCCGAGCGCGCCGCGGAGTACGACCGCGTCGCCAAGGGCGAGCTGCCCACCGGCTGGGAGGAGAAGATCCCGGTCTTCGAGACCGGCAAGGGCGTCGCCACCCGCGCCGCCTCCGGCAAGGTGCTCCAGGCGCTCGGCGCGGTGATCCCGGAGCTGTGGGGCGGCTCGGCCGACCTCGCGGGTTCCAACAACACCACCATCGACAAGACGTCGTCCTTCCTCCCGGCGGACAACCCGCTGCCCGAGGCGGACCCGTACGGCCGCACCGTCCACTTCGGCATCCGCGAGCACTCGATGGCCGCCGAGATGAACGGCATCACGCTGCACGGCAACACGCGCGTCTACGGCGGCACCTTCCTGGTGTTCTCCGACTACATGCGCAACGCCGTGCGGCTCTCGGCGCTCATGCACCTGCCGGTGACCTACGTGTGGACGCACGACTCCATCGGCCTCGGCGAGGACGGCCCGACCCACCAGCCGGTCGAGCACCTGGCCTCGCTGCGCGCCATCCCCGGCCTGAACGTGGTCCGGCCGGGCGACGCCAACGAGACGGCCATCGCCTGGCGCGAGGTGCTGCGCCGCTGGACCAAGGAGTTCGGCAAGGGCCAGCCGCACGGCCTGGCGCTCACCCGCCAGGGCGTGCCGACCTACGAGGCGAACGAGGACGCGGCCAAGGGCGGCTACGTGCTGTTCGAGGCCGAGGGCGGCGACGCCGAGCTCATCCTCATCGCCACCGGCTCCGAGGTGCACGTGGCGGTCGAGGCGCGTGAGGCGCTGCAGGCCGACGGCGTGCCCACCCGGGTCGTCTCGATGCCGTGCGTGGAGTGGTTCGAGCAGCAGGACCAGGGGTACCGGGACAGCGTCCTGCCTCCGTCCGTGCGGGCCCGCGTGGCGGTCGAGGCCGGGATCGGTCTGACGTGGCACAAGTACGTGGGGGACGCCGGCCGCATCGTGTCGCTTGAGCACTTCGGTGCTTCGGCGGACGCCAAGGTGCTCTTCAAGGAGTTCGGCTTCACCGCCGAGAACGTCGCATCGGCCGCCCGGGAATCGCTGACCGCGGCTCAGCGCTGACGCTCGTACACGACACAACAGGAGATGCAATTTCGATGACAGACGCACTCAAGCGCCTCTCCGACGAAGGCGTCGCGATCTGGCTGGACGACCTGTCCCGCAAGCGGATCACGTCCGGCAACCTCGCCGAGCTGATCGACCAGCAGCACGTCGTGGGCGTCACCACCAACCCGTCGATCTTCCAGAAGGCCATCTCGCAGGGCGACGGCTACGACCAGCAGGTCTCCGACCTCGCCTTCCGCAAGGTCACCGTCGAAGAGGCGATCCGGATGATCACCACGGCGGACGTCCGCGACGCCGCCGACATCCTGCGCCCCGTCTTCGACGCCACCGGCGGCAAGGACGGCCGGGTCTCCATCGAGGTCGACCCGCGCCTGGCGCACAACACCAAGGCGACGGTGGCCGAGGCCAAGCAGCTGGCGTGGCTGGTGGACCGTCCCAACACCCTGATCAAGATCCCGGCCACCGAGGCCGGCATCCCGGCGATCGCCGAGGTCATCGGCCTGGGCATCAGCGTCAACGTGACGCTGATCTTCTCCCTTGAGCGCTACCGCAAGGTCATGGACGCCTTCCAGAGCGGCCTGGAGAAGGCCAAGGAGCGCGGCCTGGACCTGTCGAAGATCCACTCGGTGGCGTCCTTCTTCGTCTCCCGCGTGGACACCGAGATCGACAAGCGGCTCGACGCGCTCGGCACCGACGAGGCCAAGGCCGCGCGCGGCAAGGCCGCCGTCGCCAACGCCCGCCTCGCCTACGAGGCGTACGAGGAGGTCTTCGCCGGCGACCGCTGGAACGCCCTGGAGAAGGCCGGCGCCAACAAGCAGCGCCCGCTGTGGGCGTCGACCGGCGTCAAGGACAAGGCGTACAGCGACACCATGTACGTCACCGACCTGGTCGCGCCGAACACGGTGAACACCATGCCGGAGGCCACCCTGGAGGCCACCGACGACCACGGCGAGATCACCGGCAACACGATCGCCGGCACCTACGAGCAGGCCCGCGCCGACCTCGACGCCGTCGAGAAGCTCGGGATCGGCTACGACGAGGTGGTCCAGCTCCTCGAGAAGGAGGGCGTCGAGAAGTTCGAGGACTCCTGGAACGACCTGCTGAAGTCGACCGAGGCCGAGCTCCAGCGCCTCGCCCCCTCGGAGGGCTAGGACATTGTCAAGCAGCAATCCGCTGCGTGACCCCGCAGACCGACGGCTCCCGCGCATCGCGGGGCCGTCGGGTCTGGTCATCTTCGGCGTCACCGGCGATCTGTCCCGCAAGAAGCTCATGCCCGCCGTGTACGACCTCGCCAACCGGGGTCTGCTGCCGCCGGGCTTCTCGCTCGTCGGCTTCGCCCGCCGCGACTGGGAGCACGAGGACTTCGCCCAGGTCGTGCACGACGCCGTCAAGGAGCACTCCCGTACGCCGTTCCGCGAGGAGGTCTGGCAGCAGCTCATCCAGGGGATGCGCTTCGTCCAGGGCACCTTCGACGACGACGAGGCGTTCGAGCGGCTGCGCGACACCATCGACGAGCTGGACAAGGCCCAGGGGACGGGCGGCAACTTCGCCTTCTACCTCTCGGTGCCGCCGAAGTCCTTCCCGGTGGTCATCCAGCAGCTGAAGAAGCACGACCTCGCCGACCAGTCGGGCGGCTCCTGGCGCCGCGCGGTGATCGAGAAGCCGTTCGGCCACGACCTGAGGTCGGCCGAGGAGCTGAACTCGATCGTCCACGAGGTCTTCGCCCCGGACCAGGTCTTCCGCATCGACCACTACCTGGGCAAGGAGACGGTCCAGAACATCCTGGCGCTGCGCTTCGCCAACACGATGTTCGAACCGATCTGGAACCGGTCCTACGTGGACCACGTGCAGATCACCATGGCCGAGGACATCGGCATCGGCGGCCGGGCCGGCTACTACGACGGCATCGGCGCCGCCCGCGACGTCATCCAGAACCACCTCCTCCAGCTGCTCGCGCTGACCGCGATGGAGGAGCCCGCCTCCTTCGACGCCGACGCGCTGGCCGCGGAGAAGACCAAGGTGCTCGGCGCGGTGCGGCTGCCCAAGGACCTGGGCCGGGACACCGTGCGCGGGCAGTACGCGGCCGGCTGGCAGGGCGGTGAGAAGGCGGTCGGGTACCTGGAGGAAGAGGGCATCGACCCCAAGTCGAAGACCGACACCTACGCCGCGATCCGGGTCGGCATCGACAACCGCCGCTGGGCGGGCGTCCCCTTCTACCTGCGCACCGGCAAGCGGCTCGGGCGCCGGGTGACCGAGATCGCCGTCGTCTTCCAGCGCGCCCCGCACTCCCCCTTCGACTCCACGGCGACCGAGGAGCTGGGCTCCAACGCGATCGTCATCCGCGTCCAGCCCGACGAGGGCATCACCGTGCGCTTCGGCTCCAAGGTGCCGGGCACGTCGATGGAGATCCGGGACGTCTCGATGGACTTCGCCTACGGCGAGTCGTTCACCGAGTCCAGCCCGGAGGCGTACGAGCGGCTGATCCTCGACGTGCTGCTCGGCGACGCCAACCTCTTCCCGCGCACGGAGGAGGTCGAGCTGTCCTGGAAGATCCTCGACCCGATCGAGGAGCACTGGGACACGCACGGCACCCCCGCCCAGTACGAATCCGGCACCTGGGGTCCCGCCGAGGCGGACGAGATGCTGGAGCGAGACGGACGGAGCTGGCGCCGGCCATGAAGACGGACCTCACGGACACCACGTCCAGCAAGATCAACAAGGCGCTGACCAAGGGCCGCCGGGAGATCGGCACCCCGGCCGTCGGCATGGTGCTGACGCTGGTCATCGTCACCGACGAGGAGAACGCCTACGACGCCCTGAAGGCGGCAGGCGACGCCTCGCGCGAGCACCCCTCGCGCACCCTGGTGGTCATCCGGCGCGTCTCGCGCTCGCCCCGGGACCGCACGGGCTCCCGCCTGGACGCCGAGGTGCGCCTCGGGGCCGACGCGGGCACCGGCGAGACGGTGGTGCTGCGGCTGCACGGCGAGGTCGTCGACCACGCCCAGTCGGTGGTGCTGCCCCTGCTGCTGCCGGACGCGCCGGTGGTGGTGTGGTGGCCGGTCAACGCGCCGCTCGACCCGGCCCGCGACCCGCTGGGTGCGCTGGCCCAGCGCCGGGTCACCGACAGCTACGCCTGCGAGGAGCCGGTGCGCGAGCTGTCCGCCCGTGCGGACGCCTATGCGCCCGGCGACACCGACCTCGCCTGGACCCGGATCACGCCGTGGCGCTCGATGCTGGCGGCGGCCCTTGACCAGGTCGACTGCGAGGTGCGGTCGGTCGAGGTGGAGGGCGAGGAGGCCAACCCGAGCTGCGAGCTGCTGGCGATGTGGCTCGCGGACCGGCTCGGCGTGCCGGTGCAGCGCTCGGCGTCGGACGGGCCCGGGCTCACCGCGGTCCGGATGGACACCGACTGCGGTCCGGTCGTCCTGGACCGGCCGGACGGCTCGCTCGCCACCCTGTCGGTCAAGGGCCAGCCCTCGCGGGCGGTGGCGCTCAAGCGGCGCGAGACGGCCGAGCTGATCGCGGAGGAGCTGCGCCGGCTCGACCCGGACGACACCTACGCCTCGGCGCTGCGCTTCGGGGTGGACAAGCTGTCCGCGCCGGACGGCCCCTCCGGCTCCGGGGACGGCGACGAGAAGCCGGGTGCGGTCCCCGCGCCCGTCGGCTCGGCCGCCAAGGCCAAGGCGAAGGACGCGGCACAGGAGAAGACCCCCGTGCGGAAGGCGGCGGCGAAATGAACACTCCCCAGCTGGTCGTGCACCGCGACAAGGAGCTGATGGCCGAGGCCGCGGCGGCCCGGCTGATCACGAAGATCGTGGACGCGCAGGCGTCCCGCGGCTCGGCGTCCGTCGTCCTGACCGGCGGCCGCAACGGCAACGGGCTGCTGGCCGCGCTCGGCGGCTCCCCGGCCCGGGACGCGATCGACTGGGGCCGGCTCGACCTGTGGTGGGGCGACGAGCGGTTCCTGCCGGAGGGCGACCCGGAGCGCAACATCACGCAGGCCCGCGAGGCGCTGCTCGACGCGGTGCCGCTGGACCCGAAGCGGGTGCACGCGATGCCCGCCTCGGACGGGCCGTACGGCGACGACGTGGAGGCCGCCGCGGCGGCCTACGCCGACGAGCTGGCCCGGGCGGCCGTGCCGGAGAACCACGCGGCGGTGCCGTCCTTCGACGTGCTGCTGCTCGGCGTCGGCCCGGACACCCACGTGGCCTCGCTCTTCCCGGAGCTGCCCGCGGTCCGGGAGACCGAGCGGACGGTGGTCGGCGTGCACGGGGCGCCCAAGCCCCCGCCGACCCGGGTGACGCTGACCCTGCCGGCCATCCGCGCCGCCCGCGAGGTGTGGCTGCTGGCGGCCGGCGAGGACAAGGCGCAGGCGGCGGCGATGGCCCTGTCGGGCGCCGGTGAGATCCAGGCGCCGGCCGCGGGCGCGCGGGGGCGGGCCCGCACCCTGTGGCTCCTCGACTCGGCGGCGGCCTCGCAGTTGCCGCGCTCGCTGTACCCGCCGGCCTCGGCCTGAACGCACCGGACCCCCGCACGCCGTTGTGGTGTGCGGGGGTCTCGTGCGTCCAGGTCAGCCGCTGTGCGGACCGTAGGGCGGCGTCGGCGGGTACACCGTGTACGGGTGGACGTAGGGCGGCGCCTGCGGCGGGACGTACCCCGGCACGGGCGGCAGGGTGGCCGGGTGGGCGGCCAGCCGGATGCCGTAGCGGCGCTTGAGCCTGCTCGTCTCCAGCAGGGCGATGGCGGTGACGGTGACCGGGGCGCCCAGGATGAAGACGAAGCCCAGGGTGAGGCCGAGCCCGTGCAGGTCGCCGGTGACGAGGTCCGGGACGGCCATCAGCCAGCTGGTCACCACCGCGAGCAGCGCCGGCAGCGAGCGGTGCACGGCGGCGGTGCCGAAGAAGTTGCCGGAGACGCGGATCGCCCCGGCGACGGTGAAGCCGAGCAGCCAGAGCATGAACAGCCCGCCGCCGATGATCACCAGCGGATTGCTCGAGGAGGCGTTGATCGTGTACACCAGCGCGACGAGCCCCACGACGCACCCGACGAACAGCAGCAGCAGCTTCAGGCAGTTGACGAGCGGGGTCCGCAACTGCCGCACGGTGCCGGTGCGTCGCCAGACGTAGAGCATCGCGCCGACCGTCAGCGGGGTGACGACCAGCAGCACCAGGGAGGCGGTCAGCGCGTTCTCCAGCAACTCCTCCGGCTGGAAGCCGCCGTGCAGCACGGTGTAGACGCCGAGCGAGGCGACCGCCCCGGCGATGACCCGGAAGCGCTTGAGGCTCTCGATCGTGGGATCGAGCGAACGGGGGATCCAGGCCGGGTGGAACACCGCCCTGGCGGCCACCTTCGGGTTCAGGAGGGACCGCCCCCTCTGCGTGCCGCCTGTCCAACCACCGCGCGTACGTGCCACCGTGCTCCCCCGAGCGCTCGTTCCGTGGATCGCCGGGGAGTCTACGCGAAAACGCGCCGCTAGATCTCGCCGCGCAGCTTGGCGAGTGCCTCGGCGAGGATGGCCTCGCCGTCCGCGTCGCTGCGGCGCTCGCGCACGTAGGCGAGGTGGGTCTTGTAGGGCTCGGTGCGCGGCGGGGCCGGGGGGTTGTCCCGGTCCTGCCCGGCCGGGAAGCCGCAGCGGGGGCAGTCCCAGGTATCGGGGACCTGCGCGTCGCTCGCGAAGCTCGGCTGCGTCTCGTGTCCGTTGGAGCACCAGAAGGAGATGCGCAGTCGCGGCGCTGACTCACCGCGCTCGGCCTCGCCCATCGGCCCCGCCCCGACCCGGCTTCCCCGGATCGCGTTGCCACTTGCCACGGTCGTAACTCCCTGCGTGATGGTGCCGCAAAGCGAGTCGGCGTTCGCTTCACTGCGAGCGCCTCAGTCTACGTAAGGCCCAACGCGCGTCCAGGGATTGGAGTCACAAACCCTCGCACCAAGACGCAGGCCCCATGATAGGCCGCGCCGTGCGGCGCGTACCCGACATGGGGCCTTACGTTCCGGGGAGGGCTCCGCCGGCGTCAGTTGTTCGACTTCATCACCAGGCCGAGCACCATGATGCAGGCGAACCAGCACAGACCGATCACCACGGTGATCCGGTCCAGGTTCCGCTCGGCGACCGAGGAGCCGCCCACGGAGGACTGCATGCCGCCACCGAACATGTCGGAGAGGCCGCCGCCCTTCCCCTTGTGCATCAGCACCAGCAGCATCAGCAGCAGGCTGAAGACGATCAGGGCGATCGAGAACCCCAAAACCACGGCTGGACCAACTTCCTCGGATACGGATGGAGTGCGGGGGCATCGTGACTACCCACGATGCCCCCGCAAGGGTACGACGTATCGCCGCTACCGCCTACTCACTGATCCGTCACTGATCGCGGAAGCGGACGATCTTGACGAACTCGTCGGAGTCCAGCGAGGCCCCGCCGACCAGGGCGCCGTCGATGTCGGGCTGCGACATGATCTCGGCGACGTTGGAGGACTTCACGGAGCCGCCGTACTGGATGCGGACCTGGTCGGCCAGCTCCTGCGTGTACAGCTCGGCGAGCTTGCCGCGGATCGCCGCGCAGACCTCCTGCGCGTCCTCGGCGCCGCAGACCTTGCCGGTGCCGATGGCCCACACCGGCTCGTAGGCGATCACGACCGTCTCGGCCTGCTCGGCGGGGAGGTCCTTCAGGCCGCCCTCGACCTGGGCGAGGGTGTGGGCGACGTGGTTGCCCGCCTCGCGGACGTCCAGCTCCTCGCCGACGCACAGGATCGGGGTCAGGCCGTGCTTGTAGGCGGCCTTGACCTTGGCGTTCACCAGCTCGTCCGACTCGGCGTGGTACTGCCGCCGCTCGGAGTGGCCGATCGCCACGTAGGTGCAGCGCAGCTTGGCCAGCATGGCGCCGGAGATCTCGCCGGTGTAGGCGCCGCCGTCGTGGGCGGAGAGGTCCTGGGCGCCGTACTTGATCTTCAGCTTGTCGTGCTCGACCAGGGTCTGCACGGAGCGCAGGTCGGTGAAGGGCACGAGGACGGCGACCTCGACGGCGTCGTAGTCCTTGTCCGCCAGGGCGAAGGCGAGCTTCTGGACGTGGGCGATGGCCTCCAGGTGGTTGAGGTTCATCTTCCAGTTGCCCGCCATCAGCGGCGTGCGGGTGGTCATCGCGGTCAGTCCTCCAGTGCGGCGAGGCCGGGGAGCGTCTTGCCCTCGAGGTATTCGAGGGAGGCGCCGCCGCCGGTCGAGATGTGGCCGAATGCGTTCTCGTCGAAGCCGAGCGTACGCACGGCCGCGGCGGAGTCGCCGCCGCCCACCACGGTGAAGCCCGGGGCGTCGATGAGAGCCTGGGCGACCGCCTTGGTGCCCTCGGCGTAGTCGGGGTGCTCGAAGACGCCCATGGGGCCGTTCCAGAAGACGGTGGCGGCGTCGGCGAGCTTGGACGCGTACAGCTTGCGGGTCTCGGGGCCGATGTCCAGGCCCTCCTGGTCGGCGGGGATGGCGTCCGCGGCGACGGTGGAGGGGTGGGCCGGGGCCTTGGTCTTCAGGTCCGGGAACTCCCCGGCGACCAGGACGTCGACCGGGAGCACCAGCTCCACGCCGTTCTTCTCGGCGCGCTCCAGGTACTCGGTGACGACCGGGACCTGGTCCTCCTGGAGCAGGGAGATGCCGACCTCGTAGCCCTTGGCCTTGAGGAAGGTGTACGCCATGCCGCCGCCGATGAGGATCCGGTCGGCCTTGCCGAGCAGCTGGTCGATCACGGCGAGCTTGTCGGAGACCTTGGCGCCGCCGAGCGCGACCACGTAGGGGCGCTTGACGTCGTCGGTGAGCTTCTTCAGGACGCCGACCTCGGTGGCGATGAGGTAGCCGGCGTAGTGCGGCAGCCGCTTCGGCAGGTCGAAGACGGAGGCGTGCTTGCGGTGCACGGCGCCGAAGCCGTCGCCCACGTAGACGTCGGCGAGGCCGGCCAGCTGCTCGGCGAAGGCGGCGCGCTCGGCGTCGTCCTTGCTGGTCTCGCCGGCGTTGAAGCGCAGGTTCTCCAGGACGGCGACCCGGCCGTCGGTGAGGCCGGAGACGACGGCCTCGGCGGAGTCGCCGACCGTGTCCTCGGCGAAGGCGACGTCCGTGCCGAGGATCTCGCCGAGCCGCGCGGCGGCCGGGGCGAGGGAGAAGGCGGGGTCCGGGGCGCCCTTGGGGCGGCCCAGGTGCGAGGCGACGACCACCCGGGCGCCCGCGTCGGCCAGCGCCTTGACGGTGGGGGCGACGGCGCGGATGCGGCCGTCGTCGGTGATCGTGGTGCCGTCCAGCGGCACGTTCAGGTCGGCGCGGACGAAGACGCGCTTGCCCGCGACGCCTTCGGAGAGCAGTTCGTCGATCGTCTTCATGCAGGGGACTCCTGAGGTCTCGTGATCGCTCGTGATCCTACGAGGGCGGGCCGCGGCGGACGTGCCGCAGGGCCCGGGCCGCGCGACGGTGCGCTGCCCGAGCCCTGCCACCGCGTCGCGGCGTGCGCTTGCGAGTCGATCAGAGCTGGTCGCCGACGAAGACCGTGAGGTCGACGAGGCGGTTGGAGTAGCCCCACTCGTTGTCGTACCAGCCGAGGATCTTCACCGAGTTGCCCTCCTGGACCATGGTCAGGGAGGAGTCGAAGGTGCAGGAGGACGGGTCGCCGACGATGTCCGAGGAGACGATCTCGTCCTCGGTGTAGGTCAGGAAGCCCTTGAGGGCGCCGTCCTCGGACGCCTTCTTGAACGCGGCGTTGACCTCGTCCTTCGTCACCTCGCGCTGGAGGGTGACGACCAGGTCGGTGGCCGAGCCGGTCGGGACCGGGACGCGCATGGCGATGCCGTCCAGCTTGCCCTTGAGCTGCGGGAGGACCAGCGCGGTGGCCTTCGCGGCACCGGTCGTGGTCGGGATGATGTTCTCCGCGGCGGCGCGGGCGCGGCGCAGGTCCTTGTGCGGGAAGTCCAGGATGCGCTGGTCGTTGGTGTACGCGTGGACCGTCGTCATCAGGCCCTTGACGATGCCGAAGTTCTCGTCGAGGACCTTCGCCATCGGCGCCACGCAGTTGGTGGTGCAGGAGGCGTTGGAGATGACGTGGTGCTGCGCGGCGTCGTACTGGTCCTGGTTGACGCCCATCACGATGGTGATGTCCTCGTCCTTGGCCGGAGCCGAGATGAGGACCTTCTTGGTGCCGCCGGCGATGTGCTTCTCGGCGTCGGCCTTCTTCGTGAAGATGCCCGTCGACTCGATGACGATGTCGACACCGAGGTCGCCCCACGGGATGTCGGCGGGGTTGCGCTCGGACAGCACCTTGATGGTGTGGCCGTCGACCGTGATGGTGTCGGCGGTGTGCGACACCTCGGCCTTGAGGCGGCCCAGGATGGTGTCGTACTTGAGCAGGTGGGCGGTGGTCGCGGTGTCACCCAGGTCGTTGACAGCCACGATCTCGATGTCTGCACCCTGCTCCAGCAGCGCGCGGAAGTAGTTACGACCGATGCGGCCAAAGCCGTTGATGCCTACGCGGATCGTCACGAACCGATCTCCTCGTTGGTACGCCGGCCCGATGTGCCGGCGAGCTGTGTTTGGGATGTCCCCGACCACCCCCGACCCTACCTCTCCCCAAGGTCCGGGGTGACATCGAGACGGCCCATACCCGGCAGGGCGGTCCGTACCCGCCAGTAGGGGTACGGACCGCCTCGGGACCGGGGACCGGTCACCCGTTTTCGCTACACCGCGCGGGTCCCCGGCTGCCGGGTCTTCACTCGTCCAGGGCAGCCAGCGCCCGGCGGACGACGGCGGCGCGGTCGGCCGGCGCGGTGAGGTGTTCCAGGCCGAAGCCGAGCAGCACGGTGTCGTCGGTGGTGACGGCGCCGTAGGTCTGGAACAGGGTGCCGGTGCGGGCCCAGTCCTTCAGGACGGCCGGGCTGCCCGGCGGCGGTCCGGCGACCCGCCAGGCGCCCAGCGAGGACTCGAAGCCCTCGGTCTGGGTGGCGGTGGAGCCGACGACCAGGGACGCCTCGTCGGCGAGGACGCCGCGCCCGCCGCTGCCGGGGTCGGTGACGTAGGCGAGGGAGACCTCGACGGACTTGCCGGCGTAGGCGCTCAGGTCGAACTCCACCTGCCGCCAGCCGCCGGAGGAGCCGGTGAGGCTGTTCCAGGCGCCCGAGGTGCCGGTCGCCGTGCAGCCGTCGTCACCGACGGTGAGGTAGTGCTCCAGCCAGGGGTGCTCGCCGACGTAGAACCCCGCCGCGCACTCCTCGGGCACGGCCGTGCTGGTCGCGCCGCTCTTCTCGGGCAGCGTGGTCCAGTCCTCGGCGCCGGTGGTGTGCGCCTCGACCAGGGCGTGGTCGTAGCCGGGCTCGGTGTCCCACAGCAGCCGGGTACGCAGGGCCGGCTTGTCGGCGGCGGTGACGCCGGTCAGGTCGATCGTGCGGGTGAGCCGCTTGTAGGCGTCGTCGGTGTGCACGGCGGCGGCCATCCACTGGCCGGCGTAGGGCCCGTACGGGTTCACGGTCCCGGCGAACTTGCCGGCGCCCGCGCTGGCGAACTGCGGGTAGGTGGCCGGGGGCAGCTCGTCCGAGGTGACGCTGTAGGTGCCGGCCTTGTCCAGCGGGTTGCCCGGGGCGGCGCCGAGCGGTCCGGCGGCGCCGGCCAGCTTGCCGGAGCCGGTGAAGCCGGTGGCGCCCGCGGTGGAGGTGCGGGTGTAGGCGCCCAGGTAGTACTGGCTGAAGTCGTTGGACGGCGTGCCGTCGGCGAGGGCGACGCTGCCGCCCGCCTGCTCGCCGGCCTCGATCAGCCGGCCGCCCTCGTTGAGGAAGGCCCGTAGCTGGAGCTGGGTGGCGATGCCGGGCACGGCGGCGCCGGTGTAGTGGACGACGGTGTCGAAGTGGGACAGCACGCCGAGCGCGTCGGGGGCGCCCTGGGTCGCGGTGTCCCAGACGAGCGCCTTGCGGCCGGCCCCCTTGAGCGCGTCGACGTACGCCTGCGCCTGGGTGGCCGTCGCGCCCTCCTCGGCGACGACGAGGACGTCGGCGCGGGGCCGGGTGGCGTAGGTGTAGGTGAAGTGCGGGCTCTCGGTCTTCTTCCCGGCCTTGGTCTCGCCGGTGAACCAGACCTCGACCTTGTCGCCCTGGTCGCCGTCCTTGACCTTGGCGCGGTACTGGTCGAAGTACAGGTTGTCCTCGCCGCCGTACGTCTCGCCGCCCCGCCACGGCTTGAGCGCCATGTCGCGGACGCGGCCGCCGTTTACGCGGTACTTCAGCTCCTTGTCGCGCACCGACTTGCGGGCGACGACGGAGACCTCCTGGGCCTCGCCGTTACGGGCGTAGGAGGTGGTGAAGGCGCCCGGGGTGAAGTCGGGGGCGTCCAGGCCGACGGAGGAGGACGGCCGGTCGGGGTGGGCGGCGGTCTCGGCGACGGAGAGCGCGAAGGGGATGTTCTTGGCGAACTCCTGCTGGATCAGCTTCTCGTCGTCCGGGAAGGTGAAGACCGACTCGCAGTCGGCGGCGTTCCAGTCGTCGGCCGGGTCGAGGTCGGACGCGGTCTGGCAGGTCGACATCTCGGGGGTGAACATCGCCATGCCGTTGACGTTGGCCGCGTGGCCGTCCGCCTCGCCGTTGGTGGTGTACAGCTCCGACGAGACCTGCGGGTGGTAGCCCGGGATCGCGGAGTTCTCCGGGGTGCCGGCCAGCGCCTTGTAGAGCACGTCGTCGGGGGTGTCGGTGGCCACCTGCCAGCCGACGCCGTAGAGCAGGAGTTCGGCGGCGGAGTGGTAGTTGATGCCGTACGTGAAGCCGATCCGCTTCTCGAACGCGTCGAGCGCCTTGGTCTCGGGCTCGGAGCCGGGGGCGGCGCCGCGGTAGGTCTCACTGGTGGGATTGGGAGACGACCCCTCGTCGTCGTAGCCCCACTTGTAGGCGAAGTTGCGGTTGAGGTCGACGCCGTCGCCGGTGCTGATGGCGCCGTCGCCGTTGACGTCGCGGAGGTTCTTGCGCCACTGGCGGTTGTCGGGGCTCTGGAAGGTGTAGTCGTAGCCGTCGGGGTTGGCCGAGAGCACGAACCACAGCTCGGTGGAGTCGACGATGTTCTTGATCCGCCGGTCGGTGGCGTAGTGGTCCAGGTAGTGGTGCATCAGCCGCCGGGTCATCTCCGGGGTGATCCACTCTCGCGCGTGCTGGTTGGAGACGTACAGCACGGAGGGCTTGGACCCGTCGGCGGACTTCTTGGCGCCCTTGGTCACCTTCAGCGCGAGGATGTCCTGGCCGCGCACCGTCTTGCCGATGGAGACGACCTTGGTGAGGCCGGGGTTCTGCTGCGCGGTCCGCAGCAGCTCCTCGCGCAGGCCGCCGCTGCCGCTGTACGGGCGGAACACGCCCTCGGCGGCGCCCTCGACGCGCTGCTCGGCGCGGGCGGTGAGGGTGTGCTCGGTGAGGTCGACGCCCTGCTTCTCCAGGGACTTGGCCTGCTTGTCGGTGAGGTAGACCTCGACGTTCGCGGTGCCCTTCGCGGGGACCTGTTCGCTCAGCTCGTGCCCGTCCTGGCCGGCGGCCAGCAGGAGGGGCACCTGCCGCTGGCTGACGTCGGCACGCCAGACTTTGACCTCGTCGCCGTTGCCCTCCGGGTGGGAGGGCCGCGCCTGCGCGACCGTCGTGAGGCCCGCCGAGCCGAGCAGGAGTGCGCCGACAGCGAGGATCGATCTCGCTCTGTGTCTCATGAAACCCCCTGGCCTGAGTCCGCCACGGCAGCGAACAGATGCCAGGCTCATGACACTCCATGATCGAGTCAAGAGCGCGAATGCCCTTCGGGGCGCGGGGGTAGGTCACTCAACTGGGCGTACGTGGCGAGGCGTTGGGGTCCGCCCCACCCAGGCAGCTGCGGCCGGCCGTGCCGCACCCGCCCACCCTCCCGCGTAGCTGCGGGCAGCCGCGCCACACCCGCCCACCCATCCGCGCTGCTGCGGACAGCCACGCCGCACCCACCCACCCCACCCGCGTAGCTGCGGGCAGTCGCACCGCACCCGCCCACCCTCCCGCGTAGCTGCGGGCAGTCGTGCCGCTGGGGCGGCACGGGTGGGCGCAGCGGCACCCCGCAGCGCCGGGCTGCGCCACGCCCCCCGTAG
>NZ_JBIDAQ010000018.1:0-164681 GCF_043202555.1 Streptomyces sp. NPDC048182 | reverse complement strand
TGTTCGGCCGGTGCGGCGAGTGGGGGTCCCCCCTGCTCGAAGAGCTTGGGGGAGCGTGCCGGGCGTCGCCAGGCAGGCGAGACTTTGCGGACACGTCCTAGGGGGAGCGACCCGGCGTCGCCGGTCAGGAACCGGCCCGGCAGGCCGGCGGCGGCCAGTTTGGCGCGGGCCGCGCCGACCATGCGCGGGGCGAGGTCGACCCCCGTCACCCGGTGCCCGGCCCGGGCGGCCAGCTCGGCGAGCGACCCCGTGCCGCAGCCGACGTCGAGCACGTCGGACGGGGTGTCCGGCAGCCAGGAGGCGAGCCGTTCGGCCCAGGCGGCGCGGGTGTCCGGCGGGCGCAGGCCGTGGTCGGGCTCGGTGTCGAAGCGGTCGGCGGCGGCATTCCAGTAGGCGGTGATCGCGGCGGTGGGATGCGTCATCCGGCGATCCTGTCAGCCACCACCGACAACGGGCCGCCCCCCGTGGTGGGCCGGCGGCGCGTGCGGGTCGGGGTGGGCGGCGGCGTGGTCGGTGTGCACGGTGGCGGCCGTCAGCCTCGGGACCGCGTGGATGAGGGCGTGTTCGGCGGTCACCGACAGCTCGTGCGCCTCGACCACCGTCAGGCGCGCGTCGACCACGATGTCGGCCTCCGCGCGCAGGGCGTGGCCGATCCACCGCATGCGCAGCTGCCCGACGTCCAGCACCCCCGGCACGCCGCGCAGCGCCCACTCCGCCGCGTCGACGAGACCGGGATCGACGGAGTCCATCAGCCGCCGGACGACCTCGCGAGCGGCGTCCTTGAGCACCAGCAGCAGCGCCCCGGTGATCAGCAGCCCGACCACCGGGTCGGCGGCCGGCAGTCCCACCGCGGTGCCGGCGGCGCCCAACAGCACCGCGAGCGAGGCGAATCCGTCGGTACGGGCGTGCAGGCCGTCCGCGACCAGCGCGGCGGAGCCGATCCTGCGGCCCGTGCGGACGCGGTACCGGGCCACCCACTCGTTGCCGGCGAAGCCGGTCAGCGCCGCCGCCGAGACGGCCCACAGGTGGGTGATCTCCCGGGGGTCCAGGAGCCGGTCGACCGCCTGCCAGGCGGCCAGGGCCGCGGACGCGGCGATGACGGCCACGATGAGCACGCCGGCCAGGTCCTCCGCCCGGCCGTACCCGTACGTGTAGCGCCGGTTGGCCGCCCTGCGCCCCAGCAGGAAGGCGATCCCGAGCGGTACGGCGGTCAGCGCGTCGGCGGCGTTGTGCACGGTGTCGCCGAGCAGCGCGACCGACCCGGACAGGGCGACGACGGCCGCCTGGACGGCGGTGGTGGCCCCCAGGACGACGAGGGACACCCACAGCGTGCGCATCCCCTCCCGGGACGCCTCCATCGCGGTGTCGACCTTGTCGGCCGCCTCGTGCCGGTGCGGCCGGACGAGATGCCCGAGCCGCTCCCACCGACGCCGGCCGTGCGGGTGGCCGCCGTGCGCGTGCCCATCTTCCACGTGCCCGTGCCCGTGCCCGTGCTCGTGCCCGGGCCCGTGCCGATGCGTGTGCCGATTCCCCTCCATGCCCCCACCGTGGCACAAGGACCCGATTGCGGCTATGGCCGTCGTACGCACCCTGACCAGGTGCGACGCCCTCGCAGCAGCACCCGCGGATCAGGTGCGCCCCGCCCGCCGGTCGAGGAAGCCGCGGACCAGGGCGGCCAGTTCGTCCGGGCGCTCGACCCGCGCGACGTGCCCGCACACCAGCTCGGCGTACTCGCTGCCCGGGAGGGCCGCGTGGACCTGCCGTACGTTCTCGGCCGGGACCAGATGGTCCTCCGTGCAGCCGATCACCAGTGTCGGCGCCTCGATCCGCGCGAGCAGGCCGTGGACGTCGGCCCGCCGTACCGCCTCGAACTGGCGGATCCTGCCGCGCGTCGGCAGGAAGTCGCGGGCCAGCTCGTCGACCGCCCTCTTCCCGAGGCCGCGCAGGTACGTCCGGCCGAACGCGGTCAGCATGGCGAAGCGGGCGAACTCCGCCGGGCGGTCGGCGAGCGCCAGGTACTGCTCCCAGGTGGCGCGGAGATACGCGTCGTCACCGCGGCCGAACCCGGCGATCGGCACGAGCCGGCGCACCAGGCCGGGACGTGTCGCCGCGAGGGACAGGGCGACGATGGCGCCGAGCGAGTGGCCCACGACGTCCACGGGGCCGAGCCCGGTGTGCGCGATCACCGCGGCCAGCTGCTCCGTGAGGACCTCCACGGTCAGCGGGGCGCCGTCGTCCCGCACCGGGTCGCTGCCGGAGAGGTCGGGCAGGACGACGGTGTACCGGTCGGCGAACCGGTCGACCAGGCCCTCCCACGTCACCGACCCGGAGCCGGTGCCGTGCACCAGGACGAGGCCGGGGCCGGAGCCGTACGTGCGGTAGCGGACGGTCGCCTGACCGACCCTCAGGGAAACGGTGTTCTCGGGGAGGATGGCGTGCTGTGTGGTCATGGCAGCCACCCTGTCCCCGCCCGGCGCGCCGCGAAATCGGACCGCGTTGCCTAGGACCGGCAGGGCTAGCAGGGCCAGTAGGGGGCGTCTCCCGGAGCCGGGCGGGTGCGGCGCCGCATGCCTGAGAATGGCCGGCATGACCCTGGACCGCCGCGAACTCGCCGACTTCCTGCGCCGCGCCCGCGAACGGCTCACCCCGCAGGAGGCCGGCCTGCCGGCGGGCCCGCGCCGCCGCACGCCGGGGCTGCGCCGCCAGGAGGTGGCGCAGCTCGCCGCCATGTCGGCCGACTACCTGATGCGCCTCGAACAGGCCCGCAGCCCCCAGCCGTCCCCGCAGTTGCTCACCGCCCTCGCCCGCGCCCTGCGCCTGACCTCTGACGAGCGCGACCACCTCTACCTGCTGGCTGGACACCGCCCGCCGGCCGGCGAACCGGCGGGGCACCACGTGGGCCCCACCCTGCTGCACCTGCTCGACCGGCTCGTCGACGTCCCCGCCCAGGTGCTCACCGACCTCGGCGACCTGCTGGCCCAGAACGCCCTGGCGGAGGCGCTGTTCGGCTGCACCTGCACCATCGCTCGGGGTCCTGACCGCAACGTCGCCTGGCGCTGGTTCACCGACCCCTTCGTGCGCGAGGCGTACCCGGTGCGGGAGCACGCGGCGCACGGCCGCGAGGTGGTGGCCGACCTGCGCGCGGCGGTCGCCCGGCGCGGCGCCGACCCGGCGGCGACCGCCCTGGTGGACCGGCTGCACGCGGCGAGCGAGGAGTTCACCGCGCTCTGGGAGCGCCACGAGGTGGCGGTCCGCCGCCGCAGCCGCAAACGCCTCGTGCACCCGGAGGCCGGCCCGGTCGAGTTCGACTTCGAGGCCCTGCTCACGCCCGCCGAGGACCAGCGGGTCCTCCTCTACACCCCGCCCCCGGGCTCGCGGGCCCCCGAGTTCCTCGACCTCCTGAAGGTGATCGGCCCGGAGACCGCCCACCGCCGCCACCGGGGCTGACGGTCCGCCGAGCGTCAGTCCAAGTGTCGGAGGAAGAAGGCGGCGGCATCCCTGCCGACCCGGTCACGGGCGGTCGGGTCCGCGGGTTCCGGGGCGAAGAAGTCGTCGTGCCGGCCGCTCGTAGCCGTCGACGTGGTTGTTGCCGTGGTGGTCGAGGGCGACGACCCGGAAGCCCGCCTCGTGCAGAGGCCGCACCAGCCACTCCATGGTGCTGCCCTAACCCCCGGTGCCGTGCGAGACGACGACCAGCGGAGCGGGTGGTGCGGTGCGGGGCGGGTCCGGCGCCCACAGGTAGACACGGACCGGACGCGGGCGGGTCGGATTCCGCAGGTCGGGCCGGGACTCGTCGTGCAGGACGCGTATCAGCGGCTGCTCCCGTCCGGAGATCTTCATGGCGGAATGGTACGGAGGCCGCCTGCGCAGCACGTCCTGGCTGGTCACCGCCGACCGCGCCGGATGATCGGACCGCCGCCTAGACTTCGGACACGGCGCCCCCGCCCACCAGGCGGTTTCCGGCGTCCACGGCACGGAGGAGGGCCGCGATCATGCGTGAGCTGGCGGAGACGGCACGGGGGTGGGTGGCGCGGGGCCGGACCGGAGTCCTGGCCCGGCCCATCACCGAGCAGGGCTTCGGACCCCGGCACCCCGCCGACGCGGTGCTCATCGACGACGCCGGCCGCTGCCACGGCACCCTGTACCGCGGGGTCTTCGACGACCACCTCGCCGCGGAGGCCGCCGCGCTGACCGGCGACCGCACGGCCCGCGTGTGCGAGGTCGCCGTCCACGACGACGAGGTGCGGCAGGCCGGCCTGACCTGCGGTGGGCAGGCCGAGATCCTGCTCCAGCCGCTGGCCGCGGTGCCCGCCCGCTGGTGGGACCTGCTGAGCGAGGGCGCCGACGCGGCCCTGATCACCCGGCTGAACGAGGCGCGGACGCGGGCGGTCAGCACCGTGGAGACGACGGAGCCGTACGACGCCGACGCGCCGGAGGGCCCCGACCAGGCCGCCGAACGCGCCCGCGACCTGCTCGCCCGCCGCCGGGCCGGCCGCGACACCCGCTTCGCGGACGGCCTCGTGCTCATCGAGACCTTCCCGGCCGTGCCCCACCTGGTCATCGCCGGCGGCGGCGAACTCGCCGAGCTGCTCGCCGCCCAGGCCCACCTGCTGGGCTGGCGGGCCACGGTGACGCTCACCGCCCCGGACGCCGTCCGGCTGCTCGCCGAACAGCCCGCAGCCGCCTGCCTGGTCGTCCTCAGCCACGAACCCGACCTCGACGTCCCCGTCCTGCGCACCGCCCTGACCACCGGCACCCCCTACGTCGGCGCCCTCGGCTCCCGCCGCACCCAGGCCCGCCGCGCCCAGGCTCTCGCCGCGGCCGGCCTCGACGCCGAGCGCATCGGCCGGATCCACGGCCCGATCGGGCTCGACCTGGGCGCCCGCACCCCGGCCGAGACCGCCCTGGCCGTCTGCGCCGAGATCCTCGCCGCCCTCGACGGCCGCCAGCCCCGGGTCCTGCGCGAGGGCGCGGGTCCGATCAACGCCTGACTGATCAACGCCTGAAACGGACGGAGCGACACGTGCTGCGAGAGGTGACCGCCACCCGCTACCTGGAGCCCCTGCGCTCCGGCGGCTCCGTCCCCGGCATCGTCGAGGCCGACGACCTGGGCACCTACGTCGTCAAGTTCACCGGCTCCGCGCAGGGCCGCAAGGCGCTGGTCGCCGAGGTGATCGTCGGCGAGCTGGCGCGGGCGCTGGGGCTGCGGGTGCCCGAGCTGGTCCTGGTCCACTTCGACCCGGCGCTCGGCGCGGACGAGCCGCACCAGGAGGTGCGGGAGCTGCTGGACGCCAGCGCGGGCCTCAACCTCGGCATGGACTACCTGTCGCACGGCGCCGACTACACCCCCGACCTCGCCCGTGCCTTCGCCGTCGACCCGGTCGAGGCCGGCCACGTCGTCTGGCTGGACGCCCTGACCGCGAACGTCGACCGCACGGTGCACAGCTCCAACCTGATGGTCTGGCCCACCTCCGGCACCGTGCCCCCGAGGCTGTGGCTCATCGACCACGGGGCGGCGCTCGTCTTCCACCATCGCTGGGAGGGCGCCGACCCGGAGCGGGTGTACGACCTGCGCCACCACGCCCTCGGCCACAGCGCCCCCGACGTCCGGGCCGCCGACGCCGACCTCGCGCCGAAGGTCACCGAGGAGCTGCTGCGCGCGGTGGTCGCCGAGGTGCCGGACGCCTGGCTGGCCGGGGAGCCGGGCTTCACCGGGCCCGCCGAGGTCAGGGCGGCGTACGCCGGCTACCTCGCGGCGCGGGTGCGGGCCTCGGCGCGCTGGCTGCCCACCGACTTCCCCAGCCGCGAGCAGCTCGCCGCCGAGGACGACCGGCGGGCCGCCCGCACCCGGCAGGGCCGCCCCGACTGGCTCAAGCGGGTCCCGGACCTGCACGGCAGGCCCGCCGCCGAGCAGGACTGGTCCGTCCACCTGGAATGACGTGCGCCCGCGCCCCCGGTGCCGTGCGGTACCGGGGGCGCGGGCGTGCTCGACAGAGCCGGGGGGCGTCAGCCCTTGAGCTGCTCGTACGCCGGCAGCGTCAGGAAGTCGGCGTAGTCCTGGTCGAGGGAGACCGTGAGCAGCAGGTCGTGGGCGCGCTGCCAGTCGCCGGCCGCGTAGGCCTCCTCGCCGATCTCGGCGCGGATGTTGGCCAGTTCCTCGTCGGCGACCCTGCGGGCCAGCTCGGCGGTGACCGGCTCGCCGGTGTCGAGGACGACCCCGGCGTTGATCCACTGCCAGATCTGCGAGCGGGAGATCTCGGCGGTGGCCGCGTCCTCCATGAGGTTGAAGATGGCCACCGCGCCGAGGCCGCGCAGCCACGCCTCGATGTAGCGGATGCCCACCTGCACCGCGTTGACCAGGCCCGCGTGGGTCGGCTTGGCGTCCAGGGAGTCGATGGCGATCAGGTCCGCCGCCTCGACGTGGACGTCCTCGCGCAGCCGGTCCTTCTGGTTCGGCTTGTCGCCGAGCACCTTGTCGAAGGACTCCATGGCGATCGGCACCAGGTCGGGGTGGGCCACCCAGGAGCCGTCGAACCCGTCGCCGGCCTCGCGGTCCTTGTCGGCGCGGACCTTCTCGAAGGCCACCTTGTTGACCTCGGCGTCGCGGCGCGAGGGGATGAAGGCCGCCATGCCGCCGATGGCGTGCGCGCCGCGCTTGTGGCAGGTGCGGACGAGGAGTTCGGTGTACGCCCGCATGAACGGGGCGGTCATCGTCACCGCGTTGCGGTCCGGCAGGACGAACTTCTCGCCGCCGTCCCGGAAGTTCTTCACGATGGAGAACAGGTAGTCCCAGCGGCCCGCGTTCAAACCCGAGGCGTGGTCGCGCAGTTCGTAGAGGATCTCCTCCATCTCGTACGCCGCCGTGATCGTCTCGATGAGGACGGTGGCGCGCACGGAGCCCTGCGGGACGCCGACGTAGTCCTGCGCGAAGACGAACACGTCGTTCCAGAGGCGGGCCTCCAGGTGCGACTCCGTCTTCGGCAGGTAGAAGTACGGGCCCTTGCCGGCGTCGAGGAGGCGCTGGGCGTTGTGGAAGAAGTACAGGCCGAAGTCGACCAGCGCGCCGGGCACCGGGCGGCCGTCGACGGTGAGGTGGCGCTCCTGGAGGTGCCAGCCGCGCGGGCGCATGACGACCGTGGCCAGCTCCGCGTCCGGGCGCAGGGCGTAGGACTTGCCGGTGCGCTCGTCGGTGAAGTCGATGGCGCGGGTGTAGGCGCCGATGAGGTTCAACTGGCCGCCGATGACGTTCGCCCAGGTCGGCGCGGAGGCGTCCTCGAAGTCGGCGAGCCACACCTTGGCGCCGGAGTTGAGGGCGTTGATGGCCATCTTGCGGTCGGTCGGGCCGGTGATCTCCACCCGGCGGTCCTGCAGCGCGGCCGGGGCCGGGGCCACCCGCCAGGAGTCGTCGGCCCGGATCGCCGCGGTCTCGGGGAGGAAGTCGAGCGTGGAGGTGCGGGCGATCTCGGCGCGGCGCTCCGCTCGGCGGGCGAGGAGCTCGTCACGCCGGGGCGTGAACCGCCGGTGCAGCTCCGCCACGAAGGCGAGCGCAGCGTCGGTGAGGACCTCGTCCTGCCGGGGCAGGGACTCGGCGTCGACGATGGCCGGCGAGGACGGCGCTGGTGCGGACATGAGCTGTCACTTCCTTCAGCGGTGGCACCGGGTGCCAGATGTCGCGAACAGGACGGACAGCACCCGTTGTGCGGTCGGGTGCTTCTGAACAGTGGATAGTAGTTTCCTCATCGTGGAAACTCAAGGTGTGTTGATGTCGAGATTCTCCGGGTCGAGGCACCATGGCGCTCGGTGCCACGCCTCTCACTCGAGATGCACGAGGTCGGCCGCGGTGTCGATGTCGTACGGCCGCGCCACGTCGCCGCACTCCACGAGCGCGATCTCCGCCTCGTGCTCCCTCAGATAGGCGCGTGCCCCGCGGTCGCCGGTCGCAGTCGCCGCCACGCCCGCCCAGTGGGCCGCGCCGAGCAGTACGGGATGGCCGCGCACGCCGGCGTACGCCGCCGAGGCGAGGGAGGTCCGGTCACGGAACGCCGCGCGCACCCGGGTCGTCGCGGTGGCGCCGATGCCCGGCTGGTCCACCAGGGACACCAGGGCCGCCCGCGCGCCGGTGCCGGCCAGCGACTCCAGGCCCGCGCGCAGGGAGGTGCCCATGCCGCGCTCCCACTCGGGGTTGTCCACCAGGACGCAGCCGGCCAGGTCGGCCCGGTCCCGCGCGTCCGGGGCGCGCGCGCCGAGCACCACGTGCACACGGGCGCAGCCGGCCGCGCGCAGCACGCCGACCGCGTGCTCCACCAGCGGGCGCCCGCGGTGTTCGAGGAGGGCCTTCGGGCGTCCGCCGAGCCGCCGTCCGCCGCCCGCGGCGAGGAGCAGGCCGGCCACGGAGGGTTCGTCGCTGTCGTCGGTCATGCCCCCTGCATACCGGAAGCGGGGGGCGGGATCCCGCTTCCCGCCCCCCGCTTGCCGCCCCCCGCTTCTCGACGTCGGCCGTCCGGCCCCCGGCTCAGGCCGCCGGGTTGCCGTTCGTCGAGGTGAGCAGCGCCTCCGACAGCTCCGCCGCCACCTGCTGGAGCAGCGGCACGATGCGGTCGGTCGCGGTCTCCGTCACCCGGCCGGCCGGGCCGGAGATCGAGATCGCCGCCGCGGTGGGGGAGTGCGGCACGGAGACGGCCAGGCAGCGCACACCGATCTCCTGCTCGTTGTCGTCGACCGCGTAACCCTGGCGCCGCACGTCCGCGAGGGCCGCGATGAAGCCGTCCGGGGTGGTGATGGTCTTCTCGGTGGCGGCCGGCATGCCGGTGCGGTGCAGCAGGGCCCGCACCTCCTCCGCCGGGAAGTCGGCGAGCAGCGCCTTGCCGACGCCGGTCGAGTGCGGCAGGACGCGCCGGCCGACCTCGGTGAACATCCGCATGGAGTGCTTGGAGGGCACCTGTGCGACGTACACGATCTCGTCGCCGTCCAGGAGCGCCATGTTCGCCGTCTCGCCGGTCTCCTCCACCAGACGGGCCAGGTGCGGGCGGGCCCAGGTGCCGAGCAGCCGCCCCGCGGACTCGCCCAGGCGGATCAGGCGGGGGCCGAGCGCATAGCGGCGGTTGGGCTGCTGGCGGACGTAGCCGCAGGCGACCAGGGTGCGCATCAGGCGGTGAATGGTGGGCAGCGGCAGGCCGCTGCTCGCGGACAGCTCGCTCAGGCCGACCTCGCCCCCCGCGTCCGCCATCCGTTCGAGCAGGTCGAAGGCGCGCTCCAGGGACTGGACGCCGCCGGTGGCGGACCTGGCGGAGTCGGTGGTGCTGGCGCTGGACGTCGGCACGGCACGTTCCTTTCGGGGCTGGCGCGGGAGAAAGAAGCGTACCCGGGAGCCGGTTGACTCCCGGCTTGTACATAGCTACGTTCTGCTTGCTGGAATAGTAATTCCGCTTTGTGGAAACGTCCAGGGTGGGTCGTCCGAAGCCCCCAGGGCCAGGATGACCCTTGACGACGCGGAAAGCGGAGTGAAGACTTCTTCAACAGAACGTTGAATTCCGCTAGGAAAGGGGTTCGGGTGTCCGAGGCTGAACTGGTGCTGCGCTCCACGCGCGTCATCACTCCCGAGGGGATACGCGCCGCGTCCGTCGCGGTCACCGGCGGGACGATCACCGACGTCCTGCCGTACGACGCCCCGGTCCCGGCCGGCGCCCGCCTGGAGGACGTCGGCGACCACGTCGTCCTGCCCGGCCTGGTCGACACCCACGTGCACGTGAACGACCCCGGACGCACCGAGTGGGAGGGCTTCTGGACCGCCACCCGCGCCGCGGCGGCCGGCGGCATCACCACCCTGATCGACATGCCGCTCAACTCGCTGCCGCCGACCACGACGGTGGAGAACCTGCGGATCAAGCGCGAGGTCGCCGCCGACAAGGCGCACATCGACGTCGGCTTCTGGGGCGGCGCGCTCCCCGACAACGTCAAGGACCTGCACCCGCTGCACGAGGCCGGCGTCTTCGGCTTCAAGGCGTTCCTCTCCCCGTCCGGCGTGGACGAGTTCCCGCACCTGGAGCCGGCCGAGCTGGCCCGCTCCCTGGAGGAGATCAACGGCTTCGGCGGCCTGCTGATCGTGCACGCCGAGGACCCGCAGAACCTCGCCGTCGCCCCGCAGATCGGCGGCCCCGAGTACAGCCACTTCCTCGCCAGCCGCCCGCGCGAGGCCGAGGACACCGCCATCGCCCTGCTCATCGCGCAGGCCAAGCGGCTCGACGCCCGCGTGCACGTCCTGCACCTCTCCTCCAGCGACGCCCTGCCGCTGATCGCCGAGGCCCGCAAGGACGGCGTCAAGGTCACCGTCGAGACGTGCCCGCACTACCTCACCCTCACCGCCGAGGAAGTCCCCGACGGCGCCAGCGAGTTCAAGTGCTGCCCGCCCATCCGCGAGGCCGCCAACCAGGACCTGCTCTGGCAGGCGCTGGCCGACGGCGTGATCGACTGCGTCGTCACCGACCACTCGCCCTCCACCGCCGACCTCAAGACCGACGACTTCGCCACCGCCTGGGGCGGCATCTCCGGCCTCCAGCTGAGCCTGCCCGCCATGTGGACCGCCGCCCGCGAGCGCGGGCACGGCCTGGAGGACGTGGTGCGCTGGATGTCGGCGGGGACCGCCCGCCTGGTCGGCCTGGACGGGCGCAAGGGCGCCATCGCGCCGGGCCACGACGCCGACTTCGCGGTCCTCGCCCCCGACGAGACCTTCACCGTCGACCCGGCCGAGCTCCAGCACCGCAACCGCGTCACCGCCTACGCCGGCAAGACCCTGTACGGCGTCGTGAAGTCCACCTGGCTGCGCGGCCGACGCGTCGTGGCGGACGGCGAGTTCACCGAGCCGCAGGGCGAGCTGCTCACGCGCACCCCCTGAGCCCCGCAGTCCCCTCCATCCGAAAGGAAGTCCTGATCACCGTGACGGCCCAGCAGAACCCCTCGTTGGCCATCTTCACCGGCGACGCGAACCCCTACGGAGGCGGTGACCCGTACGCGGACTACCGCAGCGCGGAGCTCCCCTTCACCCAGTACGCCAACCTCGCCGACCGGCAGCTCGGTGCCGGCGTCGTCGCCGCCAACGACGAGTTCTTCGCCCAGCGCGAGAACCTGCTGGTGCCCGAGCCCGCCGAGTTCGACCCCGAGCACTTCGGGCACAAGGGCAAGGTCATGGACGGCTGGGAGACCCGCCGCCGCCGCGGCGTCTCCGCCGAGCACCCCTGGCCCACCGAGGACGACCACGACTGGGCGCTGATCCGCCTCGGCGCCCCCGGCGTCATCCGCGGCATCGTCGTCGACACCGCGCACTTCCGCGGCAACTACCCGCAGGCCGTCTCGGTCGAGGCGGCCTCGGTGGCGGGCTCGCCCTCGCCCCAGGAGCTGCTCGCCGACGACGTCAAGTGGACGACGCTGGTCCCGCGCACCCCGATCGGCGGTCACGCGGCCAACGGCTTCACGGTCTCCGCCGAGCAGTGCTTCACGCACCTGCGCCTCAAGCAGCACCCCGACGGCGGCGTCGCCCGCCTGCGCGTCTACGGCGAGGTCCTCCCGGACCCGGCGTGGCTCGCCGCGCTCGGCACCTTCGACGTGGTCGCGCTGGAGAACGGCGGCCAGGTCGAGGACGCCTCCAACCGCTTCTACTCGCCGGCCTCCAACACCATCCAGCCGGGCCGCTCCCGCAAGATGGACGACGGCTGGGAGACCCGCCGCCGCCGCGACCAGGGCAACGACTGGATCCGCTACCGCCTGGTGGACCGCTCGCAGATCCGCGCCGTCGAGATCGACACGGCGTATCTGAAGGGCAACTCGGCCGGCTGGGCGTCGGTGTCCGTCAAGGACGGCGAGGACGGCGAGTGGCGCGAGATCCTGCCGCGCACCCGCCTCCAGCCCGACACCAACCACCGCTTCCTGCTGCCCGAGTCGGCCGTCGGCACCCACGCGCGCGTGGACATCTTCCCCGACGGCGGCATCTCCCGGCTGCGTCTGTTCGGCACCCTGACGGAGGACGGCACCAGCCGGCTCGCCGCCCGCCACCAGGAGCTGGGCGCCCGCTGAAGACCCGCGGGGCGCGCCGGCAGGACAGCACCGGCGCGCCCCGCGTCCCCATCGTCGGGTGCTACGCGGCATGCCCCCCGTCCACCGCGAACTCCGCGCCCGTGACGTAGGCGGCCCCCGCCAGATGGGCCACCGTGGCCGCCACCTCCGCCGCGGTGCCGAAGCGCCCCACGGCCGTCATGGCCGCCTGCCCCTCGGCGTAGGGCCCGTCGGCGGGGTTCATGTCCGTGTCGATCGGACCGGGATGCACGATGTTCGCCGTGATCCCCCGCCCGCCCAGCTCCCGGGCGAGGGCCTTGGTCATGCCGATCAGCGCCGACTTGCTCATGGCGTAGAGCGTGCCGCCGGGACCCGGCACGCGCTGGGTCATGCAACTGCCGACGGTGATGATCCGCCCGCCCTCGCCCATCCGGCCCGCCGCGGCCCGCGAGGCCAGGTAGACGCCGCGCACGTTGACGGCCAGGACCCGGTCCACGTCGGGGGCCGAGAGCTGCTCCAGCGGGCCGAGCACGCCCACGCCCACGTTGTTGACCAGGATGTCCAGCCGCCCGCCGAGCGCCTCCGCCGCCCGCCCCACCGCGCCGGCCGCCTCCTCGGCGTCCGCGGAGTCGGCCCGCAGCGCCACGGCCCGCCGCCCCAGCGCCTCGACCGCGCGGACGACCTCCCCGGCGGCGTCCTCCCCGTTCACATAGGTCACGGCCACATCGGCCCCCTCCCGCGCCAGCCGCAGGGCGGTCGCCGCCCCGATCCCGCGGCTCCCGCCGGTGACGAGGGCGGCCTTGCCCAGCAGCGGGGTCGACGTATGCGCTTCGGCAGCCTCGGTGACTTCGGCAGCTTCGGTGATTTCGGTAACTGAGTTCGTCTCCATGCCCCCATCCCACCGCTCCCCGCCCCGGCGCACCGGCGGCCAACGGACGTCGAGCTGGGCCGCACACAGGACGTCCAGGGAAGCTCCACCTCGTTGACGTTGACATGCCATCTACGCGCGTCAGGATGAACGGCATGCGATTCCCCCCACTCGCCGCCGCCCGCTCGGGCGCGGCCGCCGCAGTCCTGTCCGCCCTGCTCGTCGGCGGTGGTGCCGTCGCCTCGCCCGTCGCGGGGGCCGCCACCGCGTCCGTCGGCGACATCTGTTACAGCGCCCTGCCCGCGCAGGCGTACGACACGCTGGAGCTGATCGAGGAGGGCGGCCCCTTCCCGTACGACCAGGACGGCGTCGTCTTCCAGAACCGGGAGGGCGTGCTGCCCAGCCGGAGCACCGGGTACTACCACGAGTACACGGTGATCACACCGGGCTCCGACACCCGCGGGGCGCGCCGGATCGTCACCGGGGAGGGGAACGACGAGGACTACTACACCGCCGACCACTACGCCTCCTTCGACCTGGTCGACCGCGGCTGCTGAGCGCGCGGACCGGTCAGTCGAGGGCGAGGAATCCGACGATCCCCAGCAGTTTCCTCATGGCCCCGACCCTCGCCTCCCGGCCCGCCGCGAGGCCATCGGGCATGGGGTGGGGCCGGGTCCGCCGAAAGTATCCGGCGCCGCGACTTCGGTAGGTGATCCGGTGCGGGCGGCGGCGGGGGCGGGGCGCGCTGCGTAGATTGGCCGGTCGTGAGCACAGACAGGTGGCGCGAGGCGGCCGGACCGGGGCGGCGGTGGATGCTGCCGTCCGCGCTGGCGCAGGAGCTGGAGTCCGGCACGGAGGCGACCAGGCGGCGGCCCCGCCGCACCGCCCGTGACTGGCTGGTCGACTTCGCCTGCTTCCTGCTCGCGGTGCTGCTCGGCGTCCTGAGCGCCGAGGCGCTGGAGAAGGAGACCGGCCTCTCCGCCGCGTTCGAGGCGGCCGACCAGCTGATCGGCGCCCTGGCCTGCGCGGCCGTCTGGCTCCGCCGCCGATGGCCGGTCGGGCTCGCCGTGGCGATGGTGCCGGTCAGCCTCCTCTCGCTCACCGCCAGTGGCGCCGCCCTGGTCGCGCTGTTCACCCTCGCCGTGCACCGGCCCTTCCGCTACGTCGCCTGGATCGGCGGTGTCACCCTCGCGGTCCTGCCCCTGGTGAGCTGGCTGCGCCCCGACCCCGACCTGCCCTATCTCGGCGCCGTCCTCATCAGCGCCCTGCTCACCGCCGTCGTGACCGGCTGGGGCATGCTGGCCCGCGCCAAGCGCCAACTCCTGCTCAGCCTGCGCGACCGGGCCCGGCGGGCAGAGACGGAGGCGCGGCTGCGGGCGGAGCAGGCGCAGCGGCTGGCCCGGGAGGCCATCGCCCGGGAGATGCACGACGTCCTCGCCCACCGGCTGACACTGCTCAGCGTGCACGCCGGCGCGCTGGAGTTCCGCCCGGACGCCTCCGGCGAGGAGGTGGCCCGCGCGGCCGGCGTCATCCGGGAGAGCGCGCACGACGCCCTCCAGGACCTGCGCGAGATCATCGGCGTCCTGCGGGCGGGCGACGCCGACGACGGGGGCCGCCCGCAGCCGACGCTCGCGGCCCTGGACGCGCTGGTCGCCGAGTCGCGGCAGGCCGGCATGAAGGTCACCTTCGTGCAGCGCGTCACCGACCCCGACGCCGTCCCCGCCTCGGTCGGCCGCACCGCCTACCGCATCGCCCAGGAAGCCCTCACCAACGCCCGCAAGCACGCCCCCGGCACCGAGGTCACCGTCCAGGTCACCGGGGCGCCGGGCGAGGGACTCGACGTCCGCGTGCGCAACGCCCCGCCCGAGGGCGAGGTGCCCCTCGTGCCCGGCTCCGGGCAGGGACTGATCGGGCTGACCGAACGGGCCGCCCTGGCCGGCGGCACACTGGCCCACGGCGTTACCGCCGACCGGGGATTCGAGGTGCGGTCGCGGCTGCCCTGGGGCTGACGGCACGTCGACCGACCCCACCGCGACCGCGACCGTGATTACGTGAGGCCCATGACTGCCATCAGACTCCTCCTCGTCGACGACGACCCGCTGGTGCGGGCCGGACTCGCCCTGATGCTGGGCGGCGCCGCCGACGTCGAGATCGTCGGGGAGGCCGCCGACGGCGCGCAGGCCGAGACGCTGGTGGAGCGCACCCGCCCCGACGTGGTCCTCATGGACATCCGGATGCCGGTGCTCGACGGGCTCACCGCCACCGAGCGGCTGCGCGCCGCGGGCCCCGACGCCCCGCAGGTCGTCGTGCTCACCACCTTCCACGCCGACGAGCAGGTGCTGCGGGCCCTGCGCGCGGGCGCCGCCGGGTTCGTGCTCAAGGACACCCCGCCCGCCGAGATCCTCGACGCGGTGCGCCGCGTCGCGGCGGGCGACCCCGTGCTGTCGCCCGCCGTGACCCGGCGCCTGATGGAGCAGGCGGCCGGCTCCGCCGCCGACGCCCGGCGGTCCGGCGCCCGCACCCGCGTCGACGCGCTGGCCGAGCGCGAGCCCGAGGTGGCCGTCGCGGTCGGCCGGGGCCTGGCCAACGCGGCGATCGCGGCGGAGCTGTACATGAGCGTCGCCACCGTAAAGACCCACGTCTCGCGGATCCTGGCCAAGCTCGGCCTGGACAACCGGGTGCAGATCGCGCTCCTCGTGTACGACGCCGGGCTGCTGGAGGAGCACCTCGGCGACGAGCGCGACAGGGGCGGCGAGCGCGACAGGGGCGGCCAGCGCGGCAAGGGCGGCAAGCGCGACGAGTGACCCCGCGGCCCGCCCGCGGCCCGCCCCTCACCCCGCCTCGGCGGCCATCGCACCCCCGGGCACCTCGGCCAGCGGGACCGGCCGGTGCTCGCGCCGGGACAGCTCGCACGCCTCCGCGATCCGCAGCGCCCGCAGGGCCTCCCGGCCGTCGCACGGGTTGGGCCGCTCCCCGCGGACCACCTCGACGAACGCCGTCAGCTCGGCCGCGTACGCCGGGGCGAAGCGCTCCGCGAAGCCGGTCCACGGCTTGTCCGCCGGCGGCGGCCCGGTCGGCTCGGTGGAGGCGATGGGCGTGCGGTCGTCCAGGCCGACGACGATCTGGTCCCGCTCCCCGGCCAGCTCCATCCGCACGTCGTAGCCCGCGCCGTGCAGCAGCGTCGCGGTGACCGTGGCCAGCGCGCCGCCGGCCAGGGTGAGCAGGGCCGCTCCCGTGTCGGCATCGCCCGCCGGGCCGGTGTCGGCCGCGTACACCTCGGTGACCTCCCGCCCGGTCACCCAACGCAGCGCGTCGAAGTCGTGGATCAGGGTGTCCCGGTACAGACCGGCCCACGGCTCGAGACCCCGCCCGTCCGCCGCGGGCGCCTCGCTGGTCACCGCCCGTACCGTGTGCAGCCGGCCGAGCCGTCCGGCGCGCACCGCCTCGCGGGCCCCCGCGTACCCGGCGTCGAAGCGGCGCTGGAAGCCGATCTGGAGGACCGTCCCGGCGGCCTCCACCTCCGCCAGCGCCTGGAGCGTGCCGGGCAGGTCGGGGGCGACCGGCTTCTCGCAGAACACCGGCAGCCCCGAGCGGGCCGCCCGGCCGATCAGCTCGGCGTGCGCCCGCGTCGACGTGGTGATCACCACCGCGTCCACGCCCCAGCGGAACACCTCGTCCACCCCGGGCGCCGCCGTCTCGCCGAGCCGGTGGGCCAGCTCCTGGGCGCGCGACAGGTCGGCGTCGGTGAGGATCAGCGAGCCGACGTCGCGGTGGCGGCTCAGCGTGTCGGCGTGGATCGTGCCGAGGCGGCCCGTACCGATGACCCCGATGCGCATGCCACCAACGTGGGCGCATCCGGCACCCGCTGTCAATGCCCATGTCCGGACAACCTGACGGCACGACTTCCCGTCCCCCAGGTGCGCGGTTACGCTCGGGCCGTGCCGAAACCAGGATCCGACCCGACCGTGTCGCTCGACCTCGGCGTGGACCGCGGCAGTCCGGTGCCGCTGTACTTCCAGCTCTCCCAGCAGCTGGAGTCCGCGATCGAGCGCGGGGTGCTGACCCCCGGCAGCCTGCTCGGCAACGAGATCGAGCTGGCCGCCCGGCTCGGCCTGTCCCGGCCCACCGTCCGCCAGGCCATCCAGTCCCTGGTCGACAAGGGCCTCCTGGTGCGCCGGCGCGGGGTCGGCACCCAGGTGGTGCACAGCAGGGTCAAGCGCCCCCTGGAACTGAGCAGCCTCTACGACGACCTGACGGCGGCCGGTCAGCGCCCGGCCACGAAGGTGCTGGTCAACACGGTCGTCCCGGCGGGGCCCGAGATCGCCGCCGCGCTAGGGGTGGCCGAGGGGGCGGAGGTCCACCGGGTGGGGCGGCTACGCCTCGCGCACGGCGAGCCGATGGCGCACCTCACCAACCACCTGCCGCCGGGCCTGGTCGACCTGGACACCGGCCTCCTGGAGACCACCGGCCTCTACCGCCTGCTGCGCGGCGCCGGGATCACCCTGCACAGCGCCCGCCAGTCCATCGGCGCCCGCGCGGCCGGCGACGCCGAGGCCGGCCTCCTCGACGAGGAGCCGGGCGCGCCGCTGCTCACCATGGAGCGCACCACCTTCGACGACACCGGGCGCGCGGTCGAGTTCGGCAGCCACACCTACCGGCCGTCCCGGTACTCCTTCGAGTTCCAGCTGCTCGTACGGTCCTGACCCGCGCCCCCGGTGCGGTGCCGCGCCCGCCCATGCCGCAGAATGGAGTGTTTGACTCCGCTTTTCTCACGCGGGGTCACACCCACGCAGCACACAGCACGGCGAGAAGGGCACGGCCTCGTGGCACGGTTTCGGACCTGGACAGGCATCGCGCTGGCAGGGGCACTGTCGGTGTCCCTGGCCGGTTGCAGCAGCACCGGCGGCAAGCGCGCCGAAGACGCCCGCAAGGCCGCGTCGGCGGGGGGCAGGGCGGCGGTGGACACCCCCCGCTGGACCTTCGCGATGATCACCCACTCGGGCGACGGCGACACCTTCTGGGACATCGTCCAGAGCGGCGCGGAGCAGGCCGCGCGCAAGGACAACATCAACTTCCTGTACTCCAACGACGACGAGGGCCAGCAGCAGGCGCAGCTCGTGGACGCCGCCGTGGACAAGAAGGTCGGCGGGATCATCGTCAGCCTCGCCAAGCCGGCCGCGATGAAGGCGGCCGTCGCCCGGGCCGAGAAGGCCGGCATCCCGGTGATCACCGTCAACTCCGGCTCGGCCGAGTCCAAGGACTTCGGCGCGCTCACCCACGTCGGCCAGGACGAGACCATCGCCGGCGAGGCCGTCGGCGACGAACTGAACGCACGCCATCGCAAGGACGCCGTCTGCGTCCTGCACGAGCAGGGCAACGTCGGCCACGAGCAGCGCTGCGACGGCGTGGCCAAGACCTTCGACGGCAGGCTCCAGCGGCTCTACGTCACCGGCACGAGCATGCCGGACGTGCAGTCCGCCATCGAGGCCAAGCTCCAGACCGACCGGTCCGTGGACGCCGTCGTGACCCTCGGCGCGCCCTTCGCCGACACCGCCGTCAAGGCGAAGCAGGGCGCGGGCAGCAAGGCCGAGGTCGACACCTTCGACCTCAACGCCAAGGTGGCCGACGGACTGAAGGACAACTCCCTCGGCTTCGCCGTCGACCAGCAGCCCTACCTGCAGGGCTACCAGGCGGTCGACCTGCTCTGGCTCTACCGCTACAACGCCGACGTCCTCGGCGGCGGCCGCCCGGTGCTCACCGGCCCGCAGATCATCACCAAGGACGACGCCGACGCGCTGGCCGAGTACACGAAGCGGGGCACCCGGTGAGCGCCCGCACCGACACGCCCGGCACCGGCGAGGTGACCGCCGACGAGCGGCTGCTGCGGACCTCCCCGCTGCGCAGGCTCCTCGGCCGCCCCGAGCTGGGCTCCGTGGTCGGCGCGGTGGCCGTCTTCCTCTTCTTCGCCTTCGCCGCCGACAGCTTCCTGCGCCCCGCCAGCCTCAGCACGGTCCTGTACGCCGCCTCCACGATCGGCATCATGGCGGTGCCGGTGGCGCTGCTGATGATCGGCGGCGAGTTCGACCTGTCGGCCGGGGTGATGGTCACCTCCTCGGCGCTCATCTCCTCCATGTTCAGCTACCAGGCGACCGCGAACGTCTGGGTCGGTGTCCTGGTGTCGCTGCTGGTCACCCTGGCCGTCGGCGCGTTCAACGGCTTCATGCTGACCCGCACCAAGCTGCCCAGCTTCATCATCACGCTGGGCACCTTCCTGATGCTGACCGGCCTGAACCTCGGCTTCACCAAGCTGATCGACGGCACCGTCTCCACCAAGTCGATCTCCGACATGGAGGGCTTCGACTCGGCCCGCGCGGTCTTCGCCTCGACCCTGACCGTCGGGGGCGTCGGCTTCAAGGTCACCATCCTGTGGTGGTTCGCCCTGGTCGCCGTGGCCAGCTGGATCCTGCTGCGCACCCGGGCCGGCAACTGGATCTTCGCGGTCGGCGGCAACAAGGACGCGGCCCGCGCGGTCGGCGTGCCGGTCACCCCGACCCGGATCGGCCTCTACATGGGCGTGGCCCTCGGCGCCTGGATCTCGGGCCAGCACCTGCTCTTCTCGTTCGACGTCGTACAGTCCGGCGAGGGCGTCGGCAACGAGCTGATCTACATCATCGCGGCCGTCATCGGCGGCTGCCTGATCACCGGCGGCTACGGCAGCGCGGTCGGCTCGGCGATCGGCGCGCTCATCTTCGGCATGACCAGCAAGGGCATCGTCTTCGCCGAATGGAACCCCGACTGGTTCAAGTTCTTCCTCGGAGCGATGCTGCTCCTCGCGACCCTGCTCAACGCCTGGGTCCGCAAGCGGGCGGAGGCCACCAAGTGACCGCGCAGACCACCACCCCGCTCGTCGAGCTGTCCGGCGTCGGCAAGCGCTACGGCAACGTCCGCGCCCTCGACGGCGTCTCGCTCCAGGTGCGCGCCGGGGAGATCACCTGTGTGCTCGGCGACAACGGCGCGGGCAAGTCGACCCTCATCAAGATCATCGCCGGACTGCACCGGCACGACGCCGGCACCCTCGCCCTCGACGGCGAGGAGACCCGGCTGGCGTCCCCCAGAGAGGCGCTCGACCGGGGCATCGCCACCGTCTACCAGGACCTCGCCGTCGTCCCGCTGATGCCGGTCTGGCGGAACTTCTTCCTCGGCTCCGAGCCGCGCAAGGGCGTCGCCCCCTTCCGGCGCCTGGACGTCGACCACATGCGCCGCACCACGCGCGCGGAGCTGCTGCGCATGGGCATCGACCTGCGCGACGTCGACCAGCCCATCGGCACCCTCTCCGGCGGCGAGCGCCAGTGCGTGGCCATCGCGCGCGCCGTGTACTTCGGCGCCAAGGTGCTCGTCCTGGACGAGCCGACGGCGGCGCTGGGCGTCAAGCAGTCCGGCGTGGTGCTGAAGTATGTGGCGGCGGCACGGGACCAGGGCCTGGGCGTCGTGTTGATCACCCACAACCCGCACCACGCCTACCTGGTCGGCGACCGCTTCGTCCTCCTCAAGCGCGGCACGATGACCGGCAGCCACGCGCGCGACGAGATCACCCTGGACGAACTGACCCGCGAGATGGCAGGCGGCGACGAACTGGACGACCTGCGCCACGAACTGCGGCGCGGAGCGGCGGGTTAGCCGTCGGAGGAGGGGCGGGCGGTCGGTGAGACGCGTCACCGGGCCGCCGGTCCTGTACGCCGTCCGGGGCGCCGGTGCGGCACAATCGAGCCCGATGAGCACCTACCGCGACCTCACCGCCCCCATCGGCAGCCGGCGCGCCACCGTCCTGCGCACGGTGGGCACCCGCGAGCGCCGCTCGCACCTCTCGGCGCCGCGCGTGCCCACCGTCGGCATCGACATCGGCGGCACCAAGGTGATGGCGGGCGTCGTCGACGCCGACGGGAACATCCTGGAGAGGCTCCGCACCGAGACGCCGGACAAGTCCAAGAGCCCCCAGGTGGTCGAGGACACCATCGTGGAGCTGGTCCTCGACCTGTCCGACCGGCACGACGTGCACGCGGTCGGCATCGGCGCGGCCGGCTGGGTGGACGCCGACCGCAACCGGGTGCTCTTCGCCCCCCACCTGTCCTGGCGCAACGAGCCGCTGCGCGACCGCCTCGCCGGCCGCCTGGCGGTGCCCGTCCTGGTCGACAACGACGCCAACGCCGCCGCCTGGGCCGAGTGGCGCTTCGGCGCCGGGCACGGCGAGGACCACCTCGTCATGATCACCCTCGGTACCGGCATCGGCGGCGCGATACTGGAGGACGGCCAGGTCAAGCGGGGCAAGTTCGGCGTCGCCGGCGAGTTCGGGCACATGCAGGTCGTCCCCGGCGGCCACCGCTGCCCGTGCGGCAACCGCGGCTGCTGGGAGCAGTACAGCTCCGGCAACGCCCTGGTGCGCGAGGCCCGCGAGCTGGCCGCCGCCGACTCCCCGGTGGCGTACGGGATCATCGAGCACGTCAAGGGCAGCATCGGCGACATCACCGGCCCGATGATCACCGAGCTGGCCCGCGAGGGCGACGCGATGTGCGTCGAGCTGCTCCAGGACATCGGCCAGTGGCTCGGCGTCGGCATCGCCAACCTCGCCGCCGCCCTCGACCCGTCCTGCTTCGTCATCGGCGGCGGCGTCAGCGCCGCCGACGACCTGCTCATCGGCCCGGCCCGCGACGCCTTCAAGCGCCAGCTGACCGGCCGCGGCTACCGTCCCGAGGCGCGCATCGTGCGCGCCCAGCTGGGTCCCGAGGCCGGCATGGTGGGCGCCGCCGACCTGGCCCGCCTGGTCGCCCGCCGCTTCCGCCGCGCCAACCGCCGCCGGGTCGAGCGGCACGAGCGCTACGAGCGGTACGCGCAGGCGCGCCGCACGGCCGGGGAGGCCACGTGACCGAGCCCCTGACGCCCGCCGCCCCCGCGGCCCGCACCGGGGCCGGGCCCGGGGTCGTGCCCGCCCAGGCCGGCCCCCCGGAGGGCCCCCGGCGCCCGGCCGAGGACCGCGGGCACCGCATCAAGCGCCGGGCGCTCACCCTGCTCACCATCGTGCTCCTCATCGGCGTCCCGGCCGGCTACCTGGTCGTCTCGGCCGCCCAGAGCCGCGCCAGCGGCCGGGACAAGGAGGAGAAGTACGCCGCCACCGGCATGACCGAGGGCTGGCCCGCCAAGCTCCAGCGCCGGATCTACCAGGTACCGGTGCCGGTCCCGGCCGAGAAGGTCGCCTTCTACGAGACGAACAACTGGCGCACCAGCCGCCTCTACGTCCAGTTCGAGACCACCCCCGCCGGCCTGGACGCCTTCCTCGCCGGGCTCGGCACCGACCGGGACGGGCTCGTGCGGGGCAAGAACGCGATCAGCGACCGCGCCCAGCAGATCACCGGCTGGACGTTCGACGGCACCGGCGTCTGGTGGGGCCTGGTCAACGCGCACCGCAACCCGGCGCCCACCCAGGACGTGATGATCGACCTCGCCGACCCCGACCTGCCGATGGTCTACGTCGTCTCGCACACCGTTCCCTGACGGCTCCGACCGGCGCCGGGCCGGAGCCGATTGTCAGACCCCGCCCGTAGAGTCGGAGACAGCTGATCCGGGAGAGCGGGCGGGAGGTGACAGGACGTATGAGCGACATGGTGGTGGCCGAACCGGTGGCCCCGGCGGACCCGCCGGCCCTCTCCCCGCGCTTCGCCGCCGTCTTCCTGCCCGCGCCGCTGCCGCGCGACGGGCGGATCGCCTTCTGGGACCCCGCGGGCGGACCGGCCCCCGGCGCTCCCGGGGCGGCGGCCACGGACGGGGCACCGGCCATGGACGGGGCGGCGGCCACGGACCTCACCGTCGTACGCCGCCACGGCACCCGCCCCCGGCGCGGCAGCGCCCCCGCGCTGACCCTCCCGCTCGCCGACGCGCTGCCCCTGCTGGTGCGCGCCCGGCACGACCCGGCCGCCCACCCGGCCACCGCCTGCTGGGGCGCCGCCGCGCTGCACGCCCTGCGGCTCACCGCGCGCGGGCGGCTGCTGCCGGGCCTGACACCGAGCGGCCACGACGCCTGGCGGGCCGGGCCGCTGGAACCCGACGACATCGCCCACCTGCGCGCCGTCGCCGCCGCCCTGCCGTACGAGGGCCACGCGGTCCCGCTGGACGGCCCGGGCCCGCTGCGACTGCCCGAGCCCGAGGCCCTGGTGCGCTCCTTCCTGGACGCGGTCGCCGACACCCTGCCCCGCACCCCGGCCGCCCCGCACGCCGTGGGCCGGCCCTTCGCCGCCCCCGAGGGCCGGCGGCTCCCTGACGCCCACGGCTGGGCGGCCGAGGTCGCCGCCGGCATGGACGCGGGGGTGCGGATCTCGCTGCGCCTGGACCTGTCGGCGTACGACCTCTTCGAGGGCGACGGTGACGGCTCCGCGCGCAACGCCGGGGCCGCCGTCGTGCAGGTGCACAGCCTGGCCGACCCGACCCTCGTCGCCGACGCGGCGGACCTCTGGTCGGGCGCGGCCGAGACCGCCCTCGGCCCCCGCGCGCGCGTGGACGCCGCCCTGGCGGTGCGCCGCGCCGCGCGCGTGTGGCCGCCGCTGGACCGGCTCACCGAGCAGGACGTGCCCGACGTGCTCGGCCTGTCCGAGGACGAGGTCAGCGACCTGCTCGGCCCGGCGGCCGGCCGGCTCGCCGCCGCCGGCGTCGCCGTGCACTGGCCCCGGGACCTGGCCCACGACCTCACCGCCACCGCCGTCGTCCGGGGCGCGCCCGGCTCGGCGACCGACGGCACCGGCTTCTTCGAGAGCGAGGACCTGCTCGCCTTCCGCTGGCAGCTCGCGGTGGGCGGCGACCCGCTCACCGAGGCCGAGATGGACGCGCTCGCCGAGGCCCACCGCCCGGTCGTCCGGCTGCGGGACCGGTGGGTGCTGGTCGATCCGGCGCTGGTCCGCCGGGCCCGCAAGCGCGACCTCGGCCTGCTCGACCCGGTCGACGCCCTGGCCGTCGCCCTCACCGGCACGGCGGAGGCCGACGGCGAGACCGTCGAGGTGGTGCCGACGGGTGCGCTGGCCGCCCTGCGCGACCGGCTCACCGCGGGCGTCGCCCCCGCCGAGCCGCCCGCCGGGCTGGCCGCCACCCTCCGCGACTACCAACTGCGCGGCCTGGCCTGGCTCGACCTGATGACCTCGCTCGGCCTCGGCGGCTGCCTCGCCGACGACATGGGCCTGGGCAAGACCGTCACCCTCATCGCCCTGCACCTGAAGCGGGCCCGCACCGAACCGACCCTGGTGGTCTGCCCGGCCTCGCTGCTCGGCAACTGGCAGCGGGAGATCACCCGCTTCGCGCCCGGCGTCCCCGTCCGCCGCTTCCACGGCGCCGACCGCACCCTGGCCGGGCTCACCGGCGGCTTCGTGCTCACCACGTACGGCACGATGCGCTCCGCCGCCGCGGAACTGGCCGAGCAGCCCTGGGGCCTGGTCGTCGCCGACGAGGCGCAGCACGTGAAGAACCCGTACTCGGCGACGGCCAAGGCGCTGCGCACCCTGCCGTCCCCCGCGCGCGTGGCGCTCACCGGCACGCCGGTGGAGAACAACCTCTCCGAGCTGTGGGCGCTGCTCGACTGGACGACGCCCGGGCTGCTCGGGCCGCTGAAGTCCTTCCGGGCGCGGCACGCGCGCGCGGTGGAGAACGGCGAGGACGAGGAGGCGGTGCGACGCCTCGCCCGCCTGGTCCGGCCCTTCCTGCTGCGCCGGCGCAAGTCCGACCCGGGCATCGTCCCCGAGTTGCCGCCGAAGACGGAGTCCGACCACCCGGTGCCGCTGACCCGGGAGCAGGCCGCGCTGTACGAGGCGGTGGTGCGGGAGTCGATGCTCGCCATCGAGGCGGCGGAGGGGATGGGCCGCCGTGGCCTGGTCCTGAAGCTCCTGACCTCCCTCAAGCAGATCTGCGACCACCCGGCGCTGTTCCTGAAGGAGGACCCGTCCGGCGCCGCCCCCGACCGGCTCGCCGGCCGTTCCGGCAAGCTGGCCCTCCTCGACGAGCTGCTCGACACGGTGCTCGCGGAAGACGGCTCGGCGCTGGTCTTCACCCAGTACGTGGGCATGGCCCGCCTCCTCGCCGCCCACCTGTCCGCCCGGGCCGTCCCGGTCGAGCTGCTGCACGGGGGCACGCCGGTGCCCGAGCGCGAGCGCATGGTGGACCGCTTCCAGAGCGGCGCGACGCCGGTCCTCCTGCTGTCCCTGAAGGCCGCCGGCACCGGCCTCAACCTCACCCGCGCGGGCCACGTCGTGCACTTCGACCGGTGGTGGAACCCGGCCGTGGAGGAGCAGGCGACCGACCGCGCCTACCGCATCGGGCAGACCCAGCCGGTCCAGGTGCACCGCCTCATCACCGAGGGCACGGTGGAGGACCGCATCGCCGAGATGCTGCACGCCAAGCGCGCCCTGGCCGACGCGGTGCTCGGCGCCGGCGAGTCGGCCCTGACCGAACTGACCGACCGCGAGCTGTCCGACCTGGTCTCCCTGCGGAGGCCGTCATGACGACGGGCCCGGCCGACGAGGCCCGCCGTGCCCTGCGGGCGGCTCGGGGGCGTGAGGAGGACGCGTTCGCGGAGGAGGACGGGGTGGCCACCGCGCCCGCGCCGGGCGACGACGAGGAGCCCTCCGGCGGTGCGCCGGTGCCGCAGGAGCAGGGCGGTCGGCGTCCGGGTGACGGGGCGCGTGCGGCTCTGCGGGGTGGTCGTGGGGAGACAGGGGAGGCTCCGGGCGGGGTGGCGGCGTCGGGTGCTGCCGGGCAGGGGAGCGAGCCGGCGGGGGTTGCCGGGGGGACGTCGGCACCGGAGGGGCAGTACGGCCGGCGCCCGGGTGACAGTGCGCGTGCGGCCCTGCGGGACGCCCGCGGGGGCGGGCGTGGGGCGGACACTCCGGACGGGGCGGACGCCGTGGCCCCGGCGGGGGACGGCGACCGGGGGAGCCGGCCCGGGGACGTGGCCCGCGAGGCCCTGCGGGCGGCCCGCCGGCAGGCCCGCGGTGAAGCCCCGGCCGAGCGCGCGGCCCCCGCCCGGCGCCGGGCTCCCCGCCCGCCGGGCCCCCCGCGCGACGAACACGAGGCCCGCGCCCGCGACCTGCGCCGCCTCCTGACGGACGGCTTCCGTCTGCCGGCGGACACGGAGGCCGAGCCGGCGGAGGACCATGCCTCGGGGACGGGCCGCGCGCCTGGAACCGAGCCTGCCTCTGGGGCGGGCCGCACCCCTGGATCGGGGGCTGCTCAGGGGACAGACCCCGCCTCTGAATCTGGGGCTGCCCCTGGGACTGGCCCCGCCTCTGGATCTGGGGCTGCCCGTGGGACAGGCCGCGCCTCTGAAACGGTCCGCGCATCTGGAACCGACCCCGCCCGGGGGCCGGGTTCCGCCCGTGAAGTCGGCCCCGCCTCGGAGACGGGCCCCGCCCAGGGGACGGGCTCCGCCCAGGGAGTCGACCCTGCCTCCGGGACAGGCGACGCCTCCGCGACGAACCCCGCCCCCGGGGCCGACGCCGCCTCAGTCGACAAGTCGCCTCGCACGGCTGCCCCGGGCGACGAAGCGCGCCCGGAGGCGCCCGGCGGGGCGTCGGAACCGTCGGCGTCGCGGGAAGCGAGGTCCCCGGAGGGCCGCTCCGCAGCGCCCCGGACCCCCCGTTCCATGGCCGCCCCCGACCGGGACGCCGAGCTGCGGCGCACCTTCCCCCCGTTCGCGCCCAGGGCGGCCGACGACGGGCGGTTCGCGGAGACCTGGTGGGGGAGTGCCTGGGTGACGGCGCTGGAGGAGGGGGCGCTGGACGCCGCGCGGCTGGTGCGGGGGCGGCGGTACGCCGAGGAGGGGCATGTCGACGCGATCACCGTGACACCCGGCCACGTCCTCGCCTACGTACGCGGCAGCCGCGCCCGCCCGTACCGCGTGCAGGTCCGCCTGCGCACCCTCGGCGAGGAGGGCTGGGAGCGGTTCCTGGACGCCGCCGCCGACCGCCCCGGACACATCGCCGCCCTTCTGGACGGGGAGCTGCCGCACGAACTGGCCGACTGCGGCGCCCCCCTGCTGCCCGGCCCCGGCGACCTCGCCCCGCAGTGCAGCTGCCCCGACTCCGGCCACCCCTGCAAACACGCCGCCGCCCTCTGCTACCAGACGGCCCGGCTCCTCGACGCCGACCCCTTCGTGCTGCTCCTGCTGCGCGGCCGGGGCGAACGCGGTCTCCTGGACGCGCTGTCCCGGCGCAGCGCCGCCCGCGCGGCCCGCGCCGCCCAGGACCGCGACCCGGCGCCCCTGCCCGGCGTACGGGCCGGCGAGGCGCTGGCCGCGCGCACCCTGCCACCGCTCCCGCCGCCCCGCCCTGCGCCCCCGCACCCGGAGCAGCCGCCGGCCTATCCGGCCGCGCCCGGCGGCCCCGACCCCTTCGCCCTCGACCAGCTCGCCACCGACGCCGCCGCCCGCGCCCACGCCCTGCTCACCACCGGACGGGACCCGGTCGGCGGGCTCACGCTGTGGCAGGACGCGGTCCGGCTGGCCGCCGCCCGCCCCGGCTCCGGACTCACCGCCGGCACCCGCGCCCTGTACGCCTCCCTCGCCACGGCCGCGCACCGCGAGCCGGCCGACCTGTCCCGCGCGGTGGCCGCCTGGCGGCAGGGCGGCGCGGAGGGCCTCGCGGTGCTGGAGGCGGCCTGGGACCCGCCCGCCGGACGCTTCGACCGCGCCCGCCCCCTGCTGCTCGCCGCCGACCTGCCCGCCTTCCGGCCCTGGCGCAACCGGCTCACCCACCCCCGCGGCCACAGCCAGCTCCGCCTCGGCCGCACCGGCCTCTGGTACGCCTACGAGTCCGAGCCCGGCCACGAGGACTGGTGGCCCCGCGGCACCCCCGACCTCGACCCGGTCGGCGCCCTGACCGGCCTCGGCGGCCCGGAAACCGCCTAGGGAAGACATCCCTCAGCGCCGCAAGCCGAACCACCCGCGGGCCCGTGCCCGGGCGCGATCGGTCAGCACCGTCCACGGCACCGGCTCGCGCCCCGCGTCCCGCACCGCCCGGTCGAGGAGATCGCGCAGCTGCCACACGTCGGCCGGGTCGGCCCCGCCGGCCACGTCGAGGGTGCGTCGCCGGCGGACCGGGTCGAAGCCGAGCGCCGCGGCGGCCTCCCGCTCGGTCAGCCCGGACAGCGCCAGATTGGCCCGCAGCTCCTCGCTCGTGCGCCGCCGCTCGGAGGGGTCGAGGCTCATTCGCCCAGCTCGATGTCACCGGTCCGCGTCGGCACGGCGTCCAGCGCGGCCAGCGTCGCGTCGTCGAGGGCGATCGTGCCCGCGGCGACGTTGGCCGCCAGGTGACCGGCGTCGGCGGTACCCGGGATGAGCAGGATGTTCGGGGCGTGGTGCAGCAGCCAGGCGAGGCCGACCTGGGCCGGGGTCACGTCCAGCGCGCGGGCCGCGTCCTGGACCGCCGGCTCCTCGGTCACCTTCGCCAGGCCGGGGAAGGCGCCGCCGAGCGGGAAGTACGGCACCCAGGCGATGGACTTGGCGAGGCAGAGCCGCAGCATCTCCTCGTCGTCGCGGGCCACCAGGCTGTAGGCGTTCTGCACGCAGGCGATGCCGGCCGGGAGCGCCCGGCGGAGCACGTCGAGGGAGACGCTGCTCAGCCCGATCGCCCCGATCTTGCCCTCGTCGCGGAGCGCGGTCATCACCGCCAGCTGGTCGTCGAGGTCCACCACCTGGTCGCCCTCGGCGCGCAGGCCGGGGCCGATGTCGGCGCGGCGCAGGTTCACCAGCGGGATCCGGTCGAGGCCCAGCGTGGCGAGGTTGGCCTCGACACCCTCGCGCAGCTCCTCGGGCCGCTGGGCGAGGCGCAGCGGGATGCGGCCCCCGGGGTTCGGGGCGGCGCCCACCTTGCTGACGATCAGGACGCCGTCCTCGGGGTGGATCGCCTCGCGGATCAGCTCGTTGACGAAGCCGTTCCCGTAGAACTGGGCGGTGTCGATGTGGTCGACGCCGAGGTCGACGGCCCGGCGCAGCAGAGCGACGCCGGCCGCGCGGTCCTCGCGCAGCCGCTCCAGTTGCATGGCGCCGTAGCCGACGCGGGAGACGGTGCGGCCGGCGAGCGTGCCGGTCGGGTCGGACGGGGTGATGGACGACATGGCTGTTCCGTCCTCGTGAGATGATGAGACAAACGGAGGAGCCTCCGTTAAATCGACTGTAGCACTACCGGAGGAGCCTCCGTTTTGACCGCGCCCACACCACCCGACCCCCCCGGGCGCCCGGCCCGAGCCGACGCCCGGCGCAACCGCGACAAGCTCCTCGCCGCGGCCCGGGACGCCTTCGCGGCCGCCGAGGGACCGGTCCCGCTCGAAGCCGTCGCCCGCGGCGCCGGCGTGGGCATCGGCACCCTCTACCGGCACTTCCCGACCCGGGAGGCCCTGGTGGAGGCCGTCTACGCCGCCGAACTCGACGAGGTCACCGCCAGCGCGCCCGCGCTGCTCGAACGGCTGCCGCCGGACGCCGCGCTGCGCGCCTGGACGGACCGCTACGCGGCGTTCGTGGCGACCAAGCGCGGCATGGCCGACGCCCTGCGAGCCGGCTGGGCCTCCGGCAGCATCGCCACCCCGGCCACCCGCGAACGCGTCACCGCCGCCCTCGCGACGCTGCTGGCGGCGGGCGCCGAGGCGGGCACGCTGCGCGCGGACACCGACCCGGAGGACGTCACCGTGCTGCTCCTCGGCGTCTTCCTCGCCACCGCCGCCGACGCCGACCGGGGCAGGACCGCCCGGCTGCTCGACCTCCTCGTGGACGCCCTGCGACCGACCGTTTCGCCGTAACTGCAACCTTCTCGGCCATTGCGGCGGAAATGTCCTCCGGAGGCGCACCCGGCGTACCGGAGAGGACGTGTCATGAGGCTGAGCGACGAACTGCCCGTGGACCACCGGCTGGCGACGGTCTACCGGTGGGGCGCCGGAGTGTGCGGCGCGATCCTGCTGGTCTTCGGCTGCCTGGGCTTCGCCGACCGGCTCAGCCCCTTCGACACCGCGGGCACCCAGCTCGCCGGCATGTCCACCAACGGGCTGCTGAGCCTGATCTCGGTCGTCTTCGGGCTGCTGCTGGTCGCCGGTGCGGTGATCGGCGGCAACGTCGCCTCGACGGTCAACCTGGTCGTCGGCACGCTCTTCCTGCTCAGCGGCTTCTACCACGTCTTCGTCCTGGACCGGCCGGCCAACTTCCTCGACTTCGGCATGCCGAACGTCGTCTTCACCTTCGTCATGGGACTGCTGATCTCGACCTTCGGGATGTACGGCCGGGTCTCGGGCAAGCTCCCGCACGACAACCCCTATTGGCGCCGGCGCCACCCCCGCGAGGCGGCGCGGGAGTCATGGGACGCGCGGCGCCGCGCCCGCACGCCGGTCGTGCTCGCCTCGCCGGAGGGCGCCCGCGCCCTCCCGGCCGACCGGTCCCGCCGCTGAGCCGCCATGGACCTCGACGGCGCGCGCGTCCTGCTGCCGGGAGCCACCGGCGCGATCGGCGGCGCCCTGGCCGAGCGGCTGCACGGCCGGGGCGCCCGCCTCGCGCTGGCCGGCCGGGACCCGGCCGCCCTGGCCCGCGCCACCGCGGCCTGCGGCTCCGCGCCCGGCCGCCGCTTCGACGCCTACGACCTGGACGGGTGCGCCCGCACCGTCGACTGGGCCGCGGAGCGGCTGGGCGGCCTGGACGCGGTGGTGGTGTGCGTCGGGGTCGCCGGGTTCGGCCCGGCGGGAGAGGTCGGTGACGCGGTCGCCGAGCACCTGTTCACGGTGAACGCCCTGGCCCCCATCGCGTTCCTGCGCGCCGGGCTCGCCGTCGTGCCGCCCGGCGGCGTCCTCGCCGCGGTGACCGGCGTCGTCGTGGACGCCGCCCCGGCCGGCATGGCCGACTACGCCGCCGCCAAGGCCGCGCTGGCCGCCTGGCTGGCCGCGGTGGGCAAGGAGCGGCGGCGGGCCGGGGTGGCCGTCCTCGACGTACGGCTGCCGCACACGGAGTCCGGCTTCGCGGACCGCGCCGTCGCCGGCACCGCGCCCGCCCTGCCTCCGGGGCGGTCCGTCGCCGAGGCGGCCGACACGCTGGTCGAGGCGCTCACGACGGCCCCCGGCCCCGGACATGCGTGAGCGTCCCAGGCCCCGGCGGGCGGAGCCGCTGACGCCGCTCGCGCCCCGCCCCCCGCGGCACGTCCTGTTCCGGCAGGAGTGGCGGGACGTGGTGTTCCTGCACTGGCCGGCCGACCCCTTCGAGGTCGCCCGGCTGCTGCCGCCCGGCACGGTCCCCGACCTGTTCCACGGCCGCACGTACGTGGGCCTGGTCTTCTTCCGCCTGGAGCGGCTCGCCCTGGGACCCGGCCCGGCGCTGCCGTACGTGGGCGCGTTCAACGAGGTCAACGTGCGGCTGTACAGCAGGGACGCGCTCGGGCGGCGCGGGGTGGTGTTCCGCTCCCTGGACTGCGACCGGCTGCTGCCCGTGCTGGCCGCGCGGCTCGGCCTCGGCTTGCCCTACCGCTGGTCGCGCACCACCCGCGCCTGGTACGGGCGGCGGCTGCTCTACCGGACCCGTGGCCGCGCCGAGGCGCGTCCCGGCGGGCGGGTCTGGCTCGACGTGGCGGACGAGGCCGTGGTGCCGAGCCCGCTGGAGGAGTCCTGACGTACCGGTGGGGGTTGCACGAGACCGCGCTCGGACGCCCGTACCTGCCCAACGCCCATCCGGCCTGGACCTTCCGCCGCTGCGACCTGCTGGGCTGGGAGGCGCCGCTGGTGGCGGCCGCCGGGCTCGCCCCGCCGGTCGAGGAGCCAGTCAGCGTGCTGTACGCGCCGGGCGTGTCCGTGCGCTTCGGTCCGCCCGCCCCGCTGCCGCCGGGACCCGGTCCGCGGTGACCGGCGGCAGCGGGGCGGGACGTCAGACGAGGTCGGCGACGCGGGCCACGAAGAACGCGGCGAAGATGAGGCAGCCGAGGACGATCAGGCCCAGCCACAGCCGCGGGTGCTCCCACACGCCGCCGTCCGGCCGTTCCTCGTGCGCCTCCGCGATCGACCCCTCCACGGGCGGGGTCTCGCCGGGCGGCTGGAGTGACTCGGCCATGGTCACACCTCGGTCAGCCGGTCGGCGCCCGGCGCGGACGCGGACCAGCGCTCGCGGTCCTCGTAGTTGGCCAGGGCGAGACCGAGGGCGAAGAAGGTCGGGGCCCACTCGCCGACGAAGATGCCCCAGCGGTCGGCCCGCTCCAGGTCCTCGGCCCTGGTGGAGGTCAGCCAGGACACCAGCGACAGCCCGATGGAGGCGGTCGCGGCCAGGTAGGCGTGCTCGCTCTTGACGCCGGAGTCGTGCAGCTTCTTGACGATCATGGTGTCTCCCGTCGAGGTGAACCGTGCGCTGTCCGTCCTTGCGTACCCAGTCATTCGGGACATAAGGGATATATGGATGCGCGCCCCCGAGGGGCGGTGGGGCTCTAGGCGACGGAGGCGAGCAGTTCGCCGTCCCGCAGGCGGCGGCCGAGGCGGTGCAGGCCGCGGCGGGCGTGGCTCTTGACCGTACCCAGCGGCCAGCCGGTCACCTGGGAGATCTGCGCCTGCGTGAGGTCCTCGTAGAAGGCGAGGCTGAGCACCGTGCGCTGCGGCTCGGTCAGCTCCGCCAGCGACTGGCCGACCACCACGCGGTCCAGGACGGCCTGCGGGTCCGAGGTCCGCCGCCGCTCGTCCAGGGCGAGCAGCGAGCCGGCCGTGGCCACCAGCTCGGTGCGCCGGGTGCGGGCCTCCAGAGCGTCGGCGATCTTGCGCCGGGTGATGCCGACCAGCCACGCCGACAGGGTGCCGCGCTCCGGGCGGAAGCCGGCCCGGCCGCGCCACGCCGCCAGGAAGACGGTCTGCGCGACGTCCTCCGCCTCCCCGCTGTCGCCCAGGACGCGGCGGGCGAGCGTGTAGACCAGGGAGCCCCAGGCCCGGTAGACCTCGGCGAGGGCGTACTCGTCGCCGGAGACGAAGCGGTCGTTGAGGTCGGCGTCGGGCTGCGTTGCTGTCATGGTCGGCCACTCCCGTACGGACGGAGACGCGGCCCGCGACGCGCGCGGATCGCCGACGGCCAGCTCTGACTGCACCGTCCGTATCAGGCTCGCGGGAAAACGAGGCAGGGACAACTCGCATCGTTCGTGCGTCGTTTCCTTCCGGGCGTCGTCCCCCGCATCCCGCCCCACCTGCCGAGCTCACCAGCCGAGCGTCCCCGGACCGCCCTTGAAGGGCCCGCGCACCTCCCCGGTGATCCACCCGCCGTAGAAGTCGCCCTCCTGCGACCGCACCTCCTCGCCGGCCACGGTGCAGCGGTCCATCCGGCCGGGGTAGAAGGCGAAGTGCCCGGTCAGCAGGGTGTAGCCGGGCTCGGGATCGGGGTAGCCCCAGGCGGCGCCGGGGCGTACGTCGTCGCCCACCACCACGTCCCAGTACCGGGCCCGGCCCTTCCACTCGCACCAGCTCCGCCCGCCGGCGACGGCGCGCAGCAGGTCGGTGCGGACGTCCTCGGGAGGGAGGTAGAAGACCGGCGGGTGGCTGGTCTCCAGCACCCGCAGCGCCCTTCGGGTCTCGGCCACGACCTGGCCGGCGCATTCGACGCGCACGAGCCGGTCGTCCGCCCGTACGGCGGGCGGCCGAGGGTAGTCCCAGACGGACTCGGGCTCCCGGGGTCCTGCGGACGACGGCATGACGCCTCCTCGCATCGATTCACGGACCGCGCGCCTCACCGCGGATCCAGGTACACCTCGTCCACGTAGCACCAGGCCCACGCCTCGCCCGGCGCCAGGGCAGTGGCCAGCGGGTGGCCGGTGGACTCGTGGTGGGCGGTGGCGTGGCCACCGGGGGAGCTGTCGCCGCAGCCCACGTGGCCGCAGGTCAGGCAGAGCAGCAGCCCGCTGCCGGTCCGGCCGCGCGCCGCACACGCCGGACAGTCCTCGCTCAGCGGCTCCGGCGCCGGCTCCGGACCGGCCGTCCGCGCGTGCGGACAGGCCCGCCCCTCCGGCCGACCGCCGTCGGGCCGGGGCACCCAGCCGGTCACCGCGGGCCTCACCAGGACCGCCCGGGCCGATGGGTCCCCACGCTCCACTCGTGGCCCTCCGGGTCGAGGACCCGGGCCCGGCGGCTGCCCCAGGAGGTGTCCTCCGGCGCGATGACCTCGCGCGCCCCGGCCCGCACGGCCCGTGCGTGCCAGTCGTCGACGTCGGCCGCCTCCGGCAGCCACAGGTACAGGCCGCCGCCGCTGCTGACGCCCCGCAGCGGCGGCACCACGTAGTCGGCGTCCGCGCTCGCGACCATCAGGGCGACCTCACCGGCCCGCACCTCGGCGTGCAGCACACCGCCGTCCGGCCCGTCCTGGCGCACGGTCGTCTCGAACCCGACCGCCCCGAGCCACTCCAGGGCCGCGGCCGCGTCGCGGTAACTCAGGTACGCGTGCAGCCGCACTCCCGCTCCGTCCGACATGGCGTCCTCCTCCGCCGGCCCCGTTCCCTCGCCCTCCCTTCCTCCGGAGCCGGCCGGCGGGATGCGGATCGCTAGCCCCGCAACGCCGCCGCCGTCTCCGCCACCCGGAACAGCTTCGCCGCCTGGGCCGCCGGGGTGACGTGGTTGGCGCCCGCCGCCACCGAGGCGAAGCCGCACTGCGGGGAGACGCCGATGCGCTCCCGGTCCACGTGGCGGGCCGCCTCGTCCACCCGGGCGAGCAGGGCGTCCAGCGGCTCCAGGTCCTCGCGCTTGGTGGAGACCAGGCCGAGGACCACGCGCTTGTCCTCGGGCAGCGCGGCCAGCGGGGCGAAGCCACCGGAGCGCTCGTCGTCGAACTCCAGCAGGTACGTGTCGACGTGCGGCGTGCGCGCGAAGATGCGCTCGGCCAGCCAGTCGTAGCCGCCCGAAGCCGCCCACATGGAGCGGAAGTTGCCCTTGCACAGGTGCAGGGAGACCGTCACCCCGGGCACCGCCGCCAGCGAGTCGATCAGCGCGCAGCCCTCCGCGAGGGTGCGCTCCACCGAGATGCCCAGCGCCTCGCGCTGCCGGCGCTGCTCCTCGTCCACCAGGATCGCCATGTCCGGCGCGTCGATCTGCACCCGGGTACAGCCCAGGGCGGCCAGCTCCTCGATCTGGCGGCGCAGCAGGTCGGTCCACGCGCCGAACAGGTCGAAGGGGTCCGGGTAGACCGGCGCGGTGCGCTCGGCCGACCAGAAGGCGTACAGCATCAGCGGGCTCGGCACGGTGACCTTCACGGGGCGGTCGGTGCGCCCGCGCAGGTACACGTACTCCTCGGCGCCGATGTTCCGGCCGGCCGTGACGGGTTCCACCACGGCGATCGGGTTGTCCACGGCGTACGTGCCGCCCGCCTCCGCCGGCGCCTCCGCCTCGATCGGCGCCTCGTGCCCGAGCGCCCCCGGCACGGTGGCCAGCAGGTGGTCCATGAAGGAGGTCCGCCGCATCTCGCCGTCGTTCACGACGTCCAGGCCGGCCGCCTCCTGCAGGCGCAGCGCCTCGTCCACCGCGCGGTCCTCGGCGGCCTTCAGTGCGGTCACCGGTATCCGGCCGGCCCGGAAGTCGCGCTGGGCCGAGACCAGCGGGGCCGGGCGGAGGAGGGAGCCGATCGCCTGGCCTCTGACGGTGTCGGCAGTCGGGGTGTTCGTGCTCAAGAGCCTTGTACCTCCGTGTCGTTGGCGCTGCGGCCATCGGGCGTCACGGATCGAGCTTAGTGGACCCTTGCTTGTTAATGACAGGGTGTTGCAAACTAAAGAGGTGCCGCCCCGGGACAGTCCCCCGCTCCCCGGGGCGACACCCCATTCATCCCGCACGAGGTGACTTCACATGACCGAAGGTTCGTCCCCGCCCCGCTCCACAGGGCCGCTGCTGACCGCGCTGTGCGTGGCGGGCATGCTCGCCGCGACGATGCAGACGGCGGTGATCCCGATCCTGGGCCGGATCGGCGAGCAGACCGGCGCCGGCGACACCGCCGTCAGCTGGATCGTCACGGCCAACCTGCTCTCCTCCGCGGTGTCCACGCCGCTCTTCGGGCGCCTCGGCGACCTCCGCGGGAAGCGCAACGCCATCCAGGTCTGCCTGGCGCTGATGCTGGCCGGCAGCGTGCTCGCCGCGATCACCACCTCGCTGCCCCTGCTGATCGTCGCCCGGGTCCTCCAGGGCGCGGTCACCGGCGTGTTCCCGCTGGCGCTGAGCGTGGCCCGGGACGCGGTGGCGAAGGAGAAGCTCACCGGGGCCATGGCGCTGATCAGCGCGACGCTCTCCGTCGGCGGCAGCCTCGGCCTCGTCGCCGCCGGCGTCCTCGCCTCCGGGAACTCCGACTACCGCAACGTCTTCTGGCTGGCCTCCGCCGTCGGGGTGCTCGCGATCGCCGCCGTGGCCGCCTGGGTGCCGGGCGGCGGGGCCGAGCACGGGCGGGGGAGCGTGGACTGGCCCGGCGCCGGCCTGCTCGGCGGGGCGCTGGTGCTCGTGCTGCTCCCGCTCTCCCAGGGCGACAGCTGGGGCTGGGGCTCGCCCGCGACCATCACCCTCTTCGTACTCTCGCCCTTCGCCTTCCTCGTCTGGGTGCTGGTCGAACGCCGCGCGGCGGCCCCGCTGGTGGACGTCGGCATGCTGACGCACCGCACCTTCGCGCTGACCAACGTGGGTGCCGTGCTGATGGGCTTCGCGATGTTCGGGCTCTACCTCGGCACGTCGATGTTCGTGCAGATGCCCACCGGCCGCGCCGGCTACGGCTTCTCCGCGTCCGTGCTGTCCGCCGCGACCGTCTACCTGCTGCCGCCCGCCCTGATCAGCCTGGTCGCCGCGCCGATGGGCGGCATCCTGGTCAAGCGGTTCTCCGGGCGCACCGGCCTCGCGGTGGCGGGCTCGGCGGCCCTGGTCGGCTTCGGCTCGCTGACGCTGTGGCACGGCTCGACGGCCGCCGTCATCACCGGCGTCGTGATCGCCGGCGGCGCGCTGAGCCTCGCCTACGCGGCGATGCCGGCGCTCGTGGTGCAGTCGGTCCCGCTGAGCCGTACCGGCATCGCCAACAGCATCAACTCCATCGGCCGCTCGGTCGGCGCCTCCGCGGCGGGCGCGGTGGTCGCCGCCGTGCTCGCCGCGACCACGAAGGACTCCACGGGGCTGCCGGGGGAGAGCGGGTTCGTCTGGGTCTTCGGCCTCTCCGCCGGGGCCGGGGCGCTGACCGCCCTGGGCGCCCTGCTGATCTCCCGCACGCCCCCGCGGCCCGGCCCGGCCGCCCCGAGCGGCACGACGCCCCGGGTCGAGGAGCGCCGGCCGGTGTGACGGCGGCGGGGCCCCGTTCCCGAGTCCGGGCGGGGCCCCGCCGGCCGCGTCACTCCGGGATCTCCGTGGTCTCCGGGGTCTCCGTGGTCTCTGGGGTCTCCGTGGTCTCCGGCATCTCCCGGATCTGCGCCGCGATGCCGAGCACGCCCAGGACCTCGCCCACCGCGCCGATCGCCGACGCGGTGTGCTCCGGGGTGTCGTCCGGATGCCCCAGGGCGAGCACGCACACCCGCCTGCTCGCCGCGCTCACCTGGTGCTCCGCCGAGTCCGTGTCCCGCTTGCCGAGCCAGGCCATCGGCGCGAACTCCCCGCCGGGTGACCGCAGTCCGTAGGTGAGGTCGCCGGCGGGGACGGGGCGCGAGCGGGACGAGAAGGCGGGCACGATGCGCTCGCCGCCGGGCGAGCGGCGTACGAGGAGCGACGACCCGTCGGGCACGCCGGTCAGGTCGTGCAGGCCGATGCCGCCGCCGAGGGCGACCGAGGCGAGGGTGACGGCGTCGATCACCCCGCCGTGCCCCGACCACTCCCGCCCGGCCACCAGCTCGCGCAGCCGCTCCCCGGCCGGCGTCGTGCCGGGATGACCGAGGGCCGCCATCAGCTTGCGGTACCCGGTCACCGAGTCCTCCCGGGGCAGCCGCGCCAGCAGGCCGGCCGCCTCCTCGGCGCCCAGGACGGGCTCGGTCGGCGGACCGGCGGCGGACAGCATCCAGCCGCGCACGTGCCGCAGTCCCAGGGCGCGGGCGTCCGGCGCGACGGCGAGTCGCGGGGTGTCGGTCGGGGGGTGGGTGGTCACCGGCGGACCCCTCCTATCGAGACATGGTGTCATTTACGAGTTAGCGCTACCTTAGTCGCCTGCGAGGGGGCCCACTTGGAGACCGTCGACACCGGCCGCGCGTCCGCGGAGACGGAGGCCCGCCGACGCGGCGCGGAGGTCCTGGAGGACCCCTCCGCCGCACCGCGCCGCCCGGGCCCCGACCCCGCGCGCCGCCGCCGGCTGCGCGTCCTCGCCCTGGCGCTCGGCATCGCGCTGGTCCTGCTCGTCGCCCTCGCCTCCCTGCTGGTGGGCGCCAAGTCGGTCGGCCCGCACGCCGCCTGGGACGCGCTCGCCGGCCGGCCCGGCACGGCCGACGCGCGGTTCGTCCGCGCCATGCGGCTGCCGCGCACCGGCCTGGGCCTCGCCGCGGGCGGGGCGCTGGGCCTGGCGGGCGCCCTGATGCAGGCGCTCACCCGCAACCCGCTGGCCGACCCCGGCATTCTCGGCGTCAACGCGGGCGCCGCCGCCGCGGTCGTCGTCGCCATCGGCTTCGCCGGCCTGACCACCTTCACCGGCTACGTCTGGTTCGCGCTGGCCGGCGCCGCCGCCGTGACCGGCCTCGTGCACCTCATCGGCGCCGCGGGCGCGGGCGGGGCCACCCCGGCCCGCCTCGTGCTGGCCGGCACCGCCGTCGCCGCCGCGCTCACCGCGCTGACCTCGACCGTCCTGCTGATGCGCCCGGACGTCTTCGACGCCTTCCGCTTCTGGACCGTCGGCTCGCTCGCCGGCCGCGACGCCGGGACGCTGTGGCAGGTGCTGCCGTTCCTCGCCGCCGGGGTGCTGCTGGCCGGCGTCTCGGCCGGGCCGCTGGACGTCATGGCGATCGGCGACGAGGGCGCCGCGGCGCTCGGCGCCCGGGTGCGCGTCACCCGGCTGCTGGTCGTCGTGGCCGTCACCCTGCTGTGCGGCGCCGTCACCGCGGCCGTCGGCCCCGTCGCCTTCGTCGGCCTGGCCGTCCCGCACCTCGCGCGGGCCGTCGCCGGACCCGACCACCGCTGGATCTTCGCCCACGCCACCGTCCTGGGCGCCCTGCTGTTGCTCGGCGCCGACGTGCTGGGCCGCGCCGTCGCCCGCCCCGCGGAGCTGGAGGTCGGCATCGTCACCGCGTTCCTCGGCGCGCCCGCGCTCATCGCCCTGACGCGCCGGCCCCGGCGGAGGCGGTCATGACCGCGCCCACCTCCACGGCGCCGCGCACAGCGCGCTGGGGCCGCACACCGGGCCGGACGGGCCGCGTCCTGCGCCTCGCCGGGGCCTCGCTGCGGCTGCGGCCCCGCCCGCTCGCCGTCTCGCTCGGCCTGCTGGCCCTGGCCGCGGCGGCCTTCGCCGCCGGCTGCGCCACCGGCGACTTCCCGCTGCCCCTCACCGAGGTCCTGCGCGTGCTCGCCGGGGGCGGCGACGCGGGGAACCGGTTCATCGTCCTGACCCTGCGCGTCCCGCGCGGCCTGGACGGGCTCCTGGTCGGGGCGGCGCTCGGCGCGTCCGGCGCGCTCTTCCAGTCCGTCACCCGCAACCCGCTGGGCAGCCCGGACATCGTGGGCTTCGGCAACGGCGCCGCGACCGGCGCGCTGCTGTCCCTGCTGTGGTGGCGGGGCGGCCCGCTGGAGACCTCCCTCGCCGCCTTCGCCGGCGGCCTCGCCGTCGCGTGCCTCGTCTACGCGGTCTGCCGGCGGGACGGGCTGCAGGGGCATCGGCTGATCATCGTGGGCATCGGCGTCTCCGCGATGGCGTACGCCTTCAACGCCTGGCTGCTGAGCCGGGCCAGGCTCCAGGACGCGGAGAGCGCGCAGCTCTGGCTCACCGGCACGCTCAACGGCCGGAGCTGGGAGCATGTGCGCCCGGTCGCGATCGGCCTCCTGGTGCTGCTGCCCGCCGCGCTGGCGCAGAGCCGCCGGATCGGCGTCCTCGGCCTCGGCGACGAGACGGCCCGGGCCCTCGGCGTGTCCCCGGTGCGCGCCCGGGTGCTCGCGCTGGCCACCGGCGTGGCCCTGGTGGGCGTGGCGACCGCCTCCGCCGGGCCCATCGCCTTCGTCGCCCTGGCCGCGCCGCAGATCGCCCGCCGCCTGACCCGCGACCCCGGCCCCGGCATCGCCGCCTCCGCGCTGACCGGGGCGGTGCTGCTCCAGGGCGCCGACGTGACGGCCCAGTGGGTGGTGCCCTCGGTCGAGGTGCCCGCCGGGCTGGCCACCGGCCTGTCCGGTGGCGCCTACCTGGCCTGGCTGCTCGCCCGCCGCCGCACCCGCGCCACGTGATCTCGGTAGAGCTTATTAGGTGAGCCTTGCCTATTAACGACAGCCTGTCTTAAAGTGGCGGCGCACTGAAGGACAGGGAGGGGCAGGAATGATGGACGGAATGCGGCGTTCGGCACTACCGCGCCGAGGGGGTGCGCTGCTGGCGACGGGCATCCTGTGCCTGGGGCTGGCTTCGTGCGGCTCGTCCGATGACGACGACAAGGACGCGGGGTCGGCCGACGCCACCAAGTCCGCCCCGTCCGGGGACGGCGGTGGCGCCTTCCCCGTCGTCATCCAGCACTCGCAGGGCAAGGCCGAGCTGAAGTCCGCCCCTCGGCGCGTGGTCGCACTGAGCGCGATGGACGTCGACGCCGTGCTCTCCCTCGGCGTCGAGCCGGTCGGGGCCGCGAAGGACCCGTTCGGCAAGGACGGCGTGAGCCCCTGGCTGGCCGGCAAGCTGGACGGGGACACCAAGCTGATCAACACGGTGCCGGACGTGTCCTTCGAGGAGATCGCCGCGCTCAAGCCCGACCTGATCCTGGCCACCGGCGACTACGGCATCGCCAAGAACTACGCCCGGCTCAGCCAGATCGCCCCCACCCTCGCGCCCACGAAGACGGCCGCGGAGGACTCCTGGCAGAGCCGCGAGGAGCGGGTCGGCCAGGCGCTCGGGAAGCCGGCGGAGGCCAAGAAGGCCGTGGCCGACACCGAGCAGCAGATCGCGGCGACGGCGGAGCGCTACCCGAAGCTCAAGGGGAAGACCTTCTCCGCCTCCTACGCCTACTCGGCCACCCAGATCGCCACGATCACCTCGCCGGACGACTTCGCGGTCAAGTTCCTGCAGTCGCTCGGCCTCGAGGTGACACCGACCCTCAAGGGCACGGAGAAGTCGGCCACGCAGAAGCAGCCGGGACTGCTCAGTCCGGAGCTGGCCGACCGGCTCGCCTCCGACCTCACGGTGATCGGCTTCGTGTCACCGCAGGTGCGCACCTCCCTGGAGAAGGGTCCCTCGTTCGCGAAGGTCAAGTCCACCGGCGCCTACACCCCGGTGGACAACGCGACCATCACGGAACTGCGCAACCCGTCGATCCTCGGCATCCCGTGGCTCCTCGAGGAACTGACGCCTTCCTTCAAAGCCGTGAAGTGATACGGGCCCCCCGGTGCCGCCGACCGTTCAACGGCCGACGGCACCGGGCGGCGTCTTCGTGTGGCGCCGCCGGGGGCTTCACCTGGCGGAGTCGTCGGCCGACGCGACCGGCCGGCCCCGCGCGGCCGACTCCCGCAACCGCCGCGCGACCGTGGCGGCCACCTCGGCCAGCCGTGGGACCAGGTAGAAGTGGCCGCCGGGCAGCCGGTGATGGGCGAAGTCGCCCGTCGTGGCATCGGCCCAGCGGGCCGCGGCGGCCGGTTCCACCGACGGGTCGTCGTCGCCGGTCAGCACCGTGACGTCCACGTCGAGGGGCGGGGACACCGGCGTCGGCCGGTGGGTCTCCGCCATGCGGTAGTCGCCCCGCAGGACCGGCTCGGACAGCTCCCACAGCTCCGCGTCCTCGAACACGGCGGCGTCGGTGCCGCCGTGCCGTCGCATGACCGCCGCGAACTCCGCGTCGGGCAGCGTGTGGACCAGCCCGGGGCGCGGGTGGTGCGGCGCCTGCCGGGCGGAGACGAAGAGGTGGACGACCTGCCGCGCGGCGGCCGGGTCCCCCCGCTCCAGGCGGCGCAGGACCTCGTAGCCGACCGTGGCCCCCATGCTGTGGCCGAAGACACCCGTGGGCCGGTCGAGCAGCGGGAGGATTCCGGCGGTGGCCCGTTCCGCGACCTCGTCGAGGTGGCGCGGCAGCGGTTCCGTCGCGCGCCGTTCGCGCCCGGGATACTGCACGGCCCACACCTCGACGTCGCCCGGCAGGGCGGCCGGCCAGTCGCGGAAGAATCCCGACGCGCCGCCGGCGTGCGGCAGCAGGACCAGACGCCGGGCGGCGTCCGGGCGGGACTCGAGGCAGCGCAGCCAGGGCGCCGCGCCCGTCACGAGCGTCGGGCGCTCGACCGTACGGGTCCGCCGGAACATCGATGCAGTGCTGCGCGGTCCATGAGCTGGTCCCCCTAGCTAGATCCGTGGAGCCGGTCTGCAGAGCTCATTGTCGCTGACACGTCGAGAGCGGGTCGTGGCAGGTCCGAACCGCAATCGGCAACAACCTAGCACGGGTACCCTAAGTTGTTAGCGACTAGTTGTCACTAAGTGGCCGGAACCTTTCGTCGCGAGTCCTGACGGGTCCCGGGTTGCCGCCCCCGGCGGGCCCTCGGGGACAATGGTCACATGTCCCGTCCCCCCGCCGACCCGCAGCGCCCGCAGGCCGATCCGCAGGCCGACCCGCAGCGTCCGCACGCCGAGCTGAGCGCCCGGCTGCGCGTCCCCAAGCTCGGCCGCCCGCCCCAGATCGGGCGGAAATCGATCGTCGAGGCCGCCGTCGCCGCCGGCTTCGAGGACCTGAGCATGAGCTCGGTCGCGCGGGAGCTGGGCGTGAAGCACTCCACGCTCTACCGCTACTTCCCGCACAAGGAGGCGCTGCTGGCCGCCGCCGCCGACCACGTGGTGGCGACGATGGACTGGCCGGCCGCCTGCCCGGGCTGGCGCCCCTACCTGCGCGCCCTCGCCCGCACCACCTTCCGCATGTTCGACGCCCACCCGGGCCTCGCCCCGCACGTCGCGGCGCTGCGCGGCGGCCTCGTGGAGTACGCCAGGCAGGGCGCGCGGGCCGCCGCGGCGCTGGTCGAGACCGGCATGGACCCGGAGTCCGCCGTGCTCGCCCAGGACCTGGTCAACGAGCAGGTGCTGCTCTACTTCCTGGCCGGCCAGCGCAGCGGGCAGCCGGTCACCGGGGTGGACGAGACGGCCGAACTGCGCCGCCGGATGCTGGACGACATCCGCGACGAACGTCCCGGCCCGGTGGCCGACGCCTTCGAGCGCGTGGTCGCCGGCCGCCCCGAGGACTGGCTGCACCGCAAGATCGAGGCCATCCTCGACGGCATCGCCGCCTCCTTCCCGCTGACCGGAAACCACCCCTCGGCCTAGGCCCTGTCGTCACATGCCCGTCTGCCCCGCGACGCCATGCACGTACTCTCGCCGCACCGGGCCCTGACCCGAGTACATCCAGTACGAGGGTCAGGGCCCGGCACGGCGAGAGCACGCACCTGACGCCGCGAGGCCGCCCTTCGGGCGACGACGGGCATGTGACGACAGGGCCTGGCAAACACGCCCGTCCCGGCGGCGGCGGGAAATCGTCGGGCCGGGCGAGCCTTGCGTTCATGTTTTGGATCTGCATATGCTTCCGGCGGTCGGTTGGTCACCCGCCGCTATCGATGGGTGACGAACCGGATTCCGCGTTTCCTCGCATACGGCAGGTATTGCGAGACGGCGCTCTGCACGGTCGTGCCCACACGGCCGTTTTTCACCGGCGTTTCCCGGTGACGCCGCGCGTGCTCACACGCGTTCACCGAGGATTCACCGCATTCCCGAACACGGCCGCTCCACGCGGTCGTCGCCCGCAGGCTTCCGGACCCACCCGGTGGCGCGCCGGCGCGCGGTCGCCCAGCCGCGCCTCCCGGCGGCCGTCGGTCCGTCTGCCTCTGTCTGTTCAGCGCTGCCACCGTCCACAGCACCTGAAGGTCAGTGAAAGGCCCCGTCATGCCCGAGAAGTCCACCACCCCCACGATCACCGCCCTCCTGGACGAGCTCGCCGCCGACCCGAACGCCGTGCTCAAGGCGTACGCGGCCAACACCGCCTTCCGCGCGGCCACCGCGGAGGAGCTGACCAACCCGGACAACCCCTTCCGCCGCCCCGTCCGCCCCGCCGACCTCGCCTGGCTCGACTACGCGCCGGTCCTCCCCGAGGAGCGGCAGCTCCTGCTCAGCGGACTCCTCGGCCACCGCATGCTGCGCAACGTCTACGACGCCGAGAACGCCCTGCTGCCGCCGCGGGCCAACGACCCCGCCGGCGCCGACGGCGCGCGCTTCCACTCGCCCGAGAACCGCCTGCTCGGCGCCCTGGCCCGACCCGTCCTGGAGAACCACCTGTTCGGGTACCTGGACGAGGGCCGCGAGGAACTCGCCGAGCCCACCGCCGACGCCGTGAAGAGCCTGGTGCGGGAGTACAGCGAGCGCCGCGCCGCCGAGCCGCACGCCGCCTTCGCCACCGCCGCGGGCCGCAAGGACGCCCAGAGCGCCGCCACCTTCCTGCTCATCCAGACCGGCGTCTTCCTCCCCGCGAGCCACAGCGCCGTCGGCCGCGCGGCGCTCGCCGAGACCGCGCTGGCCCACCCCGGCCTCAAGTCGGCCCTCGGCGACATCTGGCGCGCCTGGGCGCTGGCCGCCCCCGAGTACCACGCCATGTTCCAGGGCGCGGGGCTGACCAGCTCGCCCGCCGCCTACTGGCAGTTCTCCCTCGGCACCTCCCTCGCCCGCGGCAACCACCTGCTCCACCTGGCGCTGGCCGGCGACCGGCTGCCCGAGTTCCTCGGCGCCGCCACCCACTTCCTCATCGACCTGGCCGCGTCCGCCGCGCCCCTGCGCGACGCGCTCCGGCAGTCGCTCGACCTGCGCGCCGCCTACTTCGGCACCATCGAGCCGCTCACCCCCGACCAGGCCGCCGCGCTGGTCGACACCTTCCTCGGCCCGCTCCCGGAGCGCTTCGGACCCGGCGTCGTGGCCGCCTTCCACCGGGGCTTCACCGACGCCGCGCGCATCGCCGGCCGCTGGGACCGCGACCTGACCGAGCAACTGGTGTGGGCCGACCGGATCGAGGACTACAAGACGGCCGCCGAGGGAATCCAGCACAAGCTGGTCACCGAGAAGATCACCGTGGACCTGGACACCTTCGTGGAGAGCCACGAGGAGACCTCCACCACGCACGTCCACGACGAGCACCGCCTCGTCATGGTGGAGAGCGGCCAGATGCACTTCTGGAACAACGTCACGCACCGCATCGCGCTCTCCGAGGGCGACAAGCTGCTCATCCCCACCTCCCGGCTGCACGGCTCCGTGGTCCTCTCCGGCACCTGCGTCTACCACCAGCCGATCATTCCCGAGGAGATGTTCCGGGAATTCGTCGCCGACTGACCGCACTCCCGCACTCCCACCCTTTTCCCGACCAATTTTCACGTGAGAGCGGAGTGAGGCATCGCCATGCCGGAAAACGAGCGGAATTCGAGTGCCGGGCGGCGGAAATCGGCCCTCAAGGACATTCAGGGGATCACGATCGGTGAGACACCCGCATGGGGAACCGAGAGCGCGGAGAGGTTCCTGGACACCGTCCTCTCCGGTACCGAACTCTTCCCGTGCACCTTCGCCGTGGCCGCGGCCCGCAAGTCCACGCTGCGCCTCGGCTACGTCGACGGCACCGACCGGCAGGACGACTGGGCCGGCCTGCCCGACCTGCTGCGGCGCTACCTGGACGAGTACCGGTCGCTGAGCAAGGAGACCTCCCTCGTGGTGCTGTTCCGCCCCGAGGACGAACCCCGCACGATGGACGCCTACCGGGACCGGTTCTGGGCGGTGCTGCGCTATCTGGTCGCCAAGGACTCCCAGCCCTGGCCCGCGGAGCTGCCCACCGACCCCGACGACCGGATGTGGGAGTTCGCCTTCGGCGGCACACCGATCTTCGTGGTCTGCAACACGCCGGTCCACGACCGGCGGCGCAGCCGCCACGCCGACCAGTTCATGATCACCTTCCAGCCGCGGTGGGTGTTCGAGGGCCTGGAGGCCGAGACGCCGCGCGGCGCGGCTGCCCGCCGCACCATCCGCGCCCGGCTGAGCGCGTACGACACCGTCGCCCCCTCGCCCGTCCTCGGCTCCTACGGCGACGCCGACAACCGCGAGTGGCGGCAGTACTTCCTGGCCGACGACAACGTTTCCGCGGCCGGCGTCGACCGGTGCCCCTTCCTCGCCGGCCGCGCCGCGCCGCGCCCGGCGGAGCCCGTCGCGGCCGGCCGCCCCTGGACGGTGGTGTCCAACGACGCGGGCCGGTACTCGGTATGGGAGGCCGGGCGCGACCTGCCCGCCGGCTGGCGCACCACCGGCGCGTCCGGCACCCGCGACGCCTGCCTGGACCACATCGCCGCCCTCGGTCCCTCCCCGGCCCGGGAGACGCGATGAGCGCCGCCCCCGACCCGCGGCACGAGCCGTTCCCGCTCACCGACACCCAGCGCGCCTACCTCCTCGGGCGCGGCGACGTCTTCGAACTCGGCAACGTCTCCACCCACGCCTACTTCGAGTTCGAGGGCGACCTGGACCTCGGCCGGTTCGCCACCGCCTGGCGCCTGCTGGTCGAGCGCCACGACATGCTCCGCGCCGTCATCGACCCCGCCGCGCTCACCCAGCGGGTGCTCGCCGACCCGCCGCCCTACGCCCCGGACACCGTCGACCTGCGCGGACTGCTCGCCGCCGAGCAGGCGGGCGCCCTCGCGGCGCTGCGCGACGCCCTCTCGCACGAGGTGCGCCCGGCCGACCGCTGGCCGCTGTTCGGCGTGACCGTGGCCCGGCTGCGGGACGACCTGGTGCGGGTGTTCATCGGCTTCGACGGCCTGGTCTGCGACTTCGCCAGCTGGCACGTGCTGTCCGGCGAACTGTCCCGGCTCTACGAGGACCCGGCCGCCCCGCTCCCCGAACTCACCACCAGCTTCCGGGAGTACGTCCTGGCCGCCGAGGCGGAGGGGACGGGCGAGGGACGCCGGCAGGCGCAGGAGTACTGGCGCAAGCGGGTCGCCGAGCTGCCCCCGGCACCCCGGCTGCCCCTCGTCGCCGACCCGGCCGCGGTCACCCGGCCGCGCTTCGTCCGCCACGAGGCCGTCCTCGACTCCGCCGACTGGGCGGCGCTGAAGGACCGCGGCCGGGCGGCCGGCCTCACGCCCTCCGCGCTGCTCCTCGCGGCCTTCGCCGAGATCCTCTCCGCCTGGAGCGAGGAGCCGCACTTCACCGTCAACGTGCCGCGCATGAACCGCGTCCCCACCCACCCCCAAGTGGACCGGCTGGTCGGTGAGTTCGCCTCCTTCTCGCTCATCGAGGTGGACCAGCGCGCCGGCGCCACCTTCGCCGAGCGCGCCGAGGCGGTCCAGCGGCGCCTGTGGGAGGACCTCAGCCACTCCGAGGCCAGCGGCGCCTGGGTGCTGCGCGAACTCGCCCGCGCCCAGGGCGGCATGGCGCACGCGCAGATGCCCGTCGTCCTCACCAGCACCCTCGCCTGGGCCGCCGAGGACACCGCCCTGGACCGCGCCTGGACACAGGTGTACGGCCTCTCCCAGACCCCGCAGGTCTACCTCGACGTCCAGCTGGACGAACGCCAGGGACGCCTCGTCCACAACTGGGACGTCGTGGAGGAGCTGTTCCCGCCCGGGATGCCCGCCGCGATGTACGAGGCGTTCCGCCGGCTCCTGGACCGGCTGACCCACGAGGACGCGGCCTGGACCGACCCCGCCCTCGACGTGCTGCCGCCCGACCAGCGGGCCCGCCGCACCGCCGTGCGCGGCCGGGCCCGGGCCCTGCCCGACGCCCCCGCCCACGCCGCCTTCGTGCGGCGGGCCACCGACCGGCCCGACCGGCCCGCCGTCGTCACCGCCGACCGGACCCTGACCTACGGCGAACTCCTCAAAGCCGCCGCCCGCGTCGGCGCCGCCCTCACCGCCCGCGGCCACGGGCCCGGTTCGGTCGTCGGCGTCCTCCTGGAGAAGGGCCCGCAGCAGGCCGTCGCGGTCTACGGGGCGCTCCTCGCCGGCGCCGCGTACCTGCCGCTGGACCCCGCCCAGCCGGCCGCGCGCGTCCGGGACCTGCTGGCCCGGGCCGGCGTGACGACCGTCCTCACCCGCGCCGGCGCCGGACTCCCGCCGCTGCTGCCCGAGGGCACCGAGGCGATCGCCGTCGACGGCGACGACCTGCCCGACGCCGAGCCGCCCGCACCCGACCGGCTCCTCCAGCACCCCGAGGACCTGCTGTACGTGCTGTACACCTCCGGCTCCACCGGCACCCCCAAGGGCGTCATGATCGAGCACCGGGGCATGGTCAACGCGCTGCGGGAGACGGCCGAGACCTTCGCGGTCGGACCGGACGACGTGGTGCTCGGGCTCACCGCGCTCCACCACGACATGGCCGCATTCGACCTGCTCGGCGTGCTCGGGGCCGGCGGCACCCTCGTCCTGCCGGACGCCGGCGCGGTCCGCGACCCGGCGCACTGGATCGGGTTGATGCGCGAGCGGGGCGTCACCCTGTGGAACTCGGTGCCGGCCATGCTGGAGATGCTGCTCGACCACCCCGACGCGGCCTCCGCGCTCCCGTCGCTGCGCCTCGCCTTCACCGGCGGCGACTGGATACCGCCCGAGACCGCCCGCACCCTCGCCCGACTCGCCCCGCACACCCGGCTGGTGAGTGTCGGCGGCCCCACCGAGACCACCCTGTGGAACATCTGGCACCCGGTGACCCCCGCCGACCTCGACCGCCCGACCATCCCGTACGGCAGGCCCCTCGCCAACACCGAGTACCACGTCCTGGACGCCCGACTGCGCGAGCGCCCCGACGGCGTCACCGGCGAGATGTACTGCTCCGGCGTCGGCCTCGCCCGCGGCTACCGGCAGGACGCCGAGCGCACCGGCGCGGCCTTCCTCACCCACCCCGGCACCGGACAGCGGCTCTACCGCACCGGCGACCTCGGCCGCTACCTGCCCGACGGCACCCTGGAGTTCGTCGGCCGGGCCGACCTCCAGGTCAAGGTGCGCGGCCAGCGCATCGAACCCGGCGAGGTGGAGGCGGCCCTCGCCGCGCACCCCGGCGTGGACCGGGCGGTCGTCACCGGGGTCCCGGTGCCCGGCCGCCGCACACTGCGCGCCCTGACCGCCCACGTCCGCGCCGCCGCGCCCAGCACACCGCCGGCCCCGGAGGAGCTGCGCGCCTTCCTCGCCGAACGGCTCCCCGAGCACATGGTCCCGGTGGCCTTCGTGCCGGTCGACCGCTTCCCGCTCACCGCCAACGGCAAGGTCGACCGCGCGGCCCTCGCGGCCGTGACGCCGACCGCCGACACGCCACCCGACCGCCCCGACCAGCCCGAACTCCCCGCACTGGAAAGGCTCCTGGCCGGCGAGTGGGCCCGGCTGCTCGGCTCCTCCCACGGGGTCGGCCCCGAGGAGGACTTCTTCGCCCTCGGCGGCGACTCCCTGCTCGGGGCACGGCTGCTGACCCGGCTGCGCGAGATCTTCGCCGGCGAACGCCTCACCGCCCGCTCCCTGTTCGGCACGCTCACCGTCGCCGGCATGGCCGCCGAGATGCGCCGCCAGGAGAGCGCGCCCGGACGCATGGACCTCGTGGCGTCCCTGTACCTGGAGGTCACGGCCCTGAGCGACGACGAGGTCACCGCGGCCCTCACCCCGCCCCCCACCGCCCCTCCGGAGGCCCGGCCATGACCCCCGAACCCCTGCACCCGGCGCCTGGCCCTCCCGCGGAGAGCGACGGCACCGACCGGCTGCGTCTGCTGCGCAGGCTCCTCGCCGAGCGCGAGCACGAGCACGAATCCGCGACGCCGGCGCCCGAGAAGGCTCCCGAGCCGCAGTCTCCTCAGGACACCGGCACCCCCCTGTCCTCCGCCCAGTACCGCATGTGGTTCCACCAGCACGCCCGCCCCGACAGCGCCGCCTACAACCTCGCCGTCGCCGCCGAGCTGACCGGCGACCTCGACGTGGCCGCGCTGCGGGCCGGGTTCGACGGTGTCGTGCGGCGGCACGAGATCCTGCGCACGGTCTACCGCACCGGCGCCGACGGCATCCCCGTACAGCGGGTGCTCCCGCCGGGCGAGGTGCCGTTCACCCTGGTGAACGCCGACGTGGACCCCGACGTGGACCCCGACGCCCCCGCCGGCGCGGCCCGCGCCGACGCCACCCGCCCCTTCGACCTGGCCGCCGAGACCCCGCTGCGCCTGCACCTGTACCGCACCGCCCCCGACCGCCACCTCCTCCTCGTCGTCCTGCACCACATCGCCTGCGACGACCTCAGCTGGCGGCCCCTGTTCGCGGAGGCGTCCGCCGGCTACCGGGCCGCCGTGGCCGGGCGGCGCGAGGAACCGGCGCCGCTGCCCCTCCAGTACCGGCACCACGCGGCGCGCGAGCGGCGGCTCGCCGGGGACGGCCCGGACGACGGGGTGGCGTACTGGCGCGACCGGCTCACCCCGCCGCCCCCGCCCGCCGCGCCGCTGCCCGACCTGCCCAGGCCGCCGCTGGCCGGGGAGGCCGGGGCGCGGGTCGGCCGGCCGCTGACCACCGGCGTCGGCGAGCGGCTCACCGCGCTCGGCCGGGCCGAGTCGGCCAGCCCCTTCATGGCCCTGCTGACCGGCTACGCGGCCCTGCTGCACCGCTACACCGGCCGGACCGACCTCACGCTCGCCACCCCGGTCGTCAACCGCGACACCGCCGCCCTGCGGGAACTCGTCGGCAACTTCGGCAACAGCGTCGTCCTGCGCGTCGACGCCTCGGGCCGCCCCGGCTACCGCGAGCTGCTGCGCCGGGTCCGCGCCGAGTGCCTGGCCGCCTACGCCCACCAGGACACCCCCTTCGACCGGGTCGTGGAGGAGGTCCGCCCGCACCGCAGCGCCGGGCACAGCCCGCTGGCCGACACCATGTTCTCCGCCCGCACCAGCGGGATCGGCGCCCTCGACCTGCCCGGCGTCACCACCCGGGAGGTGTCCGTCCACAACGGCACCGCCCGCTTCGACCTGGCCGTGGAGGCCGTGGACACCGGGTCGGGCACCGAGCTCGGCGCCACCTACCGCACCGAGCTGTACCGTCCCGAGACCGCCGAACGGCTCCTGGCCCACCTCGACCGGCTGCTCACCGCCGCCGTGGAGCAGCCGGACACGCCCGTGGACGAGCTGCCCATGCTCTCCGACGCCGAGTGGCACCGCGTCGTGCGCGAGTGGAACGCCACCGACCGCCCCGACCTCCTCGCCCCCGACACCCTGCACGGCCTCTTCGAGACCCAGGCCCGCCGCAGCCCGCACGCCGAGGCGCTGGTCGACGGCGCCGACCGGTGGACGTACGCCGAACTCGACGCCGCCGCCGACCGCCTCGCCGCCCGACTCACGACGGTGGGCGCCGGCCCGGGCCGGCTGGTCGGCGTGCACCTGGACCGCTCCGCCCACCTGATCGTGGGCCTGCTCGCCGTCCTGAAGAGCGGCGCCGCCTTCGTGCCCGTCGAGCCGTCCTGGCCGGCCCGCCGCATCGAGGACGTCGTCACCGACGCGGCCCCCGCCGCCGTCCTCTCCCGGGCGGACCCCGACGCGCCGCACTGGCACGGCGTCCCCGTCCTGGACGTGGACCCGCGGGACGGCGCGGAGCCGGACCCCGGCTGGGCCCCCGTGCACCGGCCCGGCGACCTCGCCTACGTCATCTACACCTCGGGGTCCACCGGCTCGCCCAAGGGCGCGATGATCCCGCACGCGGCCATCCGCAACCGGCTGCCCTGGCAGTCCGAGCTGCTCGCCCTGGAGCCCGGCGACGCCGTGCTGCACAAGGCCCCGCTCGGCTTCGACATCTCCGTCAACGAGATCTTCCTGCCCTTCAGTTGCGGCGCCACCCTGGTCCTCGCCCCGCCCGGCGCCGACAAGGACCCGGACGCCCTGATCTCGGTGATGGCGGCGGAGGACGTCACCTTCGTCTACGTCACCTCCACCATGCTCGACGCCCTCCTGGAACGCCCCGGCATCGAGGCGGCGGCGCCCGGCCTCCGGCATGTGTGGTGCGGGGGAGAGGTGCTGACCCCGGAGCTGTTCGCCCGCTTCCGCGAGCGGCTGCCCGGCAGCACCATGTACCACGGCTACGGCCCGGCCGAGGCCACCATCGGCGTCAGCTGCGAGGTCTACCGCGGCGAGAGCCGCCGCACCGGCGTCACCATCGGCCGGCCCAACCCCAACACCCGCGTGTACGTGCTCGCCCCGGGGCTGCGCCCGGTGCCGCCCGGCGTGCCCGGGGAGATCCACATCGGCGGTGTCCAGGTCGCCGACGGCTACCTCGGCGACCTGCGCCGCACCGCCGACCGCTTCGTCCCCGACCCCTTCGGCGACGACCCGGGCGCGCGGCTCTACGCCACCGGCGACCTGGGCCGCTACCGGCCCGACGGCGTCATCGAGTTCCTCGGCCGCGCCGACCGCCAGATCAAGGTGCGCGGCTACCGCATCGAGCTGGAGGAGGTCGAGTCGGTGCTCGCCCGGCACCCGGCCGTCCGGCAGGCCGTCGTGCTGCTCCGCGAGGACACCCCGGGCGCCGGGCACCTCGCCGCCCACTGCCTGGCCGCCCCCGGCGGGCCCGCCCCGGACGAGGCGGAGCTGCGCGCCTTCGCCGCCGAGCGGCTCCCGGAGTACGCGGTGCCGCACTCGGTGCGGGTCATGCCCGAGTTCCCGCTGATGCCCTCGGGCAAGGTGGACCGGGCGGCGCTCGCCGGCCTGCCGGCGCAAGTACCGGTGGCGGCGCCCTACTTGGCGCCCCGCGACGGCCTGGAGCGGATGGTCGCCGGGGTGTGGGCCGAGGTCCTCGGCGTGCCCCGGGTCGGCGTCCGGGACAACTTCTTCGACCTCGGCGGCCATTCGCTGCTCACCCTGCGGGTCCAGGCCGCGCTCGAGCGCGAACTCCGCCGCCGGGTACGGGTCGTGGACCTCTTCTCGCACCCGACCGTGGCCGACCTTGCCCGGCTGCTCGACACGGCCCAGGACACCCACGGCACCCCCGGCCCCGCCGAGACCGCCGGTGCCGACGGAGCGGCCGGCGCCGAGGCGGCCCGCGTCGAACGCCGCCGCGCCGCCCGCGACCGTACCGCCGCCCGCCGGACCGCGCACCGAGGAGCACCCCGGACATGAGCGACGACCTCCAGCAGCCCGACCCGTACGAGGCCCCCGGGCAGCCCGACCCGTACGAGGCCCTCCAGCAGCGCGCACCGCAGGACGCCCCCGAGCAGCCCGCCCCGTACCCGGAGTTCGGCATCGCCGTGATCGGCATGGCCGCGCGCTTCCCGGGCGCCGACACCGTCGAGGAGTTCTGGGACAACCTGGTCGCCGGCCGCGACAGCCTCACCCCGCTCACCGACGCCGACCACCTCGCCGCCGGCGGCGACCCCGCCCTGCTCGACGACCCGTACCACGTGCGCGTCGTACGGGAGATCCGCGGCGCCGACCGCTTCGACGCCGACTTCTTCGGCTACCGCCCCACCGAGGCCGCCCTGCTCGACCCGCAGCAGCGTGTCTTCCTCGAAGTCGCCCAGCACGCCTTCGAGGACAGCGGCCACGTCCCCGCCCGCCACCCCGGGCCGGTCGGTGTCTACGCCGGCGCCGGGCTGAGCCGCTACTACACCGCCAACCTCGCCCCCTGGTACGCCGGGCAGCCCGGCTCCCTCGACCAGATGGCGGCGCTCTCCGGGAACTCGCCCGGCACCCTGTCAACCCGCGTCTCCTACCTGCTCGGCCTCACCGGCCCCAGCGTCAACGTGCAGACCGCCTGCTCGACCTCGCTGGTCGCCGTCCACCTGGCCTGCCAGGACCTGCTCGCGCACCGCTGCGACCTGGCCCTGGCCGGCGGGGCGGCCGTCAACCCGCAGGCCCGGCTCGGCTACCGCTGGGTGGAGGACGGGCCGTACGCGCCCGACGGCCGGGTCAGGCCCTTCGACGCGGACGCCGCCGGCATGAGCCAGGGCGACGGCGCCGGGGCCGTCGTCCTCAAGCGCCTGGAGGACGCGCTCGCCGACGGCGACACCATCCGCGCGGTCGTCCTCGGCACCGCCGTCAACAACGACGGCGCCCGCAAGGTCGGCTTCTCCGCGCCCAGCGTCCAGGGGCAGACCGAGGTCATCCGCGACGCGCTCGCCGAGGCCGGCGTGCCCGCCGCGAGCATCGGCTACGTCGAGACGCACGGCACCGGCACCCCGGTGGGCGACCCCATCGAACTGACCGCGCTGCGCGAGGCGTTGGGCAACTCCCACGCCGGCGCCTGCCTCATCGGCTCGGTGAAGTCCAACATCGGCCACCTGGACGCCGCCGCGGGCATCGCCGGCTTCGTCAAGACCGTCCTCGCCCTGGAGCACGGCCTGGTGCCCGCCACCCTGCACCACCAGCGGCCCAACCCGCTCTTCGACTGGGCCGACGCGCCCTTCGAGGTCGCCACGGCGAACGGACCCTGGCGGACCCCGGGACCGCGCCGCGCCGCCGTCAGCTCCTTCGGCATCGGCGGCACCAACGCGCACGCCGTGCTGGAGCAGCCGCCGGCCACCGGCACCCCGGAGGTCCCGGAGGTCCCGGAGGACGACGCCCCCACCCTCCTCACCCTCTCCGCCCGCACCCCCGCCGCCCTCGACCGCGCCGCCCACGCCCTGGCCGCCCACCTCGACACCCACCCCGGCCTCGACCCGCAGGACCTCGCCCACACCCTCGCCACCGGCCGCACCGCCCACCCGCTGCGCCGCACCCTCGTCGTGGGCGGCCCGCGCGAGGCCGCCGAGCGCCTGCGCACCCCGCCCCGCACACCCCCGAGCCCTGCCGCCGAGCGCTCCCTCGCGTGGCTGCTGGCCGGCGGCGGCGCCCACCACGACGGCATGGGCACGGGGCTCTACGCCCACGAGCCCGTCTACCGGGACGTCATCGACGAGTGCGCCCGCATCCTGCGCCCCGTCCTCGGCCACGACCTGCGCACCGCGCTCTACGGCCCGCCGGGCGGCCACACCGGGCCGGGCGCGGGCACCGGGCCCGGCGAGCACACCGCCCGCCTCGACGGCACGGCCACCGGACTGCGCTCCGCCGCCTTCCCGGCCCTCGTCGCCGCCAACTACGCGCTGGTGCGGCTCCTGGAGAGCCACGGCCTCGCGCCAGCCGCCCTGCTCGGGCACAGCCTCGGCGAGTACACCGCCGCCTGCCTGGCCGGGGTCATCGCCCTGGAGGACGTGCTGCCCCTGGTCGCCGAGCGCGAGCGCCTGATGGGCTCGGTCGGCGGTCTCACCCTCAGCGTCCGGGCCGGCGCGGACCGGGTGGCGCCGCTGCTCGGCCCGGACACCGCCGTCGCCGCCGACAACGCCCCCGAGGCGTGCACCGTCGCCGGCACCACCATGGGCGTACTCGCCCTGGAGGAACGGCTGGCCGCGGCCGGCGTCGACCACCACCGGCTGCGCATCCCGTCCGCCGTGCACACCCCGCTCCTCGACCCCGTCCTCGACGAGTTCCGCGCCCTGGTCGCCGCCCTGCCCCTGAAGGACCCCCAGCTGCCCTACGTCTCCAACGTCACCGGCACCTGGGTCACCGCCGACGAGGCGACCGACCCCGACCACTGGGTCCGGCACTGCCGGCAGACCGTCCGCTTCGCCGACGCCCTGCGCACCCTGGGCGCCGGCGACCCGGCCCCGCTGCTCGTCGAGGCCGGACCCGGCGGCGGCCTCGGCAAGCTGGCCCGCCAGGTGCTCGGCCCGGACACGCCGGTCGTGCCGGCCACCCGCCACGCCTACGCCGAGCAGTCCGACGAGGTGTTCCTCCTCGAGGCGCTCGGCGCGCTGTGGCGGTACGGCGCCGACCCGGCCGGCGGCGCCTGGCGGCTCTCCGGCCGCCGCACCCGGCGGCCCCGGCCGGTGCCGCTGCCCGGCTACCCTTTCGAACGCCGCCGCCACTGGATCGACCCGCCGCCGGCCGGCCGCGTCCCGCAGGGCGGGCCCGTGCTGTCGATGCCGTCGGACGAGGCTTCCCACCACCTCGCCGCACCAGCCGAGTCCGCCGTCGGGGCACCCGTCGGCGACCACCGGCTGCGCCAGGTCATCGCCCGCTGGGAGCGCCTGCTCGGCATCGAGGGCATCGCCCCGGACGACAACTTCTTCGACCTCGGTGGCGACTCCCTGCTCCTCATGCGCCTCGCGGCCGAGGTGCGGGACCTGCTCGGCACCCGGCTCTCCGTGCGCCGCCTCTACCTCGACCAGCGGCTGACACCGGCCGGCTTCCTCGCCCAGGCGGACGAGCCCACGCCCGCCGCCTCCGACCCGCCCGCCTCGGACCCGCCCGCCCCCGACCTGCCCTCCACCGCCACCTCGGCCGACCAGGACAAGGACCACCGATGACCTCCTCGCCCTCCGCCATCCCGCCCCGCCTGCGCCTGATCGAGATCGTGTCGGCCGGCTGGATCTCCGCCGCCGTCTCCGCTCTCGCCGAACTCGGCGTCGCCGATCACCTGGACACCCCGAGCACCGCCGCCGAACTCGCCGCCCTGACCGACGCCGAGCCCGAGGCGCTCAGCCGCTTCCTGCACGCCGCCGCCTCCGCCGGTGTGCTGACCGTCGAGGAGGGCGAGCGGTTCGCGCTCACCGACGTCGGCCGGGTGCTGCGCACCGACAGCGCGGACAGCATGCGCCACATGTGCCGGCTGACCGGCCGCGAGGAGTTCGCCCGGACCTGGGGCAACGCGGCCCACACCGCCCGTACGGGGCTCCCCGCCTTCGACGCCGCCTTCGGCCGTCCCGCCTGGGAGTACATGTCCGACCCCGCCCACACCGACTTCTCCGGCGCCTTCCACCGCGCGATGGCCGAGTCGGCCGCCGGGGCGACGGTCAACGCCCGCTACGACTTCGCCGAGGGCGCCCACGTCGTGGACGTCGGCGGTGGCCGCGGCGCCATGCTGGCCCGGCTGCTCACCGAGCACCCCCGGCTGACCGGCACCGTCTTCGACCTGCCCAACGCGGTGCGCGGCGCCGACAAGCTGCTCGCCGACGCCGGGGTGGCCGACCGGGCCGCCGTCGCCGCAGGCAGCTTCTTCGACGGCGTCCCCGAGGGCGGCGACGTCTACCTGCTGTCCCGCGTCATCGGCAACTGGAACGACGAGGAGTCCGTCCGCATCCTGCGCGCCGTCCGCGCCGCCATGCGCCCCGACTCCCGGCTGGTCATCGTCGGCCACATGCCCACCGGCGAGGACCGCACCCACTACGTGCGCGCCCTGGACCTCTACATGTTCGTGCTGTTCCAGGCCCGGCTGCGCAGCCCCGAGCAGTACGGCGCCCTGTTCGAGCAGGCGGGCCTCACGCTCTCCCGCGCCGACCTCAACCCCGACGCCGAGTCGCTGATCGAGGCCCGGCCGGTCTGAGCCGGCGAAACCCCGAAGACCTCGAGCCAGCAGACCTCCAGGCGGAAAGGATCCTCATGGCGGACGGTTTCGTCCCCTGGCCGGCCCACGAGGCCGAGCGGTACCGGCGAGCGGGCCACTGGCGCGGCGCCCCGCTCGGCCGCCTGCTGCGCGACGCGGCGGCCGAGCACGGCGGGCGGACGGCCCTCGTCGACGCCGGCACCCGGCTCACCTTCGCCGCGCTGGACGCCGAGGCCGACCGGGTGGCCGCCGGTCTGGCCGCGCTCGGCGTCCGCTCCGGCGACCGGGTGCTCGTGCACCTGCCCAACCGGGCCGAGTTCGGGGTGCTGCTCTTCGCCCTGTTCCGCCTCGGCGCGCTGCCGGTGCTCGCGCTGCCCGGCCACCGGGAGAGCGAGCTGCGGCACCTGTGCGACCTGGCCGAGGCCGTCGCCTACGTCGGCGTGGCCGAACTCGACGGCGAGGACCACCGGCCGCTCGCCCGCGCCCTGCTCACCGCGTGCCCCTCACTGCGGCACCTGGTGACGGTCGGCGATACCGACGGCCTCGCCGGGGTGACCGCCTGGGCCGACCTGGCCCGCGACCCGGTGCCGCTGCCGGATCCCGACCCGTCGGGCCCGGCGCTGCTCCTGCTCTCCGGCGGCTCCACCGGCCTGCCCAAGCTCATCCCGCGCACCCACGACGACTACGCCTACAACGCCCGCACCATGGCCGCCCTGTGCGGCCTCGGCCCCGCCGACGTGCACCTCGCGGTGCTGCCGATCGGGCACAACTTCCCGCTGGCCTGCCCCGGCCTGCTCGGCGCCGTGACCGCCGGGGCGGCCACCGTGCTGGCCGGCAACGCCAGCCCGCCCGAGGTGTTCCCGCTGATCGAGGCCGAGCGGGTCACCGTCACCGCGCTGGTCCCGCCGCTGGCCGCGCTGTGGACCAAGGCCGCCGCCTGGGTCGATGCCGACCTGTCCAGCCTGCGCCTGGTCCAGGTCGGCGGCGCCCGGCTGCCCGAACCGGTCGCCCGGGAGCTGCCCGGCGCGCTCGGCTGCGACCTCCAGCAGGTCTTCGGCATGGCGGAGGGCCTGCTCTGCGCGACCCGCCCCGGCGACCCCGCGGAGACCAAGGCGACGACGCAGGGTCGGCCCGTCTCCCCGGACGACGAGGTGCGGATCGTCGACGCCGACGGGGTCGAGGTCCCCGACGGCGAGCCCGGCGAGCTGCTCACCCGCGGCCCGTACACCCTGCGCGGCTACTACCGGGCGCCCGAGCACAACGCCCGCGCCTTCACCCCGGACGGCTTCTACCGCTCCGGCGACGTGGTGCGGCGCATGCCCGAGGGGGGCCTCGTCGTCGTGGGGCGGGTGAAGGAGCAGATCAACCGGGGCGGGGAGAAGGTCTCCCCGGAGGAGGTGGAGCAGCACCTCCTCCACCACCCGGACGTGGCGCAGGCCGTGGTGATCGGCGTCCCCGACGACGTCCTCGGCGAGCGCGTCTGCGCCTGCCTCGTCCTCACTCAGGCCCCGGCCTCCGCCCCCGACCCCGCCGCGCTCGGGGAGTTCCTCCACGGCCGCGGCGTCGCCGCCTTCAAGTGGCCGCAGCAGGTCGAGACGGTCACCACCTGGCCGCTCACCGGCGTCGGCAAGATCGACCGCCGCGCGCTCACGGTGCTGGCCGCGGGACACGTCCGGACCACGCGCTGATACCACCCACCCCACAGCCAGGGAGTTCAGGGATGTCCACCACCCACCGCTACCGCACCAGCACCGTACCCGTGACCGGGGACCCGCTGGCGGCGGCCGTACGCGTCACCGAACGGGCCGGCGAGGAGCCCTCGGTCCTCTACGAACGCCGGGAGACCGCCTCGGTGGCGCTCGGCGCCCTCGTCGAGGTCACCGTCACCCCCGGCGCCGTCCACCGCACCGGGCCCGACGGCGAGCACACCCTGCCGTGGCGCGACGACCCCGCCCCGGCCCTGCGCGAACTCCTGGCCGGCGTGCCGGTCGAGGGCTGGCGGGCGTACGGCACCGCCGCCTTCGAACTCGCCCACGCCGGCACCCCCGCCCTCGCCGAACTCCCCCCGGACACCGTGCTGCTGCACCTCGTCGTGCCCCGCACCGAGATCCACGTGCACGGCGACACCGCCACCGTGCGCACCCTGGACCCCGCCCACGCGGCGCCCGCCGTCGAGGCCCTGGCCGCCCCGGACGCCCCGGAGCCGGGCCGGGCGGCACCCCTGGTGGAGGTGGACCTGGAGGACGAGGGGGAGCTGTACCGCAAGGCCGTGCACAGCGCCGTGCGGGACATCCGCGACAGCGCCCTGCGCAAGGTCATCCTCTCCCGCGTGGTGCCGATACCCGAGCCCGTCGACCTCGCCGCGACCTACCTCCGCGGCCGGCGCCGCAACACGCCCGCCCGCTCCTTCCTGCTCCACCTCGGCGGGCTGCGCGCCGCCGGGTTCAGCCCGGAGATCGTCCTCGCCGTCGACGCCGAACGCCGGGTGCGCACCCAGCCGCTGGCCGGCACCCGCGCCCTGACCGGCACCGACGAGGAGGACGCCCGGCTGCGCGGCGAACTCCTCGACGACCCGAAGGAGGTCTACGAGCACGCCGTGACCGTCCGGACCTCCTTCGACGAGCTGGAGGCGGTCTGCGACCCGGGCACCGTGCGGGTCTCCGAGTACCTGACCGTCAAGAGCCGCGGCACCGCCCAGCACCTCGCCTCCGACCTGTACGGACACCTCGCCCCGGGCCGGGACGCCTGGGACGCGCTGCGCGCCCTCTTCCCCGCGGTCACCGTCGCCGGCATTCCCAAGCCGGCGGCGTACGAGGCGATCCGCCGCTACGAGACCGAGCCGCGCGGCCTGTACGGCGGGGCCGTCCTCACCCTGGACCAGGACGGCTCGGCCGACGCCGCCCTGGTGCTGCGCTCGGTCTACCAGCGGGGCGGCCGCACCTGGCTGCGCGCGGGTGCCGGGATCGTCGGGCAGTCGGTGCCGGAGCGGGAGTTCACCGAGACCTGCGAGAAGCTGCGCAGCGTCTCGCGGAGCGTGGTCGCCGCGGTGGCCGCCGAACAGACGGCGCTGGGGCTGCCGGTGATGCTCCGCGACGTCGCCGAGGTGCTGCGCCGCCCCGAGGCGGAGATCGACCCGGCGCGGAGCCTGATCGCCCAGGGCCTCGACTCGGTCGGCCTGATGACGGTGGTCAGCAAGTGGAGCGCGTACGGGGTGCGGCTCAAGCTCGCCGACCTCGCCCGCGACCCCCGGCTCGACGCGTGGGCGGAGCGGGTGCGCGAGCAGCAGGCCGGCTGACGCCGTACCCCAGTGCCGGGGGCCGGGGCGCCCCCCCCCCCCCCCCCCGCGCCCCCCCCCCCCCCGGCGCGGGGGCCCCCCCCCCCCGGCCCCCCGGCGCCCCCACCCGGCCGGGCGCGGTCCCACGGGCAAGGCCCGAGTGCCCGTGGACCACGCCCGGCCCCTCACGGGGCGGCGACGGAGCGACCGCCGCCGCCCCGGTCCGTGGGCCCCGCCGCACCGCCGCCGGCGGGGGCGCGGGCGGTCAGCCCGTCCAGGACCAGGTCCAGCTTCCGGGCGAACCAGGCCCGCGGCTCCGCCGTCACCACGTCCTCGATCAGGCCGCGCAGCCGCGGGTCGAGCAGCGGGGCCGCCGCCGCGACGCGGGCCCTGCGGTCCTCGCCGCCCGCCCCGCCGTGCGGCTTGCCGGCGATCCGGCCGAGCAGGAACGTGTCCAGGGCCAGCTCCCCGACGACGTCCACCGCGAGCACCGCGTCGGCCGCGGCGAACCCCAGGTCGAGCAGGCGGGCCGCCGCGCCGTCGATGCGCCGGGTCAGCGCGGGCGGCGTGGTGGGCAGGGCGGTCACCGCCTGGGCGAGCCCCGGATGGCCGGCGTACACCTCCCACAGGCCCCAGGCGTGCGCCGCCAGGCAGCCGCGCCAGTCCGCGCCGTCCTCGGCGGCCGGCCCGGGCGGGTCCGCGAACCGCGCGTCCACCGCGTCCGCCAGCAGCTCCTCGCGGGTGGCGAAGTAGCGGTAGAGCGTGGACGGGCGCAGCCCGAGGCGCTGGGCGACGGAGGACACGGTGATCTCGTGGAAGCCCAGTTCCGCCACCGTGTCCAGGACCCGCTCCCGGTCCACCAGGCGGCGCCGGCCCGGCCGCCCGGGCCGGGCCGGGGCGGTCCGCCGGGGGGAGCCGCCCGCCCCGGCGGACCGCCGGTCCTCGTCCGGCGCGGGGCCGGTCACGCGCTGCCCTCCACGGCGAGCGGGGCCCGCGCCGGCTCCGGGTCCTGGTGGCCGATCCGCCAGTCCTGGGACCGGCCGCGCTCGCGCCAGAACTCGGCGTAGCGGCCGCCCAGCGCGAGGAGTTCGGTGTGCGTGCCGGTCTCGGCGACCCGCCCGCCGTCCAGGAAGACGATCCGGTCGGCGCCGACCACCGTCTGCAGGCGGTGCGCGACCACGACCAGGGTGCGCAGGCCGGCCAGCGAGTCCAGCGTCTGCTGCACGGCCGCCTCGTTGGCCGGGTCCAGCGAGGACGTCGCCTCGTCCAGCAGCATCACCGGCGCGTCCTTGAGCAGCGCCCGGGCCAGCGAGACGCGCTGGCGCTCCCCGCCGGAGAGCGCGGTGCCGCCCTCGCCGACCGGGGTGTCCCAGCCCTGCGGCAGCCGCGCCACGATCTCGTCCACCCGGGCGAGGCGCGCGGCCTCCTCGATGGCCTCGTCGGAGGCGTCGGGGCGGCCGAGGAGGACGTTCTCCCGGATGCTCGCGTCGAACAGGTACACGTCCTGGAAGACCATGGAGAACCGGTCCGTCAGCGTCTCCGAGGCCACCTCCCGCACGTCGGCGCCGCCGACCAGGACCGCGCCCTCGGTCACGTCCCAGAAGCGGGCGAGCAGCCGGATCAGCGTGGTCTTGCCGGATCCGGAGGGGCCGACCACGGCGGTGGTGGTGCGGGCGGGCAGCCGCAGGGACACGCCGTCCAGCACCGGCCGGTCGCCGCCGGGTCCGCCGGCGCCGTAGGAGAACCGCACGTCCCGCAGCTCCAGCGACCCGTCGGCCGGGATCCGCCCCGGGGGCGCCGGCTCCGGCAGCGGGGGCTCCGAGAGGACCTCGTCCAGCCGCTTGAGGGCGCCGCGCGCGGCGCGCAGGCTGCCGCCCAGCTCCGCCATCCCGGAGACGGGCTCCGCGAAGCGCACCACGAGGACCAGGAGCGCGACGAGTTCGGCGACGCCCACCGAGCCGTCCAGGCCGAGCGCCGCGCCGACGACCACGACGGCCGCGACCGCGAGGTGGACGACCGCGATGAACGCCGTGCGGCCCGGGGCCATGGCGGCGGACTGCCGGCGTCCGGCGGCGTCCTGCTCGCGCAGCGCCGACTCGAGGAGCGCGCGGCCCCGCGGACCGCTGCCGGTGCTGCGCAGCACCGGCTGGCTGCGGACGAACTCCACCACCCGGTCGTTGGCCTCCGCGCCGGCCTTGTCGGCCGCCTCGTCGGCCCGCGCGACGGTGCTCATCGCCCACCGGTAGGTGAGGTACATGACCGGCGCGCCCAGCGCCGTGGCCAGCGCGAGCCGCCAGTCGAGGAAGGCCATCGCCACCACCACGGTCAGCGGCGTCACCACCGCCGTGCACAGCGGCTGGAGCAGGTGCGCGAGCAGCGACCTGACCTGCGGCACCCCACGCGCCGCCAACTGGCCGAGTTTGCCGACCTGTTCGCCGGAGAACCAGCCCAGCGGCAGGGTGGAGACGTGGTCGCCGAGGCGATGGTAGAGCCGGTGCGAGGCGGCGAGGGCCACCTGGAAGCCGAGCATCTGCTGCGCGTAGTACGCCACCGCCGTGGCCAGCGCCACGCCGGCCAGCGCCCAGGCCCACGGCCAGGCGGCGTCGGCGTCCCCGTCGAGCAGGCGCCTGAGCACCGGGACGACCAGGACGAACGCGGCGCCCTGGAGCAGGCTGTAGCCGAGCAGGACGAGGAGCTGCGCGGTGAGCCGGCGGCGCAGCGCCGGGCCGACCACGTGGAAGAGCTGCCTGATCACCGGGTGACTCCGATCTGCTCGTGCCCGGCGCGCTCGCCGAGGTGCCCGGCGTCCGGCGCCGGCGTCCGGCCGTCCGCCGCCGCCGCGTGCCGCCGGTAGGTCCGCCACATGGACGCGTACAGCCCGTCCGCGGCGACCAGCGCCTCGTGCCGGCCCTGCTCCACGACCCGCCCCCCGTCGAGGACGACGATGTTGTCCGCGCCGGTGATGCTGCCGAGGCGGTGCGCGACCACCAGGACGGTGCGGCCGGCGATCAGCCGGGACAGCGCCCGCTGCACGGCCGCCTCCGACTCGGGGTCCGCGTATGCGGTGGCCTCGTCCAGGACGAGCACCGGCGTGTCGGCGAGCAACGCCCGCGCGATGGACAGGCGTTGGGCCTCGCCGCCGGACAGCAGGGCGTCCTCGCCGACGACGGAGTCGAGCCCGCGCGGCAGCCGGCCGATCCGCTCGTCCAGGACCACCGCCCGCAGTACGTCGGCGAGTTCGGCGTCGGTCGCCTCCGGGCGGGCCAGGCGCAGGTTGTCCGCGACGGAGGCGCGCAGGAAGCGCACGTCCTGGAGGACGAAGCCGATGTGCCGGTACAGCTCCTCGGAGGCGATCTCCCGCACGTCGGTGCCGCCGAGGAGCACCTGGCCCGACTGGGGGTCGGCGAAGCGCGGCAGCAGCCCCGCCAGGGTCGACTTGCCGGCGCCCGACGGGCCGACCAGGGCGGTGACGGTGCCCGCCTCCAGAATGGCGCTGACGTCGTGCAGGACGGGGGAGTCGGCGTCGTAGCCGAAGGTCACCCCGCGCAGCTCCACCCGGTTGCCGGCCGGCAGGCGCGGCGCGGCCGGCTCGGGCAGCGGGGCGACGGCCAGCAGGTCGCCGACCCGGCCCGCCGCCTGGCGGGCGCTGCGCAGCGAGTTGCCGGCCAGGCCGACCACCAGGACGGGCGCGGTCAGGCCGAGGCCGAGGGTCAGGAAGGGCACGACGTCGACCGCCGCGAGCCAGCCCCGGCTGACGAAGAGGGTGCCCGCGAGGGCGACGATCAGCAGGGTGGCGGCGGGGGAGAGCAGGCCGGTGCTGAGCGACTGGACGCGCAGCAGCGGGCGGTTGGCGGTGCTGAACGCCTCCAGGTAGTCGTCGGCGGCGCGGGCGAAGCGGTTGTGGGCGCGGCGGGTCTGGCCGAACGCCTTCACCACCGAGATGCCCTGCACGAACTCCACGACGGCGCCGTTGAGCCGGCCCATCGCGGCGCCGATCGCGCCCATCCGGGAGCCGGCCACCCGGGTCATGACGCGGTGCCCGACCAGGTAGCAGGGGATGCCGACCAGGCAGACCAGGGTCAGCCGCCAGTCCACGAAGGCCAGGTAGACGACGGCCGCCAGCGGGGTGGAGACGGCCACGACGAAGTCCGGCAGGGCGTGCGCCACCAGGTAGTGCATGTCCTCGACGTCGTCCTGCAGGGTGCTCTTCAGCCGCCCCGCGCCGCGCTCGGAGATCCAGCCGAGCGGTGCCCGGGACAGGCGCTCGGCCATCGAGCGGCGCAGCAGCAGCTGCATCTCCATGTCCGCGCGGTGCGACAGCGACACGGCGGCGCCGTGGCAGAGGAACTGCGTGACGACCGAGGCGAGCGTGATGCCGACGATCCACCACACCTCGGTGTGGTCGGGCTCGGCCGCCGAGAGCGCGATCGCCAGCCGGTACACGGCGACGAACGGCACCAGCGAGGCCAGGCCCGCGACCGCGGCGAGCACCGAGGCGGCGACGACGCGGGGGCGCACCTCGGCGGTCAGCTCGCCGAGCGTGCGGGGGGCTCCGCCGCCGCCCTCCGGCGGACCACCGGACGGAAGGGACTCCTCGGGCATGGGGCAACTCCTCGGCGACAGAGCGTGGATCGGCGGGCGCCCTCAGTTTGCAACATGCCGTCATTAATAAGCAAGGGAACCCTTGCTAGGGTGGTGTCCCGGCGCGTCCGGAGGGGGCGCGCCCCCGGCCGCCCGGAGGGACGCCGCCATGAACCGTCCGATGCTCTCCACCGCCCTGCACGTCGTCGGCGCCACCCGGGTCACGCCCCGCATGCGGCGCATCACCTTCGCCGGCCCCGGACTGGCCGGCTTCGCGTCGGTGGCGCCGGACCAGCAGGTGAAGCTGTTCTTCGCCCGGGACGGCGGCGTACCGGCGGTGCCCGACCCCGGGCCCGACGGAGACGTGGCCCGCTGGTACCGCGCCTATCTGGCGGTCCCCGAGCCCGAACGCCCCTGGATGCGCTCCTACACCGTCCGCCGGCACCTCCCGGAGACGGAGCGGCTGGAGATCGACTTCGTGCTGCACGACCACGAGGGGGGAGCGGGCCCCGCCACCCGCTGGGCCGCGCGGGCCCGCCCCGGCGACACCGTCTGGATGTACGGTCCCGCCGCGAGCCGCCGGCCGGCGCCCCCGCCGGAGACCGGCTGGAAACTGCTGGCCGGCGACGCCTCCGCGCTGCCCGCCATCGGGGCCCTGGTCGAGTCCCTCGCGCCGGGGGAGCGGGCCCTGGTCTGCGCGGAGGTGGCCGACGCGGGCGAGGAGCAGAAGTGGGAGAGCGCGGGCGACGTGGAGGTGCGCTGGGCGCACACCGGCGGCCCCGGCCTCCTCGACACCGTACGGTCCGCCGGCCTCCCCGCCGACGCACCGGGCTACGCCTGGCTCGCCGGCGAGGCGTCCCTGGTCCGGGCGCTCCGCCGCCACCTGATGGACGAACGCGGCCTGGACCGCCGCACGGTCGCCTTCACCGGCTACTGGCGCCGCCACCTCACCCAGGACGACGCCCTGACGGAGGAGGACGAGGCGGACCGGACGGAGGCGATGCGGCAGGACTAGGGCCTGTCCGGCGGATCAGGTCGCGGGTTAGGAACGGCGCCTGATCGGCGCCGGTGAGTGGGGTCTGGGGCGTCCAGCTGCAAGGCGGAGGAGGGCGGCGACGCGGTGGGGGTGCCCCCTGCTCGTAGAGCTTGGGGGAGTCGGCAACCGACGACAACGCCGCAGATGGGCGTCCCAGACCCCGCGTCCGCGACATGATCCGCCGGACAGGCCTTAGGAGGTCTCGGGGCGCCCCCTCCGTCAGCACGCACTGTCACCCGCCGGGACCGGCCCTGCGGGCGTCCTCCGTCAGGCGGCGGGAGATCGCGCGGGCCGTGGCCCGGACGGCGGGGCTGTAGCCCGCGTCGGGGAAGTCGGGGCTGGGCGCGACCACCGACAGCGCCGCCACCACCTCGTCGCCCTGCCGGACCGGCGCCGCCACCGTGGCCACCGCCCAGGGCCGGCTCTGGTGGCCCGAGGCGTGGTCGCCGCGCCGCACCTCCGCGAGGACGCGGCGCAGGTCGGCCGGGGTCCGCACGTCGTCGTGGCCCCGCCCCGGCACGTACCCCTCGACGGCCCGCGCCTGGACGTCGGCCGGCGCGAAGGCCAGCAGCACCAGGCCCACCCCGGTGGCCGTGAACGGCAGCCGGCCCCCGACCCGATAGAGCACCGGGCTCGCGTCCCGCGCCGACAGCCGCTCGACCAGCAGCGCCTCCTCCCCGTCCCGCACCGCGAGCAGCACGTGCTGGCGGGTGACGTGGAAGAGGTCCTCCATGTACGGCATGGCCACCGACCGCAGCCCGTGCCCGCGCGGCGCCAGCGACGCGGTCTCCAGGAGCCGCAGCCCCACCACGTACCGCCCGTCCTCCAGCCGCTCCAGCGCACCCGCCCGCACCAGCGACCTGGCCAGCCGCAGCGCGCTGCTGGGCGGGGTGCCGCTGCGCCGGGCCAGCTCGCCCAGCGGCAGCGCGCGGTGCTCGGCGTCGAACGCGCCCAGCAGGGCGAACGCGCGGTCGATCACCGGCTGCCCCTCGGCCGGCCGCCCGCCGCGCCGGGGCCGGCCACCCTCGCCCGGCGTCGCCGTTTCATTCATCGGAATCACCCATGCCGCTCAACGGTCCCGCTTCCTAGCGTGGCATGTGTCGTCACGGGCCTCACCCGCACCCGACCGAGCCGCACCAGGAGAGCCGCATGACCTCGACCGCACCCACCGGACTCGTGGACGTCCACGCGCACTTCGTCACCGAGGGCTACGTCGCCGCCGCCCGGGCGGCCGGCGTCGAGCACCCCGACGGCATGCCCGGCTGGCCCGACTGGAGCGTCGAGCGGCACCTGGACCTGATGGACCGCGGCTCCATCGCCAAGTCCTACCTCTCCATCTCCTCCCCGGGCGTGCACTTCGGCGAGGACGCCGCCGCCCGCACCCTCGCCCGCGAGGTCAACGAGTTCGGTGCCGGAGTCCGCGCGGGCGACCCCGGCCGCTTCGGCCACTTCGCCTCGCTGCCCCTGCCCGACGTGGAGGGCTCGCTCGCCGAGGCCGCCCACGCCCTCGACGTGCTCGGCGCGGACGGGGTGACGGTGGAGAGCAACCACCACGGCGTCTACCTCGGCGACCCCCGCTTCGAGCCGCTCTGGGCCGACCTCGACCGGCGCGGCGCCGTCGTCTTCGTGCACCCCACCTCGCCGCCCAACGCCGACGCGGTCTCCCTCGGCCGCCCCCGCCCGATGCTGGAATTCCTCTTCGACACCGCCCGCACCGCGAGCGACCTGCTCTTCCGGGGCGTCCTCGCCCGCTACCCCGGCATCCGCTGGATCCTGACCCACGGCGGCGGCGCCCTCCCCCTGCTCGCCGACCGGATGGAACTGTTCCGCGGCCTGCTCGGCGGCCCCGCGGACGCGCCGAGCACCGTGGAGCAGCTCGGCCGCGTCTGGTACGACATGGCCGGCACGCCCTTCCCGCGCCAGATCCCCGCCCTCGACGCCGCCTTCGGCACCGAGCGGCTGCTCTACGGCAGCGACGACTGCTGGACGCCCGCCGAGGCCGCCCTCGCGCAGGTCCGCTCGGTCGACGCGGCGCGGCAGCCGTCCGCCGACGACACCTGGCGCGACCTCACCACCCGCAACGCCGGACGCCTGTTCACCCCGGACGCCTGATGCCCGCCGCACCCGACGCGGCCCTGGTGCTGCGCTCCGCCGACCTGGTCCTCCTCGACGCCGACCCGGTCACGGACGTCTCCCAACGAAAGGCCAGAGGAATGACGGACATCGACGAGGTCACGCAGCTCGTGCTGCGTGAGCGACAGGGCCGGGACCGGGGCTGGTGGGACCAGATGCGGGCCTGCTACTGGCCCGACTCGACCGTGACCGTGAGCTGGTACCGGGGCGACGGGCCCGGCTTCGTGGACGGCTCCGAGGCCATGTCCGGCCGGGGCGACCTCAGCGTCCACCGCCTGTCGCCGCCGGTCGTCCAGATCGTGGCCGACCGCGCGTTCGTGGAGGTGCCGGCCGCGATCGAGGTGCGTACCGAGATCGACGGCGTCAGCGCCGACCTCGTCTCCTACACCCGCATCGTGTACCGCGCCGGGCGCCGCGAGGGCCGCTGGGGCATCCTGCGCCTGGACTGCGTCTACGAACGCGACACCGCGCAGCCCGCCGTCCCCGGCACGCGCCTCGCCATCCCCCCGGAGGAACTGGCCCCCTACCGTCCCCCGTACGCCATCCTCGCCCGGCAGCTGGCCCGCCGCGGCTACGACGTCAACACCGACCTGCTGGGCGACGACCAGCCGGAGCGCACGGCGGCCTTCTACGCCGAGGCGCTCCGCTGGCTGCGCGGCTGACCGAAGGGCACCCGATGAAGGCAGTCCGGTTCGACCGCTTCGGCGGCCCGGAGGTCCTCCGGCTGGCCGACCTGCCCGACCCGCGTCCGGGACCGGGGCAGATCCGCATCGCGGTCCGCGCGGCCGGCGTCAACCCGAGCGACTGGAAGAAGCGCCGGGGCCTGATGGACGAGGGCCTCCCGCAGACCCTGGGACACGAGGCGGCGGGTGTCGTCGACGAACTCGGCCCGGGCGTCACGGACATCGCGGTCGGCGACCCCGTCTTCGGCCTCTCGGCCGAGGGGGCGGCCCAGGCCGAGCTGGCGGTGCTCTCCTTCTACGCCCCCGTCCCGCCGTCCCTCGACTTCGCGACCGCCGCCGCGCTGCCGACGGCGGTGGAGACGGCGACCCGCGCCCTGGACCAGCTGGGCGTGGAGGGCGGGAGCACCCTGCTCGTCAGCGGCGCCTCGGGCAGCGTCGGCAGTGCGGCGGTCCAGCTCGCCGTGGCCCGCGGCGCGACGGTGATCGGCACCGCGAGCCCGCCCCACCACGCCTACCTCCGCTCCGTCGGCGCCCTCGCCACCGCGTACGGTCCCGGCCTGACCGAGCGGTCCGCGCCCTGGCGCCCGACGGTGCCGACCTGGCCCTCGACGTGGCGGGCAGCGGCATCCTGCCCGAGCTGATCGCCCTGACCGGCGCCGCCGCCCGCGACCTGACGGTCGCCGACTTCCAGGGCGCGCGGACGCACGGGGTGCGCTTCAGCAGCGGCGACGCCGGCCGCGCGGTGCACGCGCTCGGTGAGATCGGCGCGCTGATCGAGACCGGCCGCTTCACGCCCCCGGCGATACGGACGTACCCGCTCGCGGAGGTGGCGCAGGCGCACCGGGCGGGGGAGCGCGGCGGGGGCGGCGGAAAGCTGGTCCTGCTGGTCGACTGAGCCGGCTTCAGGGAGCCGGGACCGGCCCGCCGGGCCGGAACCGCTCCACCCCGACGATGTGCCGCACCTTGACCGGCCGCACGATCACCGCCACCCGCTCCTCACCCGGCATGATCCACTCGAACCGCTCGCTGCTTAGGTACTTGCGGGCCAGCCGGTCCATCCGCTCGTGCGCCTCGGCGCCCTCCACGAACCGCGAGACGACCCCGCTGATCTGCACGCGGTCGAAGGGGTCGGTGGCGTCGGCGTGCGAGAGGTACACGCGGCCGTCGTGCCGCAGGTTCTCCTCCTTCACCCGCCCCACGGAGGTGTTGAAGGTCAGCTCCCCGTCCCCCTCCAGATCGACCCACATGGGACTGACCTGAGGTGCCCCGTCGGGGAACACGGTGCCGACGTACCAGATGTTGGGCGCGAGCAGTCGGCCACGGACGGCTTCGTCGAACGTCGCAGTCATCCGAGCAGGCTAACAGCCATGATCACCACCGGGACCGCCCCCCGGATCCGACCGGGAACCGTCAGTCACCGCGGGCATGGCCTCCTGCTAGCGTCGTGCGGTGATCTCTCTGGGGGAGCCCGCGTTCTTCACCCGCCTGCGTGACGCGCGGCGGATTCTCGTCGCCGGGGCGGGCGGCGGCTTCGACGTGTACGCCGGACTGCCGCTCGCACTGGCGCTGCGGTCGGCGGGCAAGGAGGTGCACCTCGCCAACCTGTCCTTCGCCGACCTGTACGGTCTGAGTCCTGACGTCTGGGTGGCCGAGGATGTCGCGGCCGTCGGGCCCGACACCCCCGTGCGCGGTGACTACTTCCCCGAACGCACACTCGCCCAGTGGCTGGAGACGCAGGATCTGCCGCCGGTCGTCCACGCCTTCCCGAGCATCGGGGTGGGCCCGCTGCGGGCGGCATACCGGGCGCTGATCAAGCACCTCGGCGGCGTCGACGCGGTCGTGCTGGTGGACGGCGGGACCGACATCCTGATGCGCGGTGACGAGCACGGTCTCGGCACCCCGGAGGAGGACATGGCGAGCCTGGCGGCGGTGAGCGGGCTCGACGAGGTCCCGCAACGGCTGGTCGCCTGCCTCGGCTTCGGAGTGGACGCCTACCACGGCGTGAGCCACTCCCTGGTGCTGGAGAACCTGGCCGCCCTGGACCGGGAGGGGTCCTACCTCGGCGCTTTCTCACTGCTCGGGTCCGGGCAGGAGGGCGCGCTGTATCTCGACGCGGTGGCCCATGCCCAGCACCACACCGCAAGTCACCCGAGCATCGTGAACGGGTCGATCGCCGCCGCCGTGCGCGGTGACTTCGGCGACGTCCGGTTCACGGAGCGGACCAAGGGCAGCGAGTTGTTCGTCAACCCGCTGATGGCGATGTACTTCTGCGTCGACCTGCCCGGCCTGGCCCGCCGCAATCTCTACCTGGACCTGCTGGAACGAACAGCGCTGATGCGGCAGGTGAGTTCGGCGATCGAGGCCTTCCGCACCACGCTGCCCCACCAGCGCCCACCGCGGGCCTTCCCGCACTGAGCGTCCTCTGTTCCGGCCAGGTCGGCGAATGCCCCGGCCCCGCCGGCGTCCGGGAGGCGTGAGAGGGTCTTGGGCGTGAGTGAGACGCCGTCGAACACCCTGCAATACCGCTTTGACGGGCCGGAAGAGGCCCCCGTCCTGATCCTGGGCCCCTCCCTCGGCACCACCTGGCACATGTGGGACCGCCAAGTCCCCGAGCTGACCCGGCAGTGGCGGGTGCTGCGGTTCGATCTGCCGGGGCACGGTGGGGCGCCGGCGCGTCCGGTCGGGTCCGTCGCCGAGGTCGCCACGCGGTTGCTGGCCACGCTGGACGGGCTCGGGGTGCGGCGGTTCGGGTATGCCGGGTGTGCGTTCGGCGGGGCCGTCGGGGTCGAGCTGGCGTTGCGGGTGCCCGAACGGCTGGCCTCGCTCGCGCTGATCGCCGCCTCGCCGCGGTTCGGGACCGCCGACGAGTTCCGGCAGCGCGGGGTGATCGTGCGGACCAACGGGCTCGAGCCGATCGCCCGCAGCGCGCCCGAGCGGTGGTTCACCGGCGGGTTCGCCGCCGCGCAGGCTGCCATCACCGAGTGGGCGGTGCAGATGGTGCGCACCACCGACCCCGGCTGCTACGCCGCCGCCTGCGAGGCGCTCGCCGGCTTCGACGTGCGGGGCGAGCTGGGGCGGGTCGGGGTGCCGACGCTCGTGCTCGTCGGGTCCGACGACCAGGTCAGCGGGCCGGGGGAGGCCCGTACCCTCGTCGCCGGCATCCCGGACGCCCGGCTCGCCGTCGTACCGGGCGCGAGCCACCTCGTGCCGGTCGAGCAGCCGGCCGCCGTCACCGACCTGCTCGTGAACCACTTCGGCAGCGCCTGGGAGCCCGGCCCCGATCAGACCGTCGCCCCCGGCTTCCCCGCACAGCCCGCCATGACCCCGCCCCCGCCCCCACCGGCTCCCGCCGCGCCGGTCGCGGAGATCGCCGCCCCCGCCGACGTCCCCCCGCCGGCGCCCGACGCCTACGACGCCGGGCTCACCGTGCGCCGGGAGGTGCTCGGTGACGCGCACGTCGACCGGGAGCTGGCCGAGGCCGACGGCTTCTCCGCGGAGTTCCAGGGCTTCCTCACCCGTGTCACCTGGGGCGAGGTCTGGAGCCGGCCGGGCCTCGACCGCCGCACCCGCAGCTGCGTCGCCCTCACCGCCCTCACCGCCGCCGGACACACCGAGGACCTCGCCGACCACGTCCGCGCCGCGCTGCGGGGCGGGCTCACGCCGGGCGAGATCGAGGAGGTGCTGATCCAGAGCGCCGTCTACTGCGGGGTGCCGGCCGCGAACCGCGCCTTCCGGGTGGCCCGGCGGGTGATCCGCGAGGAGACGACCCTGCCGGACCGATCCGAGCGGGGCAGGATGGACGGATGAGGTTCATCAAGAAGTCGCACTCCTGCGTCCGCCTGGAGAAGGACGGCCAGGTGCTCGTCGTCGACCCCGGCGGGTTCAGCGAGGAGGACGCCGCCCTCGACGCGGACGCCGTCCTCGTCACCCACGAGCACCCCGACCACTTCGACGAGCTGCGGCTGCGCGCCGGGATGGAGGCCAACCCGGCCGCGCAGATCTGGACGCTCCGGGCCGTCGCCGAGCAGATCTCCGCCGCCTTCCCCGGCCGGGTGCACACCGTCGGGCACGGGGACACCTTCACCGCGGCCGGCTTCGACGTCCACGTGCACGGCGAGCTGCACGCCGTCATCCACCCGGACATCCCGCGCATCACCAACGTCGGCTACCTGATCGACGGCGGCAAGGTCTTCCACCCCGGCGACGCCCTCACCGTCCCCGACCACCCGGTCGAGACGCTGCTGCTGCCGGTCATGGCGCCCTGGAACAAGATCTCCGAGGTCATCGACTACGTACGGGAGGTCAGGCCGCACCGCGCCTACGACATCCACGACGCCTTGCTCACCGACCTGGCCCGCCCGATCTACGACCGCCAGATCGGCGACCTCGGCGGCGACGCGCGGCACCTGCGGCTGACGCCGGGGGAGTCCGCCGACCTCTGACGCCCGCGGCCGGCAGGGCGGCCGTGGCGGATCCGGCCGCGCTGTCGGTGGTGCCGGGTAGGTTGGACGGCATGCGCATCGCCACCTGGAACGTGAACTCGATCACCGCCCGCCTGCCACGGCTGCTCGCCTGGCTGGAGAGCAGCGGCACCGACGTGCTGTGCCTCCAGGAGGCCAAGGTCGCCGAGGAGCAGTTCCCCTTCGCCGAGCTGCGCGAGCACGGTTACGAGGCCGCGGTGCACGCCACCGGCCGGTGGAACGGCGTGGCGGTGCTCTCCCGCGTCGGCCTCGCCGACGTCGTCAAGGGCCTGCCCGGCGACCCGGGGTACGAGGGCGTGAGCGAGGCCCGCGCCCTGTCCGCCACCTGCGGCCCGGTCCGCGTCTGGTCGGTGTACGTGCCGAACGGGCGCGAGGTGGGCCACGCGCACTACGCCTACAAGCTGGAGTGGCTCAAGGCGCTGCGCGCCGCGGTCGCCGAGGACGCGGCCGGCGAGCGTCCGTTCGCCGTCCTGGGCGACTACAACGTGGCGCCGGCCGACGACGACGTCTGGGACCGCGCCGCCTTCGAGGGCGCCACCCATGTCACCGACGCCGAGCGCGCCGCCCTCGCCGAGCTGCGCGAGGCCGGCCTGTCGGACGTGGTCCCGCGCCCGCTCAAGTACGACCACCCGTACACGTACTGGGACTACCGCCAGCTCTGCTTCCCCAAGAACCGCGGCATGCGCATCGACCTGGTGTACGCCAACGCGGCCTTCACCAAGGCCGCCCAGGACGCCTACGTGGACCGCGAGGAGCGCAAGGGCAAGGGCGCCTCCGACCACGCGCCGGTCGTCCTGGACCTGGACCTGGACCCGGACCCGGCCGCGGGCCCGAGCGCGCCCGCGGAGGGCTGACCGTGCCGCCCTTCCCGCCCCGCTGGGGCCGGCGCCGCGCGGAGCCGCCGGCGCACGACGCCGAGGGCGTCGCCGAGCTGCTCGCCGACTGCGACCTGCTGCGCTCGCGGGCCGCGCGGGAGGGGGCCCCGCTCGACGACTCCCCGGAGTCGCTGGAGCGGCTCGACCAGCTGCTGCCGCGCTGGCGGGGCGACGCGGAGGCCGCCGACTGGCTAGGCAACGACGCCGGTCTGTACCTGGGCACGGTGCTCGTGCGCACCGTGCCCGGCGCCGCCTGGCACATCAGGGCCGACGGGCAGCCCGTGGTGCGGCTCGGCTCCGGCCGGGAGTTCGACGTGGTGGCGGCTGGCCAGGAGTGGGCCGCTGACGGTGTGCCGGAGCTGTCGCAGCTGTACGGCGAGGTCGCCGAGGCGTGAAGCTCTGGGGTCAACACGTGCGGTAAATAAGGCTTATGCCCGATTGGTGCGTGTCGGTGGCGGGTGCGCCGCTCACCCGGCTACGTTCGTCATCGGTCCGGGACACACGGCAGGCCCGGACCGGGCACACAGCAGGGCGCAGCCGGAGATCACTGCTCACGCGGCGGGCGGGACCCTCACGACGGGTCCGTCCGCCACGGAGGAGAAGGTCAGCTGCGCGCCGGTGCGGGGGCCGGCGGCCGGCTCGTCGCCGCACGGGTCACGTCGCCGACGAGTTCGACGACGTCCGGCCCGTACGCGTGCGAGTTGACCACCTTCAGCAGCAGCACGAAGGTGCGGGCGCCGTGCTTGCGGGCCAGCCGCTCGTGGTTGCGGGCGAGGTAGCGGGTGGCGGCCTGGTTGTCGATCGCCCGCTGCCCGCAGAACAGGAACGCCGGGCGGGCCTCGTGCCGGTCGCCCGCGGTGAGCCGGGCGAGCAGCACGTACTCCGTGATCCCCGGGTCCATCCGGTAGCGCTCGGCGCCGATCTGGAAGGCGCCGCGGTCCGGGCCCGGCTCCGGGTCGATGTTCATCCGCACGCCGGGCAGCATGGCCGCTATGTGGGCCAGCATGCGGCGATTCGACCCCGGCCCGCCCACGCAGAACTCCGTACGCTCCCCGAAGCCCTGGTGCACCGCGTCCTGCGTGATCACCTGGATGTGCGCGCCGCAGCTCTTGATCAGCGCGGACAGCTCAAGCAGCGCGAAGACGTCGAAGCGGTGCACCGCCGGCTCCGCAGCCGCCGGGTCCCGGTTGACGACGAGCAGCGACTCCGCGCCGTCCGGCAGCCCGAAGAACGCCTGCCGGCGGCGCAGCCGGCGCTTCCACAGGAAGGTACGCGCGAACCAGCCCAGCGCGGCGCTGATGCCGGACGCGGCCACTCCGAGGACGATGTTGCGTACGTCGTCAGTCATGGGCGCGCATGCTAGCGGCCCGCGGCGCACCCGTGTTCGAAACGCGCCCGGCGTTCGAAACGGGCGCGGCGGGGGAGACGTACCTGACGCGGCCATGACGGCCAACTAGGCTGCCCGGACGGCCTTTACCTGGAGGTGCGGATGCGTCGCCCTGTCGCACGGAATCTGACGGTCCTGGCGGTCTCGGTCGCCGTCGTCTCGGTGGGGGCCGCCGCGCCACCCGCGGCACCGCACAGAGCCGCCACCCCGAAGACCCCCGTCGCCGTCGGCTACGGCGGCGCCGTCTCCAGCGTCGACGCCGACGCCTCCGCGGCCGGCATCGAGGTGCTGCGCAAGGGCGGCAACGCCGTCGACGCCGCCGTGGCCACCGCCGCCGCGCTCGGCGTCACCGAGCCCTACTCGGCCGGCGTCGGCGGGGGCGGCTACTTCGTCTACTACGACGCCAAGTCCCGCACCGTCCGCACCATCGACGGCCGCGAGACCGCCCCGCGCACCGCCGACGAGCAGCTGTTCACCGAGAACGGCAAGCCGCTCGCCTTCGCCGACGCCGTCACCAGCGGCCTCTCCGTCGGCACCCCGGGCACGCCCGCCACCTGGCAGACCGCCCTCGACCGGTGGGGGACCCGCGGGCTCGGCTCCGTGCTGAAGCCCGCCGAGCGCCTCGCCCGCGACGGCTTCACCGTGGACGAGACCTTCCGCTCGCAGACCGCCACCAACGAACAGCGCTTCCGGTACTTCCCGGACACCGCCGAGCTGTTCCTGCCGCACGGGCGGCTCCCCGCCGTCGGCTCCACCTTCACCAACCCCGACCTGGCCCGCACCTACCGCGAGCTGGGCCGCGAGGGTGTCGGCGCGATCTACCGCGGCGACCTCGGCGCGGACATCCTCGATGCGGTGAACAAGCCGCCGGTCGACCCGGCGTCCGGCTGGAACGCCCGCCCCGGCGACCTGTCCCGGGAGGACCTCGCCGCCTACCGGGCGAAGGTCCAGGCACCCACCAGCACCTCGTACCGCGGCCTGGACGTGTACGGCATCGCGCCCTCCTCCTCCGGCGGCACCACCGTCGGCGAGGCGCTGAACATCCTGGAGCGCACCGACCTGTCCAAGGCGAGCCGGGCCCGCTATCTGCACCGCTACATCGAGGCCAGCCGCATCGCCTTCGCCGACCGGGGCCGCTGGGTCGGCGACCCGGCCTTCGAGGACGTCCCCACGAAGCAGCTGCTCTCCCAGCGCTTCGCCGACTCCCGGGCCTGCCTGATCCGCGACGACAAGGTGCTCACCAGCCCGCTCGCCCCCGGCGACCCGCGCCACCCGGCCGCCTGCGGCACCAAGGGCAAGGCGGCGCCCACCACCTACGAGGGGGAGAACACCACCCACCTCACGGTCGCCGACAAGTGGGGCAACGTCGTCGCCTACACGCTCACCATCGAGCAGACCGGCGGCAGCGGCATCACCGTGCCAGGGCGGGGCTTCCTGCTCAACAACGAGCTGACCGACTTCTCCTTCGCCCCGGCGAACCCGGCCGTCCACGACCCGAACCTGCCGGGCCCCGGCAAGCGGCCCCGCTCGTCCATCTCGCCGACCATCGTCCTGGACCGGCACGCGAAGCCGGTCGTCGCGCTGGGCTCGCCCGGCGGCGCCACCATCGTCACCACGGTCCTCCAGACCCTCACCGGCTTCCTGGACCGCCGCCTGCCCCTGGTGGACGCCATCGCCGCGCCGCGCGCCAGCCAGCGCAACGCCGCCCAGACCGAACTCGAACCGGCCCTCTACGACAGCGCCCTGCGCGGGCAGTTGGAGGCGCTGGGCCACTCCTTCAAGCTCAACCCGGAGATCGGCGCGGCGACCGGCGTGCAGCGCCTGCCGGACGGGCGCTGGCTGGCCGCCGCCGAGAAGACACGGCGGGGCGGCGGCTCGGCCATGGTGGTCCGCTCAGGGCACTGAGGCTCAGGACACCGGGTCAGGTCACAGCTCGGGGGCGGGCCGCTGCGGCTCCGGCGTACGGAACGCCAGCCGCCCGTCCTCGACGTCGACCACGACCCGGCCGCCCTCGCCGACCCGGCCGTCCAGGAGCAGCCGGGAGAGCTGGTTGTCGACCTCGCGCTGGATGGTGCGGCGCAGCGGGCGGGCGCCGTACTCCGGCTGGTAGCCGCGCTCGGCCAGCCAGTCCACGGCCGCGTCGGTGAACTCCACGCCGACGTCCTGCGCGTGCATCATGCGCCGGGTCTGCTCCAGGAGCAGGCTGGTGATCTGGCGCAGCTGGTCGCCGCTGAGCTGGCGGAAGACCACGATCTCGTCGATGCGGTTGAGGAACTCCGGGCGGAAGTGCTCGCGCAGCGGGCGCATCACCTGCTCGCGCCGGGCCTCCTCGTCCGCCTCCGTGCCGCCCTGGCCGAAGCCGATGCCGGCGCCGCGCCGGGTGATCGCCTCGGAGCCCAGGTTGCTGGTCATCACCACGACCGTGTTGGCGAAGTCGACCGTGCGGCCCTGGGAGTCGGTCAGCCGGCCGTCGTCCAGGACCTGGAGCAGGATGTTGAAGACGTCCGGGTGCGCCTTCTCCACCTCGTCGAGGAGCAGCAGCGAGTACGGGTGGCGGCGCACCACCTCGGTGAGCTGCCCGGCCTCCTCGTGCCCGACGTACCCGGGCGGGGCGCCGACCAGCCGGCTCACCGTGTGGCGCTCCTGGTACTCGCTCATGTCGAGCCGCACCATCCGGTCCTCGCTGCCGAACAGCGACTCGGCAAGCGCCCGCGCCAGCTCGGTCTTGCCGACGCCGGTCGGGCCGAGGAAGAGGAAGCTGCCGATGGGGCGGCCCGGGCTCGCCAGGCCCGCGCGGGAGCGCAGCACCGCGTCGGAGACGACGCGCACGGCCTCGTCCTGACCGACCACCCGCTCGTGCAGGTGCTGCTCCAGGCCGAGGAGACGGTCCTTCTCCTCCTGGGTGAGGCTGGCGACCGGGATGCCGGTCTGCCGGGAGACCACCTCGGCGATCGACTCGGTGCCGACGACCAGCTTCAGCCCCTCGTCGGCCTCGCCGTCGCCGGTGGCCTCCAAGACGCGCTGCTTCAGCTCGCCGATCCGGTCGCGCAGCCGCATCGCCTGCTCGTACTGCTCGTCGGCGACGGCCTGGTCCTTGTCCCGCACCAGCTGCTCGACCTCGCGCTCCATGGCCCGCACATCGGTGCCCTTGGTGCGGGCGCGCAGCCGGACCCGGGCGCCGGCCTGGTCGATGAGGTCGATGGCCTTGTCGGGGAGCCGGCGGTCGGTCAGGTAGCGGTCGGACAGCTCCACGGCCGCGACCAGCGCCTCGTCGGTGTAGCGGACCTGGTGGTGGGCCTCGTAGCGGTCCCGCAGGCCGCGCAGGATCTCCACGGCGTCGGCGGTGGTCGGCTCGGGGACCAGGATCGGCTGGAAGCGGCGGGCGAGCGCCGCGTCCTTCTCGATCCGGCGGTACTCCTCCAGGGTGGTGGCGCCGACGATGTGCAGCTCGCCGCGGGCCAGGGCCGGCTTGAGGATGTTGCCGGCGTCCATCGAGCCGCTCTCACCGCCGCCGCCCGCGCCGACCACGGTGTGCAGCTCGTCGATGAAGACGATCAGCTCGTCGGAGTGGGCGCGGATCTCGCCGACGATGGTGTTGAGCCGCTCCTCGAAGTCACCCCGGTAGCGGGTGCCGGCCACCACGCCGGTCAGGTCGAGCGCGACGACGCGGCGCCCGATCAGCACGTCGGGGACGTCGCCGTCGGTGATGCGCTGGGCCAGCCCCTCCACGATGGCGGTCTTGCCCACGCCGGCGTCGCCGATCAGCACGGGGTTGTTCTTGCCGCGCCGGGACAGCACCTCGACGGTCTGCTCGATCTCCTCCTCGCGCCCGATCACCGGGTCGATCCGGCCCTGCCGGGCCAGGTCGGTGAGGTCGCGGCCGTACTTGTCGAGCGTCGGCGTGCTGGACTCGCGGGCGGCGCCGTCCTGACCGCCCTTCGAGCGGGCCGCGCCCTCCTGCGCCTCCGGCGGCAGCCCCGAGGGCGCGAACCGGGCGGCGTTCAGGATGTGCCCGGCGGCCGAGTCGGGGTTGGCGGCCAGGGCGCTCAGCACGTGCTCGGGACCGATGTAGCCGGTGCCGGTGGTGCGGGCCAGCTCGTGCGCGTCGAGCAGGGCGCGCTTGACGGCCGGGGTGAGGGAGAGCGAGGTGGGCGGCGGGGCGTCGCCGGGGGCGTGCTGCGCCGGGCCGGTCCGCTCGTCGATCTGCGAGGCGATCGCGTCCGGATCGGCGCCGGCCCGGCTGAGCAGGCCGCGGGTCGGCTCGGTGCCGAGCGCCGCACGCAGCAGGTGCTCGGTGTCCAGGTCCCGGCTGCCGTGCTCGGCGGCGTACTGGGCGGCCCCGCGTACCAGCTCCCGGGCCGGCTGGCTGAGCAGCCGGCCGATGTCGATCTGCCTCGGCCGCGGGCCGCCGAAGAAGCGTGCCAGGAATTCCGCGAACGGGTCGCCCTCGGGGCCCATGAAGCCGCTGGTCATCGTGTCCGTTCCTCCGCTGCTTCGCTGATCGGCGTGCCGGGATCGGGTAACCCGGCCCGGGGGCGGTCATGCCCAACATGACACGTTCTGTGCCGGGGGGCACGTGGTGCGTGGGCCGTCCCGGCGGGGGCGTGCGGGGGCGCCGGTGGCAGGTCCTCGGCGCACTCGTCGGCGAGTACGGCGAGTACGCCTCCCGGCCTCGCCGCCGCCCCGGCGCACCCCGGCAGCCGGACCGCGCCCGCTTCCGTGGCCGGCGGCTCCGCGGAACGACGCCCGGCTCAGGGCTCCAGCCCCAGCTCGTCCTCGGATGTGAACCACCGCGGCACGGCCAGGCTGAGCGCGGCGACGGCGACGAGCAGCCCGACTTCGCGCTCTTCGGTGTGCTCGGCGACAGGTGACGCCCGCCGGGCGGACCTCTGTACCGGTATTTGAATCGGAGCGTAGACTCGCCGCATGGTACGCACCCCCCTGACTCCCGAGGAGCGCGAGCGCGGTGAGCGGCTCGGGCGGCTTCTCCGTGCGGCGCGCGGCCCGCGCAGCATGGTGGAGGTCGCCGCCGAGGCCGGTGTGTCACCGGAGACTTTGCGCAAGATCGAGACCGGCCGGGCCCCGACGCCCGCCTTCTTCACGGTCGCCGCGCTGGCCGGCGCCCTCGGGCTGTCCCTCGACGAGCTGGCCGGGAGCTGCGTTCCCGAGGTGGCGGCGGACGCGGCCTGACGATGTCGCCGCCGCGCGAAAAGCGGCCGTAGCGGCGGTGTAACACGGCTGGTGTTCCCTACCGACCTGAGACCGATGGGGGTCGGGAGCGGGGCGGGAGCCGAGCGATGTCCGTGGATCAACTGCCGGGTCCGGTGCGGGAGTTCGCCGGTCACCTCACCGAGCTGCTGGCCGGCCTCGACCAGGGCGCCGGCTGGTGCGGGGTGTTCTGGCGGCGCGACCCGGACGGCATGCGGGCCTGCGCCGCGGGGCGGGAGATACCGCCCTGGGACGTGGTGGAGTCCCTGCTCCAGGACCTCGCCGGACGCCCCGGTGCCGGGTGGCCGGCGGCCCGGACCGGCGCCCTCTACGCCGCCGCGTTGCGGGCGTACGACGCCCTGCCGGGCGCGGCGGACGCCCTGCGGGACCGGCTCGACGCGCTGCGCCGCGAGCAACGCCGCGCCGCCGACCGCCGGGCCCGCCTCACGGCCCTGCTGGCGTCGGCCACCACCCCGGAGGCGGCCGACGCCCTGAGCCGGGACCTGTCCTGGACCCAGGACGACCACGCCCGGGCCACGGCACGCTGCACGGAACTGGAGTCCCGCCTGGCCTCCCTGCCCGCGTCCTGGCCCCCGGCGACCGTGCCCGACGCCCAGGACCCGCCCCCGCCCGGCCCGGCGGTCCGGCAGCCCGCCGCCGCTCCCGAGCAGTACCACCCCGCGACCCGCCGTCCGGCGCAGCCGGACTTCCCCGCGCGGGCCCCGGCCCCCGCCCCGTACCGGAACGCCTCCGAGGCTGCCACCCTGCCCCCGGCCGCCCTCGACGCGCACACCCCGGCCCGACACCTGAACGCCTTCGACACCCACCGACCGGCCCCCGCCCCGTACGGGCCCGCCTCCCGCGCCTCCACCCCGCCCCCGACGGACGCCCCCGCGCCGGCCCCCGCCGCCCCCGAGCCGTCCCGCCGCCGGCGCAGGGGCGGTGCCCGGTTCGGGGGCGTCGTCGAGCAAGGGGAGGCCGTGCTGCCCTCCGTGGCCGTGCCGGAGGCGGGGGCCGGGGGCCCGACCCTCCGCGGGGCCCGGTTCGCCGGGGCGGGGGAGGAGGGGTCGGTGAGCGCGCAGGCCGACCCGCGTGCCGAGCGCGAGGCCGCCGCCGGGGTCGTCCGCGCGCTGGCCCGGCTGCGCGGCGAGGGGCGTGGCGGCGAGGCGCACGCGGTGCTGGTCGACGCCGCGCGGGGGCCCGTCGCCCGGCTGCCCCTGCTCGCCGCCGAGCTGGTGGCGGCCGGGCTCGGGGCCGACTGGGCGACCCTGCTCTGGGAGGCGGCGGCGCTGCCCGCCCACCGGCTGGTCGCCGCCGCCGACGCGCTCGCCGCGGCCGGCCGGGCGGGCGACGGCGAGCAGGTGCTCCGGCAGGGCGTCGTACGGCCCCCCGCCGAGCTGGGCCGTGCCGCGCTCGGCCTGCTCGCCGAGGGCCGCCGGGGCGAGGCCCGCGCGCTGCTCGGCGCCGGCCTGCGCTTCCGGGGCCCCGAGGAGGCCGCCGCCGTCGCCGAACCCGACCCGCCGGTGCTCGTACCGCTGCTCCTGGAGGCGGCGCGGGAGGTCCCGGCGGAGCGGCACGGCAGCCTCCTGCACGCCCTCCGCGTCGCCGGTCACGGCACGTGACGCCGACACCCCATCAACCCCACCGGCCCCACCTCTCACCCACCGGAGTGCGAATCGCCCCCGACACCGGGTGCGGGGCGACGATGGTCTTGGCAAGCCACCCGCAGGGGCTTACGTTCGTCCCTCTACGTCCCTGCTCTACGGGCGTAGAGGCTCTGACGTCACGTCGAAGGAGCAGCTCATGGCCAACGTCGTACGTGCCGCTCTGGTCCAGGCCACCTGGACCGGCGACACCGAGTCCATGGTGGCGAAGCACGAGGAGCACGCCCGGGAGGCCGCCCGCCAAGGGGCGCGGATCATCGGCTTCCAGGAGGTCTTCAACGCCCCCTACTTCTGCCAGGTCCAGGACCCCGAGCACTACCGCTGGGCCGAGCCCGTCCCCGACGGGCCGACCGTCCGCCGCATGCAGGACCTCGCCCGCGAGACCGGCATGGTGGTCGTCGCCCCCGTCTTCGAGGTCGAGCAGTCCGGCTTCTACTACAACACCGCCGCCGTGATCGACGCCGACGGCACCGTGCTCGGCACCTACCGCAAGCACCACATCCCGCAGGTCGAGGGCTTCTGGGAGAAGTTCTACTTCCGCCCCGGCAACGCCGGCTGGCCGGTCTTCGACACCGCCGTCGGCAAGGTCGGCGTCTACATCTGCTACGACCGACACTTCCCGGAGGGCTGGCGGCAACTCGGCCTCAACGGCGCCCAGTTGGTCTACAACCCGTCCGCCACCCACCGCGGCCTCTCCGCCCACCTGTGGCAGCTGGAGCAGCCCGCCGCCGCCGTGGCCAACGAGTACTTCGTCGCCGCCATCAACCGGGTGGGGCGTGAGGAGTACGGCAGCAACGACTTCTACGGGACCTCGTACTTCGTGGACCCCCGGGGCAAGTTCGTCGGGGACGTCGCCGACGACGCCGAGGAGGAACTGCTCGTCCGCGACCTCGACTTCGGCCTCATCGAGGACGTGCGCAAGCAGTGGGCCTTCTACCGCGACCGCCGCCCCGACGCCTACGAGGGGCTGGTGCGGCCGTGACCCGCGACCTGCTCGGCCGGCACCGGGCCGTGCTGCCCGACTGGCTGGCCCTCTACTACGAGGAGCCGCTGGAGATCACCCACGGCGAGGGCCGCCATGTCTGGGACGCGGCCGGCCACCGCTACCTCGACTTCTTCGGCGGCATCCTCACCACCATGACCGCGCACGCCCTGCCCGAGGTCACCAAGGCCATCAGCGAGCAGGCCGGCCGGATCCTGCACTCCTCCACCCTGTACCTCAACCGCCCGATGGTCGAACTGGCCGAGCGCGTCGCCCAGTTGTCCGGCATCCCCGACGCCCGGGTCTTCTTCACCACCTCCGGCACCGAGGCCAACGACACCGCGCTGCTGCTCGCCACCACCTACCGGCGCTCCAGCACCGTCCTCGCGATGCGCAACAGCTACCACGGCCGCTCCTTCAGCTCCGTCGGCATCACCGGCAACCGCAGCTGGTCCCCGACCGCCCTCTCCCCGCTCCAGACCCTCTACGTGCACGGCGGTGTGCGCACCCGCGGCCCCTTCGCCCACCTGGACGACCAGGAGTTCATCGCGGCCTGCGTCGAGGACCTGACCGACCTGCTCGGCCACACCCGCGCCCCCGCCGCCCTGATCGCCGAGCCGATCCAGGGCGTCGGCGGCTTCACCTCCCCGCCGGACGGCCTGTACGCCGCCTTCCGCGAGGTGCTGCACGAGCGGGACGTGCTGTGGATCGCCGACGAGGTGCAGACCGGCTGGGGCCGCACCGGCGACCACTTCTGGGGCTGGCAGGCGCACGGCAGCAGCGGCCCGCCGGACATCGTCACCTTCGCCAAGGGCATCGGCAACGGCATGTCCATCGGCGGCGTCATCGCCCGCGCCGAGATCATGAACTGCCTGGACGCCAACAGCATCTCCACCTTCGGCGGCACCCAGATCACCATGGCGGCCGGCCTCGCCAACCTCACCTACCTCCTGGAACACGACCTCCAGGGCAACGCCCGCCGGGTCGGCGGCCTGCTCGGCGAGCGGCTCAGGTCCGTCGGCGCCCAGGTCCCGCACGTACGGGAGGTGCGCGGCCGGGGCCTGATGATCGGCGTCGAGCTGACCCACCCCGACACCGGCGCCGCCGCCCCCGAGGCCGCAGCCCACGTCCTGGAGGAGGCCCGCGCCGGCGGCCTGCTCGTCGGCAAGGGCGGCGGGCACAGCACCAGCGTGCTGCGCGTCGCGCCGCCGCTCACGCTCACCGTCGCGGAGGCCGAGGAGGGCGCCGCGATCCTGGAGCGCGCGCTGCGGAGCCTGTGACCCGGAGAGACCCGAGGCCCGCCCGACCGGAGGGAACAGCATGAGCAGCCGTACCGTCGTCCGCGGCGGACTCGTCGTCACCGCCGCCGAGGAGACCCACGCCGACGTCCTGATCGAGGACGGCCGCGTCGCCGCCCTCGCGGCGACCGGCACGCACGCCGCCGAAGCCTTCACCGCCGAACGCGTCATCGACGCCACCGGCAAGTACGTGATCCCGGGCGGCGTCGACGGGCACACCCACATGGAGATGCCCTTCGGCGGCACCTACGCGGCCGACACCTTCGAGACCGGCACCCGGGCCGCCGCCTGGGGCGGCACCACCACCATCGTGGACTTCGCCATCCAGTCCACCGGGCACTCCCTGCGCGAGGGCCTGGACGCCTGGCACGCCAAGGCCGAGGGCAACTGCGCCGTCGACTACGGCTTCCACATGATCGTCTCCGATGTGCACGAGGAGACGCTCAAGGAGATGGACCTCCTGGTGGAGGAGGGCGTCACCTCCTTCAAGCAGTTCATGGCCTACCCGGGCGTCTTCTACAGCGACGACGGCCAGATCCTGCGGGCCATGCAGCGCGCCGCCGAGAACGGCGGGCTGATCATGATGCACGCCGAGAACGGCATCGCCATCGACGTGCTGGTCGAGCAGGCCCTCGCCCGCGGCGAGACCGACCCCCGCTTCCACGGCGAGGTCCGCAAGGCCCTGCTGGAGGCCGAGGCCACCCACCGCGCCATCCGGCTCGCCCAGGTCGCCGGGGCGCCGCTGTACGTCGTGCACGTCTCCGCCCGGGAGGCGGTCGCCGAGCTGACCCGGGCCCGCGACGAGGGGCTCAACGTCTTCGGCGAGACCTGCCCGCAGTACCTCTTCCTGTCCACCGACAACCTCGCCGAGCCGGACTTCGAGGGCGCCAAGTACGTGTGCAGCACCCCGCTGCGCCCGCGCGAGCACCAGGCGGCGCTCTGGCGGGGGCTGCGCACCAACGACCTCCAGGTGGTCTCCACCGACCACTGCCCCTTCTGCTTCACCGGCCAGAAGGAGCTGGGCCGCGGCGACTTCTCCAAGATCCCCAACGGGATGCCCGGGGTGGAGAACCGCATGGACCTGCTCCACCAGGCCGTCGTGGACGGGCACATCAGCCGCCGCCGCTGGATCGAGATCGCCTGCGCCACCCCGGCCCGCATGTTCGGCCTCTACCCGAAGAAGGGCACCATCGCCCCGGGCGCCGACGCCGACCTCGTCGTCTACGACCCGCACGCCGAGCAGGTGCTCTCCGCCGCGACCCACCACATGAACGTCGACTACTCGGCCTACGAGGGCCGCCGGATCACCGGCCGGGTGGAGACCGTCCTCTCGCGCGGCGAACCGGTCGTCACCGACCGGGAGTACACCGGCCGCAAGGGCCACGGCGTCTACGTCCCCCGCACCACCTGCCAGTACCTGACCTGACGGCGCCCAGCAACTCGGAGTGTTGCGCATGGACTTCGGACTCGTCCTCCAGACCGACCCGCCGGCCTCCCGCGTGATCAGCCTGATGAAGCGCGCCGAACGGGGCGGCTTCCGCTACGGCTGGACCTTCGACTCCGCCGTGCTGTGGCAGGAGCCGTTCGTCATCTACAGCCAGATCCTCGCCAACACCACCAAGCTCACGGTCGGCCCGATGGTCACCAACCCGGGCACCCGCACCTGGGAGGTGACCGCCTCCACCTTCGCCACCCTCAACGACATGTTCGGCAACCGCATGGTCTGCGGCATCGGCCGCGGCGACTCCGCGATGCGCGTCGCCGGGCGCCCGCCCAACACGCTGGCCCGCGTCAGCGAGGCCATGAAGGTCGTCCGCGCCCTCGCCCGGGGCGAGGAGGCCGACCTCGGCGGCACCGTGGTCAAGTTCCCCTGGGTCGGGCCCGGCGCCGAACTCCCCGTCTGGATGGCGGCGTACGGGCCCAAGGCGCTCAAGCTGGCCGGCGAGGAGGCCGACGGGTTCATCCTCCAGCTCGCCGACCTCTACCTCACCGAGTACATGGTGAAGGCGGTCAGGGACGCCGCCGTCGCCGCCGGCCGCGACCCGTCCGAGGTGACCGTCTGCGTCGCCGCCCCCGCCTACGTCACCGCCGACGACTCGCCCGAGGCGCTCGCCCACGCCCGCGAGCAGTGCCGCTGGTTCGGCGGCATGGTCGGCAACCACGTCGCCGACCTGGTCGCCAAGTACGGCGCGCACACCGGCGCCGTACCGGACGAACTCACCGACTACGTCCGGGCCCGCGAGAGCTACGACTACGCGCACCACGGGCGCGCAGGCAACCCCTCCGCCGACTTCGTCCCCGACGAGATCGTGGACCGCTTCTGCCTGATCGGACCGCCCGCGCGGCACATCGAGAAGCTCAGGGCGCTGCGCGCGCTCGGCGTCGACCAGTTCGCCGTCTACGCCATGCACGACGCCCGGGAGTCCGTGATCGACGCGTACGGCGCCGACGTCATCCCGGCGCTGAGCGACTGAAGCCACCGACCCGCACCCCGCACGGCCTCTCCCGTCCCACCGCACGATTGGCCTGCCCATGACCGACACCGCGCCCGGCGCGATACCGCCGTCCGCCGACCTCACGCACCCCGACGGCCGGGTGGAACCGGCCCCCGGCTCCGCGCCGCCCGACGGCCCCTACGCCAACGAGGACCTGCTGCCGGTCCCCGTCGAGCGGCGCACCTGGACCACGTACAACTTCTCCGCCCTCTGGGTCGGCATGGCCCACAACACCGCCTCCTGGACGCTGGCCTCGGGGTTGATCGCGGTCGGTATGGACTGGAAGCAGGCGGTGCTCACCATCGCCCTGGCCAACCTGATCGTGCTGGTCCCGATGCTGCTGACCGGGCACGCCGGGCCCAAGTACGGCATCCCCTTCCCGGTGTTCGCACGCGCCTCCTTCGGCGTCCGGGGCGCCAACCTCCCGGCCGTGGTACGGGCGTTGGTGGCGTGCGGCTGGTTCGGCATCCAGACCTGGATCGGCGGCGAGGCCATCTTCTTCCTGGCCGGCAAGCTGATCGGCGACGGCTGGAGCGACGCCGGGCGGATCGGCGGGTACGCCTGGACCATGTGGCTGTCCTTCGCCCTGTTCTGGGTGCTGCAGGTGGCCATCATCCTGCGCGGCATGGAGACCATCCGGCGCTTCGAGAACTGGGCGGCCCCCTTCGTGCTGGTCGGCGCCTTCGTGATGCTGTGGTGGATGAGCGACAAGGCGGGCGGCTTCGGGCCGCTGCTCGACCAGCCCTCCCGGCTCGGCTGGGGCGGCGACTTCTGGAAGCTGTTCTGGCCGTCCCTGATGGGCATGATCGGCTTCTGGTCCACGCTGTCGCTGAACATCCCCGACTTCACCCGCTACGGCAGGAGTCAGCGGGCCCAGCTGCGCGGGCAGGCCCTCGGACTGCCCACCACCATGACCCTGTTCGCCTTCGTCTCCGTCCTGGTGACCTCCGGCTCCCAGGCGGTGTACGGGGAGACGATCTGGGACCCGGTCCAGCTCGCCGCGCGGACGGACAACGTGGTCGGGCTGCTCTTCGCGCTGGTCACCGTGCTGGTGGCGACGCTGTCGGTGAACATCGCCGCCAACCTGGTCTCCCCGGCCTTCGACTTCTCCAACGTCGCCCCGCGCCGGGTGAGCTTCCGGGCCGGCGCGCTGATCACCTGCGTGCTCGCGGTGCTGATCCGCCCGTGGAAGCTCTACGCCGACCCGCAGGGCTACATCTTCACCTGGCTCGGCCTGGTCGGCGGGCTGCTCGGCACGGTCGCCGGCATCCTCGTCGCGGACTACTGGATCCTGCGCCGCACCCGCCTCGACCTGGGCGACCTGTACCGGGCGGGCGGACGCTACTGGTACGCGGGCGGCTGGAACTGGCGGGCGGTACTCGCCTTCGCCGTCGGCGGCGTGCTCGCCGTCGGCGGCGCCGACTTCCACCCGTTGATCGACGGCCGCCCGGTCCCTGCCCTGGAACCGCTGGCCGACTACGGATGGGCGGTGGGCCTGGGCACCTCCATGGTGCTCTACCTGGCGCTGACGCTCACCACCCGCGCCGGCGGGCGCCGGGCGGCGGAGTCCGCCTGACTCAGCCGTCCGCCGTCAGGGCGGCCACGGCCTCCTTGGCCGTCCTGATGGCGCCCTTGTTGATCTCGTCCGTGCTCGGCGCCTTCTTCGTCTCGAAGTCGCTGCCGTTGAAGGTGATGACGACCAGCGCGTTGGAGGCGCGGACCAGCACGGTGCCCTCGCGGGTCTGCTGGCCGTCCTCGGTGGTCAGGTTGACCACCGAGTAGCCCGCGTCGCCGACCCCGGGGACCGTGCCGCCGCCGGAGCGGTCGGTGACCCGGTCCGTGTACGACTTCTTCGCGGCCTCCTCGGACTTCAGCACCTCGAAGGAGACGTCCAGCCAGCGGTAGTCGTACCCCTTGAGCGCGTTCCAGGAGCAGGTGCGGCGCACCGCCGTGTCCGTGGACGGTATCTCCTTGCCGGCCGGCTTCGCCCCCGGCACCAGCGAGGCGACCGTCTTCGCGGCGACGGCGGTGCAGGGCGCCGGGGCGGCCTCGTACGCCTTCGACTCCGCCTCGGTGGCCGGCGCGGACGCCGACGGCCCGGCCGCGCTCGGCGACGCCTCCGGACGGGCGGTCGCGTCGGACTCCGGGCCGGAGGAGAGCGCCCAGCCCGCCGTGGCCAGTACGGCGACGGGGGTCAGGCGGGCGATCAGGGCGAGCGGCAGGGGCAGAGACGGCACGGCGCACTTCTCGGGGGGACGGTGCGGAGGGGGTCCGCCGCACTGCGGACGGGGACGCCAGTGTCACACGAGTCCCGGCGGGGCGGAAGGCCCGCTTCGGTGCGTGGCCGCGCGGTGACGCGGGGAGGGCGGGGCGTCAGCCGTGGGTCTGCGGGATGAGGTACACGTCCATCGAGACCCGCTGCTCGGGCCGCGCCGAGGGGAACGGCGTGAACTCGACGTAGTACGGCAGCGGGGGGCGCACCGGGGTCTGCACGCCCCGGGCGACCGCGCTGACGGCGAGGTCCATATAGGTGAAGGGGATCAGCTCGGGCGGCCCGGTGTGCCGCATCGCGATGCCGGCGGAGGCCGGCACCACCCGCACGCCGGCGTCGTCCGGTGGGTGCGCGGGGAGGTGGTCCGGCCCGGGGCGGCACCCTGTCCGGCGGACCCGGGCGCCCATGAGGTGGTCCGGGTCGTCGCGGCAGACGCCCAGGGCCTTGGAGCGGGCCGGGCAGTGGCCCTGCCCGGTGAGCCAGGAGCGCAGCTGGTCCCAGGCGGAGTGCGGGGCGTCCCGCGCGCCGAAGCGGGACCAGCAGGCCACCTGGCGCTGCGGGAAGGAGGCGGGCCTGACCTGTGTGCCGGTGAACCCGGCGAGCGGCCGGGACGCCTCGGCGGGGCGTTCGCGCAGGTCGGAGGGTGGGACGCCGTAGGTGGCGCGGAAGGCCCGGGTGAAGGCGGCGTGCGAGTGGTAGCCCGCGTCGACGGCGATGTCGAGTACGCCTCGGTCGCCGAACACCAGCCGGTAGGCGGCGAGCGACATCCGCAGCCGGCGCACGAAGCGGTGCGGCGGCTCGCCGACCTGGTCGCGCAGGACGTGCCGCAGGTAGCCGGGGGCGGTGTGGGAGACCGCGGCAAGGTCCTCGAGCGAGACCGCGGCCGTGCCGTCGCGCACCTGGGCGACGATGTGCGGGATCACCCGTAACAGGCGCTCGTCGTGGCGGGTGAGCGTGTCCACCTTCACGTGCCGCGGCCCCTTCTCGTGAACGGGCCGCCAGGGTAGGAGGGTTGCTCCTCAGGTGTCCAGCACGGGCTGACGCAGCAGGGTGCGCTGCCGTTCGGGCGCGGTGCGGGTGTGGTCGGTGAGGTACAGCTCGTGGTGGCGGCCCGACGGGGTCAACTCCCCTTCCGCGAGGTACCGGTGGAGCCTCGCGACCGTCTCCGGCTCGGTCTCGAACGTGCCCTTGTGCAGGAGCTGCACGCAGCGGCCCTCCGCGAACCGCTCCGTGCGGAGCGCCGCCGCGGGCTCCTCGCCGGCCTTGGCGGCGGCCTTCTCCCGGGCGGCGGCGAGCTGTCCGTCGGTGAAGGGCAGGGGCTGGCGGATCAGCAGGGTCCAGCGCCAGCCGGAGCGGTCCCGGAAGGCGCCGGCGTCTCCACCGGTGAGGTCGGCGTACCGGTCGGTGTGGTGCCAGAGCCCTTCCAGGGGGAGCACGCCGTAGTCGGTCCCGGTCTCGGCGCGGAGGGCGAACTTCAGGGCGTACGCGGCGGTGCAGAGCGCGGTGACGGCGGTGGCGAAGCGGGGGTCGCGGGGGTCGCCCTCGCCGTCCACGGCCAGGAAGCACAGCTCCGGGACGTCCAGGGCGGTCGGGCGGGTGGTGGCGTGGTACAGCTCCTTGTTCTCCCGGCGGTAGTCGATTCTGGTGGTGGTCATGGTGTGCCTGCCCTCGTGCGGTCTCCTCGGACGAGGCATTCAACGAGCCCGCTCCGGAATCGGCCACCCGCCCGTCCGTTCATGTCCAAGACGGTCAAACGCCCGGCGCGGGCCGTTGTTAGGTTCGAACCATGAAGAACCAGCCCGGCACCGGCTCCAGCAGCGTGATGGCCACCTACTGCGTCAAGCACGGCGCCGAGGCGCGGGCCCGCGACATCATCGCCCGGCACTGGCCCGTCCTGCGCTGGCACGGCCTGGTCACCGACGAGCCGGCCACCGTCTTCCAGGCCCGGAGCGAGCACGGACCCGTCTTCCTCGAGATCGTCACCTTCAAGGACACGGACGCGGCCGACCGGGCCCGCCACCTGCCCGAGGTCGACGCCCTGTGGCGGGAGATGAAGGAGATCACCGAGGCCCGCGGCGGCCGGCCGGCGGTGGACCGCCCGGTCGTCTCCCGCATGGACTACTTCGACGACGTGCCCGACGAGCCGGAGGAACGCGCCTTCACCGGTCTCGCCCTCTACCTGGTCCGCCCGGACGCGGTCGGCGACTTCCACGACCTGATGCGCCGCGACTGGCCCATCCTGCGCGACGAGGGCCTGGTCACCGGCGACCGCGGCCGGGTCTGGTACGGCGCGGACCGCGGCGGCCCGTTCTTCCTGGAGGTCGTGCGCTGGTACGACCAGCGGGGCCCCGGTGTCGCCTACCGCAACGACGCCGTCTCCAGGGTCTGGCAGGAGGTCTTCCGCACCACCGAGGGCCGCGGCGCCCGGCAGGCCAACGAGTACCTGTGGGCGCGGGAGCTTGAGTTCGCCGACCACCGCGAGCGATGACCCCGGTGACGTAGCGTCAGACCGGCGCCCGGGCCCCGCCCCCGTGGGTCCGGGCACCTCCGCCCCCCGGCCGCACCGAAAGGCGCCACCGCACCGTGCCCGAACAGTCCGTCACCGACCTCGCCGGGCAGCTCCGCGACCGCCTGGAGCACGCCGCGGTGCCCGGCCGCGCGGCGGCGGAGAAGCGCTACCTCAAGAGCGACCTCGACCACGTCGGCGTGCCGCTGCCCGCCATGCGCGCCTTGGTGCGGTCCTTCGTGCGGGACCACCGGGAACTGGACCACGGCCGGGCCACCGCCCTCGCCGCCGAGCTGTGGTCCCGGCCCGTGCACGAGCACCGCTCCACGGCGCTCCTCGTGCTGGCCGGCTACACCGACCGCCTGGGAGCGGACGACGCCGCCCTCTTCGAGGCGCTGCTGCGCCAGTGCCGCAGTTGGGGCCACGTCGACCTGCTCGCGCCGTTCGTCGTGGGCCGGCTGCTGCCGCGCCACCCGGGCCTGGAGGAGGCGGTGCGCCGCTGGGCGGCCGACCCCGGGCAGTGGGTGCGGCGCGGCGGCGTGCTCGGCTTCCTCATGGTGCTGCGGGAGGAGGACGACTTCCCGCGCTGGTTCCCCGTCTTCGCCGAGGTCGCCGACCCGCTCCTCACCGACGAGCGGTTCTTCGTGCGCAAGGCTGTCGGCTGGGCCCTGCGCGAGGGCACCAAGCACCACCCCGACAGAATCGCCGACTGGCTCGCCGAGCGGCTGCCCCGGCTGTCCGGACTGACGCTGCGCGAGGCGTCCCGGCGGCTGCCCGAGCCCCGGCGGGCCCATCTCGCCGCGGCCCACGCCGACCTGCACCGGCGAGGCCGCGGCCGCGCCGGCTGAACGGCCCCCCTTGAGGGGCGGCGCCCTCGCCTAGCGGGCCGAGCGCTCCGCCGCACTCATCTCCACGCAGAACTCGTTGCCCTCGGGGTCGAACAGCGTCACCCAGCCGGTGCCGTCCGCCCTGCGGCGGTCGCCCTGGAGCGTGGCGCCCAGCGCGAGCAGGCGCTCGACCTCCTCGTCGCGGGTGCGGTCCTGGGGCTGGAGATCGAGGTGCACCCGGTTCTTCACCGCCTTGGCGTCCTCGACCCGGACGAACAACAGCGTCACCGACGCCGACCTGACCAGGGCCTCCGGGTCGCCGGGCAGGTCGTCGTCGGCGAGCGAGCCGTCCAGGGCGCCGGCCCAGAAGCCCGCGAGGGTGTAGGGGTCGGCGCAGTCGACGGTCACGTGACGGATCAGGGTGCTCATGGAGCACACCCGATCACGCGATCCCTCCGGCCGTCCAGGGAGTTGCTCGGCAGGCGGGACTTTGCGGACACGCCCTAGACCGGATACGCGTGCGTCTGCGCCGCCTTCACCGCCGCCCACACCTCCGCGCCCGGACGCAGGTCCAGTTGGGCGGCGGCGACGGTGGTCAGGTCGGCGGCCAGGGGGAGTTCACCGGTGAGGTCGGCGCGGATCTGGTCGCCGTGCGTCTCCAGGCCGGCCACCTCGCAGCGCCAGACGTTGCGGGCGCTGATGTCGGCGGGCCGGTCCCCGTGCAGGGTGACGGCGACCGGCGGGAACGCCACGAAGACCGGGCCCGCCAGGGACTCCGTCACGGTGACCTCGGCGCCCGTGTCCAGGCGCACGGTGTGGCCGTCGGCCCGGCCCCGGTAGAGGTTGAGGCCGACGAGCTGGGCGATGTAGTCGGTGCGGGGGCGGCGGGCGGTCTCCGCCGGAGTGCCCTCCTGCACGACCCGGCCGTCCTCGACGACCACCAGCCGGTCGGCGAGCACCATGGCGTCCAGCGGGTCGTGGGTGACCAGCACCGCGACCGCCTCGAACTCGGCCAGATGACGGCGCAGTTGGGCGCGCACCTCCAGGCGGGTGCGGGCGTCCAGGGCCGCCAGCGGCTCGTCCAGGAGCAGCAGGCGGGGCGAGGTGGCCAGCGCCCGGGCCAGCGCGACCCGCTGGGCCTGTCCGCCGGACAGCCGCCGGGGCCGGGCGCCGGCGTGCGCGGTCAGCCCGAGCCGCTCCAGCCACCCGGCGGCCCGCTCGCGGGCCTCGGCCTTGGAGGCGCCCCGGCAGCGCGGCCCGAAGGCGACGTTGTCCAGGGCGGACAGGTGCGGGAAGAGCAGGTAGTCCTGGAAGACCACGCCGACCGGCCGGAACTCCGGCGGGACGCGCTCCAACTCGATACCGTCCAGGCGCAGATGCCCGTCGGTGAGCGGTTCGAGGCCGGCCAGGGCGCGCAGCGCCGTGGTCTTGCCCGCGCCGTTCGGGCCGAGCAGCGCGACCACCTCGCCGGGCGCCACGGTGAGCGCCACGTCCAGGCGGAAGGCGCCGCGCTCCACCACGAGCCGCGCGTCGAGCCCCTCCAGAGGCCCCTCCAGAGGCCCCTCCAGGGGCCCCTTCGGGGTGGGGCCAGTCCCGGTCGGGCGGCTCACGAGGCCGTCATCCAGCGGTCGCGCAGCCCCGCCAGGACCGCCACCGACACCGCGAGCAGCACCAGGCTGAGCGCGATGGCCGCCTCCGGGTCGCTCTGCAGGGCGAGGTAGACGGCGAGCGGCATGGTCTGGGTCCGGCCCGGGAAGTTGCCGGCGAAGGTGATCGTCGCCCCGAACTCGCCGAGCGCCCGCGCCCAGGCGAGCACCGCGCCGGCCGCGATGCCCGGCGCGATCAGCGGCAGGGTCACCCGGCGGAACGCGGTGAAGCGGGAGGCGCCCAGGGTGGTGGCGGCCTCCTCGTAGCGCGGGTCGGCGGCGCGCAGGGTGCCCTCGACGCTGATGACGAGGAAGGGCATCGCGACGAACGCCTCCGCGACGACCACGCCCGTGGTGGTGAAGGGCAGGGTGAGGCCGAACCAGTCGTCCAGCCATCTGCCCGCCACCCCGTTGCGCCCGAGCGCCATCAGCAGCGCCACACCGCCCACCACCGGCGGCAGCACCAGCGGCAGGGTGACCAGGGCCCGCACCAGACCGCGCCCGGGGAACTCCACCCGGGCGAGCAGCCAGGCCAGCGGCACCCCGATCACCAGGGCCACCGCCGTCGCGGCGGTCGCGCACACCAGCGACAGGCGCAGCGCCTGCCACACCTCCGGGCTGGTCAGCAGGCCCGGCAGGCTGCGCCAGGGGGCGCGGATCAGCAGGGCGAGCAGCGGCAGCACCAGGAAGGCGAGGCCGAGCAGCGCCGGCGCGAGCAGCGGGAGCGGCGCGCCGCCGCGGAGCCGCGGGGCGCGCCGGTGGCGCGTGGACGTCACGGCTTGAGGAACCCGGCCTCGGTCAGCACCTTCTGGCCCTCGGCGGAACGCACCAGGTCGACGAAGGCCGTGGCCGCCGCCGCGTTGGGGGCGTCCTTGAGCGTGGCGATCGGATAGTCGTTGACGGCCTTCGCCGCCTCAGGGAAGTTCACGCCCTCCACCTTGTCACCCGCGGCGCGCACATCGCTCTGGTAGACCAGCGCGGCGTCGGCCTCCTTCAGCTCCACCTTGGTCAGGGCGCTCTTGACGTCCTGCTCGTAGGAGACCGGGGTGACCTTCACGCCGCCGGCGGCCAGCGCCTTCTCGGCGGCGGCGCCGCACGGCACCTCCTTGTCGCACAGCACCGTCTTCACACCGGACCTGCCGAGGTCCTTCAGCGAGGCGATCTTGCCGGGGTTGCCCGGCAGGGTGGCGATCTCCAGCTGGTTGCGCACGAAGGTGGCCGGCGTGCCGCTGGCGTCGCCCTTGTCCGTGACGATCTTCATCGTCTTGGGGCTGGCCGCCGCGAACACGTCGGCCGGGGCGCCGCCCGTGATGCTCGCCGCGAGGGCGTCACTGCCCGCGAAGTTGAACGTCACCTTGGTGCCGGGGTGCTGCTGCTCGAACTCCTTGCCCAGCATCGTGAAGCTCTCCTTCAGGGAGGCCGCGGCGAACACGGTGACCGTGCCGGACAGCTTCTGCGAAGAGGAGGAGCCGGCCGAGGAGGAGGCCGTCGAGTCCGCGGACGGCGCGTCGTCGTCGGAGGAGGAGCAGGCGCTGAGCGCCAGCAGCGCGGCGGCACCGACGCCGGCCACCTGGAGGGTACGGCGGGTGCGGCGCGCGGAACGGGTCATCACGGGAGTACTCCTTCTCACGGACACGTCAGGGTCATGCGAGGATCATACTGGCGCACCTGCGAACCGTACGTCTGCTGTCTCATCGCATGAGCTGGGCATTTGATCTCTGAGGCTGGTATGTGCGTTTGTACGGGGTGCCGGTCGGGGTAGCTCACCCGGGGAGGTGGTAGCCCGTGGACCAGTCCCTCGCACCGCTCGGTACGGCCGCCGAGGCGGTGGTGGAGATCGCCCTCACCGGCGACCTGGCCGGGCCGGCCCTGCTGTCCGTGCCCCGGCTGCGCGCCTATCCGCAGCACACGGCCCGGGTCGTCTTCGACTGCGCCACCAGCGGCAGCCGGCACCACACGTTCACCGGGCCGCTGCTGCACGACGTGCTCGCGGCGGCCGGCCCCCGCTTCGACGCCGCCCGGCGCAAGGACCGGCTGCGCTTCCTGATCGCCGTGCGCGGCGCGGACGGCCACCACGCGCTGCTGTCCTGGGCGGAGATCGACCCCGACTTCGGCCGCGCGCCGGTCCTGCTGGCGCTCACCCTGGACGGCGGCCCGCCGCCCGGCGCCCGCCCGCAACTGGTGCTGCCGCAGGACCGCTGCGGGGCGCGGTACGTCAGCGGGGTCGAGGCGATCCGGGTCGACGGCGGCTACCCCGGCTGGCCCTGACCGCCGCCGGCCTCGTCGCCGGACCGGTCGAGGGCGAGCCACACCCGGTCCCGGGTCAGCGGCAGCTCGGTGAAACGCGTCCCCGTCGCGTCCCGCAGGGCGGCGGCGAAGGCGGGGGCGACCGGGTTGAAGGGGCTCTCGCTCATCGACTTGGCGCCCAGCGGCCCGATGGTGTCCGTCGTCTTCATGAAGTGCACCTCGGTGCGCGGCACGTCGGCGAACTGCGGCAGCCGGTAGCGCCGGAAGGCGGCCGTGTCGACGGCGCCCCGCCCGTCGAGGCGGACGTTCTCGAAGAGCGTGGCCCCGAGCGCCTGCGCCACACCGCCCTCGACCTGCCCCCGGCACTGCATCGGGTTCATCACCTGCCCGGCGTCGGCGGCGTGCACGCTGCGCAGGATCCGCATCTCCCCGGTGCCGGGGTCGACGGCCACCTGGAACCAGTGGGCGTTGAAGGCGACCGAGCGGGGCGTGCCCCCGAAGCTCCCGTCCGCGGCCAGCTCCACGGTCACGGCGCGGGCGGCGGCGAACAGCTCCTTCAGCGCCAGCCGCCCGCCCGGGTGCACCACCGCGTCCTCCACCAGCCGGCACTCGGCGCGCCGCACCCGCAGCCGGGCGGCGGCGAAGTCGAGCAGCGTGTCGGCGAGGCCCCGGGCGGCGCGCAGCGTGGCCTTGCCGGCCACCACGGTGCCGGTGGAGGCGAACGCGCCGGTGTCGTGCCGTACGACGTCGGTGTCCGACTGGCGGACGGCGATGCGGTCGACGGTGGTGCCCAGCTCGCCGGCCGCGATCTGCCGGTGCACGGTCGTCGTGCCGTTGCCGAACTCGGAGGTGCCCACCGCGAGGTCGTACGTACCGTCCGCGAGCAGCGCCACCCGGACGTCCGCGAAGTGACCTCCGGGCGGTGCGGTGGCGATGGCCGCGAGCGCCGCGCCCTGGCCGACCAGCCAGCCCTCGGGAGCCGGGGAACCGGACTCGGCCCGCGCCCGGCGCACGATGTCCAGGCACTGGTCGAGGCCGTAACTGGCCACGTGCAGGTCGTCGTCGTGGCCGCCCGGGGCGCGCATCCCCTCGCCCGGGCCGATGATGTTGCGGGCCTTGAACTCCAGCGGGTCCAGGCCCAGTCGGCGGGCCAGTTCGTCCAGCGCCGACTCGACGGCGAACAGGGTCTGGCTGAGGCCGTAGCCGCGGAAGGCGCCGGCCGGGACGGTGTGCGTGTAGACCGCGAAGGCGTCGACCTTCTTGTGCGGCGCCCGGTAGACCGCCATGGACTCGCCGATGCCGTGGAACATCACCCCGGGACCGTGGTTGCCGTACGCGCCGGTGTTCGAGACCACCCGCATCTGGAGCGCGGTGAGCGTGCCGTCCCGGCGGGCGCCCGCCTTCACGCGGACCGCGAAGGGGTGGCGGGTGGTGGCGCCGAAGAACTGCTCGGGACGGGTGTACTCCAGCTTCACCGGCCGCCCGAGCCGCAGTACGGCCAGCGCCACGACGTCCTCGACCAGCATCTCCTGCTTGCCGCCGAACCCGCCGCCGACCCGGCCCGTCATCACCCGCACCTTGTCCAGGGGCAGGTCGTACAGCGCGCACAGGGCGCGGCGGGTCAGGAACGGCGTCTGCGAGCTGGTGCGCAGGGTGAGCCGGCCGTCCTCGTCCAGCCAGCCGATCGCGCCGTGCGTCTCCAGGCTGGCGTGCTGCACCCGCTGGGTGTGGAAGGTCTCCTCGTAGACGGCGTCGGCCTCGGCGAACCCGGCCTCGACGTCGCCGATCTCGCCGTGCGCCTCGCCGACGACGTTGTCCCGGGGCCGGGAGATGCGGGCGGCCGCCGCGTCCTTGTCGTGCACCACGGGGGCGCCGGGGCGCATCGCCTCCTCCGGGTCGAGGACGGCCGGCAGCACCTCGTACGCCACCTCGATCCGCCGGCAGCCCTCCTCGGCGGCGCCCTCGCTGTCCGCGACGACGGCGGCGACCCGCTGGCCGATGTGGCGGACGGTGTCGTCCAGGACGCGGGTGTCGTCCGGATCGTCGTCCGGGTTCTCGTGCCGGGCGGTGGAGTAGTGGCGGTCCGGGGCGTCGCGGTGGGTGAACACGGCGTGGACGCCGGGCACGCGCAGCGCGGCGGCGGTGTCGACGGCGGTGATCCGGGCGTGCGCGTGCGGGGAGCGCAGCAGCTTCATGTGCAGCAGCCCCGGCACGTCGACGTCGAAGGTGTAGCGGGCGGTGCCGGTGACCACCTGCGGCCCGGCCGGGGCGGGCAGGTTGCGGCCCACCGACTCACCGGGCGCCGGCTCCTCGACGTGCCGCACGCCCCGTATCGCGTCCTCGATGGCGCGGTAGCCGGTGCAGCGGCACAGGTTGCCCTTGAGCGCCCGGGGCAGGTCGGCGAGCTTCTCCTCGTCCAGGGCCGCCGTGGTCATCAGGAAGCCGGCCGTGCAGAAGCCGCACTGGAAGCCCTGCGCGTCGAGGAACCGCTGCTGCACCGGGTGCAGTTCGCCCTCCGGCGAGGCCAGGCCCTCCACGGTGGTGACGGCGCGGCCGTCGGCGCGGAAGGCCGGGTAGAGGCAGCTGTGCACGGGCTCGCCGTCCACGTGCACCGTGCAGGCCCCGCAGTCGCCCGCGTCGCAGCCCTTCTTCACCCCGAACCAGCCCCGCTCGCGCAGATACGTGCGCAGGCACTGGCCCGGACGCGGCTCCTCCTCGTGGGGGCGGCCGTTGACCTCGATCCTCATCGCGCCTCCTCGCGCAGCTCGCGGCGGATCTCCTCGGCGAACCGGAACGCCATGTGGCGCCGCCACGCGGGCAGTCCATGGATGTCGTCGAACCACTCCTCGTCCGCGACGGCGGCGGCGAGCGCCGACCGCAGCGCCGCCGCGGTGGGCGGCAGCGGGAACCACAGCCCCACCGGCCGGACGGTGGCCGCCGTCACGGTGATCGCCAGCGACCCGTCCAGCGGGTCCAGGGCGCCGATCACCAGCGCGGCCGACCGGCCGAGCCCGTAGAGCGACGCCTGCCGGTAGGCCGTGCGGCAGGCCAGGGCGCGGGCCGGCAGGGTCACCGAGCGCAGCAGCTCGCCCTCGCCGAGGACCTTGCGCCCGGCGCCGGTGACGAAGTCCGCGACCCGCACCCGGCGCCGGGTGCCGTCCTGGGCGAGCAGCAGGCACTCCCCGTCCAGGGCGGCCGTCAGCGAGATCATCGGCCCGGCGGGCAGGGCGTTGCAGAGGTTGCCGCCCACGGTGGCCATGTTCCAGATCTTGAAGGAGGCCAGGAAGGCCCGGCAGCACTGCTCGAACAGCGGGGCCGCCGGGGCGGCGAGCCCGCGCGCGAAGCGGGACAGCCGGGCGATCGTGCAGGTGGCGGCGATCTCCAGCGAGCCGTCCGCGAGCAGCCGCACGGGCGTCCAGCCGGTCCGGCTCAGGTCCACCAGGCGGCGCAGGTGGGGCTGGGGCTCGGAGAAGAGATAGGTGCCGCCGCCGAGGAAGGCGTCCCCCGGGCGCCAGGGCTCGGGCGCCCGGGCGTCCCGGATCCGCACCACCGTGTTCAGGTCCATGCCGGTCAGTGAAGCAACGCGACCGGGCCCGGCACGACTGGTGCGCCACACGGAAACGCGACCGGTTCCGGGGCGCCGGTTGGTGAATCGACCAACAGGCATACCGCTCGTGCGGCCTTGCACTTACCATGCGATGACTCGTGTTCGCCTGGCGGATGCGAGCCGCCGGGCACCGTACAGCCGTCCCGGCCGGGTGCGAGGAGCCGGATCACATGCACGTCGAACACCTCCTGTCGGACGAGAGCCTCGGGCTGCGCCCGCTGTGGGCGCCCGACCCCCTGCTGCGCCGGGAGATCAGCGGGGTGACCGTCACCGACCTGGAGGATCCCGCGCGCTTCGTGCGGGCGGGCGAGGTGGTGCTGAGCGGCCTCGTCTGGTGGACGCCGGGGGAGGGCCGGCGGCGCACCGAGCGGTTCGTCGCCGCGCTGCGCGACGCGGACGCCGCGGTGCTGCTCGCCGGCGAGGAGACGCACGGCTCGGTCCCGGGGGAGGTGGTGGCCGCCTGCGCGCAGCACGGCATACCGGTCGCGGCCGTGCCGGCCGACGTGATGTTCCGGGCCGTCACCGACACCGTCTACCTTCGGCAGTGGGGCGAGGTGAGCCGCGGGCACGCCCTGCCGGAGAACGTGCGCGGGCGGCTGGGCGCGCTGCTCGCCGAGGGGGCGGGCCCGGCGGAGGTCCTCGGCGCCTGCTTCGCGCACCTGCGGCCCGACGTCGTCGCCTACCTGCTGACGCCGGCCGGCCGCACGGTCGCGGCCACCGAGGGGGCGCCCGCGCTCGCGCCGGCCGAGGCGGCGGCCCGCCCGGCGGAAAGCGGCGGCGCCACGGTGCCCGTCGAGGCCGACGCGGTCGACCCGTACGGGTCCTGGCGCCTGTACCTGCCCGAGCCGGACGCGGTGCCGCCCCGGCTGTTGCACGAGGCGGCGGCCGTGCTGGCCCGCTGCCACGCGGCCGAGGCCCGCGCGGTGGCGGCGGACCGCCGGGCGGCCGACCGGCTCGGCGCGCTGCTCGCGGGCGCCGGGGAGGCCGCGTCGGGTGAACCGGCGTCCGTCGAGGGCGCGTTGCGGGACTGCCGGCTACCCGTGCAGGGCCCCTACCGGGTCCTGGTCGCGACCGCGGACCCGGTGGGCGGGGCGGGCGGCCCGGCCCCGGGCGCCGGGGCGACGGCGGCGCTCGCGGAGGTGCTGGCCGGCGCGGGCGCGGCGGCGGTCGGGGCGCTGCCCGACGGCACCGCCTTCGCCGTCGTCCCCGGCGACGCGCCGCCCGCCGGACCGGGCGCGGTGTGGCCGCTGGTCGCCGCGTGCGCGCCGGCCCGCGCGCTGCACGGCGGCACCGGCACACCGGCCGAGAGCCGCGCGGACCTGCCCGGCGCGCTGACCGAGGCACGCTACGCCCTGGACTCCGCGCGCCACACCGCCCCCGGCGCCTCGCTGCTCACCGACGCCGCCGGCCTCACCAGCGTCGGCGCCCTGCTCACCGGCGTCCCGGCGCAGGTCCGCGCCGCCTACAGCCGCGGCGTCCTCGGGCCGCTGCTCGACCCGGCGAACGCCTTCGCGCTGCCGCTCCTGGAGACCCTGGCCGTCTTCCTCAACTGCGACGGCTCCTGGGCCCGCGCCGCGGAGGCGCTGCACGTGCACGTCAACACCGTGCACTACCGGGTGCGGCGCATCGAGCACTTCACCGGCCGCGACCTGTCCCGGCTCGCCGACCGCCTCGACCTGTGGGCGGCCCTGCTGTGCCACGCGTGAGCGCGGGGGCGCCCCCTCCGTCCTCGTGGACCGGAGGAGACGCCCCCTGAGGCGCGCGGGCCGGATGATCAGGCGGCGTTGCCCGAGTTCCGGCGGCGCAGGACGACCAGCCCGCCGCCCAGGGCCAGCAGCACCGCCGCCGCGCCCGCGATGGCGGTGACGTTGCCGCCGCCGGTGTTGGCGAGGTCGTCGCCGGACGCCGGCGCGGCGGTCGTCGCCGACGCGGACGGGGCGTCGGACGGGGCCGCGGTGCCGGCGGCGGACGGGGTCGCGTCCGGGACGGTGCCGTCCGGCGCGGTGGCCGTGTCCGACGGCGCGGCCGTCGTCTCCGGCGTACTGGCGGCGGGCGCCGGGGTGGTCGCGCCGGGGGCGGGCTCCTCCGGGGCCGGGGTCGTCTCGGAGGCGCTCGGCGCGGGGGTGCTCACGGCGGTGCAGTCGCGGCTGCCGCCGTTCCACCAGCTGATGTTCTTCTCCTTGATGACCGCGCGGCCCGGGCCCTCCGGCAGCTCACCGTGGTCGAAGCCGTCCTCGGCATCCAGCAGCCCGTCGTACTTCACCCGGCCGCGGTACAGGTCCACCTGGGCGAAGCACCCGGCGTCGGGGACGGAGATGTCGAGCGAGTCGGTCCCGCCGCTCTTGACCGAGGCGGTGTCGAAGTCGTGGAAGACCTGGAGCCCGGAGGTGTTCCACGACGCGCCGTGGGTGCGGTACGAGGCGATGGAGACGGTGCAGGAGGCCCCGCCGGCGGCGGGACGCACCTGGAGGTGCACCTTGCCGTCGGCAGCCGGCCTCAGGGAGAGGTCGTCCACCTTGACGGCCGCGGCCCAGGCCGTGCCGTCCAGGGAGAACTCGCAGTCCCCGCTGGTGTCCTGGGCCGGCACCTTGTCCTCGGCCTGGTACGCGCCGGCGTTCCCGTTCCCCCAGCCGTCACCGCCCGGCTTGCCGTGCGCCCAGGCACCGGATCCGCCGGCGAGGACCAGACACACGGCGGCGGCACCGCCGACGACGGCGCGGCGCGCCACAACTGCTGCTGACATAAGAGGTTTTCGCTTCCGGGCAGGCCCCGGCCGGTGCCCCGGGCGCCGGGCGGCGCGGGCACGGACCGGAGGAAGGACGTGAACGGCCGAAGATCACTTGGGGCCGCGTTGATCGTCAGACAACCCGTTATGCGTGTCAACGCCGTGAGTGCTAACGAAAGCGTCACGGTCACCCGCGCGGCCGATCCCTGAGCGGGCGTCAGACCCGGTCGACGTGCACGTTCGTGGACTTCACCCGCGCGGTGGCCTCCATGCCGACCTCCAGGCCCAGTTCCTCCACGGCCTCCCGGGTCAGCAGCGACACCAGCCGGTGCGGGCCCGCCTGGATCTCCACCTGGGCGGCCACGTCGCCGAGCTTGATCGCGGTGACGATGCCGGGGAAGGCGTTGCGCACCGAGGTGTGCGAGGGCGTCTCCTCCACGCCGGCGCCCCGGGCGAGTTCGGCGGAGAAGGCGGCCAGGTCGCGGCCGTCCACCAGGCGCCGGCCGCCCTCGTCGCGATGGGTCGCCACCCGGCCCGCGTCCGCCCACCGGCGCGCGGTGTCGGGGCTGACGCCGAGCAGCCGGGCCGCCTGACCGATCGTGTAGGACTGCATGCCCGCCAAGATAGTCGAGCGGGGTGGGTCCGCCGCGCGGCGCCGCAGTGTAGGTTAGGTTAGGCAAGCCTAAGTAACCCTCACCGGTCACCGCTCAGTCCCCCCTCGCTTGGAGAGCCGGATGCGTCGTTCACCAGCCCGGACCACCGCCCGGAGCACCGCCGGGACCACCGCGCCCACCGCCGCGGAACGCGTCCGCTCCATCCTCACCACCGCCACCTCGCTGACCGTGGTGAGCGAGGGCGTGCGCACCGAGGTGTGCCGGCTCGGAGGCGAGGAGGCCCTCGGCCACTTCCACCTCCACGCACCTTCCGACGGCGCCCACGTCACCACGGGCCCCCGGGTCCCGGTCCGCCTCGAACTCACCGACGTCGCCCCCACCCCCGTCCGCGACCGGCTGCGCGCCCGGGTCACCCTCACCGGACTGCTGCCGGGCCCGTACGACCCGGACTCGCCGAAGAGCGCCTGCCTGGAGTTCGGCCAGGCGGTCCTGGAGGACGACGGCGGGCGGGTGTTCGTCACCCTCAAGGAGCTCCAGGACGCCGAACCCGACCCGGTCGCCGCCAACGAGGCGGACCTGCTGACCCACCTCGTGGACGGCCACGGCGAACTCGTGCCCCTGCTCCTCCGCCTGGTCCGCCCGCTGCGCGACCGGGGTGTGCTGCGCGCCCTCCCCGTCGGCATCGACCGCTACGGGCTCACCCTGCGCATCGAGTACCCCGACTCCCACCGCGACGCCCGGCTGCCCTTCCGCACCGCCGTCCGCCACCTCGACCACATCGGCGCCCAGCTGAACTCCCTGCTGACCGAGGCCCGCCGACTGGCCCACCCGGGGCGGCTGCTCGCCTGAGCCGGACGGCCGGGAGGTCAGGCGTACCGTTCCTGCGCCTCCCGCACGTACACCCCCGGCGTGCGGCCGAAGTGGCGGCGGAAGGCGAGGATGTAGCCGTTCGTGCTCACGAACCCGACCTGCGCCGCCACGGCGCCCACCAACTGCCCCTGGTCGAGGAGCGGCAGCGAGTGGTTCAGGCGCAGCCGGGTGCGCCACTCCGAGAAGGCCATCCCGGTCTCCGCGCGGAAGGCCCGGCGCAGGCTGGTGGAGCTGGTGTACAGCTCCGCCGCCCACTCGGTCGCCGTCCGCGCGTCCCCCGGTGTCCGGGCGAGCGCCGCCGCGACGGCCAGCGCGGCCGGGGTGACCGGCTGCGGCAGCGGCAGGCTGTGCGGGTGGCCCGCGGACAGCGCCGCGAAGACCTCCGGGTCGTCGTCGTCCGCCTCCGCGTCCCGGGTCCGGCCGAGCAGCAGCAGCCGCTGCGCCTCCGTGACGTTGACCGGGGTCGGCACCGCGCAGTGCAGGGCGAACCGGGCCGCGTCGAAGGTCTCCACCACGATCACGGCGTCCGCGCTGAACCGCGCGCTGTGCTCGACGCCCGCCGGGATCCACAGTGCCACCGACGGGGACATTTCGTGCGACCGGCCGAGCGCGGACACCGAGATCCGGCCGAGCGCCGGATACAGGAACTGGTGGAAGTCGTGCACGTGCAGCGGATGGCCGCCGGCCGTGATGAAGTCCTCGTCCATGAGCACCGGCCCGGCCGGCCCGGCCGCCGGTTCCGCAGCCGCCCCGCCGACCGTACGCAGCGCCCTGGTGGTCATGTACCGTCCCCATCTCCCTGGAGGCGGCCCGTTCTGACCCCTCACTGCGATCCGTCCGGCTCCGTCCTTGGACCGGCCGACGCGTCGGTAAGGCTAACCTAACCTGCACCGCGCCAGGTGAGGAGCCCCGAAACCGTCATGAACCCTACGGCCCCGCCGGCGACGTCCGCGCACGAGACCCCCGCACGCACGCGTGCCGCCCGGGGGTCGACCGCGCTGGTGCTCGCCGGCCCGATACTGCTGGCCCTCACGGTCGCGAGCGTGGGGCTCGGCGCCCGCGACATCTCGCCGCTGGACGTCCTGCGCATCCTGCTCGACCCCGCCGGCACCGGCTACGACCACGACGTGCTGTGGACCGAGCGGATCCCGCGCACCCTGCTCGGGCTCGCGGTCGGCGCCGCCCTCGGCGCGGCCGGGCTGATCATGCAGGCGGTGACCCTGAACCCGCTCGCCGACCCGGGGATCCTCGGCGTCGAGCAGGGCGCCGCCGCGGCCGTGGTGCTCGGCATCCTCTGCCTCGACGCGCAGGACGCGAGCACCTATTTCTGGCTCGCCCTGACCGGCTCGGCGCTCACCGCGGCGCTGGTGCACGCCATCGGGACCCGCACCAACACCGGCAGCACCACGGTGGGCCTGGTGCTCGCCGGGGTGGCCGTCGCCGCGGTGCTCTCCTCCGTCATCACCCTGCTGGTGGTGCGCGACGAGGCGGTCTTCTCCGCGCTGCGCTTCTGGTCCCTCGGCCAGCTCACCGGCCGCTCCCAGGTGCTGCCCGAGCTGGCCCCGTTCGCGCTCGCCGGACTGCTGCTCGCGCTGCCGCTCGGCCGCACGCTGAACATCCTCGCCCTCGGCGACGACGCCGCCCGCGGCCTCGGCGTCCGGGTGGCGCGGGCCCAGCTCGCCGCCGCCGCCGTCGCCGTCCTGCTGTGCGCCGCCGCCACAGCCGCCGTCGGCCCGGTCGCCTTCGTCGGCCTGGTCGCCGCGCACATGGCCCGGCTGCTGGTCGGCGCCGACCACCGCTGGGCGCTGCCGCTGGCCATGGCGGTCGGCGCGGCCCTGCTGGTCGGCGCCGACACCGCCGGCCGACTGGTCCTCGACCACGGCGAGATCCAGGTCTCGGTGATGACGGCCGCGGTGGGCGTCCCGTTCTTCGTCTGGCTGGCCCGCCGCCGCGACCTGGTCCGGATGTGACGACCGTGCCAGAACCCACCACCTCCACCGCCGAGGGGCGGCAGCGCCGCACGGCGCGGGACACCGCGCCGCACGCGTCCCCGTCGCCCCGAGCCCCCGACCCGGCCCCCGACGCCGCCGTCGCCCTCACCGCGCGCCGACTGCGGGACGCCCGGCGCCGGGCGAACCGCCGTACCCTCCTCGTCGCCTGCGTGCTCGCGGCCGCGCTGGTCGGGCTGCTGGCCTGCTCCCTGCTGCTCGGTGGGCTGCGGGGGATCGCCGGGCAGGACGTGGTGCCCGCCGCGTTCGGCCGGCGTACCGGGCTTGCCGACTACGTCGTGCACCGCATCCGGATGCCCCGCGCCCTCGCCGCGCTGCTGTCCGGCGCGCTGTTCGGCCTGTCCGGCGCCCTGTATCAGCGGCTGATCCGCAACCCGCTGGCCACCCCCGACATCGTCGGCATCTCGGCCGGCTCCGGCGCCGGTGCGGTCACCGTGCTGCTGTTCGCCGCGGAGCTGCCCTTCGGCGTCGAACTGGGCGCCCTCGGCGGATCGTTCGCCATGGTCGCCGTGCTGCTCGCGCTCAGCCGGCGGGCCGGCCGGGTGGACACCTACCGGCTGGTCCTGATCGGCATCGGCCTGGCCGCCGTGTGCACCGCCTACGTCGACTACCTGCTGACCATGGCCGGCGAGCAGAGCCGCACGCAGATGCTGCGCTGGCTGGTCGGCAGCGTCAGCGGCGCCGACTGGGACGGCGTCACCACCCTCGCCGCCGGGCTCGCCGCCTGCCTTCTCGCCGCCGCCCCGCTCGGCCGGGCGCTCGGCGCGCTGGCGGTCGGCGACCAGCTCGCCGCCGGGCTCGGCACCCGGGTCGGCGCGGCCCGTACGGCCACCCTGCTGCTCGGGGCCGCCGCAGCGGCGCTCGCCACCAGCGTCACCGGCCCGATCGGCTTCGTCTCCCTGGTCAGCGGCCCCATCGCCGCCCGCCTGGTGGGCGCCGACCGCGCCGTCGGCCTCGCCGTCCCGGTCGGCGCCGTCATCGTGCTGGCCGCAGACGTCGCCGCGCAGCACGCCCCGCAGATCTCCCCCGTGCCCACCGGCGTCCTCACGGCGCTGCTCGGCGCCCCCTACTTCGTCTGGCTGATCCTCCGGCGCGGACCAGGAGCCCCCTCGTGAACCACCCCGCCCCCGCACCCACCGACCCGGCCGCCCCCGCCGAGGGCCCCGCCCTTGCCGCCGACGCCGTGAGCGCCGGCTACGACGGCCGCACCGTCCTGGACGCCCTCTCCCTGGAGATCGCCCCGGGCCGCGTCACCGCCCTCGTCGGCCCCAACGCCTGCGGCAAGTCGACCCTGCTGAAGTCGCTGGCCCGGCTGCTCACGCCGGCCGCCGGCACGGTGCTGCTCGACGGGCGGGACATCCACGCCCTGCCCACCCGCGAGGTGGCCCGGCGGCTCGGCATCCTGCCGCAGTCGCCCATCGCCCCGGAGGGCATCACCGTCGGCGACCTGGTCTGGCGCGGCCGCCACCCGCACCAGCGCTTCGGCACCCGGCGCAGCGCCGCCGACGACCTCGCCATCGCCGCCGCCCTGGAGGCGACCGGCACGGCCGGGCTGATCGACCGCCCCGTCGACCAGCTCTCCGGCGGCCAGCGCCAGCGCGTGTGGATCGCCCTGGCCCTCGCCCAGGAGACCCCCACCCTCCTCCTGGACGAACCCACCACCTACCTGGACATCGCCCACCAGATCGAGGTCATGGACCTGCTCGCCGACCTCAACGCGCGGACCGGCAAGACCATCGTCCTGGTGTCCCACGACCTCAACCAGGCCGCCCTGTACGCCTCGACGATCGTCGCCCTGCGCGACGGACGCGTGGTCAGGCAGGGCACGCCGCACGAGGTCCTCACCGAGCAGACGGTCGCCGAGGTCTTCGGACTCGACTGCCTGGTCGTCCCGCATCCCCGCGCCGACCGGCCCCAGATCTTCCCGCTGGGCCGCCGGCACCTCGACCCCACCAAGGAGAACCACCCGTGCTGACCCACCCCGCCGTCAGAGCCCGCACCCGCGGCGCCCTCGCCCTCACCGCCGCCCTCACCCTCGGCCTGCTCACCGCGTGCGGCGGCGGCGACTCCGGCGGGGACGACGACACGCCCGCCAAGGACACCCGGGCCGGCAAGGGCGGCGCCTACCCGGTCGAGCTGTCCAGCGCGTGGGGCTCCACCGAGGTGAAGAAGAAGCCGGTCAGGGTCGCCACCGTCTCCGACGGCGACACCGCCATCGCCCTCGCCCTGGGCCTCGTTCCCGTCATCAGCCCCGACGCCGAGGACGGCGCGAAGCCCGCCGCCCACAAGCAGCGCGCCCTCGACAAGCTCGGCGTGAAGAAGCTCAAGACCTACGACGACACCGACGGCACCGCCTACGAGCAGATCGCCGCCGAGGCACCCGACATCATCCTCGGCGTCAACACCTGGGAGATGGACAAGGACTACGACAAGCTCGCGCCCATCGCCCCGGTCGTCACCTACACCGACAAGAAGCAGGCCGACACCATGACCTGGGAGGAGCGCCTGCGCACCGCGGCCAAGGCGCTGGGCATGACCGCCGAGGCGGAGCAGGTGGTCAAGGCCGACGCGAAGGTCACCGCCGACGCGGCCGCCGCGCATCCCGAGTTCAAGGGCAAGACGTACACCTACACGGTGGTCCACCCCGAGCAGATCAGCTTCATGTCCTACGCCGAGCAGGACCCGGGCGTCTTCGAGCAGCTCGGCTTCACCAAGACCGACAAGGCGAAGGACTACGGGCCCGACAAGAACGGCGTCAGCCTGGAGAACCTCGACCAGCTCGACGCCGACGTGCTGCTCGTCACCTACCCGTTCGGCGACCGCGGCGTGCTCAGCCCGAAGGAGCTGGAGGGCAACAAGCTCTTCCGCTCGCTCAAGGCCGTCAAGGGCAAGCACTTCGTGGTGGTCCCCTCCGACAACAACCTCGCCTCCGCCATCGCCTACCCGGACGCGCTGAGCGCCTCCTGGGTCACCGAGCAGCTGACGCCGCTGCTCGTGAAGGCCGTCGCGGGTAAGTAGCCGCCACGCGGGCGGCACACGCCGGCCGGGTCAGGCGTCGAGCAGCGTGCCCCCGGGCATGCCGAGCCGGCGCCGGGCCCGGCCGATCGTGTCGGCGCGGTGCGCGACGACGATCAGAGTCCGGTCCTCGGCCGCCGCCGCCAGCGCCTCCTCGATCCGGGCGGCCGTGCCGTGGTCGACGCCGGCCGTGGCCTCGTCCAGGATCAGCACCGCCGGGTCGGTCAGGAAGGCCCGGACGATCGCCACGAGCTGGCGCTCGCCCGCCGACAGGCTCCGGTCCGTCACCGGTGTGTCCAGCCCCGCGGGCAGCCCCGCCACCCACGCCGACAGCCCCAGCCGCGCCACCCCGGCCGCGACGCGGCCCCGGTCGGTCCCGCCCGCCCCCGGCGCGAGGTTCTCCACCAGCGTGCCCCGCACCAGCGCGACTTCCTGCGGCACCAGCACGATCCGCTCGCGCAGCGCCACCGGGTCGAGGGCGGCCAGGTCGTGCCCGGCGTAGGTGACCCGGCCCCGGTCCGGGGCGTACAGGCCGGCCAGCAGCTTGCCGAGGGTCGACTTGCCCGACCCGGTCTCGCCCACCACGGCGAGGCGGTCACCGGCAGGGACGGTCAACGAGAACCCGTCCAGCACGGCGCGCCCACCGGGCAGGTACCCGAAGCGGACACCCTGGGCGCACAGGTCCCCTCGGACGGGCAGCGCCACCGGGTCCCAGACCGGCCCGGACACCGGCTCGGCGGCGTCGATCAGGTCCAGGAGCCGGCCCAGCCGCACGTGCGCCTCCCGGGCGTCGCCCACCGCGCCCACCAGCTCCTCGAAGCGCAGCAGCAGGTCCCGGGTGGCCAGCACGAACACCACGGCCGTGCCGGCGCTCAGTAGGTCCCGGCCCACCAGGAACGCCCCCAGCACCACCAGGACGGCCAGCGCCCCGGCCTGCACCAGCGCGAGCCGGTTGAGCACCAGTTCGGCGCGCACCTGCACCCCGCGCGCGGCGAGGAGCCGCTCGTTGTCCCGCCCGAACCGCGCCAGCCAGCGCGGCACGCTCCCGCTGGCCCACAGCTGCTCCCGGGCCGGCAGTGACTCCCCGAAGGTGGCGGCCACGTCCGCCTCGGCCTCGGCGAGCCGCGCGTAGGCCGGGCCCGCCCGGTGGTGGAAGGTCCGTACGACGACGAACGCGAGCGGCACGAACACCGCCAGCAGGGCGAGGGCCAGCGGCCAGCAGGCGGCCAGCAGCAGGGCGACGGTGAGGCCCAGCACCGCAGCGGCCGAGACCAGGTCGGGCAGCGTGCCACCGGCGAACGCGGCCAGGCCGCTGATCTCACCGGTGAGCCGGCGGTGCAGCTCGCCGTCGCGGTGCCGCTCCAGGAAGCGCAGCGGGGCGGCGCCGACCGAGGCGGTGGCCCGGTCCCGCAGCGCGGCCAGCACCCGCTCGCCTGCCCGCACCAGGGTGGTGCGCGACAGCCACACCAGCGCCGAGGCGACGACGGTGAGCAGCAGCAGGAGCCCCAGCCGGCGCGGCAGCCCCGCCCGGTCCCCGTCCGCGGCGGCGTCCACGACGAGCCCGGTGACGGCGGTGGACCCCACCGCGAGCGCCGCCCCGCCGAGGTTCAGCATCCCTGTCCCGACCACCTCCCACCGCACCGCTCCCGGCACCAGCGCCAGCGCCCGCCGGAACACGCCCCGCCGTGCGACCTCCGCCGCGGGCGCGGGCGACCCGCCCTCACCGGTGTCCCGTACCGGAGCGGACCCCGCCGGGGGTGGCGACATCGATGCGGACGCGTCAGACATGGCGGGGATCCGTCCTCGGGGCGGGCAGGGTGACCTCGTGGTCGGCCAGGGCGCGGACCGCCGGGGAGTGCGTGGCGAAGACGACCACGCGCCCCGCGGTCGCCGCCCGCAGCCGGGCGAGCACCGCGGCCTCCGTGGCGGCGTCCAGCGCGGAGGTCGTGTCGTCGAACAGCAGGACGGGGCTGTCGTGCAGCAGCGCCCGGGCGAGGGCGACCAGTTGCCGCTGACCGCCCGACAGGGCGCGCCCGCGCACCCCCACCTCGGTGCCGGTGCCGTCCGGCAGCCCGGCGAGGGCGAGGTCGAGGCCCGCGGCGCGGCAGGCCCGGTCCAGCGCGTCGCGCGGGTGGTCGCCGGTGAGCAGCAGGTTCTCGGTGACCGTGCCGGTCAGCAGCAACGGCGCCTCGGGCACCAGGCCCACCGTGAGGTGCGGCGCACCGCGCAGCGGCCGGCCGTCCAGCGTGGCCGTGCCCGACGCGGGCAGCAGCCCGGCCAGCGCGCGCAGCAGCGAACTCTTGCCGCTGCCGGTCGGCCCGGTCACCGCGACCCACTCCCCGGCCCGCGCGCTGAGCGCGAAGGGCCCCAACGCGTCCCGCCCGGCCCGGCACACCGTCAGCCCGGCGACCTCCAGCACACCCTCCGCCACCGGCCCCCGCGGACGAGGCACACCACCCGGCGCCGACCCGGGACCCGGAGCCGCGCCGGCGCCCGAGACCACGCCGATGCCCCGTGCCGTGCCGGGGGTCGATGCCGCGCAGGTGTCCGGGGCCGGCCCCGGTGCCGCGGCGGCGAAGGCCGAACCGGGTCCGTGTGCCGTGGCGCCGCCGGGGGCCCCGTCGGCGTCCGGCGCCGAGTCACCCCCGGTCGCGCCCTCGGAGAGGACCACGGCGATCCGCTCCGCCGCGACCACCGCGTCCGCGCGGTCGCCGAGGCGGGCCACCGCGGCCCCGACGGCGACGGCGACCGTGCCCATCCACAGCACGAAGGCGGTCAGTTGGCCGACGCTGATCCGTCCGTCGAGGACGGCGCCGCCGCCGGCCAGCAGGCCCACGACGACGGCGAGCCGCGGCACCGCGAAGGCCGTCGCCTCCCACAGCGCGGAGACGCCGCCCAGGCGCAGGGTCTGCCGGGTGACCTCCGCGCTGTCCCGCCGGTGCCGGGCGACCATCACCCGGTCCGCGCCCACCCCGCGCAACGACACCATGGCCGACAGCAGTTCGCCGACCGTCCCGGACCGCCGGGCGTGCGCCTCGGCGAGCGCGGCCGAGCGGGCCCCGTAGAGCGGCGGGAAGACCCGGTTCACCAGCAGCACCGGCACGGTGAGCGCGGCGACCAGCAGCAGCACCGGGTCGAGCCCCGCGAGCGCCGGTCCGAGGAGCAGCACCGTCGTGCCGATGACCACCCAGGTGGTCAGCCCGTGCACCCAGTACACGACGCTCTCCACGTCCCGCCCGGCCCGCGTGGTCAGGTCCCCGGCGTCGGTGTCCGGCTCGCCGGGGCCGTCCACCGGCCGGGAGACGTCCTCGAGCACCGCCCGCAGCAGCCGCGTCCGCAGCCACGCCCCGGCCTCCGCTTCGGCGAGGTTGCTCCACAGCTGCCAGCCCCGCATCCCCGCGTACTCGGCGCAGGCGACGGCGAGCAGCGCGCCCGCGAAGCCGGCGGCCCGCGCCGGGTCGGCCCGGCGGATCGCGGAGTCGACGGCGAGGCCGAGCACCCAGGGCAGGGCGACGAAGGCGCACTGGCGCAGCACGGCCCAGGCGACCGAACGCACCAGCTGCGGACGGGCCCGGCGCAGGCACCGCCGCAGCAGCACCGCGCCCGCCGCGCGGGACGGCCGGGCGCGAGCGGGGGAGGTAAGGAGAGGAAGCGGCACCGCAGCACCGTAGGACCGCCGCGGCCCGCCCGGTCGAAGCCGCCGGGCCGGCCCATCGAAGCGGGCGGCCTTTCGCAGGCCCCCTGGGCGCCGGCGCCCGCGCAGTGGCAGGAAGGCGGACGGCTGGTTGGATGCGCCCCGCCCCGCGCCGCCTAACCTGAGCGGGCCCGTCCGCACCTCTAGGAGCCCTCCGCATGAGCACCCGCAACCCCCGCCCGGTCGTCACGTTCCCCATCGTGCTCAGGGAACTGACCGTGCTCGGCGTCCGGGACGTCACGCCGGGCATGCGCCGGGTGACCCTCGGCGGGCCGCAGCTGGGAGCGTTCCGCAAGGCGGGCCTCGACCTGCCGGCCCTCAGCACCGAGGGCTTCGACGACCACGTGAAGTTCTTCTTCGCCGAGCCCGGCGCCGGCGCCCCGGTCCTGCCCGGGCAGAACACCGCCAGCCTGGACTGGCCGGCCGACGCCCGCCCGCTGACCAAGGACTACACGCCGGTCCGCTACGACCCCGAGCGCGGCGAGATCGACTTCGACTTCGTGCGGCACGCCGGCGGCGTCGCCTCCGGGTGGGCCGAGTCCGCCCGGCCCGGGGACGTCACCTGGATCGCCGGCCCGAAGATGTCCCACGGCCACCCCGAGGGCGCCGACTGGCTGCTGGTCGTCGGCGACGAGACCGCGCTGCCGGCCATCGCGCGCTGGCTGGCCGAGATGCCGGCCGGCACCCGGGCCCGGGTCTTCGTCGAGGTCGGCGACGACAGCCACCGCCAGGAGCTGCCCACCGAGGCGGACGCGGAGGTCACCTGGCTGGTGCGCGACGGGGCGCCCGCCGGGACCACCACGCTCCTGGAGGACGCCGTCCGCGCCATGGAGTGGCCGCCCGGCGAGGTGTTCGCCTGGGCCGCCGGCGAGGCCGTCACCCTCAAGGGCATCCGCCGCCTCCTGCACGCCGAACGGGGCGTGCCGCGCGAGCGCACCGACATCACCGGCTACTGGCGCCGCACCGCCCGGCCCGACACCGCCCGGCCCGATGCCGTGCCCGCGGCGACGGCGGCCGACGAGGAGCAGCCCGACCCGCACGAGCGGCTGCACGAACTCACCGACCTGGCCCCGGGCCTGGCGATCCGCACGGCGGTGACCATCGGCCTGGTCGACCACGTCTACCGGGGCGTGCGCACCCTGCCAGCGCTGGCCGCCGCCACCGGCACCGACGAGCGGGCCCTGTCCGCGCTGCTCGCCTACCTGACCGACCTGGAGGTCCTCGCCGTCGACGCGGACGGCCACCGCCTGACCCCGGTCGGCGAGGAGCTGGTCGAGGACGACCACTCCCTGGCGGAGTACGACCTCACCGGCGCCCAGGCCGCCTTCGACCTGTCCCTGGCCGGCCTGCCGGAGGCCCTGCGCACCGGCCGTCCGGGCCACCGCACCGCCACCGGCGCCACCCTGGCCGACGCCCTCGCCGCCGACGAGCACCTCGGCGGCACGGCCCGCGCCGCCGTCGAGGAGGAGGCCGTGTGGATCGCGCCCGGCGTCCGCGCCGCCCACGACTGGGCGTCCGCAGGCGCGGTGACACTGGCCGGCAGCGGCGCGGGGGCCGTCGCCAACACCCTCGCCACCGCCTTCCCCGACCTGCGGCTACGGGTCTGCGCGCCGCCGTCGGTGCTGCGCACGGTCGCCGACGTGGTCCTGGACCCCCCGGCGCGCGCCCGCGTCGACCTGGTCGCCCGCACCGGCCCGGTCCCGCCCGGCACCACCACCGTGCTGCTCTGCAAGGCCCTGGACGTCCTGCCCGACGAGGACGCGGTACTCGTCCTGCGCGAGAACGCCGCCGCGCTCGCCGAGGGCGGCACCCTGCTCCTGGTCGAGCAGGTCGAGGGCCCGGACGGCCTCACCGGCGACCCGGAGGCCGCGCTGCACCACCTGCGCCTGACGGCGGCGTTCGGCTCCGGCCTGCGCACCGCCGCCGGCGTCGAGGCCCTCGCGGCCGACGCCGGCCTGACGGTGCGCGCGTGCCGCGACATCGGCTGGGACCACCGACTGTGGGAGCTGGCGCCGCGACAGCCCTGACCATGCCCGCCGGAGGCGGGTGCCCGACACGGGGGTGTGGGCACCCGCCTCGCGGCGTCACGTGGGAGCGGTACCACGCACGGCCGCGAAACCCGTTCGCGACCGTTGACACCCCCGGCGGGTCTGCCGGACCGTGATGCCGCTCCCCGCCGCCCTTGCCGCCCGGAGGACCGCCATGTCCCGCAGGCATCCCCGCCCCGCCCTGCCGGCCGGCGGGTCCGGCAAGGTGACCCTGCACATGGTCGCCGCCGAGGCCGGGGTGTCCGCCTCCACCGTCTCCAAGGTGCTCAACGGCCGCGTGGACGTCTCCGCCGAGACCAAGGAGCGCGTCGCCGCGGTCATGGACTCCCTCGGCTACCGGCGCCGCCCCGCTCGCCGCGCCGGCACCGCCGTCGAGCTGGTGCTGAACGAGATCGACAGCCTCTGGTCGGTCGAGATCATCCAGGGCGTCGAGGAGACCCTGCGCGCGGCGGGCGCCACCCTCGTGCTGTCCGCCGTGCACGGCCGGGACGCCGACACCCGCCAGTGGCTGGACGGGCTCGCCGCCCGCCGCAGCAGCGGCGCCATCCTGGTGGTCGCCGCACTCACCCCGCACCAGGGCCGCCGGCTCACCGCCCTGGACGTGCCCCTCGTCCTGATGTTGCCCGGCCACAGGCCGTGGAAGACCCGCTCGGTGGCGTTGAAGCCGAACCAGTCGGCGCCGGTGTGGTCGATGGGGGCTCCGGCTGCCGCGGCGACCGGGATGGCGGGAGGGCGTCGGCGGCCATGCGCCGATTCCCGACGGTTGTACCGGTAACCGGCTGCGGTGTTTTCGGACATCCCCTCGGCTCCGGCCGAGGCGTGCGGACCGCCTGCGGACCGCTCAGGCGGGCAGCGCGACGGTCAGGTCCACCTCGACCAGTTGCCCGGTGAAGCCCAGCTGGGCGACGCCCAGGAGCGTGCTGGCGGAGGTGAACGCCGGTCCGAGGGCGGAGGTGGTGAGCCGCTGCCACACGAGGCTCAGATCCGCCCGGTCGTCGCTGCGCACGTAGATCACCGAACGCACCACGTGCGGCGGCCGGGCGTCCACCGCCGCGAGGGCGGCGAGTGCGTTCACGACGACCTGATCGACCTGGGCGTCGAGGGAGTCGGCTCCGACGAGGGAGCCGGCCTGGTCGAGGGGGCACTGCCCCGCCAGATAGGCCGTGCGGCCGGTCTCCACCACGGTGATGTGGTGGTAGCCCGGCGTCTCGTGCAACTGATCGGGGTTGATACGGCTGATCTTCGTCGTCATGCCGCGAGTCTGACCGCTCCGCCGTCGGCGCGCACCGGGATTTGTGCGCCCCCCCCGGGTGCGGCGCGGGCTCGAGGACGGTCCGCCGCCTCCTTGGGCGGCGTCACCTCGCCGCACCGCCCGCGGCAGCGCATGGCGTCCCTCACACCCGCTTCCCGCAGAGCATCACGCTCTGCTACAGATGGCAGGGTCCGTACGTTCCGCGTCGAAAGTCCCGTCATGCACCCCGGCCCGAGTGCCCGCCCCCGGCTCCACGCCTTCGACCTAGACCTCACCCGCGAGGAGGCCCGGCGGCGGGCCGAAGTGGTGGCGGCGATGGGGGACGACTGGGACCCCGTGGCGGTGCTCGAGCAGGAGGAGGCCGCTCACGCGCTGCTCTACTCCGGCCTCGACGCCGAGCAGGAGCGGACCTACGCCATGCTCGTCGAGGCCGGAGTACTGCCCGGGCGGGAGCAGGACAAGGGCGATGCGGCTTCCCATTGACCCGCAGGCCGACCGGGCCCGCCGGGCCTGGGTCTCCTGCCCCGGCTGCGACGACGCCCGCGACTGCGGCACCTGTGCCGACCGGCGCAACTGCCCCCGCCACTGGCGCTACCTGATCGCCAACGAGGGCCCCCGCGTCCACCTCCAGTGTCCCGGCTGCACCCACACCTGGACCCTGGACACCCGCGCCGGATGACTCCCTAGCAGATCCGCGGGAGCTGCTCGCCGAGCGGCATGTCCACCACCCGCGTACCGCCGAGGCCGGTGCGGGCGACCACCATGCCGGGGTGCTCCGGCACCGTCTCCCCGATGACCGCCGCCCCGGCGCCCAGCGGATGCGCCCGCATCGCCGCCAGCACCTCCTCGGCGTGCTCCCGGGGCACGAAGGCGACGAGCTTGCCCTCGTTCGCCACGTACATCGGGTCCAGGCCCAGCATGGCGCACGCCCCGGCCACCGCCTCCGGCACCGGCACCGACCGCTCGGTGATCCGCACCCCGCACCCGGAGCCCTGCGCGATCTCGTTGAGCGAGGCCGCCAAGCCGCCCCTGGTGGGGTCGCGCAGCACGTGCAGGTCCCGGGTGACGCCCAGCATCGCCTCCACCAGGCCGGCCAGCGGAGCGCAGTCGCTGCGCACGTCGGCCTCGAAGCGCAGGTTCTCGCGCTCGCTCATGACGGCCACGCCGTGCAGCCCGACCGGCCCGCTGACCAGCACCACGTCCCCGGGGACCACGCGCTGGGGGCGCAGGTCGACGCCGTCGGGCACCAGGCCCACCCCCGCGGTGTTGATGTACAGCCCGTCCCCGCTCCCGGCCTCCACCACCTTCGTGTCCCCGGTGACCACCCGCACCCCGGCGGCATGCGCGGCGGCGCCGAGCGCGTCGGCGACCCGCGCCACCGTGTCGATCTCGACGCCCTCCTCCAGGATCAGCCCGCAGGAGAGGTAGGCCGGGCGGGCCCCGCTCATGGCGAGGTCGTTGACCGTGCCGTTGACCGCGAGGTCGCCGATGGAGCCGCCGGGGAAGAACAGCGGGCGCACCACGAAGGAGTCGGTGGAGAAGGCCAGCCGCGCCCCGCCCAGCTCGAAGACCGCGGAGTCGGTCAGCGGCTCGCCTGCCGCGCCGCCCAGCGCGGGCAGCACCACCTGCTCGACCAGCTCGGCGGACATCACCCCGCCGCCCCCGTGCCCCATGACCACCCGGGGCCGGTCCCGCAGCGGCGCGGGACACGTCCAGGACAGCATGTCCGGGGACGGCGACGGGACTTCGGTCACGTCAGACAACGGAGGTCTCCTTCTCGCGCGCCGGCAGCTCGAGGCGCCGGTAGAGGTAGTACGCCGCGCACGCGCCCTCGCTGGAGACCATCGTCGCGCCCAGCGGGGAGCGCGGCGTGCAGGTCGTCCCGAAGGCCTCGCACTCGTGCGGCTTCAGCAGCCCCTGGAGCACCTCGCCGCTGCGGCACGCCTCGGGCTCGCGGGTGGCGATGGAGCCGACCTGGAAGCGGTGCTCGGCGTCGTACTCCCGGTACCGCTCGGACAGCCGCCACCCGCTGCCCGGGATGACCCCGATGCCGCGCCAGGCCCGGTCGGTCACCTCGAAGACGTCCTGAAGCATCCGCCGGGCGGCCGGGTTGCCCTCGGCGGCGACCGCCCGCTGGTAGGCGTTCTCCACCCGGTGCTCGCCCCGCTCCAGCTGGCGCACGGTCCGCCGCACGCCCTCCAGGATGTCCAGCGGCTCGAACCCGGTCACCACGATCGGCACCCCGAACCGCTCGGCCAGTTCCGGGTACTGCCCGGTGCCCATGACGCTGCACACGTGCCCGGCGGCCAGGAAGCCCTGCACCCGGCAGCGCGGCGACTGCATGATCGCCTCGATGGCCGGCGGGACCAGCACGTGCGAGACGAGCAGGCTGAAGTTGCGGATGGAGTGCTTCGCGGCCTGGTGGACCGTCATCGCGTTCGGCGGCGCGGTGGTCTCGAAGCCGATGCCGAAGAACACCACCTCGCGGTCCGGGTTCTCCCGCGCGATCCGCAGCGCGTCCAGCGGCGAGTACACGACCCGCACGTCGCCGCCCTCGCTCCGCACCTGGAACAGGTCCCGGTCGGTGCCCGGCACCCGCAGCATGTCGCCGAAGGAGCAGAAGATCACCCCGGGCCGGGAGGCGATCTCCAGCGCCTTGTCGATGACCTCAAGGGGTGTCACGCACACCGGGCACCCGGGCCCGTGGATCAGCTCGATCTCCTCGGGCAGCAGCTGGTCCAGGCCGTGCCGGATGATGCTGTGCGTCTGCCCGCCGCACACCTCCATCAGGGCCCAGGGCCGGGTGACGGTCGCCCTGATGTCGTCCAGGAGCCGGGCGGCCAGCGCCGGGTCCTGGAACTCGTCGATGTACTTCACCGCTCCGCCTCTCCCGCGAGCTCGGGCCCGCCGTCCATCAGCGCCGCCTGCTCCCACGGGTCGCCGAACTCCTCCTGGAGCATGCCGAGTTGCTCGAACAGCTCCAGGGTCTGCCGGGCCGACTCCTCGTCCAGCCGCTGCAGCGCGAAGCCGACGTGGACGATGGCGTACTCGCCGACCTCCAGGTCGGGCAGGTACTCCAGGCACACCTCCTTGACCACGCCGCCGAAGTCGACGGTGGCCATCCGGGTGCCGTCCCGTTCCTCGACCGTCAGTACCTTGCCGGGTACCGCCAAGCACATCCGCGTTCTCCTCAGCCTCAGTCGTGACCGTGATGGGGGTCGTACGGGGCTCCGGCGCGGGCCGCCACGACCAGCTGCCCCAGGGCGAGGCCGCCGTCGCCCGGCGGGACCTCCCCGTGTCGCAGCACCCGGAAGCCGTCCGCCGTCAGGCCGCGCGCGCAGGCCGAGGACAGCAGCGTGTTGGCGAAGACGCCGCCGGTCAGCCCCACGGTCGCGAGCCCGGTCGCCTCGCGCGCAGCGGCGGCGACGGACCGCACCAGCCGGGCGACGGCGAGGTGGAAGCGGGCGGCGATCACGCCGGCGGGCACCCCGGCGCGTACGTCCTCGACGACCGCGGCAAGGAGCGGACCCGGCGACGCCGTGAGCGGCCCTTCCGCCTGGGCGAGCCGGAAGGCGTAGCGCGGGTCCTCGGCCACCTCCCCGGCGCCCACCGCGGCCCCCTCCAGCTCGACGGCGGCCTGCGCCTCGTACCCGGCGCGGTGGCACACCCCCGCTAGGGAGGCGACGGCGTCGAAGAGCCGCCCCATGCTGGAGGTCGGCACACAGGCGAGACCGGTCTCCAACTGCCTTCTCAGCACGTTGATTTCCCCCGCCGGACAGGCCAGCGCGCAGGGCAGATCCGGGTCGGCCGGCAGGTCCGCCGCGTGCAGATGGGCCAGCGCCATCCGGTACGGCCGCCGCACCGCCGTGTCGCCGCCCGGCAGCGGCACGTACGCCAGATGCGCGAAGCGCCGGAACCCCGCGTAGCCGGCGACCAGCACCTCACCGCCCCACACCGCACCGTCCGCGCCGTGCCCGGTGCCGTCGAAGGCGACGCCGATCACCTGCTCGCCGTCCGGCACGCGGTGCTCGGCCAGCAGGGACGCGACATGCGCGTGATGGTGCTGGACCCGGACGACCGGACGCCCCGCCGCGTGCCGCCGGGCCCAGGCCCCCGACCGGTACGCCGGGTGCGCGTCGGCCGCCAGCAGGCCGGGCCGCACCCCGGTGACGGACTCCAGCTGCCGCTCCGCGCGGCCGAACGCCTCCTGCGTGGCGAGGTCGTCCATGTCCCCGACGTGCGCCGACAGCCACGCCTTGTCGCCCTCGCCGAGGCAGAACACGTTCTTGAGGTCGCCGCCGACCGCGAGCGCCGGGCCGACGGGGAAGGGCAGGGCGACCGGCAGCGGGGCGTACCCGCGCGAGCGGCGCAGCACCAGCGGTCGGCCGTCGCAGACCCGGACCACGGAGTCGTCGCAGGGCACGTGGACCGGCCGGTCGTGCGTCAGCCAGGCGTCCGCGAGACCGGCCAGCCGCTCCAGGGCCTCGCCGTCGTCGGTGACGATGGGCTCCCCGGAGCGGTTCCCGCTCGTCATCACCAGGAGCCGGGGCGCGTCCGCACCGCCGAGCCCGCCGAGCAGCAGATGGTGCACGGGGGTGTACGGCAGCAGCACGCCGAGGTCGGGGCTGCCGGGGGCGACGGCGTCGGCGGGCACCGGCAGCCCCGGCGTGTGCCGCAGGCCGTCGCGGCGGCGCAGCAGGACCACGGGCCGGGTACGCCCGGTGAGCAGCGCGCGCTCGACGTCGTCGACGCGCACCAGGTGCCCGACGTCCTCGACCCGCGCCGCCATCAGCGCGAACGGCTTGTCGCCCCGGGCCTTGCGCCGGCGCAGCTCCGCGACCGCGTCGGCCCGGGTGGCGTCGCAGGCCAGGTGGTAGCCGCCGAGCCCCTTGACGGCGAGGACGCCCCCGGCGGCCAGCACCGCCCGCGCCCCCGCGACGGGGTCGCCCGCCTCCTCGCCGTCCGACGTGACGAGCCGCAGCCGGGGGCCGCAGGCCGGGCAGGCGACCGGCTGGGCGTGGAAACGGCGGTCGGCGGGGTCCTCGTACTCGCGGGCGCAGTCCGCGCACAGCGGGAAGCCGGCCATGGTGGTGTGATCGCGGTCGTACGGCAGCCCGGTGACGATGGTGAAGCGCGGACCGCAGTGCGTGCAGGCGATGAACGGGTGCCGGTGGCGCCGGTCCGCCGGGTCGGCCAGCTCGGCGAGGCACTCCGCGCAGGTCGCGGTGTCCGGTGCCACGAGGGTGCGCGCCGGGCCGCCGGACCGCGAGGCCACGATGCGGAAGCCGCGGTCGCCGTCCGCCGCCGCGCAGGGCAGCTCGGCCGTCTCCACCGACTCCACCACCGCCAGCGGCGGCGCCTCGGCCGACAGCCGCGCGCAGAAGCCGTCCACCGCGGCGGACGGGCCCTCCACCTCGGCCACCACGCCGTCACCGGTGTTGGTGACGTGCCCGGTGAGCCCGCCCCGCACGGCGAGGGCGTACACGAAGGGCCGGAAGCCGACGCCCTGCACCACCCCGCGCACCACGACCCGGACGCGGCGCGCCGGTGCGGTGGGCGGGGGCGGCGCCGTGGCGTCGGCCTCCGTGCTCACGCCTCGGCCCGGGCCATCACCGGTGCGTGGACCGCGTCGCCGCCGGCCGCCGCGAGGGCCCGGTCGACCAGCACCCCGGCGCCCTCGCCGGTGCGCACCGAGGTGAGGACCACCTCGACGCCCGGGTTGACCTGCTGGACGTTGGCGCGGAAGGCGGCCTCGTCGAAGTCGGCCGGGCCGGCCAGGTCGGACTTGGTGACCAGCACCAACTGGGCCAGGCCGAAGGCGGTCGGGTACTTCAGCGGCTTGTCCTCGCCCTCGGTGACGGAGGCGAGCACGACCCGCAGCGACTCGCCGAGGTCGTAGGAGGCCGGGCAGACCAGGTTGCCGACGTTCTCCACGAAGAGCAGGCGGGTGTCCTCGGGCAGCCAGTCGTGCAGGTGCCCGGCGAGCATGTCCGCCTCCAGGTGGCACAGCCCGTCCGTGAGGACCTGCTTGACCGGCACGCCGGAACGGGCCAGGCGGGTGGCGTCGTTCTCGGTGGCGAGGTCCGCGGTGAGGGCGGCGGCGGTGACCCCGCGCTCCCGGGTGAGCCGCAGCTCGCGCTCGAGGAGCGCGGTCTTGCCGCTGCCGGGGCTGGAGAGCAGGTTGACGACCGTCGTGCCGCGGTCGTTGAGTTCGGTGCGCAGGACGCCTGCCGCCATGGTGTTCCTGGCGAGCACCGCCTGCCGGAGGTCGACCGTCCGGCACATCGTCAGTTCTCCTTCGCGGGGGAGGGGGAGGGTGAGGTGGAGGCCGTCGTACGGTCCCCGGCGTCGTCGGCGGACCAGCGGACCTCGGTGATGGTGAGTTCGCGGCCGGCCACCAGCTCCGTGGCGGCCGAGCGGCAGCCGGGGCAGACCAGGTCCGGCGGCATGCCGGTGGCCCAGGTCCGCGCGCACGGCCCGCAGTGGGCCCGGCCCGGGACCGCCTCGGTCAGCAGCCTGGCGCCCTCCAGGACCGTCCCGGCGCAGGCCAGGTCGAAGCAGAAGTCCAGGGCGTCGGAGACCACCCCGGCCAGCTCGCCCACCTCGACGCGCACCTGCTCCACGCCGTGGGCGCCGCGCTCCCGGGCGGCCCGCTCGACCTGGTCCACGACCGACAGGGCGACGGACATCTCGTGCATCGTCTGCTCCGTCCTGCGGCCGGCTCCGGGTCGTGGTCATTAGAGGGGTGACGGGACGGCCGGGCCGGGCGGCACGCCGGTGCGGCGCGGCCACGTGGCCCGTTCGGACGCCGCCGGGCTCGGTGTCACATGCGGCGGATGCGCAGGTAACGCCGCACGTCCGGCCAGAAGTTGACGAAGGCCACCGCCAGCGCGGTGGCGGCGGCGACACCGGCCGCGGTCTCGCTGATGAGGCGCTTGTTCATGGTGCACGCTCCGGGTTCGGTGGGAGGTGAGGGTTCCTGCTGGTCACACGACGGCTTCGTCACCGACGAGGTCCAGGACCACGTCGACGGCCTCGGGGACGGCGGCGGTCACCGGGGGGCTCAGGCCGATGCCCTCCTCGACGGTCGCGGGTTCGCAGCCGACGACCAGGGTCCGCCGCGGAGGCGCCGCGCCCGTGCCGGCGCACAGGGTGTCGAGCAGCGCCAGCACCGCGTCCGGGGACATCCGGTGGCCGTCCAGGGGCAGGGTGCCCGGCGCGGCCGGGGCGACGTCCTGCTCGGCGGCGTCGATGACGTAGAGGGTGCCCGGCTCGCCGCCCCGCGCGGTGGCGTCGAGGATGACGAGGGTGTCGTAGCTGTCGAGCAGCTGGTAGGCGAGGTGGACACCCCGGATGCCGATGTCGGCCACCTCCACGCCGGCCGGCAGCTCCCGTCGGCCCAGGCAGCGGGCCGCCTCGACGCCGAAGCCGTCGTCGCCGAGGAAGATGTTGCCGACCCCGGCGACCAGGATGCGGGCGGGTGCGGTCACGGTGCCGCCTCCTCGACATCCTCCGCGATGTCCTCTGCCACGGCGACCTCGTCGGGCTGGAAGTACAGGAACCGGCCCTGCTCGCGCCGGATGTCGGCGCCCGGGTCGTCCTCGACGGTGACCGCGATGTGCGTCCCGCCGTCGACGTCGTGCACCACGGCCTCCACCAGCGCGGTGCGCCCGTCGAGGAACAGGTCCTGCGCGTCGCTGTGCCGCAGCCGGGGCCGCAGCACGACGCGACTCCCGGCACGGACCGGCCGCCCGTCGACCAGCACGGAGTCCCGGCCCGGATCCACGGAGGCGTCGGCGGCGGGGTCCCACCAGGGGACGTCGGGGCGCGGCACCCCACCGGCCCCGGCGCCCCCACCGGCCCCGGCGCCCGGCCCGAGGGCGATGCCTCCGGCCGAGCCGAGGCCGTCGCCTGGTGCGGACCCCGCGCCTGGTCCCGAGCCGAGGCCCGGACCATGGCCGAGGCCCGGCTCGTAGCCGGCGCCTTCACCTGGCGCAGAGCCCTTGCCCGGCCCGTGGCCGCCGTCCAGCCCGTGGCCGCCGCCCGGCCCGTGGCCGGCGGTGCCGGCGTGTGCCGTGCCGCTGCTCGGCGCGGGTCGGGCGTCCGCCGTTGTGCCGGGGGCCGGCCGCGTGGCACCGCCCGCCGCCGAGGCCGGTCCGCCCGCCCCCGCGGTGCCGTCCGTGACCTCGCGCAGCCCCCGCACCGCCCCGTGCAGCCGCTCCAGCATCTCCGCCGGCATCGAGTCCGTCAGGTCGATCACCGCGGCCGCCCGGTCGTCCGTGCCGCGGGCCTCGCGTTTCTCCTCGTCGGTGAGGGTGGCGGTGCGCAGGGCGAGGATCTCGTCGATCTCCGTGGCGTCGTAGAGGGCGCCGGGGCTCTCGGGGGCGATGGCCGGGTGGTCCTCCAGGATGATCGGGGAGGACAGCACCAGGTCGCGCGAGCCGCCCTCGCCCGCGAGCACCGGCCAGGTGTGCAGGTTGCGGCAGGCCCCGACCGCGCCCTTGGCCCACTCCGGGGGGTCGGTCAGCGACAGGAAGCCGCCCGCGTCCAGGTGCAGCAGGGTGTGGGCGGCCACCAGCGAGCGGGACAGCGCCGCGTCGCGGCCCGCGCCCGCCTCGGGGGTCCAGTCGCCGGTGTTCTCCACGGTCACCGAAAGGCGCTGCGTGCTGTACGGGCCCTCCAGCGGCAGCGCCGCCAGGCGCAGTACGCCGCCGATCTCCTCGCGGCGCCGCACCAGCCGGCCCACGATCTCCCCGGACCCGTCCGTGACCGGCTCGGTCTCCTCGGCCGCCGGCCGCGTGAAGGGGTGGACGACGCCCTCGCCGGCCAGCTCCGCCACCGGCACGGCCAGCCGGACGCACTCCTCGCGGCCCTCGTCCCAGGGCACCAGGACCCGATCGGTCAGGTGCAGCTCGGCCACCGTCTCGAACTCCCCGCCCGGCAGCGCCCGTTGCACCGTGCGGCGCTGGGCGTGCAGGAAGCGCACCTCGACGGCGAGGACGGCGCCCCGGCGGGGCTCCATCAGCACCTCGGTGTGCTGGTGGTCGTGCTCGGCCGCGGTCGCCGTCCAGGCCGGCGGCACCAGCACGCCGAACTGCCAGCGCAGCCGGTTCTTCGCGGCCGAGGCCCGGTACGGGTACAGCACGTACCCCTCGAACAGCACGGCGTCCGCGACGTGCCGGCCCGCCGCGAGACGGGCCTCGGTCGCGGCGGCGAACGTGGCCGGGGTGGTCACGGTCATGGGGTCCTCCCAGAAACCGGTGCGGGGGTGGCCGCCAGCAGGTGCTCCACCGTCGCCTCCCAGGACGGCAGCGCGTGCCGCGAGCGGTGGGCGAGCAGCGCGTCCATCGCGTCCCGGGGCAGCCGCAGCCACCCGGACCCCGGGAAGTGCTGCTCGACCATCTCCCGCCAGGTCGCCACCGGCATCCGGAACGACGCCTCCCGGTCCCACGGCACCGGCTCCACGTGGAAGCCGCCGGCCCCGGTGAAGGCCGTGCCGGAGAACAGCATCAGCAGCGGCACCTCGCCCTCCTGGAGCGCGTTGAAGTAGCGCGTGGAGGCGATGTCCATGTCGTAGGTGCAGGGCACGACGAGATCGGTCTCGGTCTCGCCGGTGAAGCCCTGCACCATGGACGAGACCTGGGCGAACTGCACGGGGTTGAGGCTGCCGCCCCAGCGCGAGCGCTCCCCGAACAGGTCGCCCAGCGCCTCGCCCTCGTCGCCCGAGTAGCCGCGCCGCGCGGGCTCGATGCGGATCTGGGTGCGCAGCGCGAGGGCGTGCACCCGGGTGTCCGGGCTCGCGGTGATCCGCAGCCGGAACACCAGCGTCGGCCCCGCCGCGTACGCGTCGGCGCGCACGCCGGTGCAGGTGAAGTCGAACCGGGTCACTCGCCGTCCCCTCGGAGGTCGCGTGGGAGGTCGCGGGCCCGCTCGCGCACGTGCGCGAAGAAGGCCGCCAGGTCGGCGCGGGCCTCGGCGCCGCCGTCGAAGCCCTGCCAGGTCAGCCGCATCCGGCCGACCAGCTCGTAGCAGATGTCGATCGGCACCAGGAAGCACTCCACCCGGCCCTCGTGCCGGCGCAGCAGCAGCGCCTCGACGTCGGGGCGGAGCTGCCCGGCCAGCGCGGTGCCGTCCAGGACGGACGCCCAGCTCTCCTCCTCCAGCTCGCTCTCGGTGGCGCCCGCCGGGCTCGGGTAGAGCGCGACCAGCTTGTCGAGGGCGGAGTTGCGGAAGAAGAAGGCGACGCCGACGGGGATCCGCAGCCGCTCCCACGCCTGCTCGTCGACGCGGTGCGCGGGATCGGCCAGGTACCGGTCGGGTACGGCGCGGAACCGACCGCCGCCCGCCACGCCGGACCCGGCCACGCCGGACCCGGCCTCGCCTGACCCGGCCTCACTGGACCGGTCGAGCAGCGTGGCGCACGGCCCGCACGCGCAGGCCAGCGCCCGCCGCTCCACGTCCACCAGATGCCGGTGCCCCTCGCCCACCACCGCCGCGCACAACTCGCACCGCTCCTCACGCGGCCCCCGGGGCGCGGCGAACCGGGCGAGCCCCCGAGGCGCGGCGGCCGTGCCCGGCACGGCCGGGTGGACGCTCACCGGGGCGTCACGGGGTGCGAGGCGCCCGCCGGGGCCGCCGCGGCGGGCGGGGCGGTGCCGATCTGGAGCAGCACCGGTTCCTTCGGCGCCTCCTCGACCGTCACCGTCGTCACCTCGGGGGCGAAGCACGCCAGCGACGCGCGGGCCGCCTCCTCGACCGAGTCGGCGGAGCCGCCGCAGCCGCAGCCGCCGGACCCGGTGGAGCGCAGCCGCAGTGTGCCCGTGGCCGCGTCGAAGCCGGCGTTCTCCACCGGGCTCGGCAGGTCGTCCAGGGCCCGGGCGATCCGCACGGCCACGTCCTCCGGGTGCAGCCCGTGCAGCACCAGCAGGCTCGCCACCAGGCCGTCGCCGGCCAGCTGGTCCAGGGCCTCCGCGGCCGGGGCGCCCGGATGGCGGCCCAGCAGCTCCATGACGCGGGCGAACCCGGCGCCGTAGAACTCCATGAGCACGCGCACCAGTTCCTCGGCCGACTCGCACACCTCGCGGTCGCCGGAGGCGGCGAGCCGGTCCAGGACCTCCTCGACCCGCCGCCCGGCCGTCGCCGCGTCCACCCGGCCCGCCGCCGGCGTCACCGCGCCGCTCATCCGCCCAGCCCGCTCAGGCCGGTCGGCATGTGCATGGTTTTCACCGTCCGGCCGTCACCGACGTACATGTGCACGCCGCACGGCAGACACGGGTCGAAGCTGCGCACCGCCCGCATGATGTCGATGCCCTTGAAGTTCTCCGGGGTGTTCTCCTCGAAGATCGGCGTGTTCTGCACCGCGTCCTCGTACGGGCCCGGGGTGCCGTAGGTGTCGCGGGTGGAGGCGTTCCACGGGGTCGGCGGGTACGGGTGGTAGTTGGCGATCTTGCCGTCCCGGATCACCATGTGGTGGGAGAGCACCCCGCGCACCGCCTCGGTGAAGCCGCAACCGATCGACTCGTCCGGCACCTCGAACTTCTCCCAGGTCTGGGTGCGCCCGGCCCGCACCTCGGCCAGGCCCTGCTCCGCGCAGTGCAGCGCCACCGCGGCGGCGTACGCCTGGAAGTAGGTGCGCGCCCGGTTGCGCTCCAGGGCGTTGCTCCACTTCGGGATCTTCCACTCGAAGGTGGTCTCCGGCTTGGTCAGCGTCTTGGGCAGGTTGATGACCACGCTGTGCCCGGTCGCCTTGACGTAGCCGATGTCCACCAGGCCCGACAGCGCGGTGGACCACAGCCGCGCGATGGGGCCGCCGCCGGTGTCCAGCGGCAGGTGGTCCTTGCCGTCGAACCAGCGCGGCGACATCACCCAGCTGTACTTGTCGTCGAAGTTCCGCTTCTGCGGCGCCGGGATGGTGTGCTGGTTCCACGGGTGGCGCGGGTCGACCGGGTTGCCCAGCGGGTCGTGGGTGACGAACTGCTCCTGGCCCGCCCAGTCCTCGTAGTACGAGCTGCCGAGCAGGATGCGGATGCCGAGGTTGATCTCGGTGAGGTCGTTGGTGACCAGCTTGCCGTCCACGACCACGCCCGGGGTGACGAACATCCGCCGGCCCCAGTCGCTCATGTTGGCGTAGGTGAAGTCGCAGTACTCCGGGTCGTTCAGGGCGCCCCAGCAGCCGAGCAGCACGCGGCGGCGGCCGACCTCCTCGTAGCCGGGCAGCGCCTCGTAGAAGAAGTCGAACAGGTCGTCGTGGAGCGGCACGACGCGCTTCATGAACTCCACGTAGCGCATCAGGCGGCTCATGTAGTCCGTGAAGAGCTGGACCGAGCCGATGGTGCCGACGCCGCCCGGGTACAGCGTGGAGGGGTGCACGTGGCGGCCCTCCATCAGGCAGAACATCTCCCGCGTGTACCGGCTGACCTGGAGCGCCTCGCGGTAGAACTCGCCCTCGAGGGGGTTGAGCGAGCGCATGATGTCGGCGATGGTGCGGTAGCCGTGCTCGCCGGCGTGCGGCGCCTCGGTGCGCTCGGCCAGCTCAAGGACGCCCGGGTTGGTCTCGCGGACCATCTTCTCGCAGTAGTCCACCCCCACCAGGTTCTCCTGGTAGATGTTGTGGTCGAACATGTACTCCGCGGACTCGCCGAGGTTGATGATCCACTCACCGAGGTGCGGCGGCTTCACCCCGTACGCCATGTTCTGCGCGTACACCGAGCAGGTGGCGTGGTTGTCGCCGCAGATGCCGCAGATGCGGCTGGTGATGAAGTGCGAGTCCCGCGGGTCCTTGCCGCGCATGAAGACGCTGTAGCCGCGGAAGACCGACGAGGTGCTGTAGCACTCGGCGACCCGCTTCTGCTTGAAGTCGATCTTCGTGTGGATGCCGAGGCTGCCCACGATCCGGGTGATCGGGTCCCACGCCATCTCCACCAGGCCGGTGCCGTCACCGGACTTCGTCGAGGTCGCCATTGTGTCGGTGCTGCCCTTCGTCGGTCTGTCGGCGGGAATCAGGTGCGGTGCGGTCCGGGCGCGGCGCTCGCGGTCACCACGGCGGGCGGTAGCCGGTGGTGATCTCGCGGCCGGTGTGCCGCCACTTCGGCTCCTTGTCCACCGTCTTGGCGGTGAGCGTGCGGAGCCGGCGGATCACCGCGCCGTAGGCGCCGCTGGCCGTGCTGGAGAACTTGCCGCCGGGCGGCTCGTCCATGAACGGCATGAACTTGTCGGGGAAGCCGGGCATCGTGCAGGCGATGCAGATGCCGCCCACGTTCGGACAGCCGCCGATGCCGTTCATCCAGCCCCGCTTGGGCACGTTGCACTTCACGACCGGACCCCAGCAGCCCAGCTTCACCAGGCACTGCGGGGAGTCGTACTCCTGCGCGAACTGGCCCTGCTCGTAGTAGCCGGCGCGGTCGCAGCCCTCGTGCACGGTGGCGCCGAACAGCCAGTTGGGGCGGAGCTTGTCGTCCAGCGGGATCATCGGCGCCGAGCCGACGGCCTGGTAGAGCAGGTAGGTGAGGGTCTCGGCGAAGTTGTCCGGCTGGATCGGGCAGCCCGGCACGCAGACGATCGGGATGCCGGCCCCCGACTTCCACTCCCAGCCCAGGTAGTCCGGGACGCCCATCGCGCCGGTCGGGTTGCCGGCCATCGCGTGGATGCCGCCGTACGTGGCGCAGGTGCCGATCGCGACCACGGCCAGCGCCTTGGGCGCGAGGCGGTCGATCCACTCGCTGGTGGTGATGGGCTGACCGGTCTCCGGGTTGTCGCCGAACCCGGACCAGTAACCCTCCTGCTTGATCGACTCGTTCGGGATGGACCCCTCGACGACCAGCACGAACGGGTCGATCTCGCCGCGCTCGCCCTTGAAGAACCACTCGATGAAGGTGTCGGCGCCGCCGACCGGGCCCGACTCGAAGTCGATCAGCGGCCAGTGCACGGCGATCTTCGGCAGCCCGGGCAGACCGCCCAGGGCGATCTCCTCGATGCTGGGCTGCATGGCGGCCGTCAGGGCGACGGAGTCACCGTCGCAGCTGAGCCCGGCGTTGATCCAGAGGATGTGGATCGGCTTCTCGGCCGAGCCGATCTCGGCGGACGCCTCGGCCTCGGTGCCGGTGTCCGGGGGTGCTGCGCTCATCGACGCCTCCTGGGGAGGGTTGCGGCAGAGCCGGTGGTTCGGCCTGGTTCCCTGCCCAGGGTCGGGCTCCCGGAGGAGTGCCGCACCCGAGCGGGTCCGTCGTACGGCTGGACGGGTGACGCCCGCGGTGGCGGTGTCCCGGCGGCCACGTGTGATGGTCGGGCATCCGGCCGCGCCGCCCGGGGCGCCGATCCCGCGCGCTCACCCGCAGGGATGACGATTCCGGCCACATGGCCCGCGCACGCCGCGCCGGATGCCGAAATGCCCGGGTACGTCCCCGGTGCGAGACTCGGTACCAGGACCCGGGGAACCGCACGGATGGGGACGGATCGGATCATGGCCGAGCAGCACAAGCAGGGCGACGCGCACCACGGCTGGTCGCCGGACGTCGACGCGCAGCACACCGAGGACAACCCCAGCGCCCACCGGTCCTTCCACGCCGAGGAGCACGCGCCGGACAAGGGCCGCGGCCGCAGGCCCTCCGACGCCGAGCGGGGCCAGGTCCCGGGCGACACGGTGGAGAGCGACCACCGCGGTGGCGAGGAGCACGCCCGCAAGGGCGACAACGGCATGCACGGCAAGGGCGGACGCGGCCGCTCCGGCCGCCCCACCGGCACGAAGGACGACTCGGCGTTCACGGGGGTCGACCCGGACGACGGGACATCGGGCCACCGGCCGGGCTGACCCGGCGCAGGGGCGCCCGGCCCACCCGGCACGATGCGCTCGGTCGGGTGCCCCGTAGAGTTCGGGCACCACGCCCGTTCGAATGCCGAGGTAATGCCCCGTGACCGCCGCCGACCCGATCGCAGTGGTGACCGTCGTCGGGATCGGCGCCGACGGGTGGCCGGGGCTGACCGAGGCCGCGCGGCGGGCCCTGCTGGACGCCGACGTCGTGCTCGGCGGGCCGCGGCAGCTCGCGCTGCTGCCGGGGGAGTGCGGGGCGGAGCGGGTGGCCTGGCCCTCGCCGCTGCGGCCCGCCGTGCCGGGGCTGCTGGCCGCCCACGCCGGGCGGCGCATCGCCGTGCTGGCCAGCGGCGACCCTCTCTTCCACGGCATCGGCCGCGCCCTCACCGAAGAGCTGGGCGAGGGCCGCCTGCGCGTCCTGCCGCACCCCTCCTCCGTCTCCCACGCCTGCGCCCGCCTCGGCTGGCCGGTGGAGGACGTCGAGGTCGTCACCGTCGTCGGCCGCCCCACCGCCCGCCTCGCCGCCGCCCTGCACGACCGGCGGCGCCTGCTCGTGCTCAGCGCCGGCGCCGCCACCCCCGCCGAGGTCGCCGCCCTGCTCCGCGACCGCGGCTACGGGCCCAGCCCGATGCGGGTCCTGGAACAGCTCGGCGGCCCGAGCGAGACCACCTCCGGCTGGACCCCCGCCGAAGAGTGGAACCGCCTCCCGGGCGACCCCCTCAACGTCGTCGCCGTCGACCTCCGCCGCGCCCCCGGCGCCCCGCGCCTCGGCGCCGTACCCGGCCTGCCCGACGAGGCGTACGAGCACGACGGCCAGCTCACCAAGCGCCACGTGCGCGCCGCCACCCTCGCCGCGCTGGCCCCCGCCCCGGGGGAGCTGCTCTGGGACGTCGGCGGCGGTTCCGGCTCGATCGCCGTCGAGTGGCTGCGCACCCACCCCGCCTGCCGGGCGGTCACCGTCGAACGCGACACCGCCCGCGCCGACCGCATCCGCCGCAACGCCGACCGGCTCGGCGTCCCCGGCCTCCGGATCGTCACCGGTGCCGCCCCGGCCGCCCTCGCCGAACTGCCCCGCCCCGACGCCGTGTTCATCGGCGGCGGTCTCACCGCGCCCGGACTGCTCGAGACCTGCTGGGCCGCGCTGCCGCCCGGCGGACGGCTCGTCGCCAACACCGTCACCCTGGAGTCCGAGGCCCTGCTCGCCGACGCCCGCCGCCGGCACGGGGGCGACCTGGTCAGGCTCGCCGTGGCGCACGCCGTGCCCGTCGGCGGCTTCACCGGCTGGCGGCAGGCGATGCCGGTGACCCAGTGGGCCGTGGAGAAACCCCACGGACAGAACGAGCCCCTCGCGGGAACAGCAGGAGCGGACAACACATGACGGTGTACTTCATCGGCGCGGGCCCCGGCGCCGCCGACCTGATCACGGTGCGCGGCGCCCGGACCCTGGCCGCCTGCCGGGTCTGCCTCTACGCGGGCAGCCTGGTGCCCCGCGACCTCCTCGCCGAGTGCCCGCCCGGCGCCCGCCTCGTCGACACCGCCCACCTCACCCTGGACGAGATCACCGCCGAGGCCGTCCGCGCCCACGAGGCCGGCGAGGACGTGGCCCGGCTGCACTCCGGCGACCCCTCCGTGTTCAGCGCGATGGCCGAGCAGATGCGCCGCCTGGACGCGGCCGGCGTGCCCTACGAGGTCGTCCCCGGCGTGCCCGCCTTCGCCGCCGCGGCCGCCGCCCTCAAGCGGGAGCTGACCGTGCCGACGGTCGGCCAGACCGTCGTCCTCACCCGCGTCGCCCAGCAGGCCACCCCCATGCCCGAGGGCGAGGACCTGGCCACCCTCGGCCGCAGCGGCGCGCTGCTCGTGCTGCACCTGGCCGCCCGCTACGTCGACCGCGTCGTCGCCGAACTGCTCCCGCACTACGGCCCCGACTGCCCCGCCGCCGTCGTCGCCTACGCCTCCCGCCCCGACGAACTGGTCATCCGCGGCACGCTCGCCGAGATCGCCGGCCTGACCAAGGAGGCCGGCGTACTGCGCACCGCCGTCATCCTGGTCGGCCGGACGCTGGGCGCCGAACAGTTCCGCGACAGCCACCTGTACTCGGCGGAACGGGACCGGCACGTCTGCTGACCCGGCCGTCGGGAACGGCTCACGCCACCGCGCTGCGGCCCACCACGACCCCGGCGCGGTCGACGCAGACCACGTCCACCGCCACCGGCGCCCCGCGCAGCACGGCCAGCGCCTGGTCCCGGGCCGCCACCGCGACCAGGTCGCCCAGCGGCACCCCGGCCTCCTGGCAGAGCCGCAGCGCGGCGAGCCCCGTGTTCGCCCCCGCCACCGCGCCGGCCAGCGCCTCGCCCCCGCCGCCCCGCCGGGCCAGCTCGGCCAGGAAGCCCAGGTCGACCTGGGAGCGGGCGGAGTGCAGGTCGAGGTGGCCTGCGGCGAGCTTGGACAGCTTGGCGAAGCCCCCGCACACGGTCAGCCGGTCCACCGGGTGCCGCCGTACGTATTTGAGCACCGCCCCCGCGAAGTCGCCCATGTCCAGCAGGGCGTCCTCGGGCAGCCCGTACTCGGCGACGACCGTCCGCTCCGAGGTGGACCCGGTGCACCCGGCGACATGCGTGCGCCCCGCCGCCCGGGCCACGTCCACCCCGCGCCGGATCGAGTCGATCCACGCCGAGCAGGAGTAGGGGACCACCACACCCGTGGTGCCGAGCACGGAGAGGCCGCCGAGGATGCCGAGCCGCGGGTTCCAGGTGGAGCGGGCGATCTCCTCGCCGTGGTCGACGGAGACGGTGATCTCCACGTCGCCGCGGCCGCCGTACCGCGCGGCGACCCGGGCGACGTGCTCGCGCATCAGCTGCCGCGGCACGGGATTGACCGCCGGCTCCCCGACCGGCAGCGGCAGCCCGGGCCGGGTGACGGTGCCGACGCCGGGCCCGGCCCGGAACACCACCCCCGCCCCGGCGGGCAGCGCGCGCACCGTCGCCCGGACCAGCGCGCCGTGCGTGACGTCCGGGTCGTCACCGGCGTCCTTCACCACGCCGGCCATGGCCCTCGCATCGGCCGGCCCCTCGCCGGCCAGTTCTTCGACCGCCAGCGCGAAGGACGGGGTCTGGCCGCGGGGCAGGGTGATCGTCACCGGGTCGGGGAAGTCGCCGGTGAGCAGCGCGGTGTACGCGGCCGTCACCGCCGCCGTCGCGCAGGCGCCGGTCGTCCAGCCGGGGCGCAGACCGGTGTGCTTGAGTTGGGCGCCGCGACCGCCGCGGGGCTCGCCGCTCACGCCGTACCGCTCTTGACGACCTCGAAGGAGACACGCCCGCCGTGCACGTACTGATCCTGGGCGGCACCACCGAGGCCCGCGGGCTCGCCGAGCTGCTGGCCGCCGAGCCGCTGCCCGGGCTGCGGGTGACGAACTCCCTGGCCGGCCGGGTGGCCGCGCCCCGGCTGCCGCCGGGCGAGGTGCGCGTCGGCGGCTTCGGGGGGGCCGAGGGACTCGCCGACTGGCTGCGCGGGCACGCCGTGGACCTCCTCGTCGACGCCACCCACCCCTTCGCCGGCACCATGAGCTTCCACGCCGCGCGGGCAGCCGAGGCCGCCGGCGTGCCGCTGCTGGCGCTGCGCCGGCCCGGCTGGCGGCCGGTGGAGGGGGACGACTGGCACGAGGCGGGCTCGCTCGCCGAGGCCGCCGCGCTGCTCCCGGCGCTCGGCCGCCGGGTGTTCCTGACCACCGGGCGCACGGGCCTGTCCGCCTTCGCCGGCCTGGACGACCTGTGGTTCCTCGTCCGCTCCGTCGACCCGCCCGAGGCGCCGCACCCGGCGCGCATGGAGGTGCTGCTCGACCGGGGCCCGTTCACCCTCGACGGGGAGCGGGAGGTGCTGCGCGCGCACCGGATCGACGTGCTGGTCACCAAGGACAGCGGCGGCGCGGCCACCGCGCCCAAGCTCCGGGCAGCCCGGGAGGCCGGGCTGCCGGTGGTCGTGGTGCGCAGGCCGCGGGTGCCGGACGGGGTGCGCGAGGCGGGGGAGCCCGGTGAGGCCCTCCGGTGGGTGCGTGAAGCGCACGCCCGCCGCCTTCACGCCTCCGGGTAGCGGCGCGGCGTCCAGACGACCTCCTCGCCGTCCCCGCGCCGTACCACCCGGGTCTGCGAGGAGCCGACCAGCAGGATCGTCCGCATGTCGACCTCGGCCGGGTCCAGGTCGCCGAGGCCGACGATCCGCACCCGCTCCCCGTCGCCGCCGACGTCCCGGGCGAGGACCACGGGGGTGTCCGGCGCCCGGTGCTCCAGGAGCAGGTCCCGGGCCTTGCCGACCTGCCAGGTCCGGCTGCGCGAACCGGGGTTGTACAGCGCGAGCACCAGGTCGGCGGCGGCGGCGGCGCGCAGCCGCTCGGCGATGACCTCCCAGGGCTTGAGCCGGTCGGAGAGGGAGAGCACGGCGTAGTCGTGCCCCAGCGGCGCGCCGGCCCGGGCTGCGGCGGCGTTGGCGGCCGTCACCCCCGGCAGCACCCGCACCGGCACGTCCGCGTACTCGGCCGCCGAGGCGACCTCGAGCACGGCCGTCGCCATCGCGAAGACGCCGGGATCGCCGCCGGAGACGACCGCCACCCGGCGTCCCCGCCCGGCCAGTCGCAGCGCGAACTCGGCGCGCTCGGCCTCGACCCGGTTGTCGGAGCCGTGCCGCACCTGGCCCGGGCGCACGGGCACGCGGTCCAGGTAGGTCGTGTAGCCGACCAGGTCGTCGGCGGCGGCGAGCACGCCGCGCGTCTCGGGCGTGAGCCAGAGCGGCCCGGCGGGGCCGGTCCCCACGACGGCTACCTCGCCGCTCCCCGCCCGCGCCGGGGGCGCCGTTCCGGCCGCCGTCGGCAGCGCGGCGACCCGGCTCGGCAGCACCGCCACCGAGAAGTACGGCACCGACTCCGCGTCCACGTCGGCGAGCGGCGCCGTGCGCTCACCGGCCATGGTGGCCCGCTCGACGTACCGCGCCTCCGGGAGCCGGCCGGCGTCGTGCAGGGCCCGGCGGACCTTGGGGAAGGTGCGGCCCAGCTTCATCACCACCGCCGCGTCCGTCGCGGCGAGGCGGGCGGTCAGCTCCTCCTCGGGCAGCGTGCCCGGCAGGATCGTCAGCACCTCCTCGCCCTCCGCGAGCGGCGTGCCGAGGCGGGCGGCGGCGGCCGACACCGAGGTGACGCCGGGGACGACCTCGGTGTCGTAGCGGTGGGCGAGCCGCTTGTGCATGTGCATGTAGGAGCCGTAGAACATCGGGTCGCCCTCGGCGAGGACGGCGACCGTGCGGCCTGCGTCGAGGTGGGCGGCGAGCCGCGCCGCCGCCTCGGTGTAGAAGTCGTCCATGGCGCCCTGGTAGCCGCCGGGGTGGTCGGTGGTCTCCGTGGTGAGCGGGTAGACCAGCGGTTCCTCGACGTGGTCGGCGCGCAGATGGGCGGCGGCGATGGAGCGCGCGATGGACCGTCCGTGCCGGGCGCTGTGGTACGCGATCACGTCGGCGCCGGCGATGGCCTCGACGGCCCGCACGGTCATCAGGGACGGGTCGCCGGGCCCGAGCCCGACCCCGTACAGCTTGCCGCTCGTGCCGGCGCTCGGCTCGCCGCGCATCCCGGCGCTCATCCCGCCGCTCGTCCCCCCGCTCACTCTTCCTCGCTCGCGATCGCGTTGAGCGCGGCAGCGGCGATGGCGCTGCCGCCGCGACGGCCCCGTACGACCAGGTGCTCAAGGCCGGACGGGTGGCCGGCCAGGGCGTCCTTGGACTCGGCGGCGCCGACGAAGCCGACGGGCACGCCGATGACGGCGGCGGGGCGCGGGGCACCCGCCTCGATCATCTCCAGCAGCCGGAAGAGGGCGGTGGGCGCGTTGCCCACAGCCACCACCGCGCCCTCCAGGCGGTCCCGCCACAGTTCGAGCGCGGCGGCGCTGCGGGTGGTGCCCAGCCGCGCCGCCAGGTCCGGCACGGCCGGGTCGGAGAGCGCGCACACCACGTCGTTGCCGGCCGGCAGCCGCTTGCGGGTCACGCCGCTCGCCACCATCTGCACGTCGCACAGGATCGGCGCGCCGGCACGCAGCGCGGCCCGGGCGTCGGCCACCACCCGGGGGCTGAAGGCGAGGTCGCGGACGAGGTCGGTCATCCCGCAGGCGTGGATCATCCGGACCGCGACCTGGCCGACGTCGGCCGGCAGCGCGGCGAGGTCCGCCTCCGCGCGGATGGTGGCGAAGGACTCGCGGTAGATGGCCGCGCCGTCCTTCTCGTAGTCGTACGTGGTCACGGTGGTTCTCTCGCTGCTCTCGGTGGGCGTCGGGGGCTGGGCGGGGGTACGGCTCAGGGGTTGAGCGCCGCCAGGGCGGCGGCGAGGTGGTCGGGGTCGTCCAGGGCGGTGCCGTGCGGCGGGCGGCCCTCGGCGGCGACGGTGAGGCGGTAGCCGCCCCCGGGTTCGGCCACGGCGTCGACCCGGTCCCCGCCGGGATGCCCGCAGCGGCGCTCGCAGCCGGACCAGTACACGGGCAGCGGGGAGCGTCGGGCGGCGTCCAGTGCCCGGGTCGCGTCGGCCCGTACGTCGGTACGTGACTTGGCGCACCCGGGGCGGCCGGCGCAGGCGCCGACCCGGAGCCAGGGGGAGCGGGGGTCGGTGACGAGGCCGGCGGCACCCAGCCGGGCGAGGGCGCCGGGGTCCTGGTCGGCTGCGGCCGGCACGACGACCCCGCGCCAGGGCGTCAGGCGCAGCTCTCCGGCGGGCCCCTCGGCGGCGAGGCGGAGCAACTCCCACCACGCGGCGCCGGTGAGGCGTCCGAAGGGGACGTGGACGCAGAGTGCGTCGCCGGCGCGTCCGGGCGCCGGTCCGGGCGTCGTCTCGGCGGGTGCCTCCGTGAGGCGGGCGGCGGCGATGCCGGCAGCGGCCAGCCGCCCGGCCACCGCGCCCAACAACTGTTCCTCGGAGACGCCCAGTTCGGCCACCCGCCAGACCCGCGCACCGGCCCGCCCGGCGACCTCCAGGAAGGTCTCCGCGGCCAGCACCGCCGCCCGGGGCGCGTCGTCCCCGGCCAGTGCCAGCGCTCCCCGGGCCCCGCCCAGGAAGAGCACCGCCTCCCCGTCGCCGAAGGCCCGCAGTGTCACGTCCGCACCCGACGCGGCAACGTCTCCGCGCCCGTCGTCCAGCGCGAACAGGAACCGCCCCGACAACCCCCGCGCCGCCTCGCTCGCGCACAGCACGGCGTCCAGCTCCGTCAGCCAGGGCCGGACGTCCCGCAGGCCGCGCCCGTCAAGACCTGACAGCGGCGAGGCGACGACGTTGCGCACCCGCTCGTGCCCGGGCGAGGGCAGCAGCCCGGCCGCGTCGAGCCGCGCGGCCAGCTCCGCCCCGCACCCCTCACCGAGCCCGCGCAACTGCAGGTTGCCCCGCGACGTGAGATGCAACTCCCCGTCGCCCAGCTCCCGGGCCGCCTCCGCGAGCGCCCGCGCCTGCGCGACGGTCAGCACGCCGCCCGGCACCCGCACCCGGGCCAGCGCCCCGTCGGCGGCGGCGTGCAGCCGCAGGGCCCCCGGGCAGGCGTCGCCGCCGGGCCGCGGCAGGGCCGCTGCCTGGGCCGACGAGGGGAGGGGGGCCGTGGACATGGCGGCGAGCATACCGACCATCACACCGGTCAGCCGTTCGGCCCTCCACCTGCGGCCCTTACTATGCTCATCACTATGCTCATCGGCGGACCGACCCGGTCCGCCATCGCCACGACGGCGACAGGGGAGGAAGCCCGGTGCGATTCCGGCGCGGTCCCGCCACTGTGAGTCCGGCCACCCACGGCCGGGCGAGCCAGGAACTCCCGCCGTCCGACACCACCCGGGGCGCGGACACCCCGAGGAAGGCCGACGCCGCATGATCCTTCTGCTGTCGACGTCCGACACCGACCTGCTCAGCGCCCGCGCGGCCGACGGCCCAGTGCCCTACCGGTTCGCCAACCCCGCCCGCCTCGCCCTGGAGGAGCTGCCCGCCCTCCTGGAGGGCGCCGACCTCGTCGTCGTACGGCTCCTCGGCGGCCTGCGCGCCTGGGAGGACGGCCTCGACCTGCTGCTCGCCGACGGCCGCCCGGTCGTCGTCCTCACCGGCGAACAGGCCCCGGACGCACAGCTGATGGCCGCCTCCACCGTCCCGGTCGGCATCGCCGCCGAGGCGCACGCCTACCTCGCGCACGGCGGCCCCGGGAACCTGGAGCAGCTCGCCCGCTTCCTCTCCGACACCGTCCTGCTCACCGGCCACGGCTTCGCCGCGCCGGCGCCCGCCCCGGCCTGGGGCCACCTGGAGCGCACCCCGCGCGCGGGCATCGACGGCCCGACCATCGCCGTCCTCTACTACCGCGCCCACCACATGAGCGGCAACACCGGCTTCGTGCACGCCCTGTGCGAGGCCGTGGAGGACGCGGGCGCCCGCCCGCTGCCGCTGTACGTGGCCTCCCTGCGCACCCCCGAGCCCGAGCTGATCGAGGAGCTGCGGGCCGCCGACGCCATCGTCACCACCGTCCTCGCGGCGGGCGGCACCAAGCCCGCCGAGGCGTCGGCCGGCGGCGACGACGAGTCCTGGGACGCCGGCGCCCTGACCTCCCTCGACGTGCCGATCCTCCAGGCCCTGTGCCTGACCGGCTCCCGCGCCGCCTGGGAGGAGAACGACGAGGGCGTCTCCCCGCTGGACGCCGCCACCCAGATCGCGGTGCCCGAGTTCGACGGCCGCCTGATCACCGTGCCGTTCTCCTTCAAGGAGATCGACGCCGACGGCCTCCCGGCCTACGTCCCCGACCCCGAGCGCGCCGCCCGGGTGGCCGGCATCGCCGTACGCCACGCCCGGCTGCGCCACATACCGGCGCCCGACAAGCGCCTCGCCCTCGTCCTCTCCGCCTACCCGACCAAGCACTCCCGCATCGGCAACGCGGTCGGCCTGGACACCCCCGCCAGCGCGGTCGCCCTGCTGCGCCGACTGCGCGCCGAGGGCTACGACTTCGGCGACACCCCGGTGCCGGGCCTGGAGTCCGGCGACGGCGACGAGCTGATCCGCGCGCTCATCGAGGCCGGCGGCCACGACCAGGACTGGCTCACCGAGGAGCAGCTCGCCCGCAACCCGGTCCGCATCCCGGCCGCCGACTACCGCCGCTGGTACGCGAACCTGCCCGCCTCCCTGCGCGAGGCGGTGGAGGAGCACTGGGGCCCGGCCCCCGGCGAGATGTTCCTGGACCGCAGCCGCAACCCGGAGGGCGACATCGTCCTGGCGGCCCTCCGCTTCGGCAACCTGCTGATCCTGATCCAGCCCCCGCGCGGCTTCGGCGAGAACCCGATCGCCATCTACCACGACCCGGACCTCCCGCCGTCCCACCACTACCTCGCCGCCTACCGCTGGATCGCCGCCTCCCAGGAGGACGGCGGCTTCGGCGCCGACGCGATGGTCCACCTCGGCAAGCACGGCAACCTGGAGTGGCTGCCCGGCAAGAACGCCGGCCTCTCCGCCGCCTGCGGCCCCGACGCGGCCCTGGGCGACCTGCCGTTGGTCTACCCCTTCCTGGTCAACGACCCGGGCGAGGGCACGCAGGCCAAGCGCCGCGTCCACGCCACCCTGATCGACCACCTGGTCCCCCCGATGGCCCGGGCCGAGTCCTACGGCGACATCGCCCACCTGGAGCAACTCCTCGACGAGTACGCCCAGATCGCCGCGATGGACCCGGCGAAGCTGCCCGCCATCCGCGCCCAGATCTGGACCCTTATCCAGGCCGCCCGCCTGGACCACGACCTCGGCCTGGCCGACCGCCCCGACGACGACGGCTTCGACGACTTCCTGCTCCACGTCGACGGCTGGCTCTGCGAGGTCAAGGACGCCCAGATCCGCGACGGCCTGCACGTCCTCGGCGCCCCGCCGGCCGGCTCCGCCCGCGTGGACCTGGTCCTGGCCATCCTCCGGGCCCGCCAGATCTGGGGCGGCACCCAGGCCCTGCCCGGCCTGCGCGAGGCCCTCGGCCTGGACGAGTCCGCCGCGACCCGCACGACGGCCGACGCGGCGGAGGAGCGGGCGCGCGCGCTGGTCCAGGCGATGGACGACGCCGACTGGGACCCGGCGGCGGTCCCGACGGAGCACGGCGAGGACGTGGCCGCGGTGCTGTCGTTCGCGGCCCGCGAGGTGATCCCCCGCCTCACCGCCACCACCGCCGAACTGGACCACTCCGTCCGGGCCTTGAACGGCGGCTTCGTGCCCGCCGGTCCCTCCGGCTCCCCCCTCCGCGGCCTGGTCAACGTCCTGCCGACGGGCCGCAACTTCTACTCCGTCGACCCGAAGGCGGTCCCGTCCCGCCTGGCCTGGGAGACGGGCCAGGCGTTGGCCGACAGCCTCCTGGAGCGCTACCGCACCGACAACGGCGACTGGCCCACCTCGGTCGGCCTGTCCCTGTGGGGCACGAGCGCGATGCGCACGGCGGGCGACGACATCGCGGAGGCTCTGGCCCTCCTCGGCATCCGCCCGGTCTGGGACGACGCGAGCCGCCGGGTGACGGGCCTGGAGCCGATCCCTTCTTCGGAGCTGGGCCGCCCCCGCATCGACGTCACCCTGCGCATCTCGGGCTTCTTCCGCGACGCCTTCCCGCACACGGTCGGCCTGCTGGACGACGCGGTCCGCCTGGCCGCGTCCCTGGAGGAACCGGCGGAGTCGAACCACGTACGCGCCCATGTCCAGGCCGACTTGGCGGACCACGGCGACGAACGCCGGGCCACCACCCGCATCTTCGGCAGCCGCCCCGGCACGTACGGCGCGGGCCTGCTCCAGCTCATCGACTCCCGCGACTGGCGCACGGACGCGGACCTGGCGGAGGTCTACACGGTCTGGGGCGGCTACGCCTACGGCCGCGAGCTGGACGGCCGCCCGGCCCGCGAGGAGATGGAGACGGCCTACAAGCGCATAGCGGTGGCGGCGAAGAACACCGACACCCGAGAGCACGACATCGCCGACTCCGACGACTACTTCCAGTACCACGGCGGCATGGTCGCCACCGTCCGCGCCCTGCGCGGCACGGCCCCCGAGGCGTACATCGGCGACTCCACCCGCCCAGAGACGGTCCGCACCCGCACCCTGGTCGAGGAGACCTCCCGCGTCTTCCGCGCCCGCGTGGTCAACCCCAAGTGGATCGAGGCGATGCGCCGCCACGGCTACAAGGGCGCCTTCGAACTGGCCGCGACGGTCGACTACTTGTTCGGCTACGACGCGACCACGGGCGTCATCGCCGACTGGATGTACGACAAACTCACGGAGACGTACGTCCTGGACCCCGCCAACCGCGAGTTCCTCCAGGCGGCCAACCCCTGGGCCCTGCACGGCATCGCGGAACGCCTCCTGGAGGCGGAGTCCCGCGGCATGTGGGAGAAGCCGGACCCGGCGGTGCTTGAGGCGCTGCGACAGGTCTACCTGGAGGCGGAGGGCGACTTGGAGGACGAGGGCTGACCTCAGTGGGCCGGCCCCGGCGCGAGCCGGGTGAAGTACTCGGTGCCGATGATCTCGTCGCGAGCGCCTTCCGGCAGACGGGCGAGCAGGCCGGGCAGCGACCTCTCCCGAGGGGCCCCAGCGCGCCGACGCCGGACTCCGGGTGCGTGGCGCAGTACACGGCACTCGCCCGCCACGGCGCTCCCGCCCAGGGGTGCCGGCGGGCGGATGCCGCTTCCTGGACGGCGAGAACGGTGAGCTGGTGGGTGCGGCGGTGGTCGGGGTGACCGGTCAACTGGCCGACGGCATCGTGCGTGACCACGACATCGGGCCGCAGCTCCCGAACGTGGCGAACCAAGGCGCCGACCACCTCGTCCGGGTCGGCGTCGACGAGCCGGGGGCGCCCGGGAGCCGCAGCCGGGTTGCGGGCGTCCCCGTACCCCAGCATGCGGGCCTCGCCCACGCCGAGTTCGCGCACGGCGTCCGCCAGCTCAGCGGCCCTGGGACCGTCCGTCGCCCACGTCATCGCGACCACGGCGGTGCGCACGCCCGCCGCGGCGAACCGGGCGAGCACGGAGGAGACGGAGGCGGGCATCATGGGAAGATCCTTCCTCATCCAGGTTCGGCCGAGGACGGGAAGCACCATGGTGAACGACACCGACCTGCGGCACCTGCGCCGCTGCGTGGAACTGGCCGCCGAGGCCTTGGAGATGGGCGACGAGCCGTTCGGCTCCGTGCTCGTCGCCGCGGACGGCACGGTCCTCGCCGAGGACCACAACCGCGTGGCGTCCGGTGACCGGACCCGGCACCCGGAGTTCGCCCTGGCCCGCTGGGCCGCGGCGAACATGCCCCCCGAGGACCGAGCCGCAGCCACGGTCTACACCTCCGGCGAACACTGCCCCATGTGCGCCGCCGCCCACGGCTGGGTCGGCCTCGGCCGCATCGTCTACGCCAGCTCCTCCGCCCAACTGACCACCTGGCTGACCGCCCTGAACGCCCCCACCCCTCCGGTACGCCCCCTCCCGATCCAGCAGATCGTCCCCGGCCTCCCGGTGGAGGGCCCCGTCCCCGGCCTCGCTGAGCAGGTACGCGATCTGCACCACCGCTTCCACGCAGCACCGTGAGGGGAAGCGCCCCGCGAGCCACTCCGCCTGCGCGGGGACCACATCGTTCCTTGGTGCTGGCGTGAGTCGGGATGCTGCGTCGGCACGGCGCGAGCGGCGGCCGGCATGGCTCGGGGTGGACGTACACGGTGGGCGCGGCGCCCGACCCGCATTCGGGGTCGATGGCCCGGTGCTAGCCCTCGATGGGCTGACCGCAGCAGTCGCAGAGGCGGGTCATCGGCGTCCCTCCCGGACAAGTCGGTAGAGGGCCCGGATCGTCTCGCACAGCTCGGGGGCGTCGGTGCACTGCTCGCACATCGGGGCGTGCTCGAAGAGGGCGCGGTGTGCCTGCGCGCCCGCGTGCCGGCGGCAGGCGCGCGGCCACCACCGGCCGGCCTCGCCGGTCCGCTCGCCGAGGTCCACGGCCGTGTCCGCGTGCAGCTGCTCGTCGCCCCAGACGCAGACCGCGCCACGGCGCTGGTCGGGGGTGAGCGTCTCGAACGGGGGGAGAGCGAGCCTCTGTGCGACCTGCTCCGGTTGCGCCGAGGTGCTCATGCTGCGCCTCCCTGCCGGAGCGCCTGGGCCAGGCTGAGGGCGACGTCCGAGCGGACGCGGCCGAGTTCGACCAGGGCGAGGTGGGGCGAGGCGGCGTCGACGGAGGTGGCCATGCCGGGGACCGTACGGAGGGGCGACAGGCTTGTGCCATGCGATGTTCTCGAATGTTCTCGCACCTTGGCTGGATGTTCTCTCGTGTTCCCGTGCGGGCGCGCGCAAGCTGTGGAGAGGAACCTGACGCGTGGCCATGCTGAAGGCGACAGCAATCCCCCGGGAGGGAATCCCCATGGCTCGACGACTCAGGTTCACCGGCACCGACAGCAAGAACGGCGGCTGCCCGGCAGTGCACGAGGACCTCGACAGCGGTGAGATCATCGTCCAGGGGCGGCCGGTCGCCGACCCCGCGGACCTGCGCCAGCTCCAGCACCTCGGCCCGGACGACATTGCGGTGGCCGTGCCTCGCGAACTGCTCGTCAACCACGGCCCGAAGGAGATGCGACGGGTGCCTGAGCTGATCGGCCTGGAAGAGTTCGGCAGGCTCTTCCACCACTTCGAGCACTCGGCCTGGCACCTGGAGACCCGCCGCGGGTACGCCTCCGACCGTGAGGACGAGGGGTACGCCATCTTCCAGGAGACCGGCGCCGCGCCGATGGACCTGGACAGCGACTGGTGCCGGAACACCACCGCGCAGACCACCGCGGGGAAGTACGTCGGCCGCGTCCGTGTCGTCGACCAGCCGCCCACCGACGGCCAGCGCTTCCTCCTCTCCTACGCCCGCTGCAACGCGGCCACCGGCGAGGACGCCCGGAACCTGTGGCGGGCCGACGCCGAGCACGCGCACCTGCCGGACGAGGACTTCTGGCTGTTCGATTCCCGGCTCGTCGCGATCCTCCGCTTCGATGACCAGGACGTGCTCCACGACGTCGAGATCGTCACCGAGCCCGCCGAAGTCCTCCGCTACTGCCAGGCCCGCGACGCGGCGGTGCACGCCTCGATGCCGTACGACGCGTTCGCCGCGCAGCTGACCGACTGACCGGGCGCCGGTGAGCACGGACTACCAGCACGCAAGAGAGGCCCTCGGCGTTCGCCTGCGCGAGCTGCGCCTCTCCGCGGCCGGTGGCCGCCTCACCGGCCCCCGCCTCGCCGGGCGTCTCGGCTGGCCCCACTCGAAGGTGTACAAGCTGGAGGGCGGCCGGCAGACCGCCGTGGCCGACGACCTCCGCGCCTGGGCGGTGGCCGTCGGCCATCCGGACGTGACCGACGAACTCCTCGCCCGGCTAAAGGGCTTCGAGTCGCACATCCGGTCCTGGCGCCGCCAGCTCGCCGCGGGCCACCGCCCCGTCCAGGACACCTGGAACCTCGCCGTCGCTCGCGCGCGAACCATCCACGTCTTCGAGGAGTCCGTGGTCCCGGGCATGCTCCAGACTGCGGACTACGCGCGGGCCATCTTCCTTCGGTACGCCGACCTGTACGGCACCACCCGGGACACCGAGGCCGCCGTGCGGTCCCGCATGGAACGCCAGTCCTGGCTGTACCAGGGCGGTCGTCGTCTTCACACGCTCGTGTGGGAGGCCGCGCTCCACGCGCTCGTCTGCCCGCCCGCTGTGCTCGTCGCGCAGCTCGACCGGCTCGCCGGGACGATCGGCATGGACACCGTCGAGCTGGGTGTCATCCCGTTCGGGGCGTCGCTCCGGGTCCCGGCCGCGAACGGGTTCTGGATCCTCGACGAGCAGCTCGTCATCGCCGAGGACTGGCACGCCGAACTCTGGCTGGAGGACACCGAGACAGTCGCCTCCTACCTCCGAGTGTGGGAGACACTGCGGCACTCCGCGGTGTACGGGGCGGAGGCGCAGAGCGTCATCGGGCGGGCTCGGCGGGGGCTCAGCCTGCGGGCATGACGAAGCGGCCCCCGCCGCCCGCCCGAGGTGCGCCTCGTGCCAGGTGGCCTTCTCGTCGCGCTCGGCGCCGATCTGCTGGTCCTTGTCGGCGCGCAGGTCGTAACCGCACCGGTCTTCAGGACGATCGCTGAGACCACGGCGACGAGGCAGGCGAGGACGGTATTGATGAGGGGGCCTGCTGCTCGGCTGAGAGGCCAAGGCCGCAGGCGGCGGCGAGCGGCCCACCCCCGCGGGCGCCTCCCTGGTCGGGCAAGTCGCAACCGACCCAGCCCGCTTCTCCAAACGGGTTGATCACGAGCAGGACCCGATCGGTAACCTCTCGAACCAGGTCAGGCAATCAACTGATCGGACCTCCCCGCTCCCGCGACCCCCGAGGTGACGACCCCGTGTTCACCACCCGCCCCACCCTCCAAGGCACCTTCGGCATGGCCTCCTCCACCCACTGGCTGGCGTCGCAGGCCGCGATGGCCGTGCTGGAGGACGGGGGCAACGCCTTCGATGCCGCCGTCGCCGGGGCGTTCGTGCTGCATGTCGTCGAGCCGCATCTCAACGGGCCCGCCGGTGAGGTGCCGATTCTGTTCGCCAGGGCGGGGGGCGGCGTCACCGTGCTGTGTGGGCAAGGGGTCGCGCCGGCCGGGGCCACCCCGGCCCATTACCGGGGGCTCGGGCTCGACCTCGTGCCCGGGACCGGGCCGCTCGCCGCCGCCGTGCCCGGTGCCTTCGACGCCTGGATGCTGCTGCTGCGCGACCACGGGACGAAGTCCCTCGGCGAGGTGCTGAAGTACGCCATCGGGTACGCCGAGCACGGGCACCCGCCCGTCGAGCGGCTCGGGGCCACCGTCGAGACCGTGCGGGAGTTGTTCGAGACGGAGTGGACCTCCTCGGCTGCCGTCTACCTCCCGGGCGGCCACTCGCCCCGTCCCGGCGCGCTGTTCCGCAACCCCGCCCTCGCCGGCACCTGGAAGCGGTTGCTCGCCGAGACCGCCGGTGCGGGGAGTAGGGAGGCGCGGATCGACGCCGCTCGGGCGGTCTGGCGGGAGGGGTTCGTCGCCGAGGCACTCGTCCGGCAGGCCGGTCGGCTCACCATGGACACCAGTGGTGCTCGGCATCGATCCACGCTGAGCGGCGACGACCTCGCCGGGTGGTCCGCCGGCTACGAGGCGCCGGTGACCTACGACTTCGACGGCTGGACCGTGTGCAAGGCCGGGCCCTGGAGCCAGGGGCCGGTGCTGCTCCAGCAACTCGCGCTGCTGCCGAAAGAGCTGCCGGCGTACGGCTCCGCCGAGTACGTCCATCTGCTCGTCGAGGGCTCCAAGTTGGCCATGGCCGACCGCGAGGCATGGTACGGCGACGCCGCCGACGTGCCGGTCGCGGAGCTGCTCTCGCCCGCGTACAACGCCGAACGGCGCGCACTCGTCGGCGACAAGGCGTCCTTCGAGCTGCGGCCCGGCAGCCCCGGTGGGCGGGAACCACGGCTGAGCGCCCACGCCCTCGCCCCCGCCCCGGCGAGGGAGGGGTTCGACGCCCTCGGCATCGGAGAGCCGACCGTCGCCAAGGGGCCCGCCTCTCCCGTCCCCGGCGAGCCGGAGGTCGGTGCCGACGGGGGCACCCGCGGCGACACCTGCCACCTCGACGTCGTGGACCGCTGGGGAAACATGGTCGCCGCCACTCCCAGCGGCGGCTGGCTCCAGTCCAACCCGGTCGTGCCCGAACTGGGCTTCCCGCTCGGCACCCGCCTCCAGATGGCCTGGCTGGACGAGGGGCTGCCCAACACGCTCACGCCCCGCCGCCGGCCGCGCACCACGCTCACGCCCTCGCTCGCCCTGCGCGGCGGCGAACCCGTCCTCGCCTTCGGCACCCCGGGCGGCGACCAGCAGGACCAGTGGCAGCTGCACTTCTTCCTCGCCGTCGCCCTCCGCGGGCCCGTGCGCGGCGGGCTCGACCTGCAAGGCGCCATCGACGCCCCGAACTGGCACCAGGACAGCTTCCCCGGCTCCTTCTATCCGCGCGGCATGCGCGCCGGCAGCGTCACCGTGGAGGAGAGGATGCCGGTGGACGTCGTCGAGGAGCTGCGGCGGCGCGGGCACGACGTCACGGTGGGTGCGGCGTGGTCGGAGGGGCGGCTGTGCGCCGTCGCGCGGGATCCGGAGAGCGGCGTGCTGTCGGCCGCGGCCAACCCGCGCGGGATGCAGGGGTACGCCGTCGGACGTTGAGCGCCGCGAGAGGGGCAGGCGAATTCACGCCCCGTCCACCCGCCGTGCACCACCCCGCTGCGGGCTGTCAGTGCCGCGTGCTCTCATGGAGCCATGATCGAGGACAACGAAACCATCGACGAGTTTCTCGCCCGGCACACCGACGACGTCGCAGAAGCCGTCCGCAAGGCCGCCGCGCAGGAGATCATGCCGCGCTGGCGGCGGCTCGCGGAGCACGAGGTCGACCAGAAGTCCGGCCCGCACGACCTGGTCACGGACGCCGACCGCAAGGCCGAGCAGTACCTCACCGAGGTGCTCGGCGCCCTGCTGCCCGGTTCCGTGGTGGTGGGGGAGGAGGCGGTGCACGCCAACCCCGCGACGTACGAGGCGGTGCGCGGCCCGGACCCGGTGTGGATCGTCGACCCCGTCGACGGCACCCGCCAGTTCGTGCACGGCGACGCCGGCTTCTGCACCCTCGTCGCCCTCGCCCGGCACGGCACGCTCCTCGCCTCCTGGACGTACGCCCCCGTCACCGACCGCCTCGCCACCGCGATCCGCGGCCGGGGCGCCCACCTCGACGGCGAGCGGCTGTGGGCCGGCCCGCCCCAGCCCGGCCGGGAGTTGAGCGTCGCCACCTCCCACCCCGACTTCACCACCGACGAGCAGAAGCGCTCCCTGCTCGGCCTGCGCACCCCCGGCGTGGCCCCCCGCCCCTGCGGCTCGGCCGGCCTGGAGTACCTCGCGGTGGCCCGCGGCGAGCTGGACGCCACCGCCTTCAGCTGGGAGGCCGCCTGGGACCACGCGGCCGGCCTGCTGCTGGTCGAGGAGGCCGGCGGCACCCACCTCACCCGCACCGGCGAGCCCTTCCGCATCACCGGCGGCAACGAGCTGCCCTTCACGGCGGCCCGGGACGCGGCGACGGCCCACCGGGTGGTGGGCCTGCTGGCGGGGGAGGAGGCGGGGGAGGAGACCTGAGACGTGAGCCCGTCGGAGGCGGGCATATCCTGATCCCCAGGAGCCGTCCATCGGCCGACGAAGGGGTCGGCCGGCGAAGGAGTCGGAAGGTGCCGGCGATGCTCGACGCGGTCGTGGTGGGAGCGGGGCCGAACGGACTGACGGCCGCCGTGGAGCTGGCCCGCCGCGGCTTCTCCGTCGCCCTCTTCGAGGCCCGGGACACCGTCGGCGGCGGCGCCCGCACCGAGGAGCTGACCCTGCCGGGCTTCCGGCACGACCCCTGCTCCGCCGCGCACCCGCTCGGGATCAACTCCCCGGCCTTCCGCGCCCTGCCCCTGAAGCGATACGGCTTGGAGTGGCTGCACGCCGACCTGCCCATGGCGCACCCCTTCCCGGACGGCAGCGCCGCCGTGCTGTCCCGGTCGGTCGGCGAGACCGCCGCGTCCTTCGGGCCGCGCGACGCGGGCGCGTACCGCAGGCTGGTCGAGCCCTTCCTGCCCCGCTGGGACACCCTGGTCCGGGACTTCATGTCCCTGCCGGCCACCGCGCTGCCCCGCGACCCGTTCACCCTCGCCCGCTTCGGCCTGGCCGGGCTGCCGCCGTCGACCTGGCTGACCCGCCGCTTCCGCGACGAGAAGGCCAAGACCCTCTTCGCCGGCCTCGTCGCCCACGTCATGGCCCCGCTCGGCGGCTTCGCCACCGGCGCCGTCGGCCTGGTCTTCGCCCTGGCCGCGCACGCCCGCGGCTGGCCCGTCGCCCGCGGCGGCTCCCAGGCGATCTCGGACGCCCTCGCCGCGTACTTCGAGGACCTCGGCGGCGCCGTCCACACCGACTACGAGGTCAAGCGCCTGGACGACCTGCCGCCGGCCCGGGCCTACGTCTTCGACACCTCACCCACCGCCCTCGCCCGCATCGCCGGCCTCGGCGACACCTACGCGCGCTACCGCTACGGACCCGGCGTCTTCAAGCTCGACTACGCCCTGGACGGCCCCGTGCCCTGGACCGCCGAGGAGCCCCGGCGGGCCGGCACCGTGCAGATCGGCGCCGACAGCGCGGAGATCGGCACCGCCCTGCGCGCCGCCTCCCGCGAGGGCCGTGCCCCGGAGCGGCCGTTCCTCATCACCGTCCAGCCCAGTGTCATGGACCCGACCCGGGCGCCGGCCGGCCGGCACGTCTTCTGGGCCTACGGACACGTCCCGAACGGCTGGACCGGCGACCTCACCGACGCCGTCGAGCGCCAACTGGAGCGTTTCGCCCCCGGCTTCCGCGACCGCGTCCTCGCCCGCGCCACCGCGGGGCCGCCCGAACTGGCCGCCCGCAACGCCAACTACGTCGGCGGCGACATCGCCACCGGCGCGGTCTCCGGGCTCCAGCTGCTGCTGCGCCCCAAGGCCACCCCGTTCCCGTACGCCACCGCGCACCCGGCCGTCTTCCTCTGCTCCTCGGCCACCCCGCCGGGCCCCGGGGTACACGGCATGTCCGGCCACAACGCGGCGAAGGCCGTCTGGCGAAGGCTGAGGCAGACATGACGACCACGATCCATCTCACCCGGGGCGACATCACCCGCGTCGACGCCGACGCGATCGTCAACGCGGCCAACTCCTCGCTCCTGGGCGGCGGAGGCGTGGACGGCGCCATCCACCGGCACGGCGGCCCCGCGATCCTGGAGGAGTGCCGCGCCCTGCGCGCCTCCCACTACGGCAAGGGCCTGCCCGCCGGCCAGGCCGTCGCCACCACGGCCGGCGAGCTGCCGGCGCGCTGGGTGATCCACACCGTCGGCCCCGTCTGGGCGGCCTCCGAGGACCGCTCCGACCTCCTCGCCTCATGCCACCGGGAGTCCCTCCGGGTGGCCGACGAACTCGGCGCGCGGACGGTCGCGTTCCCCGCGATCTCCACCGGCGTCTACCGCTGGCCCCTGGAGGACGCCGCCCGCATCGCCGTCGAGACCGTGCGCTCCACGCCGACGGCCGTCGAAGAGGTGCGGTTCGTGCTCTTCGACGACCGGGCCTACGAGGCGTTCAGCCGGCAGGCCGGCTGATCCCGGCGGTCACCGCAGGGCCGTGATACCGGCCAGGACGAGGTCCACGCCCGCCAGGAACTACTCGCGGTCGTCGTGGTCGCGGAGCTGTCCGGCGACGGCCCGGGTGAAGGCGTACTCCGCCGGGTCGAGCCGCTCCCACGCGCTCGACGCCGCGTCCAGGAAGCCGGCGCGGGTCTCGCGGGGGCCGAGCGCGCGTCCGCTCTCGCTGTTCGCCGCGTTCTGCCCGGCGGCGCCGAAGACGTAGTGCATCAGGGCCGAGGTGGGCTCCCCCTCGCCCGCATCCTGCACGTCAACGGCATCCCGTCCGCCGTCCACGAGGCGGACCCCTCGCCCACGTCCCGCCCGCAGGGCGGCATGCTCGACATCCACGAGCACAACGGCCGGCCGGCCCTGGCCGCCGCCGGACTCACCGACGGATTCCGCGCCCTCGTCCTGGAGGGCCGGCAGGCCTCCCGGGCCCTCGCCCCGGACGGCGGCGTCCTGCTCGACGAGCCCGACGACGGCACGGGCGCCCGCCCCGGGGTCCAGCGCGGCGAGCTGCGCCGGCTCCTGCTCGACTCGCTGCCCGCCGGCACGGTGCGCTGGGGTCACAAGGTGACCGGCGTCCGCGCACTCGGCGAGGGCCACCACGAGGTGGCCTTCGCGAACGGCACCCGCGTCGAGACCGGCCTGCTCGTCGGAGCGGACGGCGCCTGGTCGCGGGTGCGGCCGCTGCTGTCGTCCGCGAAGCCGGTCTACACCGGGACCTCGTTCATCGAGACCTACCTCCACGACGCCGACACCCGGCACCCGGTGGCGGCGAAGGCCGTCGGCGGCGGGGCGATGTACGCGCTGGCACCGGGCAAGGGCATCCAGGCCCACCGCGAGGCGGGCGGCACGCTGCACACCTACGTGGCCCTCCAGAAGCCGATGGCCTGGTTCGAGGCCATCGACCTCGCCGACCCCGGAGCCGTCGCAGGGGTCGTCGCGCGGGAGTTCGGGGACTGGGCGGGCGAGCCGACGGCGCTGTTCACCGACGGCGGGACGACGCCGGTGCTGCGCCCCCCGCACACCCTGCCCGCCGACCACCGCTGGGACCGCGTACCCGGTGTCACCCTGCTCGGCGACGCCGCGCACCTCATGATCCCCTCCGGGGAGGGCGCCAACCTCGCCATGTTCGACGCCGCCGAGCTGGGCAAGGCCCTCGCCGCCCACCCGGGCGACACCGAGACCGCCCTCGCCGCCTACGAACGCGACCTCTTCCCCCGCAGCGCCGAGGAGGCGCACGAGGCCGACCACCTCCACGAGCTGATGTCGGGCCCCGACTCCCCGCACGGGCTGCTGAACCTCATCGCCCCTCGGCGGTAGCCGGCCGCGCCCGCCCGGACGTCTGGCACCGGCCCTGGCCCGGGTCCGGCGCCGCCACCTATGCTCCGATCATGGACGACCCCGTACCCACCGCCCGCGAACTGGTGCGGGACCGGTTCCCCGCCGCCCGGGCGGCCTTCCTCGCCGGCAGCGTGCTGACCGACCGCCGGACGCCCACCTCCGACCTGGACATCGTCGTCCTCCTGCACGGGTCGTCCGGCCTCGGCCGGGAGAACCTGGTGTACCGCGGCTGGCCGGTGGAGCTGTTCGTGCAGAACGAGGCCGTCTGGCACGGATTCGCCGACCGGGAGACCGCGAAGCGGAGTTCGCCGCTGCTCGCCATGTGCGCCGCGGGGCTGCTCCTCGTGGACGCGGACGGGCTCGGCGCCGCGCTGCAGGCCGAGGCGCGGGAACGGCTGGCCGCGGGCCCGCCGCCGCTCTCGGACGCCGAGCGGGACCACCAGCGGTACTTCCTGACCGACCTGCTCGACGACCTGCGCGGCTGCACGGACCCCGCCGAGCGGCTGTACCTGGTGGCGCACACGCTGCAGCGCGCGTCGGAGTTCGCCCTCCTGGCCGGCGGGCACTGGCTCGGCGGGGGCAAATGGCTGTCCCGGCGGCTGGCCGACGCCGACCCCGCGACCCACCGGGCGCTGTCCGAGGCCGCCGCGCGGGCGATCGCCGGGGACGGCGGCACGGAGGGCTTCGCCATGGTCGTGACCGAGGTGCTGAACCTCGGCGGCGGCCCGCTGTGGGAGGGGTACGCCGTGCGGTGAGCGGGCGGTGCGCGTCCCCTGCCGGAAACGCGCACGCCCCGGGCCCGCGGGCCGAACCGCGTACGGCTCGCCCTGCCGGCCCGGGACGCCGAGCACTCAACGGCAGTTGATGACGAGTGACGTGACCACGGTGCAGGTGCGGACGGCGGTGTCGTTGGCGGGTTCCGGGTCGGTGGGGGAACTGGCGGTGCGCGTCGCGGTGACGGTGTAGGGCAGGCCCAGGGTGAGCGTGCCGACGGGGACGCTGAAGGCGCGCGTGGCGGTGGCGCCGGGTGCCAGGGCTCCCAGCGTGCAGGTGACCTTGGCCGCGGCGGTGGCGCAGGAGCCGCTGGTGGCGGCCATCGCGGCCGGGAGGGCGGCCGTGACGGTGGCGGAGGTCAGGGCCGAGGGGCCGTTGTTGGTGACGGACAGGGTGTAGTCGATACGTCCGCCCAGCAGGCCGGGGACGCCGGTGGCCGTCAGCGCCACGGCCAGGTCGGCGCGGGCGGGCAGGGGAGCGAAGGCGATCCCGGCCGGACGGCTGCCGACGGTGAGGGTGGACGCGACGGTGCTGGTGGCGGCGGCGATCACCGTCACCGTGTCGCTGCCGGCGTCGGTGACGTACGCCCGGGTGCCGTCCGGGGTGAAGGCCACGGCCTCCGGTCCGGGCCCGGCCGGGACCGTCGCGGTGACCTGGCCGGTCGACGTGCCGATCACCGAGACGGAGTTGCTGCCGCTGTTGGCGACGTGGACGCGGGTGCCGTCCGGCGAGACCGCCACTCCGTGGGGGGCGGTGCCGACCCGGATGAGCGAGGCCACCGTCGCCGTGGCCGTGTCGACCACGGCGACCGAGCCGCCGTTGACGAGGGCGACGTAGGCGTGGCCGCCGGCCGGGTCGAAGGCCAGGCCGTACGCGTGCGCGGGCAGGGGGATGGAGCCGGTGACGGTGTCCGTGGCGGTGCTGATCACCCACAGCGTGTTGGTGTCGCTGTCGTTGGTGACGTAGACCTGGGTGCCCGCCGGGTTCACGGCCACGGCGACGGGGCGGACGCCCACGGCGAGGGTGGCGGTGACGGCATTGGTCGCCGTGCTGATCACGGAGACGGTGTTGTCGCCCAGGTTGGTGACGTACACCCGGGCGCCGTCGGGAGTGACGGCCACCGCGTACGGCAGGGCGCCGACCGGGACGGTGGCGGTCACGGCCCCGGTGGCGGTGCTGATCACGGAGACCGTGCCGCTGTCGGTGTCGGCGACGTACGCCCTGGTGCCGGCCGGGTCCACGGCCACACCGTGGGGTGAGGCGCCCACCGGGACGGTGGACGTGGTGGTGCCGCTGCCGCTGTCGACCACCGAGACGGTGCCGGAGCCGCTGTTGGCGACGTACGCCAGGGGACCGGCCGGGTCGGCGGCGGCGGCGACGTCGGCGGTGGCCAGGCCGGCCACGCCGGTGGCGGCCAGGAACATGCTCACCACCAGGGCGGAGAGCCGGCGCCGCGGTCTGGCGCGTAATGGACGGACGAGCAAGGTCACGAACATCGGGGTCCCTTCCTCCGGGTCCGCACCGCCCCGGTGGTGGCCTTGAGGGCCCCGTGCGCCGGGGGTGCGGTCACACGGTCCCACCTCGGGCCGCCGACCCGCCACCGTCCGGCGGCGGCCGGTCCGAGGTCAGTCGGCGGCGGCCTTGAGCAACAGCTCGTGCAGCGTGGCCAGTTCGCCGGGGGAGAGCCGACCCAGGGTCGCGGTCAGCACCCCCTCCACCACCTCGGCCCCCGCGCGGTACGCCGCCTCGCCCTCCTCGGTGAGGTGGTGCCGCACGGCGCGCCCCGCGCCCTCCTGCCGGCTGATCAGGCCGCGGTCGGCCATGCGGCGGGCCAGCTCGCCCATCGACTGGTCCGTCTGGAAGGTGAGCTGGGCCAGTGCGTGCAGCGAGGCGTCCGGCCGCTGGTGGAGGTGGCGGAGCACGTCCCACTGGACGAGGGACAGCCCCGTGGCCGCGCCCAGCGCCCTGTTGTTCTCGCGGTGGTGGCGCCACTGGAGCCGTTTGACGGCGAGCCCCACGTCCTGCAACGACGGTGTCATCCGGCTAGCTTAGCAAGGAACCTTATCTAAGGAACCTTGCCAAGGGCGTGGAGTTGTAACTAAGGTTCCTTACCTAGCAACCCGCACTCGGCAGATGGAGCCCCACATGAACACCCTCACCGTCGACGGCACGCCCGTCGCCCACACCGACCACGGAACGGGCCGTCCCGTACTCCTCCTCCACGGCGGCGGCGGGCCGGCCACGGTCGAGCCCTGGGCGCGGCGGCTGGCCGCCTCCCGCGATGCCCGGGTCGTCACCCCTGTGCACCCCGGCTTCGACGGCACCCTGCGCCCCCAGTCCCTGACCTCGGTCGCCGGCCTCGCCGCGCTCTACGCCGGCCTCCTGGAGCGCCTCGACCTGCGCGACGTGACCGTGGTCGGCAACTCTGTCGGCGGGTGGATCGCCGCCGAGCTGGCCGTCCTGGCCCCGGGGCGGGCCGGCCGCTACGTCGTCGTCGACGGTGTCGGGGCGCGGGTCCCCGGGCATCCCGTCGCCGACTTCTTCTCCCTCACCCCCGCCGAGGTGGCCGACCTGGCCTACGCCGACCCCGCGGCCCACTTCGTCCACCCCGACGCGCTCCCGCCCGCCGCCCGGGAGGCGCTGCCCGGCAACCGGGCCGCCCTGGAGCTGTACGCCGGCCGCGCCATGAGCGACGACACGCTGCTCGACCGGCTCGCGCGGGTCACCGACCCGGCGCTGGTGGTGTGGGGCGAGGCCGACCGCGTCGTCACCCCCGCCTACGGGCGGGCGTTCGCCGAAGCCATCCCCGGCGCCGCGTACGCCCTGATCCCGGACGCGGGCCACCTCCCGCAGATCGAGCGGCCCGAGCGACTCGCCGACCTGGTGTGGGGCTTCACGAGCCGCCGATGACGATGACCCGGCGCCCGCGCGTGTGGCCGGCCCGGCTGTCCCGGTGGGCCGCCGCGGCCTCGGCCAGCGTGTACGACTTCTCGACCGGGATGTGCAGCCTGCCCCGCGCGATGAGGTCCGCGGCCTCGGCGAGGGCGTCCGGCACGCTCCCGGCCGCGCCCGAGAACCGGACGCCGAGGCCCGGGGCCCCGAGGTCGGCGATGGAGACCACCTTGCGCGGGTCCCCGGTCAGCTCGACCAGCTCGCGGATCACACCCGAGCCGGCCAGGTCGAGGGCCGCGTCGACGGTGCCGAGCCCCCGCACCCGGTCGACCCAGCCCTCGCCGTACGTCGTGGCGAGGGCGCCCAGGCCGCGCAGGTACTCCTGGTTCGCGGCCCCGGCCGTGCCGATCACCTTGACGCCCCGCTCCCGGGCGATCTGCAGCACCGCCGATCCGACGCCTCCCGACGCCCCGCTGACCAGCAGCGTCTGCCCGGACCGCACGCCGACCTCGCGGACGACGCGCAGCGCCGTCTCCACCACGGAGGGGTATCCGGCCGCCTCCGCGAAGGTCAGCCCCGCGGGCAGGTGGGCCCAGGCCGAAAGCACGGCGAACTCGGCGTAGGTGCTCGCCCCCTCGCCGAACACGGCGTCACCGACCGCGACCCCCTCGACGCCCGCACCGACCTCGTCCACCACCCCGGCGGCGTCGAGGCCGACCCCGGCGGGCAGCGAGAGCGGATGCGCTCCCAGGATCTGGCCCTCGCGCAGCCTCCAGTCGACGGGGTTCACCCCCGCCGCCCGCACGGCGACGCGAATGCGGCCGGGACCCGCGTGGGGCTCCTCGGCGTCGATCAGCTGGAGGACCTCGGGGCCGCCGAACTCGGCGAAGCTCACTTTCTTCATGCCCCGACCGTAACCCTAACGGTTAGCGTTTCACAACGGTTCCAGTTTCACACTTGATAGCGTGAGCGCATGACCGTGCCGACCGGACGTCGCGAACGCAAGAAGGCCGCGACGCGCCAGAAGATCGCCGACACCGCCCTGCGGCTCTTCCTGGAGCGCGGGTACGACGCCGTGGGCATCCGCGAAGTGGCCGCCGAGGCCGACGTGGCCGTCACCACGCTGTTCGCCCACTTCGCCTCCAAGGAGGCCCTGGTCTTCGAGCGGGACGACGACTTCGAGCGGCGCCTCGAGCGGGCCGTCGCCGACCGTGCGCCGGACGAGCCGCTCGTGCCCGTGCTGCGCCGTGAGATCCACGCCCTGGTGCGCCACTGCACGGCGGAGGGGGCCGCCCCGGTCTGGCGCATGATCGACGACTCCCCCGACCTGCGGGAGTACGAGGAGTCGATGCGGCTGCGCCATGCGGACTCGCTGGCCGCCGCCATCGCCGCCGACGCCGGCCCGGCCCGGTCCGCGACGGCGTGCCGGACGCTCGCGAGGTTCACGGTCGACGCCTACTCGCTGGCCCGCGAGGCCCACGATCCGGACGGTGCGGTGGACGAGATCTTCCGGATGATCGAGGCGGCCTGGGAGGTCGCCGGTGGCCGGTAGAAGGACGCTTGCCTAAAACCTTTAGGAAGAAACCGAACAGGGCTGTAGGGTCGCGCCATGAGTCATCAGCCCGACTGGATCACCACCCCCCTCACCCCCGCCCTCCTCCGCGGCCACCTCGACCTGGAGCGCACCCCGCACGGCCTGCTCCCGCACCGGCTGCCCGGCCGGGCCCGCCGCCAGATCCCCGACCAGCAGCTCGCCGTGGTCGAGGCGCAGCCCTCCGGGGTGCGGCTGGTCTTCCGTACCCGGGCCACCGCCGTGGAGCTGGACACCCTGCCCACCAAGCGGGTCTACGAGGGCTTCCCGCCCCCGGCCGACGGCGTCTACGACCTGCTGGTCGACGGCCGCCTCGCCGCGCAGGCCACCGTCGCCGGCGGGAACGTCCGCCTGATCACGGACATGGTCACGCAGCGGGCGGAGCTGCGCGAGGGGCCCGCCGGCACCGCCCGGTTCACCGGCCTGCCGGCACGCGACAAGGACGTCGAGATCTGGCTGCCGCACACCGAGATCACCGAGCTGATCGCCCTGCGCACCGACGCCCCCGTCGAGCCCGCCCCGGACCGAGGGCGCCGGGTGTGGCTGCACCACGGCAGCTCCATCAGCCACGGCTCGAACGCCGAACACCCCACCGGGACCTGGCCGGCCCTCGCCGCGGCCGGCGGCGGCGTGGAGCTGGTCAACCTCGGTTTCGGGGGCAGCGCGCTGCTCGACCCGTTCACCGCCCGCGCGATGCGGGACACCCCCGCCGACCTGATCAGCGTCAAGCTCGGCATCAACATCGTCAACGCCGACGCGATGCGCCTGCGCGCCTTCGGCCCCGCCGTCCACGGCTTCCTGGACACCCTCCGCGAGGGCCATCCGCACACCCCGCTGCTGGTCGTCTCGCCCATCCTCTGCCCGATCCACGAGGACACCCCCGGCCCCACGGCCCCCGATCCCGCCGACGGGACTCCGCGGTTCAAGGCCGCCGGCGACCCCGCCGAACGCGCCTTCGGGAAGCTGACCCTCGCCGTCATCCGCGCCGAGCTGGCCCGCATCGTCGCCGAGCGGTCCGCCGACGACCCGCACCTGCACCACCTCGACGGCCGCGAGCTGTACGGCGAGCGGGACCACGCCGAGCTGCCCCTGCCCGACGCACTGCACCCCGGCCCCGAGGCGCACCGCCGCATCGGCGAGAACTTCGCCCGGCTCGTGTTCGGTACAGGTGGCGCGTTCGCCGCCGGAGCACCCGCCTCCGAGGAGCACCTCCCCACGATCCAACAGATCCGACGGGGTGATTGATTCGGTTGTGTTCGGGTCCTAGGGTGACCCTGGTCCTGCGACCCCAGCGTGCGAAGAGCTCTCCCCACGAGCCCCCACGGAAGCACACGGAAGGCCCACGGTCATGCCGCACTCGCCCGTGTCACCCGCCGCCCCCCACCCCCGCGTCCCGGTCAGCCGGCGCCGTCTCCTGGAAGGCGGCGCCGCCGTCCTCGGCGCCCTCGCCCTGCCCGCCGCCTCCGGTGCCGCGCGGGCGGCCACCGGCCCCGCGCCGGCCGAAGGCACCCCCGCCTGGGCCGACTTCGGCGTCTTCCAGCTCGGCACCGAGCCCCCGCACACCACGCTCATGCCGTACGCCGACACCGAACAGGCCCTGGCCGGCGACCGCACCCGCTCGCCCTACCGGCTCGGCCTCGACGGCCCCTGGAAGTTCGCCTACGCCGACCGCCCCGACGACCGGGACCCCGACTTCCACCGCACCGACACCGACGACAGCGACTGGGAGACCATCCCCGTGCCGTCCGTGTGGCAGCTGCACGGCCACGACCGCCCGATCTACCTGAACGTCACCTACCCCTACTGGGGCCCCAACGGCCGCGGCGAGGAGCCCCGGCCGCCCGCCGCCCCGACCCGCCACAACCCGGTCGGCCAGTACCGGCGCACCTTCACCGTGCCCCGCCACTGGACGGGCCGGCGGACCTTCCTGCACTTCGAGGGCGTCAAGTCCGCCCACTACGTGTGGATCAACGGCGAACTCGTCGGCTACCACGAGGACTCGTACACCCCCGCCGAGTACGACATCACCGAGCACCTGAGGCCCGGCACCAACCAGATCGCCGTCGAGGTCTACCGCTACGCCGACGGCGACTGGCTGGAGGACCAGGACATGATCCGGCTGAGCGGCATCTTCCGCTCGGTCCACCTCTACTCGACCCCCGCCGTGCACCTGCGCGACTTCCGCCTCGACACCCCGCTGGACGACGCCTACACCGACGCCGAACTCGACGTCACCGCGCACGTGCGGGCGTACGGCGGCGCCACCGGCCGGTACACCGTGGAGACCCAGCTCTACGACCGGCGCGGCCACGCCGTCTGGTCCCGCCCGCTGCGCCAGAGCGCCGACCTCGGCACGGTCCGCGCCGGCGAGGACGTCACCGTACGGGCGGCGAAGCCGGTGCGGGCGCCCGACCTGTGGTCCGCCGAGCAGCCGCACCTCTACACCGCCGTGCTGCGGCTGCGCGACCCGGCCGGCAAGGTGGTGGAGACCCTCTCGCACCGCGTCGGCTTCCGCGAGTTCGCGCTCAGGGACGGCCTGATGCGCATCAACGGCCGGCCGGTCTCCCTGCGCGGCACCAACCGCCACGAGATGCACCCCGAGCGCGGCACCGCGCTCACCCGCGAGGACCTCGTCGGCGACATCACGCTCATCAAGCGGCTGAACATCAACAGCGTCCGCACCTCGCACTACCCCAACAGCCCGCTGTGGTACGAACTCGCCGACGAGTACGGCCTCTACCTCGTCGACGAGACCAACCTGGAGACCCACGGCATCCGCGACGAGTACCCCGGCGACCACCCGGACTGGACCCGCGCCTGCGTCGCCCGCGCGCAGAACATGGTGCACCGCGACAAGAACCACGCCTCGGTCGTCATCTGGTCGCTCGGCAACGAGGCCGGCGGCGGCAGCACCTTCACCGCCATGCACGACTGGATCCGCTCCTACGACACCACGCGCGTCATCCAGTACGAGGGCGACGACCGCCCCGGCGTCAGCGACATCCGCTCGGAGATGTACGACACCCCCGCCCGCGTCGAGCAGCGCGCGCTGGACGGCTCCGACACCCGGCCCTACGTGATGATCGAGTACGCCCACTCGATGGGGAACTCCACCGGCAACCTCAAGGAGTACTGGGACGTCGTCCGCGCCCACGACGTCCTCCAGGGCGGCTGGATCTGGGACTTCGTCGACCAGTCGCTCACCTGGCCCGTCCCCGACCGCACCCTGCTCACCGAGACAGGACCCGGCCGCATCCGCGGCGAGATCCAGAACCCCAGCGGCGGCCTCGACCCGAGGACCGGCCTGCACGGCGGCACCGTCTTCGCGCGCGACGCGAGCCTGGACCTCACCGGCTCCCTCACCCTGGAAGCCTGGATCACCCCCGACGTGCTCGGCTACCACCAGCCGGTCATCGCCAAGGGCGACACCCAGTACGCGCTCAAACAGAACGGCCGCACCCTGGAGTTCTTCATCCACGCCGGCGGACAGTGGGCCACCGCCACCTGGCCGCTCCCCGACGACTGGACCGGCACCGAGCACCACATCGCCGGAGTCTTCGACGCCGAGGCAGGCACCCTCACCCTCCACGCCGACGGCACCCAGCGTGCCAGCGCCGCCACCACCCTGCGCCCCGCCGTCAACACGGCGGCCCTCTCCCTCGCCACCGACGTCGACAACCCGGTCCGCGAGTTCAGCGGCACCATCCGCCGCGCCGCCGTCCACGCCCGCCCCCTCACCGCCGCCCAACTCGCCGACACGGGACGCGGACCCGGCGACGACGGCGTCCGCTTCTGGTTCGACGCCGCCACCGCCGAGGTCACCAGGAAGCGCCCCAAGGACAGGACCTTCTTCGCCTACGGCGGCGACTGGGGCGACAACCCCAACGACGGCGCCTTCGCCGCCGACGGCATCGTGACCGCCGACCGCGGCCACACCGGCAAGGCCACCGAGGTCAAACGCGTCTACCAGGCCATCCACGCCACCCGCCGCCCCGGCGGCGACCCCGGCGCCGTCACCCTCACCAACGAGTACCTCTTCACCGACCTGCGCGCCTACGACGGCCACTGGGCGCTGGTCGCCGACGGGCGCACCGTCCGGCGCGGACGCCTCACCCGCGACCAACTCGCCGTGGAGCCGCGGTCGCACAGGGACATCACCCTGCCGGTGCGCCCACCGGCCGACCCGGAGCCCGGCACCGAGTACTTCCTCGAACTCTCCTTCACCACCCGGGAGTCCACGCCCTGGGCGAAGGCCGGCTTCGAGGTGGCCCGCGAGCAACTCCCGCTGGACTCGGGCGCCCCGGCCGTCACCCCCGTACGCCTCGCCACCGTGCCGGCCCTGCGCCACGAGGAGCGCGAGGGGCATGTCACCGTGCGGGGGCGGGACTTCTCCGTCACCCTCGACAAGCGCTCGGGCACCCTCACCGACTACCGGGCCGCCGGCACCCGGCTGCTCACCTCCGGTCCCGTGCCCAACTTCTGGCGCGCGCCCACCGACAACGACCGCGGCAACGGCCAGCACGTCCGCAACCAGACCTGGCGCGACGCGGGCACCCGCCGCCGGGTGACCGGCGTCGCGGTGCGCGCCCTCGGCGGCGACCGGGCCGTCGAGATCAAGGTCACCGGCACGCTGCCCACCACCGTCGAGTCGGCGTACACCACCACGTACACGGTGTTCGGCAACGCCGAGATCCGCGTCGACCACACCCTCCACCCCGGCGCCGCGAGCCTGCCCTACCTCCCCGAGGTCGGCTCCCTGCTGTTCCTGCCGCGCGGCCTCGACCGCCTGCGCTACTACGGTCGCGGCCCCGAGGAGAACCACTGGGACCGCAACGACGGCACCGACGTGGGCCTGTGGTCGTCCACCGTGGACGAGCAGTGGACGCCCTACATCCGGCCGCAGGAGAACGGCAACAAGACCGACGTCCGCTGGATCGCCCTCACCGACGGCCGCGGCCGGGGCCTGCTCGCCACCGGCGAGCCCCTGCTGGAGGCGAACGCCTCCCGCTTCACGCCGGAGGACCTGTCCACCGGCGTCCGGCACGCCCACCAGCTCACCCCGCGCGACGCGGTCGTCCTGCGCCTGAACCACCGGCAGATGGGCGTCGGCGGCGACAACAGCTGGGGCGCCCACACCCACGACGCGTACAAGCTGTTCGCCGACCGGGACTACGCCTACACCTACCGGCTGCGCCCGCTGACGGACCCGGAGGAGGCGGCGGCCCTGTCCCGCCGGCCGACGGCGCTGGAGTAGCGGGAGCCGGGGTAACCGGGCCCCATGGGAGACATCCGGGTGGGCGCCTGTTCCTGGACGGACCGTCAGCTCGTGGCGAGCGGCTGGTACCCGCCGGGGCGGCGGGACGCCGAGGGGCGGCTGCGGCACTACGCGACGCGGCTGCCCGTCGTGGAGGTGGACGCCGGGTACTACGCGCTGCCCAGCCGCCGCAACAGCGACCTGTGGGTGGAGCGCACGCCGGACTCCTTCCGCTTCGACGTGAAGGTCTTCTCGCTGCTCACCGGCCACCCCACCCGCCCCGAGGCGCTCCCCGCCGACCTGCGCGCCCGGCTCGGCGGCGCCGACCTCGCGGCGCTGCGGCGCGGCCGGGCGGGCGACGCCCTCCTCGACGAGGTGTGGGAGCGCTTCGCCGACGCGGTCGAGCCGCTGCGGGCGGCCGGCCGCCTCGGGGCGGTGCTGTTCCAGTTCCCGCCCTGGTTCGCGCCGGGACCCGCCGCCGAGGACGCCCTGCGGGAGTGCGCGCGCCGCACCGCCGGCCGGCCGCTCGCCGTCGAGTTCCGGCACCCGGGCTGGTGGACTGCCGCCGAGGCCGACGCCACGGCCGCGCTGCTCGCCGGGCTCGACGCCACCGCCGTCGGCGTGGACACCGTCCAGGGGGCCGCCGGTTCCCTGCCGCCGGTGCTGCCCGTCACCCGCCCCCGCCTCGCCGTCGTCCGCTTCCACGGCCGCAGCCCGGCCTGGGGGAGGGGCAGCAAGGAGGACCGCTTCCGCCACGACTACGACGTGACCGAGCTGGCCGCCTGGGTGCCCCGGCTGCGCCGGGCGGCCCGGCGCACGGACGAACTGCACGTACTGTTCAACAACTGCTGCGCCGACGCGGCGGTGCGGGCGGCGGAGACGATGCGGGGCCTGCTGGCGACGCCCGCGTGAAACGGGGCCTAGGTGTATTGACCCGCAGCGTTGTTCACACGGCTGATCGGTGGCTTGCCTCCGAGTGCGGTGTGGCCGCGGTGGTGGTTGTAGGTGTGCAGG
>NZ_JBIDAQ010000017.1:0-183218 GCF_043202555.1 Streptomyces sp. NPDC048182 | reverse complement strand
CGGTTACATTCCGAACCCGGAAGCTAAGCCTTACAGCGCCGATGGTACTGCAGGGGGGACCCTGTGGGAGAGTAGGACGCCGCCGAACAATCATTCAAAGGGCTGGGCCCGGAACTTTAAGTTCCGGGCCCAGCCTTTTTATTGTTTCTGTCACTTGACGTTCACTTTGCGCTCCGACCATCGACCGTATGGGTACTGCTGCCATGCTCAGGGCCGCCGGCGTCGGGATCGGTGACGAGGTCGTCGTGCCGTCCTTCGGAGATGTCCGGGTCGCCGAAGCCGTGGCCCAGGTCGGGGCGATACCGGTGTTCGCCGACATAGATCCGGGTTCCTACTGCCTCGACGCCGCCTTGGTGGAGGCGGCGTCGACCTCGCGAACCGCGGCCGTTGTCGCCGTACACCGCTTCGGGCGGCCGGCCGACATGGCCGGCCTCGGGCTGGTGGGACGGCGGCGCGGGCTGCTCGTACTGGAGACCGGGGAGCCCGACGAGCCGCCGTACGAGGAGACGGCGCGGCGTCGGGAGCGTGCGGCCTACCTCGATGGCAGGCTGCGCGGGGTGCGGATCCCGGAGCAGGGGGACGGGCACACCTACCAGCAGTACGTCGTGCGGGTGCCCGGTAACGGGCGGCCCGACCGGGACGCCTTCGCCCGGGCCCTGCGGGGCAGGGGAGTTGAGTGTTGGGTGCCTGTGAAGACGCCGGTGCATAGGATGCCGGGGTTCCGGAGCTGCGTGTCGCTGCCGGTGACCGAGCGCGCCGCGGACGAGACGCTGGCGCTGCCCGTCGACGCGTCGTTGACGAAGCGGGATCTTCAGCGGGTCGTCTCCGCGTGCAATGCGCTGGGTGGGCTGCTGGTTGGGAGCACACGTTCGCTCGGGGTATGATCTATTCCGTTGCCGCGAGGGAAAACCTCGAAATGGCGACCGGCCCCTATAGCTCAGTCGGTAGAGCGTCTCCATGGTAAGGAGAAGGTCAACGGTTCGATTCCGTTTGGGGGCTCTGGAAGAAAGAACGAAAGGCCCCGCCCACTGGGCGGGGCCTTTCGCGTGTCCGCGTCAGTCCGTGTGCGGCTCCGGGACCCGCATCGCCAGGATGGCCATGTCGTCGGACGGGGCGTCCGACGCGAAGCGCTCGACAGCGCGCATGATGCGGGCCGCCACCGCGCCCGCCGTGAGGCCGGTGCAGGTGGTGAGGACTTCGGCCAGGCCGTCGTCGCCGAGCATGCGGGTGCCCTCGCGGCGTTCGGTGACGCCGTCCGTGACGCAGAGCAGGACGTCGCCCGGGTCGAGGGTGACCGTCTGCTCGTACAGCTCCAGGTCCTCGATCACGCCGAGCAGCGGCTGGGGCTCGGCGGCCGGTTCCACCGTGCCGTCCTGGCGGAGGCGCAGGGGGAGGGGGTGGCCGGCGCAGACGACCTTCAGCTCGGCGCTGCCGTCGCTCTGCGGGCGCATCTCGCCGTAGAGGAGGGTCAGGAAGCGGCTGCGGGCTCCCTCGTCGAGGATGGCGGAGTTGAGGCGCTCCAGGACGGCCGGGCCGCTCAGCCCCTCGCGGGCCAGCAGGCGCAGGGCGTGCCGGGCGAGGCCGGTGACGGCCGCCGCGTTCGGGCCCGTACCGCAGACGTCGCCGATGGCGAACCCGTAGGCGTCGTCGGTGATGGGGAACAGGTCGTAGAAGTCGCCGCCGACCTCGTTGCCCTCGCCGGCCGCGCGGTAGATGACGTCGACCTCGACGCCGTCGATCTGCGGCAGGCCCGGGGGCAGCAGGCTGCGCTGGAGGGACTGGCTGATGGCGGTGCGTTCGGAGTAGAGGCGGGCGTTGTCCAGGGCGAGGGCGGCGCGGCGGGAGAGGTCCTCGGCGAGTTCGAGGATCTCCTGGCGGAAGTGGTCGTCGGTGGGCTTGCCGAGGGTGAGCATGCCGATGACCCGGTTGCGGGCGACCAGCGGGAGCACCACCGTCTCGCCGCCGACCGCGGCGGCCGTGGCCAGGGTCGGGCCGATGCCGGAGCCGACCTGGTGGGTGGGGACGCCGCTGAGGCCGAGGCTGCGCATGGAGCTGCGCAGTGCCGCCTGGTGGGCGGTCTCGGCGGGCGCCGACCAGACGCGGGCGCCGGGGGTGGGTACCGGGTCGGGTGGGTCGATCTTGGAGAGGAGGGACTTGATGCCGTCGATGAGTTCCTCGTCCTCGTGCAGGACGTAGGAGAGGTAAGGGTCGGAGGACTGGTCGGCGATGGTGTAGACGGCGCACCAGGTGGCCAGGGTGGGGACCGTCATCTGGGCCATGAGGGCCAGGGTCTGGTCGCGGTCCAGGGTGCCGGCGAGCAGGTCGGACGCCTCGACGAGGAAGCTGAGGGAGCCGCGGCGCAGCCGCTCCAGCTCGCCCAGGCGGGCCGACTCGACGGCCAGGGCGATGCGGTCGGCGGCGAACTGCAGGCGCAGCGCCTCCTCGTTGGAGTACCGGGTGGGCGATTCGGCGGCGACGCCGAGGGAGCCGGTGAGCCGGCCTTCAACCTTGAGGGGGACGGTGACGACGGAGCGCATGCCGGTGCCGTTGAGCAGCGGGACGGCGCCGGGCACGGCCTCCAGGTCGTCGTGGACGGCGGGCATGCGGGCGGAGCCGTAGCGGCCGGGTCCTGCCTCGACGGGGACGCGGGCGAAGCGCTGGCGGGCTGAGGGCAGCCCGGTGGAGGCGCGTACCTCCAGTTCGGTCTCGTCGTCGGTGGCCAGGAGTAGGAAGGCGGCGTCGGCGTCGAGCATGTCGCGGGCCCGCTCGACCGTGCGCTGGAGGAGGCCGTCCAGGTCGTCCGGGGCGGGGGAGCCGATGAAGACCTCGAAGGGGTCGAGGCTCTTGCCCTCCCCGGAGGCGGCGGAGTCGGAGGCCGGCATCCGCGCGGGCGTCTGGAGCACGGCGCGCTCGTGGTCGCGCACCAGGAGGCAGACGGTGGAGGGCTCGCCGTCGGCGTCGCGGACGCGCAGGTGGGAGGCGTAGACGGGGGTGACCCGGCCGCCCGCGCTCCTTATGCCGTAGCTGCCCTCCCAGCGGGACAGGCGCAGTGCCTCGGCGATGCCGGTGCTGGTGCCCGGCGTGTGCGGCCAGGCGGCGAGGTCGGTGAGCGGCTTGCCGGTGACCTCCTCGGCGGAGTGGCCGAACAGTTCCTCGGCGTCCTCGTTCCAGGACGTGACGGCGCCGGTGCGGTCGATCTGGATCACGGCGACGCGGACCCGGCCGTCGGCGACCGGCAGCAGGTCGGCGGGCAGGACCGGGCCGGCGCTGCGGGTGCCGACGGGGCGTTCGGGCAGGTCGAGGTGGAACCAGACCGTCTTGGTCGTGGGCGTGTACTCGACGCCCCAGCGGCCGGCCAGTGCCGCGCAGAGCTGGAGGCCGCGCCCGCCCTCCCGCTCGGGGCCGCTCATGGCGATCGCGGCGTCCTGGAGGGGGACCTCGCGCTCGGGGTAGTGGTCGGAGACCTCGACGCGGACGCCCGCCTCGCCGCGCAGGCAGACGACGTCGGCGACGGTGCCGGCGTGGACGACGGCGTTGGTGACCAGTTCGCTGGTGAGGACCACGGCGTCGTCGACGATGTCGGCGTGGCCCCAGCCCTGGAGGGTGTCGCGCACGAAGGACCGGGCGCTCGCCACCGAGCGTCCGACGGGCTCGAAGCTGGCGGCCGCGCGCGCGGTGATCACAGAATCCCTCGACCCTCTCTCCACGTGCTCCGCCTGCCCGGCGTCCGCCGCACGGCCGGCCGGGTCGTGCCGCTGCTGCGGCAGGCCGCCCGTCGGCCCGGGATCCGGGGGCTGTTCCCCCGGGATCAGTCCGGTGGTCATGTACGGCCGCCCCTCCGATGCCCGCTCGTTCCCTGCCACCGCCCAGGCCGGACGGACCGGCGTGGCTGGACAGCCGCAAGCAAGGTTACTTACCTTCACCGCCCGAGCGGATGCCGGTCCGCAAGTGTTGTCGTAACCGGGTGGTACCCGGGGGTGTGCGGACCGTGTGCGAAGCTGCCGAACTGTTATGGCCTGGTTCGGCCGGGGTGAAACACTGGGAGGGCTCGATGCGGTGTCCGGGCCGGCCGAATGACCGGCGAGCCCGGCGGGCAGCAGCCTCGGGAGCCGGTCCGCCGTGCGGTGGCGGCCGGGCACAGCGGTACAGGTCGACCCCTGCGGGAGGGACACAGTGGAGTCTGGCGCAGCGACGCGGGGCACTCAGGCGCGCGCGAAGGGCGGACAGTCCCCCGGCGGCGGCGAGGACGGGGCCCGGGCCTCGGGCGGTGGTCGGGGCGGGACCCGGAGCGGGACCACTTCGGTGGACACCGCCGCCCTGAACCGGCTGCTCGCGGCCCTGGTGGCCATGCGGCAGGGCAACTTCCGCAAGCGGCTCACGGTGTCCGGGGACGGCGTGATGGCGGAGATCGCGGCGGTCTTCAACGAGGTGGCCGACCGCAATCTGCACCTCACCGGCGAGCTGGCGCGGGTGCGGCGCATGGTCGGCCGGGAGGGCAAGCTCACCGAGCGTCTCGAGACGGGGGCCTGCGAGGGCTCCTGGGCGGCGGCGGTCGACAACTCGAACGCGCTGGTGGACGACCTGGTGCGGCCGGTGTCCGAGGTCGGCCGGGTGCTGTCGGCGGTGGCCGACGGCGACCTCTCGCCCCGCATGGAGCTGCGCACACAGACCGCCGAGGGCACCGGGCACCCGCTGCGCGGGGAGTTCCTGAAGGTCGGGCGGACCGTCAACAACCTGGTCGACCAGCTGTCCACCTTCACCGACGAGGTCACGCGGGTGGCCAGCGAGGTGGGCACCGAGGGCAAACTGGGCGGGCAGGCCCAGGTGCGGGGGATGTCGGGTTCGTGGAAGGGCCTGACGGACTCCGTCAACACCATGGCGTACCGGCTGACGGCGCAGGTGCGGGACATCGCGCTGGTGACGACGGCGGTCGCCAAGGGCGACCTCTCGCGCAAGGTCACGGTGGACGTGGCCGGCGAGATGCTGGAGCTGAAGAACACCGTCAACACGATGGTGGACCAGCTCTCCGCGTTCTCCTCCGAGGTGACCCGGGTGGCCCGTGAGGTGGGCACCGAGGGCGCGCTGGGCGGGCAGGCGCAGGTGTCCGGGGTGGCCGGGGTGTGGAAGGAGCTGACCGACTCCGTCAACACCATGGCCGGCAACCTGACGGCCCAGGTGCGCGGGATCTCCGAGGTGACGACGGCGGTCGCCAACGGTGACCTGTCGCGGAAGGTGACCGTGCCGGCCCGGGGCGAGGTCGCGCAGCTCGCCGAGACGGTCAACCAGATGACGGAGACGCTGCGGATCTTCGCGGACGAGGTCACGCGGGTGGCCAACGAGGTCGGCGGCGAGGGGCAGCTCGGCGGGCAGGCGAACGTGCCGGGCGCGGCCGGCATCTGGAAGGACCTGACGGACTCGGTCAACACCGTCTTCCGGAACCTGACCACGCAGGTGCGGGACATCGCCGCGGTGACCACGGCGGTGGCCAACGGCGACCTGTCGCAGAAGGTCACGGTGGACGTGGCCGGGGAGATGCTGGAGCTGAAGAACACCGTCAACACGATGGTGGACCAGCTGTCCAGCTTCGGCGCCGAGGTGACGCGGGTGGCCCGCGAGATCGGCGTCGAGGGCGAGCTGGGCGGGCAGGCGCAGGTGCCGGGGGCGGCGGGGACGTGGAAGGACCTGACCGACTCCGTCAACACGGCGTTCCGCAACCTCACCGGGCAGGTGCGCAACATCGCCCAGGTGACGACGGCGGTGGCCAACGGCGACCTGTCGCAGAAGGTCACCGTGGACGTCTCCGGCGAGATGCTCCAGCTGAAGAACACCGTCAACACGATGGTCGACCAGCTGTCCAGCTTCGCCGACCAGGTGACGCGGATGGCGCGGGACGTGGGCACCGAGGGGCGGCTCGGCGGGCAGGCGCGGGTGGACGGGGTGTCCGGCACCTGGAAGGAGCTGACGGACTCCGTCAACTTCATGGCCGGCAACCTGACGTCCCAGGTGCGGCAGATCGCGCAGGTGACGACGGCGGTGGCGCGGGGTGACCTGTCGCAGAAGATCGATGTGGACGCGCGCGGGGAGATCCTGGAGCTGAAGTCCACCATCAACACGATGGTCGACCAGCTGTCCGCCTTCGCCGAGCAGGTCACCCGGGTCGCCCGCGAGGTGGGCACGGAGGGGCGGCTCGGCGGGCAGGCGCAGGTGCCCGGGGTCGCCGGCGTGTGGCGGGACCTGACCGACTCGGTGAACGGGATGGCGTCCAACCTCACCGGCCAGGTGCGCAACATCGCGCAGGTCGCCACGGCGGTGGCGCGCGGTGACCTCTCCCAGAAGATCACCGTGGACGCGCGCGGGGAGATCCTGGAGCTGAAGAACACCCTCAACACGATGGTTGATCAACTGTCGTCGTTCGCCGAGGAGGTCACCCGGGTGGCCCGCGAGGTGGGCACGGAGGGCATCCTGGGCGGCCAGGCGGAGGTGCAGGGCGTCTCCGGCACCTGGAAGGACCTCACCCAGTCGGTGAACGGCATGGCCAACAACCTGACCATGCAGGTGCGCAACATCGCCGAGGTCACCACCGCGGTGGCCAAGGGCGACCTGTCCAAGAAGATCACTGTTGACGCCAAGGGCGAGATCCTCGAGCTGGTCACCACCGTCAACACGATGGTTGATCAACTGTCGTCGTTCGCCGAGCAGGTCACGCGGGTGGCCCGCGAGGTGGGCACCGAGGGCATCCTGGGCGGTCAGGCGCACGTGCCGGGCGTGGTCGGCATCTGGAAGGACCTCAGCGACAACGTCAACCTGATGGCGAAGAACCTCACCGTGCAGGTGCGGAACATCTCCCAGGTCGCCGCCGCCGTCGCCAACGGCGACCTCACGCGCACGGTGACGATCGAGGCGCGCGGCGAGGTGGCGCAGCTCGCCGACACCTTCAACACCATGGTCAAGACGCTCAGTTCGTTCGCGGACCAGGTCACCAAGGTGGCCCGCGAGGTGGGCACCGACGGGATCCTGGGCGGTCAGGCGCACGTGCCGGGCGTGGCGGGCACCTGGAAGGACCTCACCGAGTCGGTGAACCAGATGGCGTCCAACCTGACCGGTCAGGTGCGCAACATCGCCATGGTGACGACCGCGATCGCCAAGGGCGACTTGACCAAGAAGATCGACATTGACGCTCGCGGCGAGATCCTCGAACTCAAGACGACGATCAACACAATGGTTGATCAGCTGTCCAGCTTCGCCGAGGAGGTCACCCGGGTGGCCCGCGAGGTGGGCACCGAGGGGGCGCTCGGCGGCCAGGCCCGGGTGCGGGACGTCGACGGCACCTGGCGGGACCTGACCGAGTCGGTGAACGAGATGGCCGGGAACCTGACCCGGCAGGTGCGCGCCATCGCGCGCGTGGCCACCGCGGTGACCCGCGGCGACCTGAACCTGAAGATCGACGTGGACGCGTCCGGGGAGATCCAGGAACTCCAGGACTACATCAACAAGATGATCGCCAACCTGCGCGACACCACCATCGCCAACAAGGAGCAGGACTGGCTCAAGGGCAACCTGGCCCGCATCTCCGCGCTCATGCAGGGCCGCCGCGACCTCCAGGACGTCGCCTCGCTGATCATGAGCGAGCTGACCCCGGTGGTCTCCGCCCAGCACGGCGCGTTCTTCCTCGCCATGCCCCTGGTGGACGGCCAGGAACTCGCCGCCGACCACGACGACCAGTACGAGCTGCGCATGCTCGGCTCGTACGGCTACTCCATGGGGTCCATGCCGACCGCCTTCCGGCCGGGGGAGGCGCTGGTGGGCACCGCCGCGCAGGAGAAGCGCACGATCCTGGTGGAGAACGCCCCGACCGGCTACCTGAAGATCTCCTCCGGGCTCGGCGAGGCCCCGCCCGCGCAGGTGATCGTGTTGCCGGTGCTCTTCGAGGGCAAGGTGCTCGGCGTGATCGAGCTGGCGTCCTTCGCGGCCTTCACACAGATCCAGAAGGACTTCCTGAACCAGATCGCCGAGATGATCGCGACCAGCGTCAACACCATCTCCGTCAACACCAAGACGGAGGTGCTGCTGCGCCAGTCGCAGGAGCTGACCGAGCAGCTGCGCGACCGGTCGGAGGAGTTGGAGCAGCGGCAGAAGGCGTTGCAGGTGTCCAACGCCGAGCTGGAGGAGAAGGCCGAGCTGCTGGCCCAGCAGAACCGCGACATCGAGGTGAAGAACACCGAGATCGAGGAGGCCCGGCAGGTCCTGGAGGAGCGCGCCGAGCAGCTCGCCGTCTCCATGCGCTACAAGAGCGAGTTCCTCGCCAACATGTCGCACGAGCTGCGCACACCGCTGAACTCGCTGCTCATCCTGGCCAAGCTGCTCGCCGACAACGCGGACGCCAACCTGTCCCCGAAGCAGGTGGAGTTCGCCGAGACCATCCACGGGGCGGGCTCCGACCTGCTCCAGCTCATCAACGACATCCTCGACCTGTCCAAGGTCGAGGCGGGCAAGATGGACGTCTCCCCGACGCGCATCGCGCTGGTCCAGCTCGTCGACTACGTGGAGGCCACCTTCCGGCCGCTGACCGCGGAGAAGGGCCTGGACCTGTCGGTGCGGGTCTCGCCCGAGCTGCCCGCCACGCTGCACACCGACGAGCAGCGGCTGCTCCAGGTGCTGCGCAACCTGCTGTCCAACGCGGTGAAGTTCACCGACTCGGGGGCGGTGGAGCTGGTGATCCGCCCGGCCCGGGACGATGTGCCGCAGGCCATCCGGGAGCAGCTCCTGGAGGCCGGTTCGATGACCAACCCGGACGCGGAGCTGATCGCGTTCTCCGTCAGCGACACCGGCATCGGCATCGCGGCCAGCAAGATGCGGGTGATCTTCGAGGCGTTCAAGCAGGCCGACGGCACCACCAGCCGCAAGTACGGCGGCACCGGCCTCGGCCTCTCCATCTCGCGGGAGATCGCGCAGCTCCTCGGCGGCGAGATCCAGGCGCAGAGCGAACCGGGGCGCGGCTCCACGTTCACGCTGTACCTGCCGCTGCATCCCAGCGAGCTGCCCCCCAACGGCTTCCAGCCCGCCGTGCCGCCCCAGGAGCCGGGCGTGCGGGCCAACGCGCGGACCGGTGCGGGCGAGTCGGGAGAGGGGGCCGAGGCGGCCGAGGCGCCGGAGGCGCGCATCGAGACGCCGGACGAGGTCAGGTCGTACCAGGACTCGCAGAACGGCGCGGCGGCGCTGTTCCGGCGACGCCGCAGGTCGGCCGTGGAGAACGGGGAGCGGTCGGCCCCGGCGGCCGACGGGCGGGCCGAGACCGAGCCGGAGGAGGTGGCGGGGGCGGAGTACACCGTGTCCGGCATCCGCTTCGACGGACAGAAGGTGCTGATCGTCGACGACGACATCCGCAACGTCTTCGCGCTGACCAGCGTCCTGGAGCAGCACGGCCTGTCGGTGCTGTACGCGGAGAACGGGCGCGAGGGCATCGAGGTCCTGGAGCAGCACGAGGACGCCGCCGTCGTGCTGATGGACATCATGATGCCGGAGATGGACGGGTACGCGACGACCACGGCGATCCGGCGGATGCCCCAGTTCGCCGGGCTGCCGATCATCGCGCTGACCGCCAAGGCGATGAAGGGCGACCGGGAGAAGGCGATCGAGTCGGGCGCCTCGGACTACGTCACCAAGCCCGTCGATCCCGATCAACTGTTGACCGTGATGCGGCAGTGGATGCGCCAGGACTGACACCGGGGCGGTCGCGGCCGGTAATGAGAGGGCGCCTTCCGCCCCTGGGGTGCACGCGGGAGCGCGGCGATGTGCGAACGTGGTGGGGTACGAGCGTGCCGGTACGCGCCGGCGCCCGTGCCGGGTCCCTGACTCAGGGTGTCCGAAGCGGGTAGCGGAACGGGATACGGGGAACCTTCTGGTCCTCCACCGCGTTCCTGCTACGTGCACAGTGACATCACGGTGACTGGGTGTGGCGACGGGTGGGGTGCGGCTACGATGACCGGCACAAGGACGGGCGGCGCAAGGGAGTCGTCCCCCGGGACGGCACCGGCTGGTGCTGCCCCGAGTCCTGCGGACAGGGGAGGCCCCACGCCGGGGCGAGGAGGGCGGGCCATGGTGCAGAAGGCCAAGATCCTCCTGGTCGATGACCGGCCGGAGAATCTGCTGGCGCTGGAGGCGATCCTCTCGGCGCTCGATCAGACGCTGGTGCGGGCATCGTCCGGGGAGGAAGCACTCAAGGCGCTGCTGACGGACGACTTCGCGGTGATCCTGCTGGACGTCCAGATGCCGGGCATGGACGGTTTCGAGACCGCGGCGCACATCAAGCGGCGGGAGCGGACCCGGGACATCCCGATCATCTTCCTGACCGCGATCAACCACGGCCCGCACCACACCTTCCGCGGGTACGCGGCCGGTGCGGTGGACTACATCTCCAAGCCGTTCGACCCATGGGTGCTGCGCGCGAAGGTCTCGGTCTTCGTCGAGCTGTACATGAAGAACTGCCAGCTGCGCGAGCAGGCCGCCCTGCTCAGGCTCCAGTTGGAGGGCGACGGCCGCGCCCCGGGCGCCGAGGCGAAGGAGCCGGCGGGCCTGCTCGCCGAGCTGTCGGCGCGCCTCGCCGCCGTCGAGGAGCAGGCCGAGGCGCTCTCCAAGCAGCTGGGCGACGAGTCGACGGACGCGGCGGCGGTGGCGACCGCGGCCCATCTGGAGCGCAAGCTCACGGGGTTGCGCCGGGCGCTCGACGCGCTGGAGCCGGGCACGACCGGGGGCCAGGCCGCGATCAGCTGAGGCCGCCCGCGTACCGCCGGTGGTGAGCCCCCGTCAGGAGCACTGACGGGGGGCGTCAGTTTGGCGCCTCCCCAGGGGCGACACGAACGGGTGAAGCGGTGGGCACACGTGTCGAGTGCCGCCTCCCCCGGTAATCTCCCACCTATGGCCTCACGTCCCTCCGCAGCCAAGAAGCCCGTGAAGAAGGCGGCAGCCCCCGCGAAGGCTCCGGTGCGGAAGGCCGCAGCGAAGAAGGTGCCCGCCAAGAAGGCGCCCGCCCGCAAGGTCGTCGCGAGGAAGGCCCCGCCCCCGCCCCCGCCGAGCGCCACCAACGGCGTCTACCGGCTGGTGCGGGCCCTCTGGCTGGGCCTCGCGCACGCCGTCGGCGCCGTCTTCCGCGGCATAGGGGCGGGCGCCAAGAACCTCGACCCGGCCCACCGCAAGGACGGCGTCGCCCTGCTGCTGCTCGGCCTCGCCCTCATCGTCGCCGCCGGCACCTGGGCCGACCTCAAGGGCCCGGTCGGCGACCTCGTCGAGATCCTGGTGACCGGCGCCTTCGGCCGCCTCGACCTGCTCGTGCCGATCCTGCTCGGTGCCGTCGCCGTCCGCCTCATCCGGCACCCGGAGCAGCCCGAGGCCAACGGGCGGATCGTGATCGGGCTGTCCGCGCTCGTCATCGGCGTGCTCGGCCAGGTCCACATCGCCTGCGGCTCACCGGCCCGCAGCGCGGGCATGCAGGCCATAAGGGACGCCGGCGGCCTCATCGGCTGGGGCGCCGCCACCCCCCTGTCGTTCACGGTGACCGACATGCTGGCCGTGCCGCTCCTGGTGCTGCTCACCGTCTTCGGCCTCCTCGTCGTCACGGCCACCCCGGTCAACGCCGTACCCCAGCGGCTGCGGCTGCTCGGGGTGCGGCTCGGCCTGATCAGCGACCCGGTCGCGGAGGCCGAGCTGTACGCCGAGGACGACGAGCGCTACGACGAGCAGTGGCGCGAGGCGCTCCCCGCCCGCCCCCGGGGACGGACCGCCGCCGTTGACCCGTACGACCCCGACGCCGCCGAGCAGGAGGCGCTCACCCGCCGCCGGGGCCGCCCGCGCCGCTCCGCCGTGCCGCAGCCCGACGGCAGCCGCCCGATGGACGCCGTGGACGTCGCCGCCGCGGCCGCCGCCGCGCTCGACGGCGCCGTACTGCACGGGATGCCGCCCTCCCCGGTGGTCGCCGACCTCACCCAGGGCGTGAGCACCGCCGACCGGGAGACGCCGACGCCCACCCCCACGCCGGTGCCGGCGGCGCGCCCGCAGCCGGGCAAGCTGAAGAAGGACCCGCGGCCCGAGGAGTCCCGCAGCGCGTCGGGCCGGGTCGAGGTCCCCGACCTCACCAAGACCCCGGCGCCCCCGCAGGAGCGGGACCTGCCGCCGCGCGCCGAGCAGCTCCAGCTCTCCGGCGACATCACCTACTCGCTGCCCTCCCTCGACCTGCTCACCCGCGGCGGCCCCGGCAAGGCCCGCAGCGCCGCAAACGACGCGATCGTCGACTCCCTCACCACCGTCTTCACCGAGTTCAAGGTCGACGCCCGGGTCACCGGCTTCACCCGCGGGCCCACGGTCACCCGCTACGAGGTCGAACTGGGCCCCGCCGTCAAGGTGGAGCGGATCACCGCGCTGACCAAGAACATCGCCTACGCGGTCGCCAGCCCGGACGTACGGATCATCAGCCCCATCCCCGGCAAGTCCGCCGTCGGCATCGAGATCCCCAACACCGACCGGGAGATGGTCAACCTCGGCGACGTGCTGCGGCTCGCGGAGTCCGCCGAGGACGACGACCCGATGCTGGTCGCCTTCGGCAAGGACGTCGAGGGCGGTTACGTCATGCACTCGCTGGCGAAGATGCCGCACATGCTGGTCGCCGGCGCCACCGGATCCGGCAAGTCGTCCTGCATCAACTGCCTGATCACCTCGGTCATGATGCGGGCGACCCCGGAGGACGTCCGGATGATCCTGGTCGACCCCAAGCGCGTCGAGCTGACCGCCTACGAGGGCATCCCGCACCTGATCACGCCGATCATCACCAACCCCAAGCGGGCCGCCGAGGCCCTCCAGTGGGTGGTGCGCGAGATGGACCTGCGCTACGACGACCTCGCCGCCTACGGCTACCGGCACATCGACGACTTCAACCGCGCCGTGCGCGAGGGCAAGGTGACGCCGCCCGAGGGCAGCGAGCGCGAGCTGCAGCCGTACCCGTACCTGCTGGTGATCGTGGACGAGCTGGCCGACCTGATGATGGTGGCGCCCCGGGACGTCGAGGACGCCATCGTGCGCATCACGCAGCTCGCCCGCGCGGCCGGCATCCACCTGGTGCTCGCCACCCAGCGGCCGTCCGTGGACGTGGTCACCGGCCTGATCAAGGCGAACGTGCCCTCCCGCCTCGCCTTCGCGACCTCCTCGCTGGCCGACTCGCGGGTCATCCTGGACCAGCCGGGCGCCGAGAAGCTGATCGGCAAGGGCGACGGCCTCTTCCTGCCGATGGGCGCGAACAAGCCGACCCGTATGCAGGGCGCCTTCGTGACCGAGGAGGAGGTCGCGGCGGTCGTCCGGCACACCAAGGACCAGATGACGCCGGTCTTCCGGGACGACGTGGTGGTCGGCACCAAGCAGAAGAAGGAGATCGACGAGGACATCGGCGACGACCTCGACCTGCTGTGCCAGGCGGCCGAACTCGTCGTCTCCACGCAGTTCGGCTCGACCTCCATGCTCCAGCGCAAGCTGCGCGTCGGCTTCGCCAAGGCGGGGCGGCTGATGGACCTCATGGAGTCGCGCAGCATCGTCGGTCCGAGCGAGGGTTCGAAAGCCCGTGACGTTCTTGTGAAGCCTGATGAGCTGGACGGCGTGCTCGCCGTGATCCGGGGGGAGTCTGAGGGGTAGGGAACAGTACGCGCGGAGCTTCCGGGACGGAGGGCCGCGGCGGCCGGACGGCCGCCGTGACCCACCCGTTAGGGATCACCGGGCAACCGTTTTCCCCAGGCACACGTCAAGTTGAGCAAAGCGACGCACAGGTACTCCACCATCGGGACGACGGGCCGTTCCGAAGGCGTTCGAATGGCGTACAGAGTCCGACCGCCCGGTTGCCCCACCCTTTTGCACCACCCCTAAACTGAACTCCCAGCGCAGGCGGCCACACGCTCGAAAGGCGCTCCCGTGTCCAACGGCAACCACCCCGAGAACGAGCGTCCGTCCGAAGACGTCTCCGAGGAAGCCACCCCCTCCGTCGGCCGCGCCCTCCAGCAGGCCCGGACGGCCGCCGGGCTGACCGTCGACGACATCAGCACCGCCACCCGGGTGCGGATCGCCATCGTGCACGCCATCGAGGCGGACGACTTCACCCCCTGCGGCGGCGACGTCTACGCGCGCGGGCACATCCGCACCCTCGCCAAGGCCGTCGACCTCGACCCCGCGCCGCTGCTCGCCCGCTTCGACCACGACCACGGCGGCCGGCCCGCGCCGACCCCGGCGGCACCGCTGTTCGAGGCCGAGCGGATCCGCCCCGAGCGCCGCGGGCCCAACTGGACGGCGGCGATGGTCGCCGCCATCGTCGCCGTGGTCGGCTTCGTCGGCTTCACCTTCGTCAAGGGCGGCGACGACGACGGCGGCTCCAAGGCGAGTGTCGCCGAGGGCGCCGAGGCATCCGAAGGCGCCTCCGCCTCGCCGTCCGCCAAGCCGAAGAAGCCCGCAGAGCCCAAGCCCGAGCCGACCGACGGCGCCATCGCCGCGGCCCCCCAGGACAAGGTCACCGTCCAGGTCAGCGCCACCGAGGGCCGCAGCTGGATCTCCGCCAAGGACCACAACGGGCGCCAGCTCTTCGACGGGACGCTCAAGGAGGGCGAGTCCAAGACCTTCCAGGACGACGAGAAGGTCGACCTGGTGCTCGGCGACGCCGGCGCGATCCAGCTCTACGTCAACGGCAAGAAGATCGAGGACGACTTCCGGCCGGGCGCCGTCGAGCGGCTGTCGTACACCAAGGGCGACCCGCAGGTGGGCTGACCGCCCTCCTACGCCCTCCTGCCGGCCGCCGCCGGACCGGTCAACCCCGTCGACATGGGCGCTCGGCGGGACGAAGTACTCTTGAGCCCATGCCTGAAAGCCGTACCGTCGCACTCGTCACCCTTGGCTGCGCCCGTAACGAGGTGGACTCGGAGGAGCTGGCAGGCCGTCTGGAGGCGGACGGCTGGCAGCTCGTGGAGGACGCCGAGGAAGCCGACGTCGCCGTCGTGAACACGTGCGGCTTCGTCGAGGCCGCCAAGAAGGACTCCGTGGACGCCCTCCTGGAGGCCAACGACCTCAAGGGCCACGGCAGAACGCAGGCCGTGGTGGCCGTCGGCTGCATGGCCGAGCGGTACGGCAAGGAGCTGGCCCAGGCGCTGCCCGAGGCCGACGGCGTGCTCGGCTTCGACGACTACGCCGACATCTCCGACCGCCTGAACACCATCCTCAGCGGCGGCGTCCACGCCTCCCACACCCCCCGCGACCGGCGCAAGCTGCTGCCGATCAGCCCCGCCGAGCGCCAGGAGGCCGGCGCCGCCGTCGCCCTGCCCGGGCACGGCCCGGCCGACCTGCCCGAGGGCGTCGCCCCCGCCTCCGGGCCCCGCGCGCCGCTGCGCCGCCGGCTCGGCACCTCCTCGCCGGTCGCCTCGGTGAAGCTCGCCTCCGGCTGCGACCGGCGCTGCTCCTTCTGCGCCATCCCCTCCTTCCGCGGCTCCTTCATCTCCCGCCGCCCCAGCGACGTCCTGAACGAGACGCGGTGGCTGGCCGAGCAGGGCGTCAAGGAGGTCATGCTCGTCTCCGAGAACAACACCTCCTACGGCAAGGACCTCGGCGACATCCGTCTCCTGGAGTCGCTGCTGCCGGAGCTGGCCGAGGTGGACGGCATCGAGCGGGTGCGTGTCAGCTACCTCCAGCCGGCCGAGATGCGCCCCGGCCTCATCGACGCGCTCACCTCGACGCCGGGCGTCGTGCCCTACTTCGACCTCTCCTTCCAGCACTCCGCGCCGAACGTGCTGCGGGCGATGCGCCGCTTCGGCGACACCGACCGCTTCCTGGAGCTGCTCGACACCATCCGCTCCAAGGCCCCCGAGGCCGGTGTGCGGTCCAACTTCATCGTCGGCTTCCCCGGCGAGACGGCCGGCGACCTCGCCGAGCTGGAGCGGTTCCTGAACCACGCCCGGCTGGACGCCATCGGTGTCTTCGGCTACTCCGACGAGGAGGGCACCGAGGCCGCCGGCTACGACGGCAAGCTGCCCGAGGACGTCGTCGCCGAGCGGCTCGCCCGGGTCTCCCGGCTGGCCGAGGAACTCGTCTCGCAGCGGGCCGAGGAGCGCGTCGGCACCACGGTGCGGGTGCTGGTCGAGTCGGTGGACGAGGAGGACGGCGTCCGGGGCCGCGCCGAGCACCAGGCACCCGAGACGGACGGCCAGGTGCTGCTCACGAGCGGCGAAGGTCTGGTCCCCGGTCGTATGGTCGACGCGAAGGTGGTCGGTACCGAGGGCGTCGACCTGGTGGCCGAAGCGCTGCCGGGGGCGGCCCCGGACAGTGAGGAGACGGGCAGATGACGGGAGTCCCGGCGTCCGCGGCGGGCGGTCCGCGGGGTGTACCGGGGACCGCGCAGGGCGCGGTGGAGCGGGGAGTCCCGCAGGGGGCGGTGCAGCGCGGGGCGGACGAACCGCGGCGCGGTACCGGCGGCTCCGCGCAGGGCGGGGCGGACGCGTCCGGTGCGGAGCGCGGTGCCGCCGACGCCCGGCGTGGCGGGAAGATCGCCGCGGCGGCGGTCGACCAGGCCAGCGTCTGGAACGTCGCCAACCTGCTGACGATGCTCCGGCTGGTCCTCGTGCCCGCCTTCGTGGCGCTGCTGCTCGGCAACGGCGGCTACGACCCGGCCTGGCGCTCCTTCGCCTGGGCGGCCTTCGCCATCGCCATGATCACCGACCTGTTCGACGGCCATCTGGCCCGCACCTACAACCTCGTCACCGACTTCGGGAAGATCGCCGACCCGATCGCCGACAAGGCGATCATGGGCGCGGCGCTGATCTGCCTCTCCGCCCTCGACGACCTGCCCTGGTGGGTCACGGCGGTCATCCTGGGCCGGGAACTCGGCATCACCCTGCTGCGTTTCCTGGTCATCCGGTACGGCGTCATCCCGGCCAGCCGCGGCGGCAAGCTCAAGACCCTCACCCAGGGCATCGCCGTCGGCATGTACGTGCTGGCGCTCACCGGGCCCCTGGCGACCCTGCGGTTCTGGGTGATGGCGGCGGCCGTCGTGCTGACCGTGGTGACCGGCCTCGACTACGTGAAGCAGGCGATCGTGCTGCGTCGCCGGGGAATCGCCGAGCGCCGGGCGGCGTTGAAGGAGTCCCAGGCTTGAGTTCCGCTGCTGCCGAGGCGGTGCGGCTACTCACGGTGAGGGGCGAGACCCTCGCCGTCGCGGAGTCCCTGACCGGCGGTCTGGTCGCCGCGGCGATCACGGCGGTCCCCGGGGCGTCGAAGGCGTTCCGCGGCTCGGTCACCGCCTACGCGACCGAGCTGAAGCACCGGGTGCTCGGCGTCGACGCGGAGCTGCTCGCCGCCCGCGGTGCGGTGGACCCGCAGGTCGCGGCCCAGATGGCGGCCGGCGTACGCGTGGCGATGGGCGCCGACTGGGGCCTGGCGACGACCGGCGTGGCCGGTCCCGAGCCGCAGGACGGGCAGCCCGTGGGCACCGTCTTCGTGGCCGTCGACGGCCCGTTCGGCGCTGGTGACGGTTCTGCCCCTGGCGGAAAAGTCCGGGAGCTGCGGTTGAACGGCGACCGGGCGGAAATTCGTAGAGAGAGTGTACGGAGCGTACTCGCCCTCCTGCTGGAGGAGCTGGCGGGCGAACGGACCGGGAATGCGCGGGCACAGGATACGGAACGGAACGGGGGGTTTTGATGTTTGCAGCCCTGAGTGAACACGACATCGCTCCCCGCACGGCCGCGGCGCGAGGCGGTACGGTGGGGCGTGAAGGATGCGGCTACGCGGTCCGAGGAGGGAGCCACCGATGATTCTGCTCCGTCGCCTGCTGGGTGACGTGCTGCGTCGGCAGCGCCAACGCCAGGGCCGTACTCTGCGCGAAGTCTCCTCTTCCGCCCGAGTCTCACTCGGCTATCTCTCCGAGGTGGAGCGGGGGCAGAAGGAGGCGTCGTCCGAGCTGCTGTCCGCCATCTGCGACGCGCTGGACGTACGGATGTCCGAGCTCATGCGCGAGGTGAGCGACGAACTCGCCCTCGCCGAGCTGGCCCAGTCCGCCGCGGCCACGCCCAGCGAGTCGGTGCCCGCCCCGGTGCGTCCGATGCTGGGTCCCGTCTCGGTGACCGGTGTGCCACCGGAACGGGTGACCATCAAGGCGCCGACGGAGGCCGTCGACGTCGTCGCCGCCTGATCGACGCGCACCTGTGCGCGCTCGGGGCCCCGGCCATGGCCGGGGCCCTTTCGCGTGCCGGCGCGCGGGGCGGCGCCGGTTGCCGGTACCGGCCCGCGCGGTCATCGTGGAGAGAGGCCGGGAGGGCCCGGGGGCCGGATCGCCGGAGGTGTGGATGTACGTCGTGAAGAGCCCGTTGTCCGACGCGGACCTGAAGGCCGTGTCCGAGGCACTCCAGGGCGCCCTCGTGGACCTCGTGGACCTCGCCCTGGTGGGCAAGCAGATCCACTGGAACGTGGTCGGCCCGCGCTTCCGCTCCGTCCACCTCCAGCTGGACGAGCTGGTCGACACCGCGCGCGCCCACTCCGACACCGTCGCCGAGCGGGCCTCCGCGCTCGGCGTCTCCCCGGACGGCCGTGCCGCCACGGTCGCCGTGGGCAGCGGGGTCGGGGTGACGCCCGAGGGCTGGGTGGACGACACGACCGCGGTCGGGACCATCGTGGAGGCGCTGGGAGCCGTGATCGGGCGGATGCGGGAGCGGATCGCCGCGACCGCCGACCCGGACCCGGTGAGCCAGGACATCTTCATCCAGGTCACCGCCGACCTCGAGAAGCAGCACTGGATGTTCCAAGCCGGCAACGGATGACGCGGACGCGGGCGGTCCCGCGGGCCGTCCGCCGCACGGCCGCGCTGGGGTTCGGCGCCCTGTGGTGGTGGGCGGTGCTCCGGCTCGCCCTCGTGCCCGACGCCGGCGTGGTCGAGGGGGCGGTCGCCGTCGGCGGGTGGGGGCTGAGCGTGCTGCCGGTGCACTGCGCGCCCAAGCGGCGGTCGGCGGGGGTGCTGGGCGCGGGGCGGTGGCGGCGGGCGTTCGCGGCTCGACGTGGCCCGGCAGCGGGCCGCGGTGGCATCGCCGAGGGCGGCCGTGGTGTGGTCGCGGCCGACGGTGGCGCCGGAGCCGGGCACGTGCTGACGCCGGAGGATCGCGTCGAGCATGTGCTGAGGCCCGAGGATGGCGCCGAGCCCGTGGTGAGGCCCGAGGATCGCCCGTTCGAGTGAATTCGCGGTGGCTGTCCCTGGGGCGGCGCGAGATCAGCGCGCCGGGCGTCGGGAGCCGGTCCGGGTGCCGGGCACCCTGCGGGGCGCGGGGCCCGTCTGGCAGGTGGGGCACCAGTACGTGGGGCGGTCGGTGGAGCCGTCGCCCTGGTCGGCCTTGCGGATGGACGTGCCGCAGCGCAGGCAGGGGCGGGGTGCGCGGCCGTAGACGAACAGGTCCTGGCCGCGCAGGCCCGTCGTGCGGCGGACGGGGCGGTCGCGGTTGGCCTCCAGGAGGCGCTTGCAGAGCGCCGGGAGCCGGGCGGCGTACGCCTCGGGCAGGTCGCCGACCGGGAGCCAGGGGGTGGCGCCGAGCAGGAAGCAGATCTCGCACTTGTAGACGTTCCCGACGCCGGCCAGATTGCGCTGGTCCAGCAGGGCCTCGCCGAGCGGCCTGGCGGGGTCCGCGCGGAGGTTGGCCAGCGCCAGCTCCGGGTCCCAGTCCGGGCCGAGCAGGTCGGGGCCCAGGTGGCCGACGGCGCGCTCCTCGTCGGCGGTGTGCAGCAGTTCGAGCACCGGGAGGCGGTAGCCGACGGCCGCGCGGTCGGTGTTGGCGAGGACCACCCGGATCTGATGCCCGGCGCCGCCGCCCCAGCGCTGACCGGGCGCGTACACCTTCCAGGCGCCGTCCATCCGGAGGTGCGAGTGGACCGTCAGGCCGCCCTCGACGCGGGTCAGCAGGTGCTTGCCGCGGGCGACGCAGTCCAGGACGCGGCGGCCGGTGAGGTCGGTCAGGGCGTACTTGGGCACGCGGAAGTCGCTGCGGGTCAGCACCCGGTCGGCGAGGGCCTCGTGCAGCCGCTTGGCGGCCTGGTAGACGGTGTCTCCTTCAGGCATGGCTCAAGGGTGGCAGGCTCACGCCCGGATCCGCAGGCCGCGCGGGGTGGCGACGAACCCCGCCTCCTCCAGGAGCGCGCCGAAGGGCGAGGTCAGCGCCGCCGCGCCATTGATCCGCTCCACCGTGACCGTGCCCAGCTTGCCGGCCCGGGCGGCGTCGGCCAGGGCCTCGGTGGCCGCGCGCGGCCGGGGGTCGTCGGCGGGGGCGCCCTCCGGGTCGGCGGGCCAGATCAGCAGGGTCTTGCCGCCGCGCTCCATGTAGAGCGCCGGTTCGCCCTCGACCAGCACCACCAGGGAGCCGGCCTTGCGGCCCGGCTTGTGCGTGGCACCGGCCGGCGGCTCGGGCCAGGGCAGGGCGGCGCCGTAGGCGTTGGCCGGGTCGGCGGCGGCCAGGACGACCGCCGGTGACCGCTCCGGGCCCCGGCGGCCGGCGCCCCGGCCGGCGAACCCGTTGCCGTGACCACCGCCCGCCCCGGCGTACCCGCCCTGTGGGAAGCCGCCCCGGGGGCCGCCGGCGCCGGGCTCGGCGTAGTCGCGGGGTGAGATGTAGTCACCGCGGGAGGGGCGGCGGCCCAGGTCCTCGCCGGGGGGTGCGAGGGGGTCGCGGGGGTGATCGGAGGCACCGCCGACGTCGGCCGGGAAGCCGTCGTCCTGGAAGCCTTCGAGCGGGAAGTCGTCGGCGGGGATGCGGCCGGCCGTCGGGAAGCCGTCGTGCGGGGAGCCGCCGGTGGACCAGGAGGGGTCGGGTGCCGGGCCGTCGGGCGCGAAGGCGTGATCCCCCGAGCCGTCGGCGCCGCCGGCGGGCGGGGCGGCCGGCCGGGCGGAGGCCCCGTCGCCCCGCTCCCGGGCGTTCGCGACCGCGCGCAGCCGGTCCACCGCGCCGTCCATGGCGAACTGGGCCGCGCCGAGCCCCTCCACCACATAGCCGCGCCGGGCCTGCCCGCTCTCCTCGAAGGCGGCCAGGATCCGGTACACCGCGGCGAAGCCGCCCTCGATCCCCTCGGCGGCGACGGCGCCCCGGGTCACCACGCCGTGCCGGTCGAGCAGGGTGTGGGCGGTGGCGTGGGCGCGCACCGTCAGGTCGCCCTCGCGGGCCGGGAGCAGGGACCAGCGGCCCGCCACGGTCGGCGGCCCGTTGCGGGAGGCGGTGCGGGCGGCGGCCGTCAGCGAGCCGTACCGGCCGCGGGGCATCGCGCGCTTGGCGCGGTGGGCCGTGGAGCCCGCGGTGCGGCCCGAGCCGAGCAGGGAGCGCAGCGGGGTGAGCGTGTCGTTGGTGAGCCGCCCTGACCAGGCCAGGTCCCACAGGGCGTCGGCCAGCTGCGGGTCGGTGGCCTCGGGATGGCCGGCGGCGCGGACCTGGTCGGCGATCTGGCGGAAGAACAGGCCGTACCCGCCCGACAGGACGTCCAGGACCGCCTGGTGCAGGCCCGTCAGCTCCAGGGGGTGCGCGGGCGGCAGCAGCAGCGGGGCGGCGTCCGCCAGGTAGAGCGAGACCCAGCCGTCCTTGCCGGGCAGGGACCCGACGCCCGCCCAGACGACCTCGCCGGCCGCGGTCAGCTCGTCCAGCATCGCCGGCGTGTAGTTCGCCACCCGGGACGGCAGGACCAGCTTCTCCAGGGCGGACGCGGGCACAGACGCGCCCTGGAGCTGCTCCACCGCGCGCACCAGTCCGTCGACGCCGCGCAGGGTGTGCCCCCGGCCGATGTGCTGCCACTGGGGGAGGAACTGGCCGAGCGCGGCCGGCGGCACCGGCTCCAGCTCGTGCCGCAGCGCGGCCAGGGACCGGCGGCGCAAGCGGCGCAGCACCGTCGCGTCGCACCACTCCTGGCCGATGCCCGAGGGGTGGAACTCGCCCTGCACCACCCGGCCGCTCGCGGCGAGGCGGTGCAGGGCGCCGTCGGTGACCGCGACGCCCAGGCCGAAGCGGGCGGCGGCGCCGGTCGAGGTGAACGGGCCGTGCGTGCGGGCATGCCGGGCGAGCAGGTCGCCCAGGGGGTCCTTGACCGGCTCGGTGAACGCCTCCGGCACGCCGACGGGCAGCGCCGTGCCCAGCGCGTCGCGCAGCCGCCCCGCGTCCTCGACCGCCGCCCAGTGGTCGGCGCCGGCGATCCGCACCCGGATGGCGCGGCGGGCGGCGGCCAGCTCCTCGGCCCAGCCCGGCTCGGCGCCCCGCTCGGCCAGCTCGGCGTCGGTCAGCGGCCCGAGCACCCGCAGCAGGTCCGCGACGCCCTCGACGTCCTTGACGCGGCGGTCCTCGGTGAGCCACTGCAGCTCGCGCTCCAGCTCGGTGAGCACGTCCGCGTCGAGCAGCTCCCGCAGCTCCGCCTGCCCGAGCAGCTCGGCGAGCAGCCGGGAGTCCAGGGACAGGGCGGCGGCGCGGCGCTCGGCCAGCGGCGAGTCGCCCTCGTAGAGGAACTGGGCGACGTAGCCGAAGAGCAGGGAACGGGCGAAGGGGGACGGCTCGGGGGTGGTGACCTCGACCAGGCGGACCCGGCGCGACTCCAGGTCGCCCATCAGCTCGACCAGGCCGGGGACGTCGAAGACGTCCTGGAGGCACTCGCGGACCGCCTCCAGGACGATCGGGAACGAGCCGTACTCGCTCGCCACCTCCAGGAGCTGCGCCGCGCGCTGGCGCTGCTGCCACAGCGGGGTGCGGCGCCCCGGGCTGCGGCGCGGCAGCAGCAGCGCGCGGGCGGCGCACTCCCGGAAGCGGGAGGCGAACAGCGCGGAACCGCCCACCTGGTCGGTGACCACCCGGTCGACCTCACCCTTGTCGAAGACGACGTCGCCCGCGCCGACCGGCGCCTGCCCGGCGTCGTACTCGGTGCCCGGGCGGCCCTGCTGCCCCGGCTCCTGGTCGAACAGATCCAGGCCCATCAGGTCGGCGTCCGGCAGGCGCAGCACGATGCCGTCGTCGGCGTGCATGACCTGGGCGTCCATGCCGTACCGCTCGGACAGGCGGGCGCCGAGGGCCAGCGCCCACGGGGCGTGCACCTGGGCGCCGAAGGGTGAGTGGACCACCACCCGCCAGTCGCCCAGCTCGTCGCGGAAGCGCTCCACGACGATCGTGCGGTCGTCGGGGATGTGGCCGCAGGACTCGCGCTGCTCGTCCAGATACGCGAGCACATTGTCCGCCGCCCAGGCGTCCAGGCCCGCGGTGACCAGGCGGAGCCGGGCGTCCTCCTTGCCGAGGGCGCCGACCTCGCGCAGGAACGCGCCGAGCGCGCGGCCCAGCTCCAGGGGGCGGCCCAGCTGGTCGCCCTTCCAGAACGGCAGCCGGCCCGGCACTCCCGGGGCGGGGGAGACCAGCACGCGGTCGCGGGTGATGTCCTCGATGCGCCAGGAGCTGGTCCCCAGGGTGAACACGTCCCCGACCCGGGACTCGTAGACCATCTCCTCGTCCAGCTCGCCGACCCGGCCGCCGCCCTTCTTGGGGTCGGCGCCGGCGAGGAAGACGCCGAAGAGGCCGCGGTCGGGGATCGTGCCGCCCGAGGTGACGGCGAGACGCTGCGCGCCCGGGCGGCCGGTGACGGTGCCGGCGACGCGGTCCCACACCACGCGCGGGCGCAGCTCGGCGAAGGCGTCGGAGGGATAGCGGCCGGCGAGCATGTCCAGGACGGCGGTGAACGCGGACTCCGGGAGCGAGGCGAAGGGGGCGGCCCGGCGGACCACGGCGAGCAGGTCGTCGGCCTGCCAGGTGTCCAGGGCGGTCATCGCCACGAGCTGCTGGGCCAGCACGTCCAGCGGGTTGGCGGGGACCCTGAGGGCCTCGATGGCGCCGCTGCGCATCCGCTCGGTGACGACCGCCGCCTGCACCAGGTCGCCGCGGTACTTCGGGAAGACCACGCCGGTGGAGACCGCGCCGACCTGATGGCCCGCGCGGCCGACGCGCTGGAGCCCGGAGGCCACCGAGGGCGGCGACTCGACCTGGACGACCAGGTCGACGGCGCCCATGTCGATGCCCAGCTCCAGGCTGGAGGTGGCGACCACCGCGGGCAGCCGGCCCGCCTTGAGGTCCTCCTCGACCAGGGCACGCTGCTCCTTGGAGACCGACCCGTGGTGGGCGCGGGCGATCACCGAGGGGGCGCCCTGGGCGGCGCCGGAGCCGCCCATCAGCTCGGCGGGGGAGTGGTGTTCCTCCAGGGGCTCGCCGGTGGCCCGCTCGTAGGCGATCTCGTTGAGCCGGTTGCACAGGCGCTCCGCCAGGCGGCGGGAGTTGGCGAAGACGATCGTGGAGCGGTGCGACTGGACGAGGTCGGTGATGCGCTCCTCGACGTGCGGCCAGATCGAGGGGCGCTCCGCCCCCTCATTGCCGTCGGCGACCGGGGAGCCGCCCAGCTCGCCGAGGTCCTCGACCGGGACGACGACGGAGAGGTCGAACTCCTTGCCCGACTCGGGCTGGACGATCTCCACCTTGCCGCGCGGGGCGAGGAAGCGGGCCACCTCGTCCACCGGGCGGACGGTCGCCGACAGGCCGATGCGGCGGGCCGGCCTCGGCAGCAGCTCGTCGAGGCGCTCCAGGGTGAGCGCGAGGTGGGCGCCGCGCTTGGTGCCGGCCACCGCGTGCACCTCGTCCAGGATCACCGTCTCGATGCCGGTCAGCGCCTCGCGCGTGGCCGACGTCAGCATCAGGAACAGGGACTCCGGGGTGGTGATCAGGATGTCCGGCGGCCGGGTGGCCAGGGCGCGGCGCTCGGCGGCCGGGGTGTCGCCGGAGCGGATGCCGACCCTGACCTCCGGCTCGGGCAGGCCGAGCCGCACGGACTCCTGGCGGATGCCGGTCAGCGGGCTGCGCAGATTGCGCTCCACGTCCACCGCCAGGGCCTTCAGCGGCGACACGTACAGCACCCGGCAGCGCTTCTTCGGGTCGGCCGGCGGCGGCGCCGAGGCCAGCTGGTCCAGGGCGGCGAGGAAGGCAGCCAGCGTCTTGCCCGAGCCGGTGGGGGCGACGACCAGCACGTCGGAGCCCTCGGAGATGGCCTGCCACGCCCCGGCCTGGGCGGCGGTGGGCGCGGAGAAGGCCCCCGTGAACCAGCCGCGGGTCGCGGGGGAGAAGCCGTCCAGGGCTCGGTGTGCGGAGCTGACCATGGCTCCATCCTGCACCCGCCCACTGACAATCGCCCTGAGCTGGGCGGATGCGGACGGAACGGACGCGCGAGCGGGAACGGCGAGGCCGGGGGAACGGTCCGGGGAGCCGGCTCGGTGGGGCGTGGCCGAGAATGAGGGCATGGCGGGATCGGTCGAACGGGCGCGGCACTGGCGGTACGCCGAGCTGCCCGGTGTCGACCTGCTGCGGGCCCGGTACGTGCGGAAGACCTTCGTCCGGCACACCCACGAGCACTTCGTCATCGCCGCCATCGCCGACGGCGTGGAGGTCTTCCACCACGGCGGCGGCGACCGGTCCGCGGGCCCCGGCTCCCTCGCGCTGATCAACCCCGACACACCGCACACCGGACGGGCCGGGGTGCCGGAGGGCTGGCGCTACGGCGCCGTCTACCCCTCGCCCGAGGTCGTGGCCGGCATCGCGGCGGAGACGACGACGCTGCGCGGCACCCCCGGCTTCGTACGGCCCGTCCTCGACGACTCGTACACCGTCCGCCTGGTGCACCGGGTGCTGCGCGCCGCCGACGAGGGCGACGCGCTGGCCGCCGACACGCTGCTGCGGGTGGCCGTGACCCGGCTGCTGCGGCTGAACGGCGGTCCGCTGCCGCGGCGGGAGATCCGCACGGCGGGCGCCCGGACCGCCGCACGCGCGCGTGCCGTGCTGGAGGAGCGGATGACCTGCCCGCCGAGCCTTCAGGCTTTGGCCGAGGAACTGGGCACCAGCCCCTTCGCGCTGCTGCGCGCCTTCCGTGACGCCTACGGCATGCCGCCGCACACCTGGCTGACCGACGCCCGGGTGCGCCGGGCCCGCGGCCTGCTGGACGCCGGGACCCCGCCCGCCGAGGCGGCCGCCGCCGTGGGCTTCACCGACCAGCCGCACCTGAACCGGCACTTCGCGCGGATCGTCGGCGTACCGCCCGGTGCGTACCAGCGCGAGCGCAAAAACGTACAAGACGCGGTCACGGGTCTGCTCCTACCGTGCGAGGCGTGGGAGAACAGATGACCGTCCCGGAGACGGGGACAGCGGAAGCAGACAAGCCGGACAGAGCCGTCGTGCGCGACGCCCTCGGGGTGGGGGTCGCGGTGGGGCTGTCCGGGTTCGCCTTCGGGGTGACCTCGGCCGGCGGCGGGCTGAGCGTGCTCCAGACCTGCGCGCTCAGCCTCCTGGTGTTCACCGGGGCGTCCCAGTTCGCCCTGGTGGGCGCCCTCGCGGCCGGCGGCAACCCGTTCACGGCCGCGGCGGGGGCCTTCTTCCTGGGCGTGCGCAACGCCTTCTACGGGCTGCGCCTCTCGCAGCTGCTGGCCCTCCCGCGCGCGTTGCGGCCGTTCGCCGCGCACTGGGTGATCGACGAGACGACGGCCGTCGCCCTCGCCCAGCCCAGCCGCCGCGCGGTCCGCCTCGGCTTCACCGTCACCGGCGCCACCCTGTACGTGCTGTGGAACCTCACCACGCTCCTCGGCGCGCTCGGCGCGGAGGCCATCGGGGACACCGACGCCTGGGGCCTGGACGCGGCCGGGCCCGCGGTCTTCCTGGCACTGCTCGCGCCGATGCTGACGACGGCCACCGAGCGCGCGGTGGCCGCCCTCGCCGTCGTCCTGGGGCTCGGCCTGCTGCCCGTGCTGCCCGCAGGGGTGCCGGTGCTGGTCGCGGCGCTGGCCGCGCCGGCCGTCCTGTGGGCCCGGGGCCGCCGCGCCGGTGACGCCGGACGGGAGGGGGAGCGGTGAACGTCTGGATCGCCATCGGCGTGACCGCCCTCGGCTGCTACGCCGTCAAGCTGCTCGGCCTGCTCGTGCCCGCCGGCGCGCTGGAGCGGCCCCTGGTCAGACGCCTGGCCGCCCTGCTGCCCGTGGCGCTCCTCGCGGCGCTCACCGCCCAGCAGACCTTCGGCGACGGGCAGGCGCTCGTGCTGGACGCGCGGGCGGCCGGTGTCGGCGCCGCCGCGGTGGCGCTGCTGCTGCGGGCGCCGTTCCTGGTCGTGGTCGCGGCGGCCGTGCTCGTCACCGCGGGGGTGCGGGCGATCGGGGGCTGACCGGGCCGGGCCGGCGGGCTCAGTGGATGCTCCTGCCGTACGCCCGCAGTGTGCCCAGCGCCTCGATGGTCACCTCGGGGCGTGCCTCAACGGCCCAGGTCCGCGCCGCGGAGGTGGCTTCGTGCGGGTGGCCCAGGGGCCAGCCGCCGTCCTCCTCCTGCGTCGCCGCGAGCCGGTCCAGGGAGCGCGTCATCTCCGCGTCCGTGAACCACGCGCGCGCGAGGGAGCGCGGCGCGGGGGCGTAGCAGTGCGGGAGGCAGGCCCCGCTCCGGGCACGCGCGTCCGTGTCGTCGGGACCCGGCGTCGTGTCGTCGGGACCTGGCACCGCGTCGTCGGGATCCGGCACCGCAGCTAGGTGACTCTCGCGCACCAGGCGGCCCAGCCGGGCGGCGGCCTCCTCCGCGCGCGTGCGGTCGGGGACGCGGTCCAGGAAGACCAGAGCGGCCCGGACCTCCGCGGCCCCGGGGGTGGTCAGCGCGTCGATCGCCTGCCAGCAGAAGTCCGTGGCCCGGAACAGCCAGGCGTGCCACACCTCGTTGCCGTGCAGCAGGCCGACCACCGGGGCGGTGGCGAGCAGGTCGCCGCGCGGGCCGTCCGCCGCCGGCAGCGCCCCGTCCGCGGCGGAGGCGGTGGCCAGGCAGCCGCACAGCCGCTCCACGCGCTGCCCGCCGCAGCAGCCCACCGTGTCCAGCACCCGCAGCGCCCGCGCGGCGTGCGCCGGTCGGCTGGCCGGGCCGCGCAGGGCGGGGTCCAGCGCGTGGCCGTAGCCGCCGTCCGCGTTGCGGTAGGCGTCCAGGGCGGTCAGTACCGCCTCGGCGCCCCCGCCCCGGAACCGGTGCGCGAACAGGCGCTGCTCCAGCACGCGCGCGGTGTGCCACACGAAGTGCTCCGCGCGGGCGAGCGGGGAGGGCGGCGGGGACGCGAGGGCGCCCGCCGGCGGGGCGGAGGGTCCGGTTTCGGCCATGCGTCAGACCGTAGGGCGGAAAGCGGTCCCGCCACCCGCCCCTGGGCGAGGGCCACTCTCAGGAGCGGGATACTGGTGTCATGCGGTTGACGGTCTTCTGGGAGCGGATGGCGGAGCACTTCGGTCCGGGGTACGCGGACACCTTCGCGCGCGACCACGTGATGGCGGAGCTGGGCGGACGCACGGTGCTCGAGGCGCTGGACGCCGGCTGGGACGCCAAGGAGGTCTGGCAGGTCGTCTGCACGGTCATGAACGTGCCACAGGAGCAGCGCTGACCTGTAACGAAGTCCGTCCGACCGGTCACGGAGTCCGCCCGACGGTTCTCCGCCGTCGGCGGCGTGGGCGAGACTAGGCCCGTGGCACCCACTGACGAGACCGGGCAGGCGGCCCGGCACGCATCCCCGCCCGGACCCACGCCGCCCGCCCCGCCGCCGGCCGGCACCACCGGGCCGGGTGCCCGCATGCCCCGCTGGCTGCCGCGCGCCATGGTGCTGGCGCTCTCGCTGGTCGCCGTCTTCCAACTCGGCAGCTGGGCCTTCCACCAGCTCACCGGGCTGTTGATCAATATCTTGATCGCGTTCTTCCTGGCCCTGGCCATGGAGCCGGCGGTCAGCTGGATGGCCGGGCGCGGGCTGCGCCGGGGCCTGGCCACGTTCCTCGTCTTCCTGGCCGTCCTGGTCGCCACCGCCGGCTTCGTCACCTTGCTCGGCTCGATGCTGGCGGGCCAGATCGTCAAGATCGTCGAGGACTTCCCGGACTACCTCGACTCCGTCATCAACTGGGTCAACGGCCACTTCCACACCGACCTGAGACGGGTCGACATCCAGGAGGGCCTGCTCCGCTCGGACTGGCTGCGCAACTACGTGCAGAACAGCGCCACCGGCGTCCTCGACGTCTCCGCCCAGGTGCTCGGCGGCCTCTTCCAGCTCCTGACGATCGTGCTGTTCGCGTTCTACTTCGCCGCCGACGGCCCCCGGCTGCGCCGCGCGCTGTGCTCGGTGCTGCCGCCCGCCCGGCAGGCCGAGGTGCTGCGGGCCTGGGAGATCGCCGTCGACAAGACCGGCGGTTACCTCTACTCACGCGGTCTGATGGCGCTGATCTCGGGCGTGGCGCACTACATCCTGCTGGAGATCCTCGAAGTCCCCTACGCGCCCGCGCTCGCCGTCTGGGTGGGCCTGGTGTCGCAGTTCATCCCCACCATCGGCACGTATCTCGCGGGCGCCCTGCCCATGTTGATCGCCTTCACGGTCAACCCCTGGTACGCGCTGTGGGTGCTGATCTTCGTGGTCGTCTACCAGCAGTTCGAGAACTACGTGCTCCAGCCCAAGCTCACGTCCAAGACCGTCGACATCCACCCGGCAGTCGCCTTCGGCTCGGTCATCGCGGGCACCGCCCTGCTCGGCGCGGTCGGGGCGCTGATCGCCATCCCCGCCGTCGCCACCCTGCAGGCGTTCCTCGGCGCCTACGTCAAGCGCTACGCCGTCACGGACGACCCCCGCGTCCACGGCCGCCGCCGCGAACGCCGGCCGTCCGGCCCCGGCCTCGTCACGCGGCTGCGCGGTCTGCGGGGCCGCCGGCCACCGCGACAGTAGGCCGTCAGCCCCAGGAGCACCACGGTCAGTGGTGCAGACCGGACCCAGGGGAAGGCGACGTGATCGGGACCGTCGGACATCGAGTGCGGTGCGGCGGCGTAGGCTTGTGTGATCAGATCGTCGTACTGTGCCCGGCACCCCGCCGCGCCCCGGACCCGAGGAACCACGTATGAGCGACCTGTCAGCCGGCACCGACCACGACAGCGCCCCGGGCGCCCTGCGCAACGTGTACCTGAGGCTGGTCGCCGAGGAGTCGATACCCGCGCAGGCGCGAGGGCAGTTCAGCTACCTGCGGTCGCTGGCCCCGGACCTGCTGGCGGGCATCGCCCTCGACACCCCGGAGAACGTCCGCGTCCTCGACGACCGCGACGTGGCCCTCGTCGAGTGGGACACCCTCGTGGCCGCCGCGCGGAGCAACCTGCTCAGCGAGCCGGTCGGCTACGACCACTTCGAGCTTCCCGGCGGCGCCGCCCTCCACATTCTCGGCCACCCGGAGTCGGTCTTCGCGGCCAGCAAGCTGCTCGTCCTCGAAGAGGCGGTGCGTGCCGCCGGCGGCCCCGAGATACCGGACGAGGGCGTGCTGCTGGTCGTTCCGAACCGGCACAACCTCGCCTTCCACCCGCTCGACGACCGGCACGTGGCCGAGGCCGTCAACGCCTTGGCGCAGTTCGGACAGGGCGCCTACGAAGAGGGCCCCGGGCGTCTCTCCCCCCGGGTGTTCTGGTGGCGTGCCGGCGCCTTGACGTCGATCACGGTCTTCGACCAGGAGAGCCGGACGATGAGCATCTCCCCGCCCGCCGAACTCATGACGATCATGCGTCGCCTGGCCGGCGGCGACGGCTGAGGCACGCCCGCACCCGCACTCGGACGGGCCGTCCTGTGCCATCGAACCTTGATCATGTGCCAGCGAAAGTTGAGTGATCGGCGGGTGCGCGAAGGCTGGTCGCGGTCCTTGGATGTGAGGTCAGTCGCGTTCGTACACCATCACCCGTCGTCCGCCGCTCTGGGTGCGGTCGACAGGGTGGAAGTACTGGTCCAGGACCTGCTGTTTGACGCGTTCTCGGGCGGTGCCCGGGGGGCGGGCGACGCTGTAGGCGTCGGTGACCAGGACGATGCGCTTGCGGGCGAGCATCGCGGCGCGGATCTGCTCCGGCGTGCGTTCCAGGCCCTTGAGCGTTCCCGACAGTGTTCCGCTGCTGAGCAGGGCGATGTCGTCCAGCCCGGCGAACGACTGGGGTGCGACGAGTGCGGTGTCGCGGCGGGCGGCGGGCAGGAAGAGCACGGCGTCGCCGGGTCGGGCGTCGTAGGCCACTGATTGGGCGGCGACGAGGACGTCGTCCACGCGGCCGGAGGACGTGCGGTCCCGGTTCTCCATCGGGTAGAGCACCGTCACGGCCGCGGTGGCGGCCAGCGGCAGCAGCAGCCAGGACTGGCGGTAGCGGTGATCGGTCAGGACGCGCACCGCGGCGGCCAGGGCGGTGCCGAGCAGGAGGGCGAGGCCGAGGTAGGTGTACAGGAGGTAGCGGTCCAGGTAGAGCGGCTTGACGGTGGAGACCAGCAGGAGCGCCAGGTGCGGGACGGCCAGCAGCGGCAGGGCGAGTCGTGCCGGGGTGAGCCGGCCGGCCCCGGGGGCCGGAATCCGGGCGCACAGGCCGGCGATCAGGAGCAGGGCGGCGGGGGCGATCAGGTCGGACCAGGACAGCGGGCGAATCCAGGAGACCTGGCCGGACTGCGCGCGGCTGGCCAGGATCAGCGGCAGCGTCGCCACCACCGCGGCGCCGGACGCGAGGGCCCATCGGCGGCGCGCGGTGCGGTCTGCACGGGCCAGTAGCAGGGTCAGGGCGTGGGCGCCGAGGGCGAGCAGGCAGAACCAGTTGAGCAGCGCCGAGATCCACACCGTGAGCGCGTAGAGGACCCACACCCCGCGCCGGCCGGGCTGGTCGTAGCCCTTGATCAGAAGCCACGTCGCGGCGGCCACTCCGGCGAGGACCAGGGCGTAGGAGCGGCCTTCCTGTGCGTACAGCTGCCCCGCCGGCACCACGGCCAGCACCGTCCCGGCGCCGATGCCGGCGGCCGCGCCGGCCAGGCGGGCACCGATCCGCGCGGTGAGCACGGTCGCCGTGACCACGGCCAGCACCGAGGGCAGGCGCAGGGTGTAGAGGCTGTCACCGAACAGCGCGAACAGGCCGTGCATCAGGACGTAGTACAGGCCGTGCACGAGGTCGACCTCGCCCAGCATGTGCCAGATCTCCGGCAAGGAGCGGTGGGCGACCTGCCAGGTGGCCGCCTCATCACGCCACATCGAGTCCCACCGCGCCAGCCCCCACAACCCCAGCCCGAGCGCGAACCCTCCAGGAACCAGCGGCACCAGCCACGCCCGGACCGTGCCCTCGGACAGCAGGGCCGGCAGGGCTCGCGGCACGGCCGGCGGCGCCTGGTGCAGGCGCCGAGCGACAACCACGGTCAGCGCCACGGCCAGAGCCGTCCAGACGGCCGTGTCGATCCACTGCACCGTCCAGTAAGCGGGCCGGTGCGGCGAACCCAGACCGGGGCGATGCGCCAGGTACTGCACCCACCGGGCTCCGGCCGTCACCGCGACGGTCGCCATCACCGCGAGCAGGGTGCGGCGCAGCAGCAGACCCACGGCCGCGCCGATGACGAGACCGCAGAGTGCGGCGGCCACCGCGGCCGGACCGGTCGCGTACACGATGGCGGGCCGATACCAGCCCAGCCCGTACACGGTGTCACCGGCCGGACTCCACCACCAGGCGACCAGCAGCCCCAGCCCGGCCGCCACCACGACCGTGCCGCCGGCCGCCGCCGCCAGACGCGCCAGGAACCACCGCACGCGCCCCGTGTCGTCACCGGGTATCGCCCAGGAGCCCTTCTCGGCGACCCGCGCGATCATCGGAGCACCCCACGCGGCCCCGGCCAGTGACGGAAGCGCGGCGCTCACCAGCCCCAGCGTCTCCAGCCGGTTCATCGACGCGAACGTCCGCTCCGCCAGACGGGCCGGTGAACACCCCGCCCCCGTACGGCATGCCTCCAGCGTGGAGAGCAGGCCCGTGCGCTCGGCGAGCGCCCAGATCGCGACTGCCACGAGGAAACCCACGACCGCCAGGCCCGCTAGCACCTGCCGACGCCGAATCGAGGGCAGCCGACTGCCGCCCACCACGTCAGTGGTCGCCATACCTATGTCCTCACCCGGCCGGAGCCCGCCCAGATCAGGGCGCCCTACAGCATGCGACGCGCTCGAAGGGCGGGTCAAAGCCATGCCCATGTCCCGCCCGCCCATGAGGGGGTCCCGGACTAACCGCGTCACGCAGCCTGCACTGATCAAACTTCGGTGACACAGGACAACGGGCCGCCGCGGGGCGGCGTGGTGTGCTTGACACGGAATTCGAACATCCATTCCGATGGAGGCGTCGACGCGGTTCGCGGTGGGTGATTCGTGCGGATTCAGGAGGGGAAGTGCCCGAGTTGTCCACAGGCGGAACCCGCATCGGGGCGCATTGTCAGTGGCAGGCATTAGCGTCGTGGACGTGAAGCGATCGAATCAAGCAAACCGGGTGGAACCCATGGCAGGCACGGACCGCGAGAAGGCGCTGGACGCCGCGCTCGCACAGATTGAACGGCAATTCGGCAAGGGCGCGGTCATGCGCATGGGCGACCGGACGATGGAGCCCATCGAGGTGATCCCGACCGGTTCGACCGCCCTCGACGTCGCCCTCGGCGTCGGCGGCCTCCCGCGCGGCCGGGTCGTGGAGGTCTACGGCCCGGAGTCCTCGGGCAAGACGACCCTGACCCTGCACGCGGTGGCCAACGCGCAGAAGGCCGGCGGCCAGGTCGCGTTCGTGGACGCGGAGCACGCCCTCGACCCCGAGTACGCGAAGAAGCTCGGCGTCGACATCGACAACCTGATCCTCTCCCAGCCGGACAACGGCGAGCAGGCCCTGGAGATCGTGGACATGCTGGTCCGCTCCGGCGCCCTCGACCTCATCGTCATCGACTCCGTCGCCGCGCTCGTCCCGCGCGCCGAGATCGAGGGCGAGATGGGCGACAGCCACGTGGGTCTGCAGGCCCGGCTGATGAGCCAGGCCCTGCGGAAGATCACCAGCGCGCTGAACCAGTCCAAGACCACCGCGATCTTCATCAACCAGCTCCGCGAGAAGATCGGCGTCATGTTCGGCTCCCCGGAGACGACGACCGGTGGCCGGGCGCTGAAGTTCTACGCCTCGGTGCGCATCGACATCCGCCGCATCGAGACGCTGAAGGACGGCACGGACGCGGTCGGCAACCGCACCCGCTGCAAGGTCGTCAAGAACAAGGTCGCGCCGCCCTTCAAGCAGGCCGAGTTCGACATCCTCTACGGCCAGGGCATCAGCCGCGAGGGCGGCCTGATCGACATGGGCGTGGAGCACGGCTTCGTCCGCAAGGCCGGTGCCTGGTACACGTACGAGGGCGACCAGCTCGGCCAGGGCAAGGAGAACGCCCGCAACTTCCTGAAGGACAACCCCGACCTCGCCAACGAGATCGAGCGGAAGATCAAGGAGAAGCTGGGCGTCGGCGTGCGTCCCGAGGAGCCGGCCGCCGACGCGGGCACGGACACCGCCGTAGCCACCGCCCCGGCCGACCCGGCGGCCGCGGTGCCCGCCCCGGTGACGGCCAAGGCCACCAAGTCCAAGGCCGCGGCAGCCAAGAGCTGACCGTGACACGACGGACCGACTGGGCCGACCGGGCCGAGTCCGACAGCGAGTACGCCGGTGAGGGCGGCGGGCACGGGGCGGAGCCGGCCGCGACCGCACAGGACGGAGGCGCCTCCATCTCGTCGAGGGCCGAGAAGGAGGAGCTTCCGCGGGACCCGGTGGAGCGGGCGCGGGCGATCTGCCTGCGCCTGCTCACCGGGACCCCGCGCACCCGCAGCCAGCTCGCCGACGCCCTGCGCAAGCGGGAGATCCCCGAAGAGGCCGCCGAGGAGGTGCTGTCCCGGTTCGAGGAGGTCGGACTGATCGACGACGGCGCCTTCGCGGACGCCTGGGTGGAGTCCCGGCACCACGGGCGCGGGCTGGCGCGGCGCGCGCTGGCCCGGGAGCTGCGGACCAAGGGGGTGGACGCCACGGTCATCGACGCGGCGGTGTCCCGGCTGGACTCCGAGCAGGAGGAGGAGACCGCGCGGGAGCTGGTCACCCGCAAGCTGCGGGCCACGCGCGGCCTCGACCGCGACAAGCGGCTGCGCCGGCTCGCCGGCATGCTGGCTCGCAAGGGCTACCCGGAGGGCATGGCGCTGCGCGTCGTCCGCCGGGCGCTGGAGGAGGAAGGCGAGGACACGGAGTTCCTCGGCGGCGAGAACTGACGGGACCAACGAGGGCTGACGGAGACCGACGACGACCGAGACGAGGGCCGACGGAAGCGGCGCGGAGGCCCCGCGGCTACGAAGCCCCCGCAGCCCCCATCGGTTCGGCCGGCTCCACCGGCAGGCCCGCCGCCCGCCAGGCCTGGAAGCCGCCGACCAGGTCGGTGGCCCGGCGCAGGCCCAGGCGGTGCAGGGACTCCGCGGCCAGGCTGGAGGCGTAGCCCTCGTTGCACACCACGACGACGCGCAGGTCATGGTCGGTGGCTTCGGGCAGGCGGTGGCTGCCCTGGGGGTCCAGACGCCACTCCAGCTCGTTGCGCTCGACCACCAACGCGCCGGGGATCAGGCCGTCCGCCTCGCGCAGGGCGGCGTAGCGGATGTCCACCAGCAGCGCCTCACCGGCCTCGGCGGCCTCGTGGGCGGCGCCCGGCTCGATCCGCCGGTAGCCCCGGCGCACCTCCTCCAGGAGCGTGTCGATCCCGGTCGGTTCGCTCACTGCCAGTCCTCCGGTCGCTCGACCTGCTCCAGGCGCAGGATGGGCCCGCTGCGACTGTAGCGGCGGATCTGCGGCAGGGGCGGGTAGTAGGCGTGGACGGAGACCGCGTGCAGTTCGGCGGACTCGTTGAGCACCTCGTGCACGTGATGCCGGCCGAAGGCGCGGCCCTTCCCGGTGGGCAGCCGGCGGTCCCGGTCCACACCGTCGCTCAGTTCCAGGGTCCGCCAGCCATCGGTGGGCAGCCGGACGGCGAGCGCGTGCTCCGTCAGCTCGCCGGCCGCGGTCACGAAGGCGCCCACCGAGTCGGCGTGGTCGTGCCAGCCGGTGCCCGAGCCGGGCGGCCAGCCGATCAGCCAGGCCTCGCTGCCGCCGGGCCCCTCCAGGCGGATCCAGGTGCGGCCCTCCGGGTCGAGCGGGAGCGAGGCGACCAGCTCGGCGTCGGCGGCCGTGCGGCGGGCGAAGTCGAGGAGTTCGGCCTGGGTGGGGGCGGGAGCGGTGGTCGCCGGGGCGGGGGAGGGGAGGGGTGAGGAGACAGACACGGGTACCGTCCTGGGGAGTTCGCGGGGTGGCGCGCTACGGCACGTCGGACGTGCCGGACACGTCGAGGCGCGTACGCGCGGGAGAAGGGATGCGAATTCAGCAGGACGGACGACACACGCAGCCCGCATAGCGGACGAGGTCCATATGGACCCTCCGCCACAGGCGCACATTGGTGTCGGTCACGGTCCGGAGTAGACCATGACGGCGGGGGCCGGTCAACTCACCCTCAGCATGCGGACGCCGTCCGGCGGAGGGGTGGAGCGCCGCACCCGCCTCGGCGCGATGACCAGGTCTGCCCCGGCCGCGCACCCCCCGTCCGGCACCGTGAGGCAGAGGGCCGGGCCGAGGCCGTGCCGGCGGCGCTCGACCGAGAGTCAGCCGGGAGCCGACCCGTCCCACCGCTGTGCCGCCACCGCCGGGCCGCCCGCCCGACCCCGATCCGTACCGTTCAGCGTGAGCCGGCCGGCGCCCCCGTGCGTGTGGCCCTCGGGGGGCCGCCGAGGGCCGTCTCCGTCGCCGTGTAGAGGTCCGCCGGGCGGACGCCGCCGAGGGCGGTGACCAGGTGGCCGTCCGGGCGGATGAGGAGGACCGTGTGCGGGGCCGCGCCGGGGTAGTCCTCGGCGACCAGCAGTTCGGCGGGGTGGGGCAGCGCGGTCACCGCGGCGGCCAGGCGGGGCATGATGCCGGCGGTCACCCAGTGCTTGCGCTCCCAGACCCCCGTCCCCGGCGCGATCAGCACCACGAGGAGCGCCCCGCGCCCCAGCCGGTCGCGCAGCCGCACGAAGGTGCCGTCCTCCGCCGTCACCCGCACGTCCGCGACCTGGCCCCCGGCCGGCGTTCCGACGGCGGCCTCCCCCTCCAGGGGTGGGGGAGCGAGCGGCGAGTCGGCGTACGCCCCCGGGGCGCCCAGCGCCCCGCGCCCCAGGTGGCCGTCGGCGAGCAGCGTGTCGTGGCCGCGCGCCGCGCCGGGCACGTACCCCCTGAGGCCGCCCCCGCCGCGCAGCAGCGGCAGCGTCTGGTCGGCGGCGCGCAGCCGGGCGGCGAGGGCGGTGCGCCGTTCCTCCTGGTAGCTGTCGAGCAGCGCCTCGTGCGGCCCGTGGTGCCAGGCCAGGGCCAGTTTCCAGGCGAGGTTGTCGGCGTCGCGCAGCCCCTCCTCCAGGCCCTGCGTACCCAGCGCGCCGAGGAGGTGTGCCGCGTCCCCGGCGAGGAACACCCGGCCCGCCCGCCAGCGCCGGGCCAGCCGGTGGTGCACGGTGTGGACGCCGGTGTCGAGCAACTCGTAGGCCGGGGCCGCGCCCTCCGTCCAGCCCGACAGGGTCTCCCGCACCCGGTTGACCAGCAGTTCGGGCGTGACCAGGTCCTTGCCGGGCGGCAGCAGCCAGTCCAGGCGCCAGGCGCCGTCCGGCAGCGGACGGGCGGTGACCTCGCCGGCCGACGGCCCCGAGGTCCGCCAGGGAGGCATGCGGTGCAGTACGGCCTCGTCCGGCCGGGGCAGCTCGGTGCGCAGCGCGGCGACGGCGTAGCGCTCGACGGCCGTGCGGCCGGGGAAGCGGATGTCCTGGAGCTTGCGCACGGTCGAGCGGGGGCCGTCGCAGCCGACCAGGTGGCTGCCGCGCCACCAGGTGCCGCCGGGGCCCCGGGTGTGCGCGGTGACGCCGGAGGTCTCCTGCTCGATGCCGTCGAGGCGGCTGTCCACCGCGATCCGCACCCGCGCCTCGCGGGCCAGGGCCGCGCGCAGGACGCCGGTCAGCTCGTGCTGGGCGAGGTGCAGGGGCGCCGGACCGGCGTCGCCGCCCTCGCCGAAAACGACCTCGCGCGTCACCTGCCTGCGCCGCAGCGACCGCCATCCGGCCCAACGCAGGCCCGCCTCGGCGAGGGACGCGCCGGTCAGCCGCTCCACCAGGGCGACGGTCTCCTCGCCGAGCACGACGGTCCGCGCCGGGCGCTGTTCGTCCTTGCCGGGCCCCTCGTCCAGGACGACGCAGGGCACCTCCTGCCTGGCCAGCGCCAGGGCGAGCGTGAGCCCGACGGGCCCCGCGCCGGCGATGATCACCGGGTCCACGGCGCTGCGCCCCCTGCCTGCGACGGCGTCCCCGGGGACGTGGGTGAACAGGACGTTGGGGCAGGGTGCACGGTCACAGAACGTATGCAACCTATTGCCGCTGCTTGCGTCAAGTGACGGCGGGCAGTGGCGATCACGCCGCTGCCCGCCGTCGATGGTCCGATGACCTGACTGGATGTCAGGTGTCAGATGCCTCCGCCGCCCGCGCCGGTGGCCGCCGTCCCGGGAGCGTTCGCGTCGTCGGCCTTGAGCACCGCCCCCGTCGACTTCTTGCCCCGCCGCAGCCGCCTCTCCAGCCAGCTCGCGAAGGTGGTGAGGGCGAAGTTGAGCGCGATGTAGATCAGGGCCACCACCGTGAAGCTGGCGATGGTGTTGGCGCCGTAGTAGGCGCTCATCGTGTTGGCGGAGGAGAGCAGCTCGGAGTAGGTGAGGACGGCGCCGCCGAGCGCGGTGTCCTTCACGATGACGACGAGCTGGCTGACGATGGCCGGCAGCATCGTGGTGACCGCCTGCGGCAGCAGGATCTGCCGCATCAGCTGGCCCTTGCGCAGGCCGATCGCCATCGCCGCCTCGGACTGGCCCTTGGGCAGCGCGAGGATGCCCGCCCGGACGATCTCGGCCAGCACGGAGGCGTTGTAGAGCACCAGGCCGGTGACGACGGCGTACAGCGGACGGTCGTCCGAGGACACGTCGGTGTACTCGGCGAAGAGCGCCAGGCCGAAGATCATCAGGACCAGCACCGGGATCGACCGGAAGAACTCGACCACGACCGAGGCGATGACCCGCACCCACACGTGGTCGGACAGCCGGGCGATGCCGAACACCGCGCCCAGCGGCAGCGCGATGACCACCGCGAGGGCGGCGGCCTTCAGCGTGTTCTCCAGGCCCGGCCAGATGTAGGTGGACCACGCCTCGGAGCCGGAGAAGAACGGCTTCCACAGGGCCCACTCCAGCTGGCCCTTGTCGTTCAGGGTGCCGAACACCCACCACAGCAGGGCCGCGACGGCGGCCAGGAAGACCACCGTGAGGACGATGTTGCGCCGCTTGGCGCGCGGGCCCTGGGCGTCGTACAGGACGGAGCTCATCGCTTCACCGCCACCTTCTTGCCCACCCAGCCGAGGATGAGGCCGGTCGGCAGCGTCAGGATCACGAAGCCGACCGCGATGACCGCGGCGATCAGCAGCAGCTGCGCCTCGTTCTCGATCATCTCCTTCATCAGCACCGCCGCCTCCGCGACGCCGATCGCGGCGGCCACCGTGGTGTTCTTGATGAGGGCGATCAGCACGTTCGCCAGCGGGACGACCGACGAGCGGAACGCCTGCGGCAGCACCACCAGGCGCAGCACCTGGGTGAAGTTGAGCCCGATCGCCCGGGCCGCCTCCGCCTGCCCGACCGGCACCGTGTTGATGCCGGAGCGCAGTGCCTCGCAGACGAAGGACGACGTGTAGAGGATCAGGCCGAGGACCGCGAGGCGGAAGTTGATCGTCTCGACGTCGTCGGCGCCCAGCGAGACCCCGAGCGTCTGGTTCAGGCCCAGCGACGTGAACAGGATGATCACGGTCAGCGGGATGTTGCGCACGGTGTTGACGTACGCGGTCCCGAAGCCGCGCATCAGCGGCACCGGGCCGACCCGCATGGCGGCCAGCAGGGTGCCCCAGATCAGGGAGCCGACGGCCGAGAGCGCAGCGAGCTGCACCGTCGTCCAGAAGGCCCCCAGCAGGTCGTAACCCTCAAGAAAGTCGAACACGATCTCCCGCGCTTCCGCGTGTAGGGATACCCGCCCCGGTGCGCCGCCCCGTCCGGCGGGCGGCGCACCCCGTCAGGCGCGGACTCAGCTCTTGATGTCGCCGATCTTGGGCGCGGGCTCGTTCTTGTAGTTCGCCGGGCCGAAGTTCTTCTCCACGGCCGTCTTCCAGGCGCCGTCGGCGACCATGGCCTCGAGGGCGTCGTTGATCTTCGCCTTGAGGTCGCTGCCCTTCTTGACGCCGATGCCGTAGTTCTCGTTGGTCAGCTTGAAGCCGCCCAGCTTGAACTTGCCCTTGAACTGGGGCTGCGCGGCGTAACCGGCGAGGATCGAGTCGTCGGTGGTCAGCGCGTCGATGGCGCCGTTCTGCAGGCCGGGCAGGCAGGCGGAGTAGGTCGGGTACGGCTGGAGCTGCGCCTTGGGGGCCAGCTTGTCCTTGATGTTCTGGGCGGACGTCGAGCCGGTGACCGAGCAGAGCTTGGCGTTGTTCAGGTCCTCCGGCGACTTGATCTTGTCGTCGTCGGCCTTGATCAGCACGTCCTGGTGGGCCAGCAGGTAGGGGCCGGCGAAGTCGACCTTCTCCTGGCGCTCCGGCGTGATCGAGTAGGTGGCGGCGATGAAGTCGACGTCACCGCGCTGGAGCATCGTCTCGCGGTCGGCGCTCTTCGACTCCTTCCACTCGATCTGGTCCTCGGAGTAGCCGAGCTTCTTGGCGACGTAGGTCGCCACGTCCACGTCGAAGCCGGAGTAGCCCTTGGGCGTCTTCTGGCCGAGGCCCGGCTGGTCGAACTTGATGCCGACGGTGACCTTCTTGCCGCCGCCGCCCGAACCGCTGTCGTCGTCGTCGCCGCCACAGGCGGTGGCGGCGAGGGCGAGGGCGAGCACGGTGGCCGAGGCGGCGGTGACCTTGCGGAGCTTCATGGTGAACATCCTTCGGGAGAGCAAGTGGGCGGCGGCGGACGCCGACGGGGCAGCGGACGCCGGTGTGTCAGTGGTGCAGGATCTTCGACAGGAAGTCCTTGGCACGGTCGCTGCGCGGAGCGCTGAAGAACTGGTCGGGCACCGCCTCCTCGACGATGCGGCCGTCCGCCATGAAGACCACGCGGTTCGCGGCGGAGCGGGCGAAGCCCATCTCGTGGGTCACCACGATCATGGTCATGCCGTCGCGGGCCAGCTGCTGCATGACCTCCAGGACCTCGTTGATCATCTCGGGGTCGAGCGCCGACGTCGGCTCGTCGAAGAGCATGACCTTCGGGTCCATCGCCAGCGCCCGCGCGATCGCCACGCGCTGCTGCTGGCCGCCGGAGAGCTGCGCCGGGTACTTGTCCGCCTGGGCGCCCACGCCGACCCGGTCGAGCAGGGAGCGCGCCTTCTCCTCGGCCTTCTTGGCGTCGACCTTGCGCACCTTGACCTGGCCGAGGGTCACGTTCTGCAGCACGGTCTTGTGGGCGAAGAGGTTGAAGGACTGGAAGACCATGCCGACGTCGGCCCGCAGCCGGGCCAGCTCCTTGCCCTCCTGGGGCAGCGGCTTGCCGTCGATGGCGATCGCGCCGGAGTCGACGGTCTCCAGGCGGTTGATGGTGCGGCACAGCGTGGACTTGCCGGACCCGGAGGGCCCGATGACCACCACGACCTCACCGCGCTTGATCGTCAGATCGATGTCCTGGAGCACGTGCAAGGCGCCGAAGTGCTTGTTGACGCTCTTCAGGACGACCAGGTCGCCGGTCGCGGCCGCGTCCTGCTCGGCCACCGATACTTCGGTCATCGCTTTCGGGCTCCGTCCTCCTCGGTTTCGCAGGACAGTAGTGAGGCCGGTCGAGCCGCGTCTGCACATCTGAGGGGAATCTGAGGATCACGATCCGGTAGCAATCGGACACCTGTCGTAGCACTTGCGAGCAGGGCGCATATCGGCCGGGTAACTTCATGCGCTCGCGCCCCGCACGCCCTTGACGCCGTCCCCTCGGATCGGCGTCACTGCACAGGTGCCCGCGCGCGTGCACACACTTTGTCCATGTTCGCCGCTGTCGATGGTACGGCCGACGAACCGAGGGAGGCCCGGATGCGACTGCTGCTCGTCGAGGACGACAACCACGTGGCCGCCGCGCTGTCCGCCATCCTGGTACGGCACGGCTTCGACGTCACCCACGCGCGCAGCGGCGAGGAGGCCCTGGAGGCGCTGGTCCCGGAGAGCGACGGCTTCGGCGTCGTCCTGCTCGACCTCGGCCTGCCCGACCAGGACGGCTACGAGGTCTGCGGCCGGATCCGCAAGCGCACCGCCACCCCGGTGATCATGGTGACCGCCCGCGCCGACGTCCGCTCCCGCATCCACGGCCTCAACCTCGGCGCCGACGACTACGTGACCAAGCCGTACGACCCCGGTGAGCTGCTCGCCCGGATCCACGCCGTCAGCCGGCGCACCGCCCACGAGGAGGCGCCCGGCACCGCCGGCGAGGACGTGCTGCGCCTCGGCCCGGTCCGCATCGACCTGCCCACTCGCCAGGTCACCGTCGGCGACTCGGCCGTCCAGCTCACCCGCAAGGAGTTCGACCTGCTCGCCCTGCTCGCCCAGCGCCCCGGGGTGGTCTTCCGCCGCGAGCAGATCATCAGCGAGGTCTGGCGCACCAGCTGGGAGGGGACCGGCCGCACCCTGGAGGTGCACGTCGCCTCCCTGCGCGCCAAGCTGCGGATGCCGGCGCTCATCGAGACCGTACGCGGCGTGGGCTACCGCCTCGTCGCGCCCGGCGCGTAGCGGGGCCGGATTGCGCACCCGCCTGCTCCCGCTGCTCATCGTGCTGATGGCGGCCGTGCTGCTGGCGCTCGGCGTGCCGCTCGCCGTCAGCGTGGCGCGGACCGAGCAGCAGGAGGTCGTCGTCGACCGCATCGACGACACGGCGCGCTTCGCGGCGCTGGCCCAGTTCGTCACGGAGACCGCCCCGGGCGGCTCGCGGCGCACCACCACGGACGAGCGCCTGGAGACCCTCCAGACCGAACTCACCAGCTACTACGAGGTCTACGGCATCCGCGCGGGCGTCTTCTACCGCAACCACTTCGCCATGGCCAACGCGCCGACCACCTGGTTCCTGCCGGGCGCCGGCGAGGTGCGGGCCGCCTTCGACGAGGCGCTGCTCAGCCGGCGCAGCCACGACCCCGGACAGGTCTGGCCCTGGCAGGACGGCCGGATCGTCGTCGCCTCGCCGGTCATCCGGGACGGGGACGTCATGGCGGTGGTGGTCACCGACTCGCCGACCGGCGCCATGCGCTCGCGAACCCTCAGGGGCTGGCTGGTCATCGTGGCCGGCGAGATCGCCGCCATGCTGCTCGCCGTCGGCGCCGCGCTCCGGCTCACCGGGTGGGTGCTCCGCCCGGTGCGGGTGCTGGACGCCACCACGCACGACATCGCCACCGGGCGGCTGAAGTCCCGGGTCGCCCCGGCCGGCGGGCCGCCGGAACTCCGCCGGCTGGCCCGGTCGTTCAACGAGATGGCCGACCACGTCGAGGACGTCCTCGAGCAGCAGCGCGCCTTCGTCGCCGACGCCTCCCACCAGCTGCGCAACCCCCTCGCGGCGCTGCTGCTGCGCATCGAACTGCTCGCCCTCGAACTACCGGAGGGCAACGAGGAGATCGCCTCGGTGCGCACCGAGGGCAAGCGCCTCGCGCAGGTCCTGGACGACCTGCTCGGCCTCGCCCTCGCCGAGCACACCGAGGCGGAACTGCGGCTCACCGACATCGGCGAGCTGGCCGCCGAACGGGTGGCCGCGTGGGCGCCGGCCGCCGAGGCCAAGGAGGTGCGGCTGGCCGGCCGGTGCCCGGCGACCACCGGCTGGGCCGACCCGGTCGCGCTGTCCAGCGCGCTGGACGCGGTCATCGACAACGCCGTGAAGTTCGGCCCGCCCGGCTCCACGGTCCGGGTCGCCGTCGCCTCCACCGGCGACACCGCCACCGTCGTCGTCACCGACGCCGGACCCGGCCTCACCGACGAGGAACTGGCCCGCGTCGGCGACCGCTTCTGGCGCAGCGGCCGGCACCAGAACGTCAAGGGCTCCGGGCTCGGCCTCTCCATCTGCCGCGCCCTGCTCGCCGCCGGCGAGGGCACGCTGACCTTCGGCCACCACGCGCCGACCGGCCTGGAGGTGACGGTGACGGTGCCGCGCGCGAAGCCTCAGGGCTTGGCCGAGCGGTAGTAGCGCCGGGCGCCCTCGTGCAGGGCCAGCGGGGCGGTGTAGATCGCCGTGCGCAGGTCCACCAGCTGGGCGGAGTGCACGTGCGCGCCGATGCCGTCCCGGCTGTCGAGGACCGTGCGGGTCAGCCACCGGGTGAGCCGCGGGTCCATGTCGGCGCGGGTCATCAGCAGGTTGGAGACCGCCATCGTCGGCACCGCGACGCCGTTCTGCATCGCCGGGTACGCCGACTCGGGCATGTTCGTGCCCCGGTAGTAGCGGGTCGCGCCGCCGGAGGCGTGCAGCGCGGAGACGAGGTCCGGGCCGATCGGCACGAACCGGAAGGCGCCGCTCCGCGCGATCCGCTTCAGACCGTCGGTCGGCAGTCCGCCCGACCAGAAGAACGCGTCGAGGCCGTGCCCCAGCCGCCCGGGCCCGGTGTCGATGCCGTCCGCGCTGGGCGTGACGTCCTTCTCCGGGTCGAGACCGGCGGCCTTCAGCAGCCGGTCGGCGATCAGCCGCACCCCCGAGTCGGGCAGCCCGATCGCCACCCGCTTGCCCCGCAGGTCGGCCACCGTCTGGATGTCCGAGCCGGCCGGCACCACCAGCTGCACGTAGTCGTCGTAGAGCCGGGCCACCCCCCGCAGCCGGTCGGCGCCGGGCCGCCCGGCGATCTCGTACGTCTCGACCGCGTCGGCGGCGGCGATGGTGAAGTCGGCCTTCCCCGAGGCCACGCGCTCGACGTTCTCCTGCGACCCCGCGCTGGTCAGCAGCCGCACCGTGAGGTCGGGCATGTCCTTGCGCAGCGCGGCGCGCAGCAGCTCGCCGTACTTCTGGTACACCCCCGCGCGCGTGCCGGTGCTGAAGGTGATCGTGCCGCTCGGGGGCTTCTCACCCAGCGGCAGCAGCCACCACAGCAGCAGCCCGAGGGCGACGGCGCCGGCGACCGCCCCCTGGACGGCCCGGCGCCTGCCGATGCGGGCGAGCAGCGTGGACACGGTCGCGATCCTGCCAGCCGGCGACCGGGCTGACCAGGGGCGGGGTCACAGGGACGCGGCGCGGGAGGCCGGGCCGCGCCGGCCACGGCGGCCGTTAGGGTTGTCCGCATGACCTCCTCACCCGCCGAACTCGTCCGCGCCTTCCACGAGGCCTGCGGTCTCCCGGCCCGCAGTACACCGGCCGAGGTGGCCCCCGACCTCGCCGCCCAGCGCGGCGTGCTGCTCGCCGAGGAGGCCGCGGAGGTCGCCGAGGTGTCCGTGGCGGGCCCGCTCGACAAGCTCGCGCACGAGCTGGCCGACGTGGTCTACGTCGCCTACGGCACGGCCCTGGTCCACGGCATCGACCTGGACGAGGTGATCGCCGAGATCCACCGCTCCAACATGACCAAGCGGGGGCCCGACGGACGGGTCGCCCGCCGGGCCGACGGCAAGGTGCTCAAGGGCGACCACTACGAGGCGCCGGACGTGGCGGCGGTGCTGCGCCGGCGGGGCTGGGCGTCCTGAGGGCCGCCTCGTCCGGTTCCACGGGCGGTGCCGGCGGCCGGCGGGGGAACAGGCGGGAGGCCAGCGGCTCGGTGAAGCGGGCGGTGAGCGGCCCGAGGACGACCAGGATCAGCACGTAGGCCGTGGCCAGCGGGCCGAGGGACGGCTCGATGCCCGCCGAGACGGCGAGGCCGGCGATGACGATCGAGAACTCGCCGCGCGCCACGAGCGCCCCGCCGGCGCGCCAGCGGCCCTTGACCGAGATGCCGGCCCGCCGCGCCGCCCAGTACCCGGTGGCGATCTTCGTCACCGCGGTGAGCAGCGCGAGGGCCAGCGCGGGCAGCAGCACCGGCGGGATGCTGGCCGGGTCGGTGTGCAGGCCGAAGAAGACGAAGAAGACGGCGGCGAACAGGTCGCGCAGCGGACTCAGCAGCGTGTGCGCGCCCTCCGCGACCTCCCCGGACAGCGCGATGCCCACCAGGAACGCCCCCACCGCCGCCGACACCTGGAGCTGCTGCGCCAGCCCCGCGACCAGGATCGTCAGGCCCAGCACCACCAGGAGCAGCTTCTCCGGATCGTCGCTGGAGACGAACCGGGAGATCAGCCGCCCGTAGCGCACCGCCACGAACAGCACCAGGCCCGCCGCGGCCAGCGCCACCGCAAGGGTGACGCTCCCGGTCAGCAGCCCGGCGCCGGCGACCAGCGCGGTGACGATCGGCAGGTACACCGCCATCGCCAGGTCCTCCAGGACCAGCACGCTGAGGATCACCGGTGTCTCCCGGTTGCCGACCCGGCCGAGGTCGCCGAGCACCTTGGCGATGACACCCGAGGACGAGATCCAGGTCACCCCGGCCAGCACCACGGCGGCCACCGGGCCCCACCCGAGCAGCAGCGCGGCCAGCGCCCCGGGCACCGCGTTCAGCGCGCAGTCGACCAGCCCCGCCGGGTAGTGCGCCTTGAGGTTGGTGACCAGGTCACCGGCCGTGTACTCCAGGCCCAGCATCAGCAGCAGCAGGATCACGCCGATCTCGGCGCCGGTGGCGACGAACTCCTCGCTCGCCCCCAGCGGGAGCAGCCCGCCCTCCCCGAAGGCCAGGCCGGCCAGCAGGTACAGCGGGATCGGGGAGAGGCGGTAGCGGCCGGCGAACCGGCCGAGGAGCCCGAGCCCGAGGATGATGGAGCCGAACTCGATCAGCAGGACGGCAGAGTGCACCGGCTCACTCCCGACCGAGTATCGCCGCGGCGGCGTCGACGCCCTCGCGCGTGCCGATCACGATCAGGGTGTCGCCGCCGACCAGCCGGAAGTCCGGCGCGGGGGACGGGATCGCCTCGGCGCGCCGCAGCACCGCCACCACCGACGCGCCGGTGTCGGTCCGCATCCGCGTGTCGCCGAGCACCCGGCCGTTGTAACGGGAGGCCGCGGAGATCTCGATGCGCTCGGCGACCAGGCCGAGGCCGGAGGTGTGCAGCAGGTTGGGGCTGTGGTGGGAGGGCTGGAGCGCGTCGATCAGCGCGCCCGCCTCGGAGCCGGTCAGCCGCAGCGAGTGGGCGCAGGAGTCCGGGTCGTCGCTCCGGTAGACGTTCACCGTGCGGGCACCGTCGCAGTGCGCCACCACCGACAGATGGCGGTGTTCCCGGGTGACCAGGTCGTACTGGACCCCGAGACCCGGCAGCGGCGTCGTCCTCAGGCGTGGAGCTGACACGTACGTCCCTTCGATCGTCGTGGCTGGTGAACGGCCGTGCCGCCGCCACCGGCAGGTGAGCGCGCGCACGGCTCCGCCATGCTGGCATCCGCACGTACGGTGGCGATATGGGTGTCGTGACGGATATACGGCTTCGGCCGCGGGGCGGGAGGCTGGCCGCGGGCCGTTCATGGGCGGCAGCCGTGGCCTGGTCACGGGCGGGTTCCGGGAGCGGCGAGGGGAGTGGCAGGCGCACCGTGTCGCTGTTCTGGCGGATCTTCTCGCTCAACGCCGCGGGCCTCGTCCTCGCCACCGGGCTGCTGCTCGGACCGGTCACCGTGTCGACCCCGGTGCTGCCGCACGAGGCTCTGATCCTGCTCGGCGGCCTCACCGCGCTGCTCGCCGGCAACGCGCTCGTGCTCTGGTTCGGGCTCGCCCCGCTGCACCGGCTCGGCCGGGCGATGGCCACCGCCGACCTGCTGGTGCCGGGCGCGCGGCCCGCGGTCGCCGGTCCCGCCGAGGCGGCCGAGCTGATCGCCACGTACAACACGATGCTGGACCGGCTACGGGCCGAACGCGCCGCCGGCGCGGGCCGCGCCCTGCACGCCCAGGAGCGCGAGCGGCACCGCGTCGCCCAGGAGCTGCACGACGAGGTCGGCCAGACCCTCACCGCCGTCCTGCTCCAGCTCAAGCGGGTCGCCGACCGGGTCCCCGCCGAGCTGCGCGACGACGTCTCGCTGGCGCAGGAGTCCACCCGGGCCGGCCTTGACGAGATCCGCCGCATCGCCCGCCGGCTGCGCCCCGGCGTCCTGGAGGAGCTGGGCCTGGCCAGCGCCCTGCGCGCGCTGGCCGCCGAATTCACCCACCACGGGCTGACCGTCCGCCACCAGGTGCCCGGCGCCCTGCCCCCGCTCACCCCGGAGGCGGAACTCGTCCTCTACCGGGTCGCCCAGGAGGGCCTGACCAACACCGCCCGGCACGCCGCCGCCGACCGCGCCGACCTCACCCTGCGCCCGCTGCCCGACCGGGTCGAACTCCTGGTGAGCGACAACGGCACCGGGCTCGGCGCGGCCCCCGAGGGCGCCGGGATCCGGGGCATGCGCGAGCGGGCCCTGCTGGTGGGAGCCGAGCTGCGCCTCGGTGACGGCCCCGACGGGGGCGCCGGCCTGCGGCTGAGCGTGCCACTGCCGGCGGAGGCGGGTCGATGAGGCCGCCCGTCCGGCCCCTCGGGGGAGGTCCGGCGACGCCCGCCCGGCCGCCGATCCGCGTCCTGCTCGCCGACGACCACACCCTGGTGCGCCGCGGGGTCCGGCTCATCCTGGACGGCGAGCCGGACCTCACCGTGGTCGCCGAGGCCGGCGACGGCGCGGAGGCGGTCGCGGCGGCCCGCGCCACCGAGGCCGACCTCGCCGTCCTGGACGTCGCGATGCCCCGCATGACCGGCCTCCAGGCCGCCCGCGAACTCTCCCGCCGCCTGCCGGACCTGCGCATCCTCATCCTGACCATGTACGACAACGAGCAGTACTTCTTCGAGGCGCTCAAGGCCGGCGCCTGCGGCTACGTCCTGAAGTCGGTCGCCGACCGCGACCTGGTCGAGGCGTGCCGGGCGGCGATGCGCGACGAGACCTTCATCTACCCCGGAGCCGAACGCGCCCTGGTCCGCGCCTACCTGGAACGCCTGCACCGGGGCGACGGCCTGCCCGAGCGGCCGATCACCGAGCGGGAGGAGGAGATCCTCAAGCTCGTCGCCGAGGGGCACACCTCCAAGGAGATCGGCGAGCTGCTCTTCATCAGGGCCAAGACCGTCGAGCGCCACCGCGCCAACCTGCTCCAGAAACTGGGCCTGCGCGACCGCCTGGAGCTGACCCGGTACGCGATCCGGGCGGGCCTGATCGAGCCCTGAGGCCGCTTACCTGACCCCCGCGAGAGGTTGTCCACAGGGGCAAGGGCCACTGCCGCGGAGCGCCTACCCTTGTCGCATGAGCAGCATCGACCGGAGCCAGTCAGTGGGCGGCACACGCACGTACGAGGTCCGCACCTACGGATGCCAGATGAACGTCCACGACTCCGAGCGATTGTCAGGACTGCTGGAGGACGCGGGCTACGTGCGGGCCCCGGAGAGCGCCGACGGCGACGCCGACGTGGTGGTCTTCAACACCTGCGCGGTGCGGGAGAACGCCGACAACAAGCTGTACGGCAACCTCGGCCACCTCGCCCCCAAGAAGGCGAGCCGGCCCGGCATGCAGATCGCGGTCGGCGGCTGCCTGGCCCAGAAGGACCGCGACACCATCGTCAAGCGCGCCCCCTGGGTGGACGTCGTCTTCGGCACGCACAACATCGGCAAGCTCCCCGTGCTGCTCGAGCGCGCCCGCGTGCAGGAGGAGGCGCAGGTCGAGATCGCCGAGTCCCTGGAGGCGTTCCCGTCCACGCTGCCCACGCGCCGCGAGAGCGCGTACGCGGCCTGGGTCTCCATCTCCGTCGGCTGCAACAACACCTGCACCTTCTGCATCGTCCCGGCGCTGCGCGGCAAGGAGAAGGACCGCCGGCCCGGCGACATCCTCGCCGAGGTCGAGGCCCTGGTCGCCGAGGGCGTCTCGGAGATCACCCTGCTCGGCCAGAACGTGAACGCGTACGGGTCGGACATCGGCGACCGCGAGGCGTTCAGCAAGCTGCTGCGCGCCTGCGGGAGCGTCGAGGGCCTGGAGCGCGTCCGCTTCACCTCCCCGCACCCGCGCGACTTCACCGACGACGTGATCGCCGCGATGGCCGAGACACCGAACGCGATGCCGCAGCTGCACATGCCCCTGCAGTCCGGCTCGGACCCGGTCCTGAAGGCGATGCGCCGCTCGTACCGCCAGGAGCGCTACCTGGGGATCATCGAGAAGGTGCGGGCCGCCATCCCGCACGCGGCGATCACCACCGACATCATCGTGGGCTTCCCCGGCGAGACCGAGGAGGACTTCGAGCAGACCCTGCACGTGGTGCGCGAGGCCCGCTTCGCCCAGGCGTTCACCTTCCAGTACTCCAAGCGGCCCGGCACCCCGGCCGCCGAGATGGACGGACAGATCCCCAAGGCGGTCGTCCAGGAGCGCTACCAGCGGCTGGTCGCCCTCCAGGAGGAGATCTCCTGGGAGGAGAACAAGAAGCAGGTCGGCCGCACCCTGGAGCTGATGGTCGCCGAGGGCGAGGGCCGCAAGGACGGCACCACCCACCGGCTGTCGGGGCGCGCCCCGGACAACCGCCTCGTGCACTTCACCAAGCCCGACGAGGAGGTCCGCCCGGGTGACGTGGTGACCGTCGAGATCACCTACGCCGCCCCGCACCACCTGCTCGCCGAGGGCCCGGCGCTCGCCGTGCGCCGCACGCGCGCGGGCGACGCCTGGGCGAAGCGCAACGCGGCCGAGGCCGCGGCGCCGGCCGGTGTGCTCCTCGGCCTGCCGAAGATAGGCGTCCCGGAGCCGCTGCCGGCCGTGGCGAGCGGCTGCGGCTGCGACTGAGCGGACGGCCGGGAGCGACTGCCGGAGCCGGCTGCCGGAGTCGACTGCCGGGCGCGGCTGCGAGACGGATGCAGGGACCGGTGCGCGGGCGACTGCGAGACGGGTACAGGGGCGGGTGCGCGGGCGGCTGCGGGGTTACGCTGCCGATCATGCTTGTCGCCGCCGCAGTCTGCCCCTGCCCGCCGCTCCTCGTCCCGGAGGTCGCCGCGGGCGCCGCGCCAGAGCTCGAGCCCGTGCGCGCCGCGTGCGCGGACGCGATCGGCGCCCTCGCCGCGGCCCGTCCCGACCGCCTGGTGGTCGTCGGTCCGGCGGAGGGCGCCGGTTCCGAGGTCTACCCGGAGGGCGCCCCGGGCGGCTTCCAGGGCTTCGGAGTGGACGTGCGGGTGCGGCTCGGCCAGCACAAGGACGCGGGAGCGGTGGCGGACCTCCGGCTGCCGTACGGGCTCGCCGTGGGCGCCTGGCTGCTGGAGCGGGCCGGCTGGACGGGCCCCGTCGACGGGCTCGGCGTGGGCGACGCCCTGCCGCCCGAGACCTGCGCCGCCCTGGGGCGGGACCTGACCTCGGGCGCGGTGCGCACGGCGCTGCTGGTGCTGGGCGACGCCAGCGCCTGCCGCACTCTGAAGGCCCCCGGCTACCTCGACGAGCGCGCCGCGCCCTTCGATGCCGCGGTGGGCCGGGCGCTCGGCGCGGCGGACGGCACCGCCCTGGCCGCCCTCGACACCGGCCTGGCCCGCGAGCTGCAGGTGTCGGGGCGGGCGCCCTGGCAGGTCCTGGCCGGCGCCGCCGAGGGCGCGGCCCTCACCGGCACGCCCCGGTACGAGGACGCGCCGTACGGCGTCGGGTACGTGGTGGCGAGCTGGGCGGCCTGAGCCTTCCGGGCGCCGGTCAGGAGGCCGGCGGCGGACCGCCCGGGGCGTTGCCGGGAGCGCTCGAGGTGCCCGGCGTGCCGTGCGTACCACCGCCCCCGGGCGACCCGGCGTCGTCCTGGTGGGCGAGGCGGTCCATGGCCTCCTTGGCCTTGCCCGTGCCCGTGTGGATCCGGTCGCTGTACTTGCCCTTGGTCCGCTCGTCGACGGTCCGCGCCACCTTGTCGAGCCCGCGGTCGATCTTGTCCCCGTGCTGCTGCGCGAGGTCGGAGACCTTGCCCTTCGCCGGTCCGAGCCGGGCCTTCAGATTGTCCAGGAGTCCCATGGTTCGCCTTCCCTCGGGTTGCCTTCCCCCACATAACGCCCATACCGACTCCATACGCTACTCGTACGGGCGCCGTCCCGCGGCGCACGGCGGGTTTGCGAGACTGGGTCGGTGAGCAGCGCACCCTCCGCCCCCCGCGTCATCGCCGTCGTCGGCCCCACCGCGGCCGGCAAGTCCGACCTCGGGGTCTTCCTGGCCCGGCACCTCGGCGGCGAGATCGTGAACGCCGACTCGATGCAGCTCTACCGGGGGATGGACATCGGCACCGCCAAGCTCACGCCCGAGGAGCGCGGCGGCGTCCCGCACCACCTGCTGGACATCTGGGACGTGACGGAGACGGCCTCCGTCGCCGAGTACCAGCGCCTCGCCCGCGAGCGCGTCGACGCGCTGCTCGCCGCGGGCCGCGTGCCGGTCCTGGTCGGCGGCTCGGGGCTGTACGTCCGCGGCGCCGTGGACAACCTGGAGTTCCCCGGCACCGACCCCGAGGTCAGGGCCCGCCTGGAGGAGGAGCTCGCGCTGCGCGGCCCCGGCGCGCTGCATGCCCGCCTCGCCGCCGCCGACCCGGGGGCCGCGCGGGCCATCCTGCCCGGCAACGGCCGGCGGATCGTGCGGGCCCTGGAGGTCATCGAGATCACCGGCAAGCCCTTCACCGCCAACCTCCCCGGCCACGACTCCGTCTACGACACGGTGCAGATCGGCGTCGACGTGGGCCGCCCCGAGCTGGACGAGCGCATCGCGCGCCGGGTCGACCGGATGTGGGAGGCAGGCCTGGTCGCGGAGGTGCGGGCGCTGGAGGCGCGCGGGCTGCGCGAGGGGCGCACGGCCTCGCGCGCCCTCGGCTACCAGCAGGTGCTCGCGGCGCTGGCCGGGGAGTGCACGCTCGACGAGGCGCGGGCCGAGACCGTCCGCGCCACCAAACGCTTCGCGCGCCGTCAGGATTCGTGGTTCAGGCGGGACCCGCGGGTGCACTGGCTGAGTGGGGCCACGGCGGACCGCGAGGAACTTCCGGGGCTCGCCCTGTCGTTGATCGAACGACCGGTCACAGCCTGATCACGTGATGGCATCGGGACGCTCCGTGCGTCATCCGGGCCTCCGGCGCCGTGCCATCATCGAGCTTCGATCGACCGAGTGAGTCCTATGTTGGGAGGGCGCGTGGCGATGGAGGCCGGCCCTCGCGACACCGCACCGGACACCGGGTCCGGCACCGCCGGGCCGGGCGTACCGGAGCCGGAGGCGGGCACGCTGAGCCCCGACGGCCCGGCCCCCGAGGAGATGTACGGGGACGAGGTCGAGGTCGAACTGCGGCCCCAGCGACGGCTGCGCCTCTGGCAGCTCGCGCCCATCGTCTGCCTCGCCTCGCTCGGCTCCCTGATGTTCGCCTTCCCGCTCGCCTTCGACTTCGGCGACAGCGGGGCCGTGATCGCGATGCTGGGGCTGCTGATCTGCTCCTGCGCGGCCGGCTGGGGCATGATGGCCGCCCGCCGGGTCGGCCACACCTGGCCGGGCCTGCCGCAGCGCGGTTCGGGCCGTCGCGCCGACTGGCGGGTGATCCTCGCCTACGTGCTGACGGTCACGGCCGTCGTCGTCCTCGCCGTGTGGCGGGTCGCCCGGCTGCGCGGCTGACGTCCCTCTCGCGCGGGCCGCCTGTGGACAACCGGCCTGCACGGAAGCGCCTGTGGACAACTCGGCGGCACCGTCGCGGCACCCCGTACGATCGAGGGATGAGCACGCGGATCGCCTTCCTCAAGGGCCACGGCACCGAGAACGACTTCGTGATCCTCCCGGACCCGGAGAACGCCGTCGACCTGCCGCCCGCCGCCGTCGCCGCCCTGTGCGACCGCCGCGCCGGGATCGGCGCCGACGGGGTGCTGCACGTCGTGCGCTCCGCGGCGCACCCGGAGGCCCGCGCCATGGCGGCCGAGGCCGAGTGGTTCATGGACTACCGCAACGGCGACGGCTCGGTGGCCGAGATGTGCGGCAACGGCGTGCGCGTCTTCGCCCGCTACCTCCAGCGCGCCGGCCACGCGGCCGAGGGCGACCTCGCGGTGGCCACCCGCGGCGGCGTCAAGCGCGTACACCTCGCGAAGAACGGGGACGTGACGGTCGGCATGGGCCGCGCCCGGCTGCCGGAGGGCGAGGTCACGGTCCGGGTCGGCGAGCACAGCTGGCCCGCGCGGAACGTGAACATGGGCAACCCGCACGCGGTGGCCTTCGTCACCGACCTCGCCCACGCCGGGAGCCTGTACGAGCCGCCGCCCTTCACCCCGGCCGCCGCCTACCCGGACGGGGTCAACGTGGAGTTCGTGGCCGACCGCGGCCCCCGCCACGTCGCCATGCGGGTGCACGAGCGCGGCTCCGGCGAGACCCGCTCCTGCGGCACCGGCGCCTGCGCCGTCGCCGTCGCCGCGGCCCGCCGGGACGGCGCCGACCCGGCGGTCACCGGCACCCCGGTGACGTACACCGTCGACCTGCCCGGCGGCACCCTGGTGATCACCGAGCACCCGGACGGCGAGATCGAGATGACCGGCCCCGCCGTGATCGTCGCCGAGGGCGAGCTGGACGCCGACTGGCTGGAAGGGGTGCCGGTCTGAACCAGAGCCTCGTGGAACCACTCACTGACGGTCAGGCGATGACACTCAGTGCGAAAACGTAAACCTCGAATCCATCGCTCGAATGGGTGATCCGTTTCACGCTCGGCGAGAGGCGGTCAGCCGCACGTGATGGGCTCGATAGCATCAAGCACCGGCCCGGACGGGGGAGCGACACGATCCCCTGAGCCGCGTCCGCCCTGGGACTCCCCGTCCGCCGGTCCGCGCAGCCGGAGGTGCCCATGAATGCGGAGGCCGTGAATCCCGCGAGCCCAGGCCCTGTCACGCCGCCGGTCACCGGCGCCGTCGCCCCGGCGCCGCGCCGCAAGTCACGCGCCCGGATCGACCTGCGCCGCCTCGGCCGGGCCGCACTGCTCGGCGGCTCCGCCACCCGGGGCCGGCTGCCCGACGCCATCGGGCACGTCGTCGAGGCCCACCGCGCCCACCACCCCGACGCCGACCTCGAACCCCTGCGCCGCGCCTACCTGCTGGCCGAGTCCTCGCACCGCGGCCAGATGCGCAAGAGCGGCGAGCCGTACATCACGCACCCCCTCGCCGTCACCCTGATCCTCGCCGAACTCGGCGCGGAGACCACCACCCTGACCGCCTCCCTGCTGCACGACACGGTCGAGGACACCGAGGTCACCCTGGACCAGGTCGGCGACGAGTTCGGCGCCGAGGTCCGCTATCTGGTGGACGGCGTCACCAAGCTGGAGAAGGTCGAGTACGGCGCCGCCGCCGAGTCCGAGACCTTCCGCAAGATGCTCCTCGCCACCGGCAACGACGTCCGCGTGATGTCGATCAAACTCGCCGACCGGCTGCACAACATGCGCACCCTCGGCGTGATGCGCCGCGAGAAACAGGAGCGCATCGCCAAGGTCACCCGGGACGTCCTCATCCCGCTCGCCGAGCGGCTCGGCGTCCAGGCGCTCAAGTCGGAGCTGGAGGACCTCGTCTTCGCGGTGCTCCACCCCGAGGAGTACGCCCGCACCAGCGACCTCATCGCCGAGAACGCGGCGCGTCCCGCCGACCCGCTCGCCCTCGTCGCCGACGAGGTCCGCGGGGTGCTGCGCGAGGCCGGCATCCCGGGCGAGGTGCTGATCCGGCCCCGGCACGCCGTCTCCGTGCACCGCGTCTCGCGCAAGCGCGGCCCGCTCGGCGGCGCCGACTTCGGCCGGCTCCTGGTCCTGGTCCAGGAGGACGCCGACTGCTACGCGGTCCTCGGCGAACTGCACACCTGTATGACGCCGGTGGTCTCGGAGTTCAAGGACTTCATCGCCGTCCCCAAGTTCAACCTGTACCAGTCGCTGCACACCGCCGTCGCCCGCGCCGAGGACGGCCAGGTCGTCGAGGTCCTCATCCGCACCCAGCAGATGCACCAGGTCGCCGAGGCCGGCGTCGTCGCCCTCGGCAACCCCTACGCCGTGCCCGCCGAGGAGCAGAGCGCCGCCGACGGCGAGCGGATCGACCCCACCCGGCCCGGCTGGCTCTCCCGGCTGATCGACTGGCAGCGGGACGTCCCCGACGCCGACACCTTCTGGTCCGGGCTGCGCGAGGACCTCGCCCAGGACCGCGAGATCACCGTCTTCCGCCCAGGCGGCGGCACCCTCGGCCTGCCCGACGGCGCCACCTGCGTCGACGCGGCGTACGCGCAGTACGGCGAGGACGCGCACGCGGCGATGGGCGCGCGGGTCAACGGCCGCCTCGCGACGCTCGGCACGGTGCTGCGCGACGGCGACACCGTGCAGCTCCTGATGGGCCAGGACCCGGCGTCCGAGCCCTCCCGCGAGTGGCTGGAGCACGCCCACACGCCGGCCGCGCGGATCGCCATCCAGCGCCGCCTCGCCGCCCGGCCGGCACCCACGGAGACCGGCATCGATGCCGATGCGGACGCCGACACCGATGCCCGAGCCGAGGCCGGGCCGGTGCCCGAGCGCCCGCAGGGCTCCCGCGTCCCCGCCGCCGACGAGGCGCCCGCCCCCCGCCCCGCCGCCTCCGACGTCCTCGTCGACCTGCCCGGCGCGTCCGTCCGGCTGGCCGGCTGCTGCACTCCCGTACCGCCCGACCGGATCACCGGCTTCGCGGTGCGCGGGGGAGTGGTGACCGTGCACCGCGTGGAGTGCGCGGCGGTGGCGAAGATGACGGACGCCGGCCGCCCCGAGGTCGGCGTGCGCTGGGGCGAGGGCTCCGAGTGCCGGGTCACCCTCCTCGCCGAGTCCTTCGGCCGCCCCCACCTGCTGGCCGACCTCACCGAGGCGATGGCCCAGGAGGGCGCCGAGATCGTCTCCGCGACCGTCGAGCCCCCCGACCGGCAGCGCGTCCGGCACAGCTACACCGTCCTCCTCCCGGACGCCGCCCGGCTGCCCGCCCTGATGCGGGCGATGCGCGAGGTCCCGGGCGTCTACGACGTGACCCGCGCCCAGCCGCAGACGGCCGGCGTCTGACCAGCCCGGAGTCGGCGTCTGACCGTCCCCGAGTCGGCGTCTGACCGCCCCGAGCGGCGTCTGCCCCGCCCCGAGCCCGTATCTGACGCGGCCCCGAGCCGAGGCCCGACCCGCGCCCGAGGAGCCGTACGGCCGGCCCCGACGGCGAGCCGTACGACGGCCCCCGGCGGCGCGGACCCGTTCGGGTGGGCCGGGCGCGCGCCGTCGGCGTCGGCGGCGCGCGCGCTGATAGCCGTGGGGGATGCCGCACACCCCCCGCACCCCGGCGCCGGCCGCCCCCGCCCCTGCCGACGCCCCCCGCCCGCGTGCCCGCCGCCGGCTCCGGGCCGCCGCCCTGCTCGCCTCCGCCGTCTCCGTCTGCCTGCTCGCCGCGAGCGCCCCGCCCACGCCGCTCGGCGTCGGCGACCGCCTCTACCCGCACCTGGGCAACCCCGGCTACGACGTGGCCGCCTACGACCTGGACCTCACCTACACCGGCGACAACAGCAAGCCGCTGCGCGCCGTCACCACCATCGACGCCCGGACCACCGCCGACCTGGACCGGATCAACCTGGACTTCGCCCACGGCACGGTCGACTCCGTCGAGGTCGACGGCGAGCCCGCCGGCTTCGAAACCGCCGGCGAGGACCTGGTGATCACGCCGGACGACGCGCTCGACCCGGGCAGCTGGACCCGGATCACCGTGCGGCACACCAGCGACCCGGTGTACCCGGAGGACCGCGAGGGCGGCTGGGTGCGCACCGCCGACGGCCTCGCCATGGCCAACCAGGCCGACGTCGCCCACCTGGTCTTCCCCTGCAACGACCACCCCTCCGACAAGGCCCGCTTCACCTTCCGGATCACCGCCCCCGACGGCCTGACCGCCGTCGCCAACGGCCTCCCCACCGACGTGGACCGGGCCGGCACCACCACCACCTGGACCTACCGCACCGAGCACCCCATGGCGACCGAACTCGCCCAGGTCTCCATCGGCCGCTCCGCCGTGCTGCACCGCGCCGGACCACACGGCCTGCCGGTGCGGGACGTCGTGCCCGCCGGGCAGCGCGCCGCACTGGAGCCGTGGCTGGCGAAGACCCCCGGCCAGATCGCGTGGCTGGAGGGCAAGGTCGGCCGCTACCCCTTCGAGACGTACGGCCTGCTCATGGCGGACGCGGCCACCGGCTTCGAGCTGGAGACCCAGACCCTCTCGCTCTTCGAGCGGGAACTCTTCACCGAGCCCGGCTACCCCGCCTGGTACCTGGAGTCGATCATGGTGCACGAGCTGGCGCACCAGTGGTTCGGGGACAGCGTCAGCCCGAAGACCTGGTCCGACGTCTGGCTCAACGAGGGCCACGCCACCTGGTACGAGGCCCTGTACGCCGAGGAGAAGGCCGGCAAGACCGTCGCCGCCCGGATGAAGGCCGCCTACGGCGCCTCCGACCGCTGGCGCGCCGCGGGCGGCCCCCCGGCCGCCCCGAAGCCGCCGGCGCCCGGCAGCAAGACGGGCATCTTCCGGGCCAACGTCTACGACGGCGCCGCCCTCGTCCTCTACGCGCTGCGCCAGGAGATCGGCGCCCCGGCCTTCGAACGCCTGGAGCGCGCCTGGGCCGAGCGGCACGCGGACGCCACCGCCTCCACCGCCGACTTCGTCCGCCTCGCCTCCGACGTCGCCGGGCGCGACCTGACCGGCTTCTTCCAGGGCTGGCTCTACGGCGCCAAGACCCCGCCCATGCCCGGCCACCCCGACTGGCACCCCACGGCCACCGACACGCCCTCCGCGGACAAGGCCGGACCGCACGCCCGGCTGCCGCACGGGGGCGTACGACAAGCCGGATAAGCCGGTGACGAGACGGCCCGTGCCGTGCGACCATCGTCAGGTCGGCGCGACACGGGCCGCGGGGAATCTCCCGGGGGGCCCACGCGTTGTGACGGGTGCCGCGGCACCCGCTTCCGGCCACCCGAGCCCCAGACACGTAAGGATCCAATGACCCACTCTTCATCCCCTTCCCAGGACGCCGAGCGCCGCGCGCGCACCTACAACGACGGCCTGCGGGCCGATGCCCTGATGGAAGAGGACGTCGTCAGGGGCAACGAGATCGACTCGGAGCGGGACGGCGAGCAGTACGACCGCTCCGAGCGTGCGGCGCTGCGCCGGGTGGCGGGCCTCTCCACCGAGCTGGAGGACGTCACCGAGGTCGAGTACCGCCAGCTCCGCCTGGAGCGGGTCGTGCTCGTCGGTGTGTGGACCTCGGGCACGGTCGAGGACGCGGACAACTCCCTCGCGGAGCTGGCCGCCCTCGCCGAGACCGCCGGCGCGTTCGTCCTCGACGGCGTGATCCAGCGCCGCGACAAGCCGGACGCCGCCACCTACATCGGCTCCGGCAAGGCCCTGGAGCTGCGCGACGTCGTGGTCGAGACGGGCGCCGACACCGTCATCTGCGACGGTGAGCTGAGCCCCGGCCAGCTCATCCACCTCGAAGACGTCGTCAAGGTCAAGGTCATCGACCGCACCGCCCTGATCCTCGACATCTTCGCCCAGCACGCCAAGTCCCGGGAGGGCAAGGCGCAGGTCGCGCTCGCGCAGATGCAGTACATGCTGCCGCGGCTGCGCGGCTGGGGTCAGTCGCTGTCCCGGCAGATGGGCGGCGGCAAGGGCGGCGGCCTCGCCACCCGCGGCCCCGGTGAGACCAAGATCGAGACGGACCGTCGCCGGATCCGCGAGAAGATGGCGAAGATGCGCCGGGAGATCGCGGAGATGAAGACCGGCCGCGAGATCAAGCGCCAGGAGCGCAAGCGCCACAAGGTGCCCTCCGTCGCCATCGCGGGGTACACCAACGCCGGCAAGTCCTCGCTGCTCAACCGCCTCACCGGCGCGGGCGTGCTGGTGGAGAACGCGCTGTTCGCCACCCTCGACCCGACCGTGCGCCGCGCGGAGACGCCGAGCGGGCGGTTGTACACCCTGGCGGACACCGTCGGCTTCGTCCGGCACCTGCCGCACCACCTGGTCGAGGCGTTCCGCTCCACCATGGAGGAGGTCGGCGAGTCCGACCTGATCCTGCACGTGGTGGACGGCTCGCACCCCGCCCCGGAGGAGCAGCTGGCCGCCGTGCGCGAGGTGATCAGGGACGTCGGCGCCACCGACGTGCCCGAGTTCGTGGTGATCAACAAGGCCGACCTGGCCGACCCGCTGGTCCTCCAGCGGCTGCTGCGGACGGAGAAGCGCTCCCTCGCGGTGTCCGCCCGCACCGGCCAGGGCATCCCCGAGCTGCTCGCCCTGATCGACAACGAGCTGCCCCGGCCGTCGGTCGAGATCGAGGCGCTCGTGCCGTACACCCACGGCAAGCTGGTCGCCCGCGCCCACGACGAGGGCGAGGTGATCTCCGAGGAGCACACCGCGGAGGGCACCCTGCTCAAGGTCCGGGTGCACGAGGAGCTGGCGGCGGAACTGACGCCGTACGCCCCGGCGGCCTCGGCGCGCTGACCCGAGCACGCGAGCACGGAACGGCCCGCCCCTCTCCTGCACAGGGAGGGGCGGGCCGTTCGCATGTCCGCTACGCGCTCACTGACCGGCGAACTTGCCGCTCACCGCGTCGTACACGCCCTTGGCCTCCGGACCGAGCCGGGGACCGGCCAGCCAGCCGGCCGTCACCGGGCCGATGGAGGTGTTGGACACCAGCGCCGGCTTGCCGTCGGAGCCGGCCGCGACCCAGCCGCCGCCCGACGCACCGCCGGTCATCGAGCAGCCGATGCGGTACATCGTCGGCTGGCCGGTGTCGATGGACAGTCGGCCAGGCTTGTCCGCGCACTGGAACATCCGCTGCCCGTCGTACGGCGGCGCGGCCGGGTAGCCGGTCGCCGTGACGCTCTTGACCTGCGGCACCGCGGGCGCGGCGAAGTCCACCGGCAGCGCCCCGCCGACGGTCTCCTCCAGCGACCTGCCGGTGCTCCCCTTCTCCGGCGTCACATGGATGACGGCGAAGTCGTAGGGGGCGCCGTCGCCGCCGGTGGAGCCGCCCTGCTCGATCCACTGGTCCGAGGTCTGCGCCCAGTCGCCCCACCAGACACCGTAGGGAGCGACCTCCTCCTTGGTGGCGTCCTGGAGTTCGGCGGTCGACGCGCCCGCGTCGTTGTACGACGGCACGAAGGCGATGTTGCGGTACCAGCCGCCCTTCTTGCCGGCGTGCACGCAGTGGCCGGCCGTCCAGACCAGATTCGACTTGCCGGGGTGCGCGGGGTCCGTCACGACGGTCGCCGAGCAGACCATCGTGCCCTCGGGCGCGTCGAACAGCAGCTTGCCGGCCACCGGGACGCTGTCGTGGTACTTCGGCGCCACGCCCTTCGCCCGCACCGGCACCGGCTCCGGGTCGGTGACGCCCTGGTCACCGGAGAGGTCGTTCTCGTCGACACCCTGGTCGGGCTCCTGGGCGTCCCGCATCCGCTCCGGGTCCCACAGGCCCTCGATGATCGGGTTGACGAAGTCCTGCGCCTCGCGCAGCCAGTCGTCCTTGCTCCAGTCCTTCCAGGCGCCGTTCTTCCACTCGTCGACGTCGATCCCGTGCTGCTTCAGCTTGTCCTTGATGCCCTGCGGAACACGGATCTTTCCGTCACCCTTGTCGTCGCCGGGCGAGGACGCGGCGGCCGAGGGATCACCGCCCGCCTCGTCGTCGCCGCTGTCGCAGGCGGTGGCGGTGAGCGCGAACACCGAGACGAGCGCCACGGCGGCGTACGGCACAGGGGACGTCCGGCGCCGCCCGGTCCGGCGCCTTCGTGCGGTGGCCGACGGCCGTATCAGTCGCATGTGGTGGACTCCCCCAGGTGTGAACGAACGCGGCGCCGAGGCGCCCTGGAACGGTTCCACAGACTATGCGGTGGCTGTGGGCGGGATCTGACGGGTCGGCAACGGTTCGGATACAGCGCACTGACCAGGTGTCACCCGCGACACGCCGATCGCGGGCGGGAACTCGGGTCCGACCCGTGACCCCTGGCGCGGCCGGGGGTTGTAGCGGTGAGGGGGCCGCCGTCCAACGGCCCCCGGACCGTGGGGAGGCGGGGAGCGGTGACGGGACCGGCGTGCGGGGAACGGATGGCGACGGTACGGCCGGGCGGTGCGCGGCACACACCCTCCCGCGAGCCGGCGGCGCGCGCCTCCCCGGGTGCCGCCCTGCCGATCGTGCCGGTGCGGGCGCGGGGCCTGACCGTCGAGGGCGCGGACGGCCGCCGCTACCTGGACTGCGTCTCCGGCGGCGGAAAGCTGGTCCTCGGCCACAACCACCCGGTCGTCCTGGCGGCCGTCCGCAAGATCCTCGACTCCGGCGCGCCGCTGCAGGGCATGGGCCGCACCACACCGGCCGAGGACGCCTTCGTCGCGGAACTGCGGCGCACCCTGCCGCCCGGCCTCGGCGACGACGCGCGCGTACGGTTCTGCGGGGTGGGCGGCGCGGACGCGATCGGCGCCGCCGTCGACCTGGTCCGGGCGGCGACGGGGCGGGAGCGGGTCCTCGCGTGCACGCCGGTGGCGGGCGGGCGAGGCCTTGGACCGGTCCCGGCACCCTACGAGTCCTACGAGACCTGCGACTCCTGCGGCGACCTTGGCGAACTCGGGCCGGGCGCCGACCGACCGGCCGGCGTGCTCCTGGAGCCCGCCCACGGCCCCGGCGGCCTGCTGTGCGCGCCCGACGCCTGGGTACGCCGGCTGCGGCAGAGCACCTCCGCGCACTCCGTCGCCCTGATCGCCGACGAGAGAGGCACGGGGGCGGGGCGGACCGGCGCCTTCTGGGCGGTGGACCACAGCGGGGTCACTCCCGACGTCCTCGTGCTCTCCGACGCCGTCGGCGGCGGCCTGCCGCTGGCCGCGCTGGCGCACCGGGCCGAGCTGGATCCCGGGCCGTCCGCCCGCGCCGCCTTCCGCCCCAACCAGCTCGCCCTCGCCGCGGGCACGGCGACGCTGGCCCACCTCCGCGAGAACCGGCTCGCCGAGCACGCCGCCGCCCTGGGCGCCCGGATGCTCGCCCGGTTGCGGGAGCTGGGGGACTCGGCGCCCGTCGGGGCCGTGCGAGGGCGCGGGCTGTTGATCGGCCTGGAGCTGACGGCCCCGGACGGCGACGCCCGCCTCCTCGCCGACACCGTGCGGCGGGAGTGCCTGCGCCGCGGACTGATCGTCGACGCCGCGGGCCCGGCCGTACGGCTGCTGCCGCCACTGACGATCACGGAGGAGCAGGCCACGGCGGTACTGGACCGCCTGGCGGACGCGGTCCAGGCGGCGTCCCGGCCCCGGGGCGGCCCGGCCCCGCCGCGGTCGCGCGCGATCCGCTGAACCGCTGGCCCGTCCGCTTGTCCGCTTGTCCGCTCGACAATCGCCACCGCCACCGCACGTCACGAGGATCCGCGTTGTCCACCACCGCCCCCGAGCCCCTGCCGCCCGCCCCCGCCGAAGCGCGTGTCCCCGCGCAGGGCGGTCCCCCCGCACCGGGCGGCGCCGACGCGGCATGTCACCGCCTCGCCGACCGCGTCGCCGTGGAGACCCTGCTGTGCTGCTGGACGCGTGAGGCCGGCCCCTTCGCCCCGACCGGCGAGCTGCTGCGCGTGCCGTTGCCGGCCAGCGGCACCGCGCTGACCGTCCCCGTCCACCACTGGTCCGCCACGGGACGGCACCGCCTCGGGGCCGCCCGCCTGGAAGGCGCCGGCGATGCGGCGCCGCCCCTCGACGCCGTCACCGTCGCCGCGCTGCTGGCCCGGGAGGCGTCGGCCGGCGGGCCCGAGGGGACGGAACTCGTCGCCCGTGTGGCCGACTCCGTGCGCCGCACGGCCTGCTACGTCCGTGACCGCCGCGAACGCCCCGCGGACGCCGGCCGCGACCTCTTCCTCGACGCCGAGCAGGCCCTCGTCCTCGGGCACCCCCTGCACCCGACCCCGAAGAGCCGCGAGGGCCTCACCGAGACCGAGGACCGGTGCTACGCGCCCGAGCTGCGCGGCTCGTTCCCGCTGCACTGGCTCGCCGTCGCCCCCTCCGTGCTGGCCGCCGACTCGGCCTGGACCGAGGCCGGACGCCCGGTGTCCGCGCCCCGGCTCACCGCCCGCCTCGCCGGCCGTCCCACCGGCGACCGGCCTGCGCTGCCCGCGCTCCCGGACGGCTACGCGCTCCTGCCCGTGCACCCCTGGCAGCTCCGCGAGGTCCGCCGGCGGCCCGAGGCCGCGGCACTGCTGGACGCCGGGCTGCTCCGCGACCTCGGCGCGCACGGCGAGCCCTGGCACCCCACCTCCTCCGTGCGGACCGTCCACCGCACGGGCGCGCCCGCCATGCTCAAGCTCTCCCTGGCACTGCGGATCACCAATTCCCGCCGGGAGAACCTCCGCAAGGAGCTGCACCGGGGCGTCGAGGTGCACCGCCTGCTGCGGGCCGGCCTCGCCGCGCGGTGGCGGGCCGCCCACCCGGACTTCGACATCGTCCGCGACCCGGCCTGGATCGCCGTCGACACCCCGGACGGCGCCCCCGTGCCCGGCCTCGACGCCGTCGTGCGGCACAACCCCTTCCGGCCCGCCGACGACGTCTCCTGCGTCGCCGCCCTCACCGCACCGCGCCCCGGCCGGGACGGCACCCTCGCGCAGTCCAGGCTGGCCGACATCCTCACGCGACTCGCCCGGCGCACCGGCCGCCCGCGCGGCGCCGTCGCCGCAGAGTGGTTCCTGCGCTACCTCGAACACCTGGTCCGCCCCGTGCTGTGGCTGGACGCGGAGGCGGGCATCGCCCTGGAGGCGCACCAGCAGAACACGCTGCTCCTCCTCGACGCCGAAGGCTGGCCGGCGGGCGGCCGCTACCGGGACAACCAGGGCTACTACTTCCGCGACTCCCGGCGCGCCGGGCTGGACGCCCTGCTACCCGGGGTCGGCGCGGCCAGTGACACCTTCGTCGCCGACGCCGTCGCCGACGAGCGCTTCGCGTACTACCTCGCCGTCAACAACGTCTTCGGCCTCGTCGGCGCCCTCGGCCACGAGGGGCTCGCGGACGAACGGCTGCTGCTCGCCGCCTTCCGCCGCTTCCTCGCCCCCCTCGCCGCCGGCCCGGCCCGCGGCCGAGGCACGCTGCCGGGCCACCTGCTCGACTCGCCGGTGCTGCGCTGCAAGGCCAACCTGCTGACCCGGCTGCACGGCCTGGACGAGCTGGCCGGCCCGGTCGACACGCAGTCGGTGTACGTCACCGTCGCCAATCCCCTGCACGCCTGAGCGAAAGGAGCGGTCCGTGGCCCCCAGCGATCCGCCCACCGCGACCGTCCCCACCCCAGCCGGCCCCTTCCGCCTCGTGCCGGTGCGGATCCACCGGGACCTGCCCCTGATCGCCCGCTGGATGAACGACCCCGCCGTCGCCGCCTTCTGGGAGCTGGCCGGGCCGCCCGCCGTGACCGGGGAGCACCTGCGGGCCCAGCTCGCGGGCGACGGCCGCAGCGTGCCGTGCCTCGGCGTCCTCGCGGGCCGGCCGATGAGCTACTGGGAGGTCTACCGGGCCGACCTCGACCCGCTCGCCCGCCACGTGCCCGTACACCCCCACGACACCGGCCTCCACCTGCTGATCGGCGACGCCGCCGACCGGGGCCGGGGCCTGGGCACCGCCCTGCTGCGGGCCGTGACCGGCCTTGTCCTCGCCGCGCGCCCGCGCTGCACGCGCGTGCTGGCCGAGCCCGACGTGCGCAACGCCCCCTCCGTCGCCGCCTTCCTCGGCGCCGGCTTCCGGCGGGAGGACGACGTGGACCTGCCGGGCAAGCGGGCCGCCCTCATGGTCCGCGACCGGCTCCCGGCCGAGCACCCCCGGCCGCCCGCCGGACCACAGGCGACCGCCCGATTGTCGGTGCCGGGCCGTAGGGTGGTCGGGCTATGACGAAGCCCTCACTCCCCGAACTCCTGCACGCCGCCGTCACCGCCGTCGGCGGCACGGAGCGTCCCGGCCAGGCCGCCATGGCGGAAGCCGTCGAGGAAGCCATCGACAACGGCTCCCATCTGCTGGTCCAGGCCGGCACCGGCACCGGCAAGTCCCTGGGTTATCTGGTGCCCGCGCTGGCGCACGGGGAGCGGGTGGTCGTGGCCACCGCGACGCTCGCCCTCCAGCGCCAGCTCGTCGAGCGCGACCTGCCGCGCACGGTGGACGCGCTCCACCCGACGCTGCGCCGCCGCCCGGAGTTCGCGATGCTCAAGGGCCGGTCCAACTACCTCTGCCTGCACCGCCTGCACGAGGGCATGCCGCAGGACGAGGAGGAGGGCCTGTTCGACCAGTTCGAGGCGGCCGCCCCCACCAGCCGGCTCGGCCAGGACCTGCTGCGCATGCGGGACTGGGCGGACGAGACGGAGACCGGCGACCGGGACGACCTGACGCCGGGCGTCTCCGACCGGGCCTGGGCCCAGGTGTCGGTGTCCTCCCGGGAGTGCCTGGGCGCCTCGAAGTGCGCGTACGGCGCGGAGTGCTTCGCGGAGAACGCCCGGGAGCGGGCCAAGCTCTCCGACGTCGTCGTCACCAACCACGCGCTGCTCGCCATCGACGCCATCGAGGGCGCCCCGGTGCTGCCCCAGCACGAGGTCCTGATCGTGGACGAGGCGCACGAACTCGTCGGCCGGGTCACCGGCGTCGCCACCGGCGAACTCACCCCAGGCCAGGTCAACCGCGCGGTGCGCCGGGCCGCCAAGCTGGCCAACGAGAAGGCCGCCGACCAGCTCCAGACCGCTGCCGAGGGCTTCGAGCGGCTGATGGAGCTTGCCCTGCCCGGCCGCCTGGAGGAGATCCCGGAGGACCTCGGGTACGCGCTGATGGCGCTGCGTGACGCCTGCCGCACGGTCATCTCCGCCATCGGCGCCACCCGCGACAAGTCCGTCCAGGACGAGGACGCGGTCCGCAAGCAGGCGCTGGCCTCCGTGGAGGCCGTGCACGACGTGGCGGAGCGGATCACCAACGGCTCGGAGTGGGACGTCGTCTGGTATGAGCGGCACGACCGCTTCGGTGCCTCGCTGCGCGTCGCCCCGATGTCCGTCTCCGGGCTGCTGCGCGAGAAGCTCTTCACCGACCGCTCCGTCGTCCTCACCTCGGCGACGCTCAAGCTGGGCGGCGACTTCAACGGCGTCGGGGCCTCGCTGGGCCTCGCCCCCGAGGGCACGGAGGGCGAGGACGTCCCGCGGTGGAAGGGCGTCGACGTCGGCTCGCCCTTCGACTACCCCCGGCAGGGCATCCTGTACGTCGCCAAGCACCTGGCCCGCCCCGCCCGCGACGGCGACCGCGGCGACATGCTCGACGAGCTGACCGAGCTGATCCAGGCGGCGGGCGGGCGCACCCTCGGGCTGTTCTCCTCGATGCGCGGCGCCCAGCTCGCCGCCGAGGAACTGCGCTCCCGGCTGCCCGAGTTCCCGGTGCTGCTCCAGGGCGAGGAGACCCTCGGCGAGCTGATCAAGAACTTCGCCGCCGACCCGAAGACCTGCCTGTTCGGCACCCTGTCGCTCTGGCAGGGCGTGGACGTGCCGGGTCCCAGCTGCCAGCTGGTCGTCATGGACAAGATCCCGTTCCCGCGCCCGGACGACCCGCTGATGAGCGCCCGCCAGAAGGCGGTGGAGGAGGCCGGCGGCAACGGCTTCATGGCGGTCGCCGCCACACACGCCGCGCTGCTGATGGCGCAGGGCGCCGGCCGCCTGGTGCGCGCGACCGGAGACCGGGGCGTGGTCGCCGTCCTCGACCCGCGGCTCGCCACGGCCCGGTACGGCAGCTACCTCAAGGCCTCGCTGCCCGACTTCTGGTACACCACCGACCGCAACCAGGTGCGCAGGTCGCTGGCCGCCATCGACGCGGTGGCGCAGGCGACGGAGGCCGGCTGACGGGCGGGGCCGGACAGCACAGGACCCCGGAACCGGCGCAGGGGGTTCCGGGGCCCGGTCGGGGCGGCTCAGACGCGGCGCAGTACGGCCACCACCTTGCCGAGAATGGTCGCGTCGTCACCGGGGATCGGCTCGTAGGCCGCGTTGTGCGGGAGGAGCCACACGTGGCCGTCCTCGCGCTTGAAGCGCTTCACGGTGGCCTCGCCGTCGAGCATGGCGGCGACGATGTCGCCGTTCTCCGCGACCGGTTGGCGGCGGACCGTCACCCAGTCGCCGTCGCAGATGGCGGCCTCGATCATCGAGTCGCCGACCACCTTCAGCACGAACAGCTCGCCGTCGCCGACCAGCTGCCGCGGCAGCGGGAAGACGTCCTCGACGGACTCCTCGGCGAGGATCGGGCCACCGGCGGCGATCCGGCCGACCAGCGGGACGTACGACGCCGCCGGCTTGCCCGCGGTGTCCGTGGGCTGCACCGAGCTGGCCTGGTCGGAGCCGCGTACCTCGTAGGCGCGCGGGCGGTGCGGGTCGCGGCGCAGGAAGCCCTTCCGCTCGAGGGCCATCAGCTGGTGCGCCACGGACGAGGTGCTGGAGAGGCCGACCGCCTGGCCGATCTCCCGCATGGACGGGGGATACCCCCGGCGCTGCACGGAGTCCCGGATGACCTCGATCACCCGGCGCTGGCGGTCGGTGAGGCCCGAGCTGTCCGCCCGGATGCCGGGAGGTCGGCCCGGCAGGGAGCGCTTGTGCGCCTCGGGATGCGCGGCGTCGCTCATCGCGTGCACCGGCTCAGGGCGGCCCTGGGGGCGGTCCTGAGCGGTGAGCGCGGCACTGTCGGCGGTGGTGGTCACGTCGGCCCCTCTCGATGGTCTCCCTGCGCATCACAACGGTAGTAGCTTTCGAAAGGTTGCGCCAAACACACGTTCGAGTGAAAAACCGCGATTCGTCTATTCGGATGGCGGACCTCGGTGTATAGGGCGCCGATTCGCTCTGCCGGAGGGGGCGGTCCGCTGCGGTAGCCTTCACCGCCGTGGCGGCTCCCGAGGCGGGCCCGCCCAGTCTGCCATCCGCTCCCGCCCAGGTCGGGGACCGCCCCGCGCGCACGCTCGGGAGCGACACGCGCGCGGATCGTGTTTATCGGCGCCGAATCCCACATCTAGTGGTTGGATGGCATCAGCGGCCCAGAAGTTGTGGTCCCCCGGGTCATCGGACCCGGTGCCATCGCCTATGCTGGGGGCTGCTTCGAGGGGCCCGTGAGGTCTTTCGAGGCCATCGAGTCTGCTGTGAGGAGGGTTGGGAGTACATGCACTGCCCCTTCTGCAGGCACCCCGACAGCCGCGTCGTCGACAGTCGTACGACCGACGACGGCACGTCGATCCGCAGGCGCCGCCAGTGCCCCGACTGCTCCCGTCGCTTCACGACCGTGGAGACGTGCTCGCTCATGGTGGTGAAGCGGTCCGGGGTCACCGAGCCCTTCAGCCGCACCAAGGTGATCAACGGCGTGCGCAAGGCCTGCCAGGGCCGGCCCGTCACCGAGGACGCCCTCGCCCAGCTCGGCCAGCGGGTCGAGGAGGCGGTGCGCGCCACCGGGAGCGCCGAGCTGACCACGCATGACGTGGGGCTGGCCATACTCGGCCCGCTCCAGGAGCTGGACCTCGTCGCCTACCTCCGCTTCGCCTCCGTCTACCGGGCCTTCGACTCGCTCGAGGACTTCGAGGCGGCGATCGGCGAGCTGAGGGCCGCGACGGGACACCACGGCGAGGGCGGTGACGGCGGCGACGCCGGTGCCGCGAGCCCGCCGGACGACCGCGGGAGGGCGGGGACCGCACAGGTGCCCGAACCCGCGTCCGCCGCCGACTGACGACGCGGCGCCAAGACCTGTCGCGGGCGGGCGCGAGACGCCCGCGACACCAGACAGCACACCGTGCCACGGGAACAACGGGGCACTTCAGGGCGTTTTCGCCCGTACAGGGAGGCGGCATGACAGAGACGGCGAGCGGTCCGGCACGGAGCTCCCGCGCCAAGGGCACCAAGGCGGCCAAGGGACTCCGTATCGAGCGCGTCCACACCACCCCCGGGGTCCATCCCTACGACGAGGTGGCCTGGGAGCGTCGTGACGTCGTCATGACCAACTGGCGCGACGGCTCGGTCAACTTCGAGCAGCGCGGCGTCGAGTTCCCCGAGTTCTGGTCGGTGAACGCGGTCAACATCGTCACCAGCAAGTACTTCCGCGGTGCCGTCGGCACCCCGCAGCGCGAGACCGGCCTCAAGCAGCTGATCGACCGCATCGTGAAGACGTACCGCAAGGCCGGCGAGGACCACGGCTACTTCCCCTCGCCCGCCGACGCGGAGATCTTCGAGCACGAGCTGGCGTACGCCCTCCTGCACCAGATCTTCAGCTTCAACAGCCCCGTCTGGTTCAACGTGGGCACGCCCCAGCCGCAGCAGGTCTCCGCCTGCTTCATCCTGGCCGTCGACGACTCCATGGAGTCGATCCTCGACTGGTACAAGGAAGAGGGCATGATCTTCAAGGGCGGCTCCGGCGCCGGCCTGAACCTCTCCCGGATCCGCTCCTCCAAGGAGCTGCTCTCCTCCGGCGGCAACGCCTCCGGGCCCGTCTCCTTCATGCGCGGCGCCGACGCCTCCGCCGGCACCATCAAGTCCGGCGGCGCCACCCGCCGGGCCGCCAAGATGGTCATCCTCGACGTCGACCACCCCGACATCGAGGACTTCATCGAGACCAAGGTGAAGGAGGAGGAGAAGATCCGCGCCCTGCGTGACGCGGGCTTCGACATGGACCTGGGCGGCGACGACATCACGTCCGTCCAGTACCAGAACGCCAACAACTCCGTCCGCGTGAACGACGAGTTCATGAAGGCCGTCGAGCAGGGCGGCAAGTTCGGCCTGCGCGCCCGGATGACCGGCGAGGTCATCGAGGAGGTCGAGGCGAAGTCCCTCTTCCGCAAGATGGCCGAGGCCGCCTGGGCCTGCGCCGACCCGGGCATCCAGTACGACGACACGATCAACCACTGGCACACCTGCCCCGAGTCCGGCCGCATCAACGGCTCGAACCCGTGCAGCGAGTACATGCACCTGGACAACACGTCCTGCAACCTCGCCTCGCTGAACCTGATGAAGTTCCTCAAGGACGACGGCAAGGGCAACCAGTCCTTCGACGCCGAGCGCTTCGCCAAGGTCGTCGAGCTGGTCATCACCGCGATGGACATCTCCATCTGCTTCGCCGACTTCCCCACCCAGAAGATCGGCGAGAACACCCGCGCCTTCCGCCAGCTGGGCATCGGCTACGCCAACCTCGGCGCCCTGCTGATGGCCACCGGCCACGCCTACGACTCCGACGGCGGCCGCGCGCTGGCCGGTGCCATCACCTCCCTGATGACCGGCACCTCCTACCGCCGCTCCGCCGAGCTGGCCGCGGTCGTCGGCCCGTACGACGGCTACGCCCGCAACGCCCAGCCGCATCTGCGCGTCATGAAGCAGCACGCCGACGCCAACACCGTCGCCGTGCGCGTGGACGACCTGGACTCGCCGATCTGGGCGGCCGCCACGGAGGCCTGGCAGGACGTGCTGCGCCTCGGCGAGAAGAACGGCTTCCGCAACGCCCAGGCGTCCGTCATCGCCCCGACCGGCACCATCGGCCTGGCGATGTCCTGCGACACCACCGGGCTGGAGCCCGACCTCGCGCTGGTCAAGTTCAAGAAGCTGGTCGGCGGCGGCTCGATGCAGATCGTCAACGGCACCGTCCCGCAGGCCCTGCGCCGCCTGGGCTACCAGGAGGAGCAGATCGAGGCGATCGTCGCCCACATCGCCGACAACGGCAATGTGATCGACGCCCCCGGTCTCAGGACCGAGCACTACGAGGTGTTCGACTGCGCCATGGGCGAGCGCTCCATCTCCGCGATGGGCCACGTCCGGATGATGGCCGCGATCCAGCCGTGGATCTCCGGCGCCCTGTCCAAGACGGTCAACCTGCCGGAGTCGGCGACCGTCGAGGACGTCGAGGAGGTCTACTTCGAGGCGTGGAAGATGGGCGTCAAGGCGCTCGCCATCTACCGCGACAACTGCAAGGTCGGCCAGCCGCTCTCCGCCAAGACCAAGGAGAAGTCCGCGGCCGACGCCGTCACCGAGAAGACCGAGGCCGCGATCCGGGAGACGGTCGAGAAGATCGTCGAGTACCGCCCGGTCCGCAAGCGCCTGCCCAAGGGCCGTCCCGGCATCACCACGTCCTTCACGGTCGGCGGCGCCGAGGGTTACATGACCGCCAATTCCTACCCGGACGACGGTCTGGGCGAGGTCTTCCTGAAGATGTCCAAGCAGGGCTCGACCCTCGCGGGCATGATGGACGCCTTCTCCATCGCGGTCTCCGTCGGCCTCCAGTACGGCGTGCCGCTGGAGACGTACGTCTCGAAGTTCACCAACATGCGCTTCGAGCCGGCCGGCATGACGGACGACCCGGACGTGCGGATGGCGCAGTCGATCGTCGACTACATCTTCCGCCGCCTGGCGCTGGACTTCCTGCCCTTCGAGACGCGCTCCGCGCTCGGCATCCACTCCGCCGAGGAGCGCCAGCGCCACCTGGAGACCGGCTCCTACGAGCCGTCCGAGGAGGAGCTGGACATCGATGGGCTGTCCCAGTCGGCGCCGCGCGCCCAGGAGCTGAAGGCGGTCGGCACCCCGAAGGCCGAGGCCGAGACGGCGAAGCCGGCCCCGCAGCAGGCGCACACCAGCGCCGAGCTGGTGGAGATGCAGCTGGGCATCCAGGCCGACGCCCCGCTGTGCTTCTCCTGCGGCACGAAGATGCAGCGCGCCGGCTCCTGCTACATCTGCGAGGGCTGCGGCTCGACCAGCGGCTGCAGCTGACGCCTGAGTTCCGCTGAGTAAGGGGCGCCCGCAATGGCGGGCGCCCCTTACCGTGTTTCCCGGACCGTCAGGGGCGGCGGCCCATGACCGAGGTGAACCTCGCCGGGTCGCCCTCGAAGCCGCGGACGCCGGCGTGGAACTCCCAGGCGCCCGTGGCGTCCCGCACGAACTCCGCCACCGTCGCCGCCGTCGCGGCGGGCACGCCGGTGAAGTCGTCGGTGGCCAGGTCGGTGTAGCCCTCGCGGACGCGCAGGCCCGGGGCGGCCACGCCGGCGAAGGTGCGGTCGGCCGTGCGCTGCTGGATCACCACGCCGACCACCACGCGCGCGTAGCGCACGTCGAGCCGCGCCAGCTCCAGAGTCATCACCTCGTCGAAGCCGAAGCCCTTGCCGTCCGTGCTGTCCCGGTCCAGGGCTATGGTGCCGTCCGGGGAACGGCTGTCGAAGTGCACCGCGTAGGCAGGCTCGCCGTAGGGATCGCTCGCCGAGTAGGTCGCGGCCACCAGATCCAGGTCCGTGGGCGGCTGCCCGGTCGGACTCGGGTCCCACCGCAGCGCGACCTCGACCTTGCCGACGCCCTTGCCGATGCCGTTCACGACCACGTCTCCCTCCCGCTCACCGTCGTCTGCCCCGACCTGCCAACTCCCGAACCCCGGGAGTCGGTTGACCATCCTGCCACGGTCCGGGCGGGCGGCCGGGAGGGGCGGTCCGGCCGAAGGTGACCGGCGCCGCGCCCACCGGCCTTACCATGGCGCGGTGCTGGTCAAGTGGATTCGCTGCACCGTGGTGGACCGCCGCGGGTTCGAGCGCGGGCAGCGGAAGTGGGCGGGGCTGCCGGGAGAGCCGGGTTTCCGCGGGCAGGGCGGTGGCTGGAGCCGGCGCCGGCCCGACGTGGCGCACGTCTTCGCCTTCTGGGAGAGCCGCGCCTTCTACGACTCCTTCATGGCCCGTTCCCACGACCGGCTGGCCTCCGCGCAGGCGGGCACCTTCAAGGATCCCCGGGTCCGGCTCTTCGACCACCGCTTCGACGTGAAGACCGGCTTCGAGCCGCGCTTCACCGACGCCGACGTGGTGCGGGTGGCGCACTGCCGGGTGCACGAGGAGCGGGCCGAGCACTTCGTGCTGATGCAGGAGAAGGTCTGGAACCCGGCGATGGCCGGCTCGCCCGGCATGGTCCGCGGCCTGTTCGGCGAGGCGCCGCTCGACGAGTACCTGGTGCTGTCGATGTGGCGGTCGGCCGCCGAGCACGGCAAGTACCGCGCCGAGCGGGTGGAGCGGCTGGCGCTGCGCGCCCAGACGGAGGCGGACGTCGCGGCGCTCACCGGCGACATCGTGGAGCTGGAGTCCACCTGGACGGTCTGAACGGGCGGCGTGGACGGGCGGCCCGAACAGGCGGTCCGACCTGCCCCGGTAGGGTGCCGGTATGGCACGACCACGGCGTATCGTCCTCGTCCGGCACGGGGAGTCGACCGGCAATCACGACGACTCCGTCTACGAGCGCGAACCCGACCACGCGCTGCCGCTCACCGAGCGGGGCCGGGCCGAGGCCGAGGAGACCGGCGGCCGGCTGCGCGAGGTGTTCGGGCGCGAGCGGGTCAGCGTGTACGTCTCCCCGTATCTGCGCACCCACCAGACCCTGCACTCCCTCGGCCTCGATCCGGAGCTGATACGGATCCGGGAGGAGCCCCGGCTGCGCGAGCAGGACTGGGGCAACTGGCAGGACCGCGACGAGGTGCGCAAGCAGAAGGCCTACCGGGACGCCTACGGCCACTTCTTCTACCGCTTCGCCCAGGGCGAGTCGGGCGCCGACGTCTACGACCGGGTCGGCGGCTTCCTGGAGAGCCTGTTCCGCAGCTTCGAGGAGCCCGACCACCCGCCGAACGTCCTGCTCGTCACGCACGGCCTGGCGATGCGGCTGTTCTGCATGCGGTGGTTCCACTGGACGGTCGCCGAGTTCGAGTCGCTGTCCAACCCGGGCAACGGCGAGACGCGGATGCTCGTCCTCGGCGAGGACGGCAAGTACCGGCTCGACCGTCCCTTCGAGCGGTGGCGTGACCCGGAGCCGTACGGGATCACCGGATGAAGTCCGTATAGAGTGCCGGGCGATGACCACCCACACATCTTCTGACGGGCGCCTGGAGCGGGCCCTGTCCAGCCTGCGCGGACTGTCGGTGGGGGACGCGCTCGGCTCCCAGTTCTTCGTACCCGCCAACTACCCCCTGCTGGGGCGCCGCGAACTGCCCGCCGGCACCTGGCAGTGGACGGACGACACGGAGATGGCCTGCTCCGTGGTCGCCGTCCTCGCCGCGCACCACCGCGTCGACCAGGACGCCCTGGCGCACTCCTTCGCCGCGCACCACGACTTCGACCGAGGCTACGGCCCCGCGGTCAACCGGCTCCTCCGCCTGGTCCGGGAGGGCGGCGACTGGCGGGAGCTGGCCGCCGCACTCTTCGACGGCCGGGGCTCCTGGGGCAACGGCGCCGCGATGCGGATCGCCCCGCTCGGCGCCTGGTACGCGGACGACCCCGAGCAGGCGACCCACCAGGCCGAGATCTCGGCCTACCCGACGCACCAGCACCGTGAGGCGGTGGTCGGCGCCATGGCGGTGGCCGCCGCGGCGGCGCTGGCCGCGGACCCGGCAGGACCGCCCGAGCCGCACCGGCTCCTGGACGGCGTGATCGGCCTGGTGCCGGCCCGCAGCGCGGTCGGGGCCGGGCTGCGCCGCGCGCGGGACATGCTGGACTACGCCGACACGGCCACGGTGGCGGCGGTGCTGGGCTGCGGCCGGCGGACCAGCGCGCACGACACGGTGCCTTTCGCGCTCTGGTCCGCGGCCCGTTCGCTCGGTGACTACGCATCCGCCTTCTGGTCGACGGCCCAGGCCGGCGGCGACGTGGACACCACCTGCGCCATCGTGGGCGGCGTCGTCGCCGCGCACCCGGCCGGCGCGCCGCCGGCCGGCTGGGCGGACCGGGTGGAGGCCCTGCCGGACTGGATGCGGGTCACGGCGTAGGTGCCGGGCCCCGGTCCGGCCGTCGCCCGTCGGCCCATCCCCGGCCCGCCGTGCCCGTCAGCCCATCCCCGACCCCGCCGTGCCCGCCAGGGCCTCCAGGTCGCTCTTGCGGACCCGGATCACCAGCCAGGCCGTGGCCAGGGCGAGGACGGCCATCGCGGCGGCCGGGATGAAGGCGGCCGAGATGCCCTGGGCCAGTACGTCGTGGCCCCAGGGGGCGGGCAGCTGCTGGGTCCTCGCGAACTCCGCCTTCTGCGCCGGCGAGGCGTTGGCGAGGAAGTCCGGCACCTGGCTCTTCGCCTCGTCCCGGCTCGCCGTGCCGAACACCGTGGTCAGGATGGCGAGGCCGATCGAACCGCCCACCTGCTGCATCGCGTTGAGCAGCCCGGACGCCGCGCCCGCCTCGTGCGGGGCGACCCCGGAGACCGCGGTGAGGGTCAGCGTGACGAAGTTCAGGCCCATGCCGAAGCCGAAGACCAGCATCGGGCCGAGCACGCCGCCCACGTAGGAGCTGTCCGCGCTGATCAGGGCCTGCCAGCCCAGGCCGAGCGCCGCCAGGGCGGAGCCCACCAGCATGAAGGGCTTGGGTCCGAAGACGGGCAGGAAGCGCTGCGAGAGGCCGGCGCCGATCGCGATCACCACCGTCACCGGCAGGAACGCGAGACCGGCCTGGATCGGGGTGTAGCCCAGCACGTTCTGCACGAACAGCACGATGTAGAAGAACATGCCGAACATCGCGGCGGCCAGGCACAGCATGATCACGTAGGTGCCGGAGCGGTTGCGGTCGGCGAACATCTTCAGCGGGGTGATCGGTTCCTTGGCCCGCGACTCGATGAGCACGAACGCCGCGAGCAGGACCACCGCGGCGGCGAAGGACCCGATGGTCAGGCCGTCCCGCCAGCCCTCGTCGGCGGCCCGGATGAAGCCGTAGACCAGCAGGGCCATGCCGGCCGTCGAGGTCACCGCGCCGGCGATGTCGAAGCGCCCGGTGTGCCGCTCGGACTCGTTGATGTACAGCGGCGCAAGGACCGCGATCAGCAGGCCGATCGGCACGTTGACGAAGAGCACCCAGCGCCAGTCGAGCCACTCGGTGAGCATGCCGCCGGCCAGCAGCCCGATCGCGCCGCCGCCCGCGGAGACGGCCGCGAAGACGCCGAAGGCGCGGTTGCGCTCCGGGCCCTCCGGGAAGGTCGTGGTGATCAGCGCCAGCGAGGTCGGCGACGCGATGGCGCCGCCCATGCCCTGCAGGACGCGGGCCGCGAGCAACTGCCAGGGCTCCTGGGCGAAGCCGCCGAGCAGCGAGGCGAACGTGAACAGCAGGATGCCGGTCATGAACACCCGGCGACGGCCCAGGATGTCGCCGGCCCGGCCGCCGAGCAGCAGCAGACCGCCGAAGGTGAGCGTGTAGGCGCTGACCACCCAGGTGAGGTCCGTGGTGCTGAAGTCGAGCGCTTCTTGAATGTGCGGGAGCGCGATGTTCACAATCGTCGCGTCGAGGACCACCATGAGTTGGCAGGCCGCGATGACGGCGAGTGCGATGCCGGGATGCCCGTCCCGGCGGGCCGCTCCCGGCTTCTGGTCAGGGATCAGGGAGGAAGAGGTCGAAGAGGTCGTCACTATGTGTCCCCCAGGAATGACTTAGTGAACGCTCGCGTTCACTGTTGCGTCAACCGTAGTGAGTGTTCGACAGTGAACGCAAGCGTTCACTGCACGCCGTGTCCCCGAGAGCGCCGCTCGCTCTCCGTCCCCAGGAGATGTCCCCATGGCCTCCCCGCACTGGGCGGCTTCCCCGGCCGCCCAGCCGCCCGCCCGCCGCCGTGGCGCCGTCCTGGAACGCGCCATCCTCGACGCCGCCCTGGACCAGCTCGGCACGGTCGGCTGGAACAGCCTGACGATGGAGGGCGTCGCGGCCGGCGCCCAGACCGGCAAGGCGGCGGTCTACCGGCGCTGGTCCTCCAAGGAGGAGCTCGTCGCGGACGCGCTGAGGTCCGGACTGCCCGTCTTCGACACCGTGCCCGACCTCGGCAGTGTGCGCGAGGACCTGCTGGCGCTGTGCCGCCGTGCGCGCGACGCGATGTTCTCCCGGTCCGGCTTCGCACTGCGCTCGGTCATTCACGAATGCGACAGCATGCAGGCGGAGCGCTTCCATGCGGTGATCATCAAGGGGGTCGTGGACCCCACGGTCGCGATGCTCCGTGAGGTCGTCGACCGGGGAATAGAACGGGGAGACGTCCGACCCGGGGCGGCGAACGGCTACGTCCTGGACGCCGTGCCGGCGGTGATGATGTACCGCTCGAAGATTAGCGCCTGCGAATGGACGGACCGGGAGATCGAGGAGATGATCGACCAGCTGATGGTCCCGCTGCTGCGCCCGCACGGGACCCGCGGGACCTGAGACCTCGGAGCGTCCCTGTTGTGCGGGGACCGGGGTGTCGCGGCGGTCCGGCGGCGGCGTAGGCTGAGGACGCCATGCCGTACGAACCACCCACTCACACCGTCGAGCGCTCCTTGCGTGCCACGACCGGGGCGAAGGTCATAGCCGGTGTCGACGAGGTGGGACGCGGTGCCTGGGCCGGACCGGTCACCGTCTGCGCCGCGATCACCGGGCTGCGCCGCCCGCCGACCGGACTCACCGACTCCAAGCTGCTCACCGTCAAGCGACGCACCGCCCTGGCCGCGGAGTTGTCCGGCTGGGTCACGGCGCACGCCCTGGGGCACTCCTCCCCGGAGGAGATCGACACCCTGGGCATGACCGCGGCGCTGCGACTGGCCGCGGTGCGCGCCCTGGAGGCCCTCCCGGTCCGCCCCGACGCCGTCATCCTGGACGGCAAGCACGACTACCTCGGCACGCCCTGGCGGGTCCGCACGGTCATCAAGGGCGACCAGTCCTGCGTGGCCGTCGCGGCGGCCTCGGTGCTCGCCAAGGTGCAGCGCGACAAAATGATGGCCGAACTCGGCCTCGACCATGCAGACTTCGCCTTCGCGGACAACGCCGGGTATCCCTCACCCGTGCACAAGGCCGCGCTGGCGGACCGGGGCCCCACCCCGTACCACCGGTTGTCGTGGGCGTATCTTGATGCGCTGCCCCAGTGGCGGCACCTCAAGAAGGTCCGCAGCGGGGTGGACGGAAGCGTTCCGGAAACCGACGGTCAGCTCGGCTTCGATTTCTGACGGTCCCACTCGCGGATACCCGCCACCCGGCGACGCGAGCCGCACCACTGTTTGATAGACATCAGCCCATGCCTCTCAGTCCCGAGGAGCCTCAGATTACCGAGATGGCCCAGGGTCCCCGCGCCACGCCGGCCGGCGCCCGCATCGCGCAGACCCCCCGCCCCGTTCCCGGCCCCCGTCCCGCGGCCCCGCCGCGCCCCGGCCGCCCCGGTCCCGCCCGGCCGGCGCCGCCGGTCCAGCGCACGCGCGAGACCGCCCCGGCGGCCCCGGTGGCCGCCCCCGCCCCGGCGGCCACCCCACAGATCCAGCTGATCCCGGCCTCGCCCGACGGTGCGCTCGACGCCGCCGAGGAGGCGGTGGACCTGCTCCTCGACTCGGGCCGCAACCCCGGCGAGGTGCTGGTGATCACCACCGGTGAGGCGCATCCGTGGGCCGCCCACGAGCTGTCCTTCGGCGACGCGTCCTACTGGGCGCAGCACGACGCGGGCGACGACGTCTTCTACGCGGACGCCGCCGTGGCCGCCCGTGCCGCCTCGCGGCCCGTCGTCGTGGTGGCGGTGAACGGCGGCGCCGAGTCCGCCGCGGCCACCGCGCTGTCCGCGGCGCACGGCCGGGCCGGCGCCCTGCTGATCGTCTGCGGCGACCCGCAGCGCGTCAACTCGGTGCTGGGCGCGGGCGTCTGACGCCCTGACGGGCCGCGCGGCGCGGGCGGCTAGCGCGCCGCGGCCCGGCGCAGTACCTCCGAGGCGACCCCGCCGGTCCGCGGCAGCGGCGGCGGGGCCTCCGACGTGGCGAACGGCTCCGGTGCCGACAGGGCGTTCGGGCGGCGCCCGCCCCGGCCCTCGCCCAGGACCTGCCAGCCGTCCCGGGTCAGCGTGATGTACGCCCCGCAGCGCAGTCCGTGCAGCGTGCACGCGTCGCGCAGCCCCCACATCCAGGCGCCGTCCTCCGGCGTCCACCGCGCGTCGCCCTCGCGGCAGTGCAGCAGCACCGCGGTGCGGACCGGGGCCCGGCGGCGCAGGTCGTGCGGGATGATCCGGCGCAGTTGGTCCAGGAGTGCGTTGCGGAACACCCAGCCGTCGGCCGCGGCGGCCCTGCGGGTGAACGAGGCGCTGGCGCGCAGGCGTTCGTCCGGGTCGAGCACGGCCACCACCGCGGTCGCGAGCCCCGGGCGGTGCCGTGTGTGCAGCCCGCTGACCACCTCGCGCGGGCTGCGCAGCAGCGGGATCCCGGCGGCGGCCCACTCGGCGGGTTCGAGCACCCGGGTGGCGGAGGCGGCGGACACCGGCGTGGGTGCCGCAGGGGACGAGGCGAATCCGAAGGTCACGGTTCTCCCTTCGGCTGCGCGCCCGCGCTGCGGGCGGGGTCGGATGTCGGGGGAGCGCGCACCGCAGCGAAGCCCTGCCTGATCACGGCCGGGCCGTGCGGGGAGCGGACTTCGATTCTTCCTGCCGGACCGGGATGCGGCAACGAGCAATTGGGGCCGGGGACCGTTATCGGACGATGCGTGCGCTATCTCCCCACCCGGCGTTCCTGCCCGGATGGGGAGACCCCCGGCGCGGTCAGCCGGTCGCCGGTGAGCCGGTCGCCCGTCAGCCCGTCAGCCCGTCAGCCCGTCAGCCGGTCAGGGCGAAGCGCTGGGCGGCCGAGCCGTCGCACGGGCGTTGAGACAGCTTGGCCCCGTTGGCCGTCGAACCCCCGTCCACCGCCAGGCACTTCCCGCTGTGCCGGGCCACGAAGCGGAACTGGCCGGCCGCGCCGGCCGCTTCGGGGCGCCACTGCTGGTTGCTGCCGCCGACGTAGCTCCACAGGTGCACCTTCACGCCGTCGGCGGTGGCGCCGGGACCGCCGTCGACGTCCCACACCTTGCCGTTGTGCCGGTTCACGACCTGGTAGTAGCCGCCGCTCGTCGGCCGGAACTGCCAGTACTGGTTGGCGCCGGTGGTGCAGGTCCACTGCTGGAGCGCGGTGCCGTCGGCGGTGCCCCAGTCGGCCGCGTCCAGGCAGGCGCCGCCGCCCGCGCCCGCGACGCGGTACCAGGTGGCCGGGTCGACGGTGCCGGGCGGCGGGTCGGTGGGACCGCCGTCGGTGCCGGTCCACACGAAGGTGGCGACGGCGCCCGCGGGCAGGGTGTACGCCAGGGACCTGCCGTTCTCGGTGATCGAGAACCGCTGGGCGGACGTAGCGGAGTTGACGACATAGGCGGCCCGGCTGCCGTCCGGGTTCTGGTAGACGACGTCCTGCACGCCGCCCGCGCCCTGGCTGGTGGAACCGACCCGGGTGGCGCCGGCCTTGACGAACTTGGTGAGGTGGCCGAGGACGTAGTACTCCGCGTTGCGGGTGACGTTGCCGTTCGCGATCTCCACCACGCCGTTGCACCGGTTGGCGCAGTTGCCCTGGTGCGGGCCGCCGTTCTGGTCGAGGGCGAGGTTCCACAGGACCGTCGTCTCGCCGCCGTAGCGCATGTTCTGCACCACCAGGTTCGCCGCGTGCCACTGGAGGGTGTCCGCGAAGGTCTTGGAGGTGTCGGCGCTGTCGGTGCCGGAGCACTCGGTGAAGAACACCCGCTTGCCGGCGTTCACCACCTGCTGCTGCGCGTCCGGGGTGCCGCCGTAGCAGTGGAACGCGGCGCCGATCACCCGCGCGATGCCCGACGTGCGGGAGAACACGTCCAGCGGGTAGTTCGGGTGGTCCCAGTTGTGGTCGTAGGCGAGGACGTTGGTCGGCAGGCCGTTCGCGGTCAGGGTGCGGTCGAGGACCTTCAGGAACTCGGCCTGCTCGGCCGAGGTCATCGCGGTCGACGGGTAGGTGGTGGCGAACTCGGGCTCGTTCTGGACGGTGAGGTCGGTGAGCGTGATGCCCTGCTGCCCGTACGCCTTGATCGCCTTCACCAGGTAGTCGGCGTACGCCTGGTAGCGGTCGGGGCGCAGGCCGCCGCCGTTGAGGGAGTTGCCGGTCTTCATCCAGGCGGGCGGGGACCACGGGGTGCCCATGAAGCGGATGGCCGGGTTCAGCACGGTGGCCTGCTTGAGGACCGGGATGATCTCCGCCTGGTCGTGCGCGATGGAGAACTGGCCCTGGGTGTCCTCGTACGTCCAGAAGGTGTTCGCGGCGTTGAAGTCGGTGCTGCCGAGCGGCTGGCGCAGGTAGTTGAGCCCGATGCCCTCGGCCGGGGAGAACAGCGACTTCATCAGGTCGGCGCGCCTGTCGGCCGGCAGGCCCTGGACGAGGTGCGCGGAGGCCTCGGTGACGGAGGCGCCGGCGCCGGTGAAGCGCTGGGCCCGGGTGGCGGTGTCGACGCGGATGTCGACGGCCTGGGGCGTGGCGGTGAAGGGCACGCTGCCGTCGGCGGCGAGCCGCTTGGCGCCGTCGGCGGTGGTGACCCAGACCTGGGCGGCGGGGTCGGCGGCCTGGGCGGTGCCGGTGGCGGTCGCGGTGGCGGTCGCTGTGCCGCCGAGGGCGGCGGCGAGGGTGAGGGCGAGGGCGGCGCGACGGATTCTCGGGGGGCGGTGACTTCGGGGCGGGCTCTGTGGGGACACGGTGCGGCTCTCCTTCGGTGGGGGTTCCGGCAGCCCTTCGGTGAGGGTTCCGGCAGCCTGGGCGGCGCCATGAAAGCACACCTACTAAGTGGTTAGTAAGTGGTCTGCATCACATTGCTGCCGTCTCTCCCGCGGCCTGCCCCTAAGCTCGTGCGCGTGAGCAACCAGCCAGGAGGCAGGCCGGCGCGCGGGCCTCGGCGGCCCCGCGTGCCGCGCAGCCCCGAAGCCCAGCAGCGGCAGCGCGACATCCTCCGCATCGCCATGGACACGTTCGCGGCGCGCGGTTACCACAACGCCTCCCTCGCGGAGATCGCCGACCGCGCCGACCTCACCCAGGCCGGCGTGCTGCACTACTTCCGCAGCAAGGCGCTCCTGCTCACCAGCGTCCTGGAGCTGCGCGACCAGACCGACATCGAGCAGCTCGGCCCGGAACGGCCGCACGGCCTGGCCTTCCTGCGCCACCTCGTGGACACCGCGCACCGCAACGCCGAGCGCGAGGGCATCGTGCGGCTGTACGCGGTGCTCTCCGCCGAGTCCGTCACCGACGACCACCCCGCCCAGCAGTACTTCCGCGACCGCTACAGCGGCCTGCGGGCCTTCGTCGCGGACGCGCTGCGCGAGGCGTGCGGGCTGCCGGGCGACGACCCGCGCGCGGAGCATGCCGCGAACGCCGTCATCGCCGTCATGGACGGGCTCCAGGTGCAGTGGCTGCTCAGTCCCGACGCGGTGGACATGGCCGCCTCGACCGACCTGGCGGTGTCCGCGCTGCTGACGGCGTTCGCGCCGGGGAGGTTTCCGGCGGCGGGTTGACGGTGTCCGGGCCCGACCCGCGCCCGGGGCATACGGCCCGAAGTGGCCGACCGCGGGGGCGATCGGGTTGCATGGGGGCATGAACGACCACGAGCCGGGCCCGGACGCCGGCGCGCAGCACCCCGGCGGCGCGCAGCACCCCACCGACACCCTGCGCACCGAAGCCGACGCCGTCCTCGCCGAGCTGGTCGGCGACCCGAGCGGCACGGCGCGGCTGCGGGAGGACCAGTGGCAGGCGGTGGCGGCCCTGGTGCGCGAGCACCGGCGGGCGTTGGTGGTGCAGCGCACCGGCTGGGGCAAGTCGGCGGTGTACTTCGTCGCCACGGCGCTGTTGCGCCGGCGCGGCGCGGGCCCGACGGTCATCGTCTCCCCGCTGCTGGCGTTGATGCGCAACCAGGTGGAGGCCGCCGGGCGGGCCGGCATCCGCGCCCGCACCATCAACTCGGCCAACCCGGAGGAGTGGGACACCATCCACGCCGAGGTCGACCGCGGCGAGACCGACGTTCTCCTGGTCAGCCCCGAACGCCTCAACTCCGTCGACTTCCGCGACCAGGTGCTGCCCGGACTCGCCGCCACCACCGGGCTGCTGGTCGTGGACGAGGCGCACTGCATCTCCGACTGGGGCCACGACTTCCGCCCCGACTACCGCCGGCTGCGCGCGATGCTGGCCGAACTCCCCTCCGGCACGCCGGTGCTGGCCACCACCGCGACCGCCAACGCGCGCGTGACGGCCGACGTGGCCGATCAACTGGGCACCGGCGCGGGCGAGGCCCTGGTGCTGCGCGGCCCGCTGGAACGGGAGAGCCTGCGGCTCGGCGTCGTGCGGCTGCCCGACGCCGCGCACCGCCTGGCCTGGCTCGCCGAGCACCTGGACGAGCTGCCCGGGTCGGGCATCGTCTACACCCTCACCGTGGCCGCCGCCGAGGAGGCCACCGCCTATCTGCGCGGGCGCGGCCTGCGGGTGGACTCGTACACCGGCCGCACGGAGAACGCCGACCGGCTCCAGGCGGAGAACGACCTGCTGGGCAACCGGGTCAAGGCGCTCGTCGCCACCTCGGCGCTCGGCATGGGCTTCGACAAGCCCGACCTGGGCTTCGTCGTCCACCTCGGCTCGCCGTCCTCCCCGATCGCCTACTACCAGCAGGTCGGCCGGGCCGGGCGCGGCGTCGCCCACGCCGACGTCCTGCTGCTGCCCGGCAAGGAGGACGAGGCGATCTGGCGCTACTTCGCCGACACCGCCTTCCCGCCCGAGGCCCAGGTCCGCCAGACCCTCGCGGCCCTCGCCGAGGCGGGCCGGCCGCTGTCCGTGCCGGCCCTGGAGGCGGTGGTCGACCTGCGCCGCACCCGGCTGGAGACCATGCTGAAGGTGCTCGACGTGGACGGCGCCGTCAAGCGGGTGAAGGGCGGCTGGACCGCCACCGGGGAGCCCTGGGCGTACGACGCCGAGCGCTACGCCTGGGTCGCCCGGCAGCGCGCGGCCGAGCAGCAGGCCATGCGGGACTACGTCGGCACGGACGCGTGCCGGATGGAGTTCCTGCGCCGCCAACTCGACGACGAGGGCGCGGCCCCGTGCGGCCGGTGCGACAACTGCGCCGGGGCGTGGGCGGACCCGGGCGTCTCCGCCGAGGCGCTGACCGGGGCCGTCAAGGAGCTGGACCGCCCCGGCGTCGAGGTCGAGCCGCGCCGCATGTGGCCCACCGGCATGCCGGCCCTGGGCGTCGACCTCAAGGGCCGCATCCCGGCCGGCGAACAGGCCGCCACCGGGCGTGCCCTGGGGCGGCTGTCGGACATCGGCTGGGGCAACCGCCTGCGCCCGCTGCTCGCGGAGCACGCCGCCGACGGCCCGGTGCCGGACGACGTCCTGCGGGCCGTGGTGGACGTCCTCGCCGACTGGGCCCGCTCCGCCGGGGGTTGGGCGCCGAACGTCCCCGACGCCACCGCCCGGCCGGTCGGCGTCGTGGCCGTGCCCTCCCTGACCCGCCCGCACCTGGTCGGCTCCCTGGCCGAGGGGGTGGCCCGCGTCGGCCGGCTGCCCTTCCTCGGCGCCCTGGCGCACACCGGGCCCGACGGCCCCCATGTGGCGCGCCGCAGCAACTCCGCGCAACGGCTGCGGGCGCTGTCCGCCGCCTTCGCCGTCCCGGACGACCTGGCCGCCGCGCTGGCCGTGACACCGGGGCCCGTGCTGCTGGTGGACGACTTCACGGACTCCGGCTGGACGCTGGCGGTCGCGGCGCGGCTGCTGCGGCGGGCCGGGGCGGGGGGTGTGCTGCCGCTGGTGCTGGCCGCGGCGGGGTGAGCGGGGGAGGGCCCCGGGTCGGGCGGGGTCTCGCGGTCGGCAGTCGGCGGTCGGAAGTCGGCAGTCGGTGGGGGTTATCCACAGGCCAACCGGAATTCTGGAATCCGCGAGATCGTCGAGCCATGACGAACCACAGCGAAACGACAGGAACTCCCGGCAACTCTGGCAACCCCGGCAACTCCGGCGACGGTGAGGGAGATGCCGAGGGCGTTGCCGGCATCGAGCATCAGATCACCCTGCGCACCCCGGCCGAACTGGCCGACGCCCTGCCCTACCTGCTCGGCCACCGCCCGGAGGACAGCATCGTCCTGGCCGCCCTGCGCGACCGGGACGGCGGCGGACGCTTCGGCGGCCGGGCCCGGCTCGGGATCCCCGCGAACAGCGACGACTGGGCCGGCGCGGCGGGCCAGTTGGTCCACGGCCTGGTGACCGGCAGCGAACGCCGGGGCGTCCGGCCCGAGCAGATGGTGGTCTACCTCTGCCAGGAACCGCCGCCGGGCGGGACCGGCCAAGAGGTGATGACCAGGCTCAGGCCGCTGGCCCAGCAGCTCAGGGTCGCCTGCGGCGCACTCGACGTCCCGGTGGTCGAGGCGCTGTGCCTCTCGGACGGCCGCTTCTGGTCCTACTGCTGTGACGACCAGGCGTGCTGCCCCGCCGAGGGCACCCCGATGGGCCTGGCGGGCACCTCGGTGCTGGCCGCCGCCGCCACGTACGCCGGGGTCCAGGTGCGGGGTTCGCTCAGGGAACTGCGCGCCCGGCTGCTGCCGCGCGAGGATCCGAGTGTCCCCGCGCAGAAGGCGGCCCTGGACGCGACCGCCGCCTCGGTGGCCGTCCGGATCCTCGACGACGCCGGGCCCGGCCGCGTGCAGCTCGCCGAGGAGACGCTGGCCCTCGCGGAGCGGGTCATGCGCCGGCTGGCCGCTGCCCCGCCCGTGCCCGCGGCGTCCGCGGCGGACGCGCGGGACGACGGGCTGCTCGGTCACGACGAGGCGGCGGCGCTCATCCTCGGCCTCCAGGACCGCACCACCCGGGACAGCGCGGCGGCATGGATGGAGGGCGAGGACGCGGCACCCGCGCTGCGCCTGTGGCGGGCGCTGGCCCGCCGCTGCGTCGGGCCGTACGGGGAGCACGCGGCCGCGCCGCTCACCCTCGCCGGGTGGGTCGCCTGGTCGACCGGGGACGAGTTGGAGGCCCGCGAGGCCCTGGCCATGGCGCTGGGCGCCGACCGGGACTACCTCTTCGCCCGGCTCCTGCACCAGGCGTGCAACGAAGGGCTGGACCCGGAGACGATCCGCCGGTGCCTGCGCGCCGGAACGGAGGCTGACGGGGCGGGGGCGTCGGCGGCCGGGGCCGGGTCCGACGTCCCGGTGGCCGGGGCTGGGCGCGGCGCCCCAGTGGTCGGGGCGGGGTCCGACGTCCCGTTGGTCGGGACGGGTGCCGACGTCCCGATGGTCGGGGCCGGGTCCGACGCCCCAGTGGCCGGGACCGGACCCGCCGCCCCGGTGTCCGAGTCCGGTACCGACGCCCCAACGATCACTACCGGTTGGGGCCACCCCGACGCCGGCCGCCCCACCCCCGATGCCCGTCATGCCAACGTCGGCCGACCCACCCCCGATGCCGGCCGCCCCACCTCCGATGCCGGCCATGCCGACGCCGACCCGTCGGCCGCATCTGACGCCGATCCGTCGGCCGTACCCGACCCGGCGCCCGGCCGGCGCCGTCGCATCCGCCCGGCGGCGCCCCCGAGTGGCCCCCGGCGCCACGCCCGGACCACCCCCCGCCGCACACCGGCGCCGGGCGCCGCACGTACTTCCGGTACGGGCGCGGGCGTGGGCGTGGGCGCGAACCATCGGGCCGGTACCGGCGGCACATCCGGCGAGCCGCAGACGCGTCCCTCGGCGTGACCCTCCCCCCTTCGGACGCCGTGACCCCGCCCGCGCCCGGGCATGTTCCCGGCCCCTCGGCGTGACCCCGAGGGCGTCCACCCCGTTCATCTGTGGGGCGGTTGCCCGCGTCGGCCGGGAGCACGGCCCGTCCGTTCCCGCCGACCATCACCCGGCGCCGCCAGGTCACCCACGGCGCACAGAGCGCGGAGGAAGCCGCACATGGACCAGCCGACGTCGCCCGCCGGCGGACTCGTCCCCCCGATCCTCGGACAGCGAGCGGCGCAGGGCCCCGCCCCCGACCCGAAGGCGTCGGCTCCCGCCACCCCACGACCGTCACCGACACCCCCACCACCCCCACCGGCCGCGGCACGCCGACCGCGCGAGGTGCCGCCCGTGCACACGGCCCTGATCGGCGTCGCCCTCCCGCACCTCACCGTCTCCCCGGAGCACGGCCAACTGACCGGCGCCGGCGTCGAAGGGTTCTACCGCGCGGGCAGACGGCTGCTGTCCCGATGCCGGCTGCGCGTGGCCGGACGCGACCCGGTTGCCTCCCAGGCCGGCATGACCGGTGCCGACCGCACCCGGTTCGTGTCGACGGTGCGCACACCGTCGGCGCCGGGCCCGGACCCGGACGTCATGGTCGAGCGAGTCCGCCACGCCGAGGGCACGGAGCGGCTCACCCTGCGCAACTTCTCGCCCCGGCCGCTGCGCCTGCCCGTCGAGGTGGCCCTCGGCACCGACCTGGCCGACCTCGGGGCCATCGCCTCGGGCGGCGCCGGGCCCGACCTGCCGGCCAGCGTCCACGACGCGGGGCTGCGCTGGGCCTCGGCGGCGGGCAGCGTGTCGGTCACGGCGACGCCGGCCCCCGCCGACGCCCTGGCCTCCGCCGGTCTGCTGCGCTGGGAGTTCCCGCTCCCTCCGGGCGGGGAGGTGACGGTGGAGCTGCGGGTCCGCCAGGAGGGCACCGGCCCGGTCCGCCCACCGGGCCGCGCCACCCCGGGCGTGTTCGCCCCCGCGCGGGCCACCGGCGACGACCCGGCCGTCGACACCCTCCTGCGCACCTGCGTCGAAGACCTCCGGGCGCTGCTCGTCCGCGCCCCGGCACACCCGGCCGACCTCCACCTCGCGGCGGGCGCCCCCTGGCGGGCCGGCGGTCCGGCACCGGCCGAGGCACTGGCCGCCGCCCGGATGGCGCTGCCCCTGGGGACGCGGCTGGCCGCCGGCACCCTGCGCGCCCTGGCCCGCACCCAGTACACGGGCCCGGGCCCCCGGGGCGGCCTGATCCCCGGCCCGCGCCGGGACGCCGGCCCGCACCTACCGCCCGGCTGCACCGGCACGGAGGCGACCCTGCTCTTCCCCGTCCTCCTCGCCGAGGCCCGCCGCTGGGGGCTCACCGACCGGGAGACCGAGGAGCTGCTGCCCGCCGCCGAGCGGTGTCTGCGGCGGTTGCCCGACACCGTCGGCGACGGCGTGTACGTGACCGACTGGACGGGCGACGCGGGCCCCGGAGGGCTCGCCCGGTGTGAGATCCAGGCGCACGCCCACCGGGCCGCCCTGCTGGGGGCCGAGCTGCTCGACGCCTGCGGGAGACCGGGCGGCCGGGGCCTGCGGGAGTGGGCGGAGCGGCTGCGCGGCGCCTTCCGGCGGGAGTTCTGGATCGAGGACCCGTCCGGCGGCCGGCCCGCCGCGGCCCGCACGGCGGACGGGCGTCTCGTGCCGCACCTCGGCGCCGCCGCCGCGCACCTCCTCGACACCGGGCTGCTCGCCGGCGGCGCCCTGGCGCCCGGACTGCTCGACGCCGCGCAGACCGGCCGGCTGGCCCGGCTGCTCGCGAGCCCGGCGATGGACTCGGGCTGGGGGCTGCGGAGCCTGTCGGCGCGGGAGGCCGAGTACAACCCGTTCGGGCACCGGGCCGGAGTCGTGCGGGTCCAGGAGACGGCGGTCGCGGTGGCCGGTCTCGCCGCCGCCGGGCACGAGAGGGAGGCCACCTCGCTGCTGCGCGGCGTGCTCGCCGCGGCCGGCGGCTTCGGGCACCGGCTCCCGGAGATGTACGCCGGCGAGCAGCGCACCGGGCACGGCGCCCCCGTGCCCCACCCGGCGGCCTGCCGCCCCGCCGCCACGGCCGCCGCCGCACCGGTGCTGCTCCTGACCACGCTGACCGGCGTCCGCCCCGACGCCCCGGCCGGCACCGTGACCCTGCGCCCCCTGCCCGGCGCCCCGCTGGGCGAGCTGGGCCTGACGGGACTGCGCGTCGCGGGGGCCCCGTTCTCCGTCCGGGTCAGCCGGCTGGGCCTGGCCATGGTCGAGGAGGCCGCCGACGGGCTCCAGCTGGGGGTGTGACCCGGACCGGCGAGAGGGGGAGGACCGGCCGGCGGCGGGACCGTCCGAAAGAGTGTTTATCGTCAGGCAGACGACTATGATCGCCGCATGCCCTACGACCCGTCAGCCTTCCCGCCCTTCGCCGTCACCGTGGACCTGGTCGTGCTGACCGTGCGCCGCCACTCCCTGTGCGCGCTGGCGGTGCGCCGGGGTGAGCCGCCCTTCCAGGGCCGCTGGGCGATGCCGGGCGGCTTCGTCCGGGAGGACGAGGACCTCGCGCAGGCGGCGGCGCGGGAGCTGGCCGAGGAGACCGGGCTGCGGGCCCACGACCCGGGGGCCCCGAGCCAGGACAACGGTGCCCACCTGGAGCAGCTCGCCACCTACGGCGACCCGGACCGCGACCCGCGGATGCGCGTGGTCAGCGTCGCCCACCTCGCCCTGGCCCCCGACCTGCCGGCGCCCCGGGCGGGCGGCGACGCCGGCGACGCGCGCTGGGCACCGGTCGAGGAACTGCTGGAGCAGGGCGGCCCCGGCCTCGGCGGCGAACCGTCGGCGCCGCTCGCCTTCGACCACGCGAAGATCCTCGCCGACGGGGTGGAACGGGCCCGCTCCAAGATCGAGTACTCCTCGCTGGCCACCGCGTTCTGCCCGCCCGAGTTCACCGTCGGCGAGCTGCGCCGGGTCTACGAGGCGGTGTGGAGCGTGGCCCTCGACCCGCGCAACTTCCACCGCAAGGTGACCGGCACCCCCGGCTTCCTCGTGCCGACCGGCGGCACGACGACCCGGCAGGGCGGCCGTCCCGCCCAGTTGTTCCGGGCCGGCGGCGCCACCCTCCTCAACCCCCCGATGCTGCGCCCGGAGGCGTGAGGCCGCGCCGGCCGCCCGCGTCGTCCCGGCGAAGACGCCGCCCGGGGCCAGTTGTGCCGGAATGGCCGGATTTGGCGCTATGTTGCTGCGGTGATCCAGGTCTTCGGATTGACCAGTAGCCCCCGCAAGGACCTCCCGCCCGCCGTCGACGACATCTCGTTCGAGGCGCGCGCGGGCCGGGTGACCGCACTGCTCGGAGCGGCCGGCGCCGGCAAGACGACGGCGCTCAGACTCATGCTCGAACTCCAACAGGGCCGCGGCATCACCTACTTCCGGGGCCGCCCCCTGCACCGCATCGCCCACCCCTCACACGAGGTCGGCGTGCTCCTCGGCGACGTGCCGGGGCATCCGGCGCGCACCGTCCGCGGCCACCTGAGGATGATGTGCGCCGCGGCCGGAGTGCCCGTCCGCCGGGGCGACGAGGTCATGGAGGCCGCCGGTCTGGCCGGCCTGCGCGACGAACGCCTCGGCACCCTCTCCCGCGGCATGGACCGGCGCCTCGGACTGGCCTGCGCCCTGCTCGCCGACCCGCACACCCTGGTGCTCGACGACCCGGCCGCCACCCTCGGCGCCCGGGAGGCACGCCGGCTGCACGAGGCGTTGCGCGCCCACGCCGTCCAGGGCGGGGCGGTGCTGTTCACCACCGCCGACCCCAAGGAGGCCGCGCGCGCCGCCGACCAGGTGGTCACGCTGGACAAGGGGCGCGTCGTCGCCGACCAGGCCGCCGCGGACTTCTCCCGCACCCGGCTGCGCCCCCGCGTCGTCGTCCGCAGCCCGCACGCCGCCCGCCTGGCCGCCCTGTTGACCAAGGAGGCGCGGGCGGACCGCCGTTCCGTCGAGATCGTGCGCGAGGGCGGAAACCGGCTGGCGGTGTACGGCAGTACCTGCGCGGACGTCGGCGACACCGCCTTCCGCCACGGCGTGCTCGTCCACCAACTGGCCGACCAGGTCGGCGACATGGGGCCCGGCGCCGCTGACGGACCGGCGGGAGGGGCCTCCGGCGGGGTGCCCCCGACCGGTCACGCCGTCGCCGCGGACCTCATCGAGGTACAGCAGCCCGAAGCGTCTCAGCCAACCCGGCCGCCTCACCCCTCGCCCGAAGACGCACCGACCCCCACCGAACCGTCCCAGCCGCTTCACGACGCACCTGAAGGCACGCCGACCCCGGCGTCCTCGCCGGCCGTCGGCGGCGCCGCCTCCCGCCGCCCCTCCCTCAACCCCGCCCCCCGCTCCGCCCGCACCGGCCTCCCCGTCCTCCCGCCCCCCATCTCCGTCCGCTCCGCCCCCAGCCCCCTGTCCCCGGTCCGCTACGAGCTCCGCCGTGCCGCCGGGGTGCGCGCCGGCTTCCTGACCGGCGCCCTCGTGCTGGCCCTGTCGGCCGTGACCGCCGTGGTCCTCGCGCGCGTCGGGCACACCCCCCAGCCGCGCCTGCTGGCGGCCTGGCCGAGGGAACTGCCGCTGCCGCCCGCCGCACTCGGCGCCGGGCTGCTCGGCGCGCTGGCCTCCGGCGACGAGTTCCGCCACCCCGCCCTGGCCGCCGACCGCGGCACGGTGCCCCGTCGCATGGGGCTGCTGACCGCCAAGCTCCTCGTCTCCGGCGTCGTCGCGCTGATCCTCGCCGCGCTCACGGTCGGCGGGGACGCCGCGCTGCTGCACCTGTTCTACGGGCGGGAACTGAGCCGGGTCCCCGCCGACTGGCCGGCGCTCGGCGCCGGTTGGCTCGCCCTCGTCGTCGGCTGCGCGTGGTCCGGCGTGCTGGCCGCGGGCGTCTTCCGGTCCACGACGGCCGGACTGGCCGCGGTGGTCGCCGTGCCCGTCCTCGGCGTACCGCTCGTACAGAAGCTCTGGGGCGGGCCGTCCGTGCGAGACGCCGCCGGACTGCCGCTCCGGGTGCGCGAGACGCTGCTCACGCAGTGGCCCTTCGGCGGGCAGCGTCAGGTGGCCGAGGTGCTGCGGGTGCTGGGCCAACCCGTGGGCGGGGCCATGACGTTGTCGCTGACCACGCTGCTCTGCGCCTACCTCCTGACCACCCTGCGCCGTCGCGCTCGGTGACGGCCGCGGTCCGACGATGTGCACAACTCCCCGGGGAAAGCCCAATTCTTTCCGATAAGGCGTCAATTGCGACGGGGTGAGCGATCACCCTTTCGTGTGCTTTTCACCAAAGACCTCAAGGGAGTTGGAACCGGCGCCGACAAAGGATGCGTGAGTACCCTTGCGCACACCATGATGACCGCCGCCCGCTCCGCCGACTCCGGCCTCGCGACCCCGGGCGAACTCGACCGCTACCCCTTCGCGGAGGCGCCCGCCGTCGACCGTGTCGGGACACCCGCCTGGGAAGGGGTGGAATCCGACCTCGGCCGCGTGGGCCGGCGCACCGCGGGCAGCCGCGGTCGCGGGCTGCACGGACAACTCGTCCAGCAGCTGGGTCAGATGATCGTCTCCGGCGACCTGGGCGCCGACCGGCCGCTGGTGCCCGAGGAGATCGGCCAGCGTTTCGAGGTGTCCCGGACCGTCGTCCGCGAGTCGCTGCGCGTCCTGGAGGCCAAGGGCCTGGTCAGCGCCCGCCCGAACGTGGGCACGCGGGTACGACCCGTGAGCGACTGGAATCTCCTGGACCCGGACATCATCGAGTGGCGCGCCTTCGGCCCGCAGCGCGACGACCAGCGCCGCGAGCTGAACGAGCTGCGCTGGACGATCGAGCCGCTCGCCGCCCGGCTCGCCGCCGGGCACGGGCGCGAAGAGGTCCAGCAGCGCCTGTCCGACATGGTGGGGATCATGGGCCACGCGATGAGCCAGGGCGACGCGCTCACCTTCTCCCGCGCCGACGCCGAGTTCCACGGCCTGCTCATCCAGGTCGCGGGCAACCGCATGCTGGACCACCTCTCCGGGATCGTGACCGCCGCCCTCCAGGTCTCCGGCGGCCCGGTCACCGGCTGCGACCGGCCGAACGACGCCTCGCTGGCGCAGCACGGCCGGATCGTCGACGCGCTGGCCGCCGGAGACGGCGGCGCCGCCGAGGCCGCCATGCGGCAGCTGCTGACCGTCCACCCCGAGGTGGAGCGCGTGGTGCCCGCCCCGCGCGAGCACTGAGCCGCCGCCGGACCCCGCCGCCGGACCCCGCCGGGACGCTGACGATCCGGCGGGGTCCGACGTCTTCCGGTGTCGTTCTCTGAACAGATTCATGCGCTTCTGACAGGTTTTGCATGCTTACGGGGTGTGACTCGGGCCACGCGGATTGGGCGTAACGCTCGTGGGGGCAGCGCGATGACCTAAGAGGTGACAGCCGCGGAAGGAATACAGACGCCGTTCACGGCGCTGTGTCTCTCCCCAGTCCCCGCCCGCGCCGTCGGCCCATCCCCAAGCCGGCGGTCGGCTCCCGTCCCTCGCGGACGGTGCCGGAAGCCGTTTTCCAACGTTCCGAGAGGTTGTTCGTGTCGGCCAGCACATCCCGTACGCTCCCGCCGGAGATCGCCGAGTCCGTCTCTGTCATGGCGCTCATCGAGCGGGGAAAGGCTGAGGGGCAGATCGCCGGCGACGACGTGCGTCGGGCCTTCGAAGCTGACCAGATTCCGGCCACTCAGTGGAAGAACGTACTGCGCAGCCTCAATCAGATCCTCGAGGAAGAGGGTGTGACGCTGATGGTCAGTGCCGCAGAGCCCAAGCGCACCCGCAAGAGCGTCGCAGCGAAGAGTCCCGCCAAGCGCACCGCCACCAAGGCGGTCGCGGCGAAGCCGGTGACCAGCAGGAAGCCGACCGCCCCCGCCGCCCCGGAGGCGCCCGTCGCCGAGCCCGAGGCCGAGGAGGAGGCCACCGCCACCAAGGCGGCGGCCAAGAAGACCACCGCCAAGAAGGCGGCCGTGAAGAAGACGGCGACCGCCAAGAAGACGGCCGCGAAGAAGACCGCCGCCAAGAAGGAGGACAGCGAGCTTCCCGAGGACGAGGCGGCCGAGGAGCCGAAGGCCGCCACCGAGGAGCCCGCCGAGGGAGCCGAGCAGGCGGGCTTCGTCCTGTCCGACGACGACGAGGACGACGCGCCGGCCCAGCAGGTCGCCGCCGCGGGCGCCACCGCCGACCCGGTCAAGGACTACCTCAAGCAGATCGGCAAGGTCCCCCTGCTCAACGCCGAGCAGGAGGTCGAGCTGGCCAAGCGCATCGAGGCGGGGCTGTTCGCCGAGGACAAGCTGGCCAACTCGGACAAGCTCGCCCCCAAGCTCAAGCGCGAGCTGGAGATCATCGCCGAGGACGGCCGCCGCGCCAAGAACCACCTCCTGGAGGCCAACCTCCGCCTGGTGGTCTCCCTGGCCAAGCGCTACACCGGCCGCGGCATGCTCTTCCTGGACCTCATCCAGGAGGGCAACCTCGGTCTGATCCGCGCGGTCGAGAAGTTCGACTACACCAAGGGCTACAAGTTCTCCACGTACGCCACCTGGTGGATCCGGCAGGCGATCACCCGCGCCATGGCCGACCAGGCCCGCACCATCCGCATCCCGGTGCACATGGTCGAGGTCATCAACAAGCTCGCGCGCGTGCAGCGCCAGATGCTCCAGGACCTGGGCCGCGAGCCCACCCCGGAGGAGCTGGCCAAGGAACTCGACATGACCCCGGAGAAGGTCATCGAGGTCCAGAAGTACGGCCGCGAGCCGATCTCCCTGCACACCCCGCTCGGCGAGGACGGCGACAGCGAGTTCGGCGACCTCATCGAGGACTCCGAGGCCGTCGTCCCGGCCGACGCGGTCAGCTTCACCCTCCTCCAGGAGCAGCTGCACTCGGTGCTCGACACCCTGTCCGAGCGCGAGGCGGGCGTGGTCTCCATGCGCTTCGGCCTCACCGACGGCCAGCCGAAGACCCTGGACGAGATCGGCAAGGTCTACGGCGTGACGCGCGAGCGCATCCGCCAGATCGAGTCCAAGACCATGTCGAAGCTGCGCCACCCGTCGCGCTCCCAGGTGCTGCGCGACTACCTCGACTAGGTCGCGCACGACGCCCGGGGCCCGGTTCCGCCACCCGCGGAGCCGGGCCCTTCGCATGCCCAGCGGGTGCGGGGCCGGACCCGCTGCATGACTCTGGGTGCTCCATCACCACTCGCAGTGAGGAGCCTGCATGCGTCGCCTCTTCACCCGGGCCCTGGCCCGGCCGCTGGTCTTGGCGGCCGCCGCCACCGCGATACCGCTGGTGTCCGCCGTGCCCGCAGCCGCCGACAGCATCGTCGTCGGGGGCTTTCCGGTCGACGTGTCCGAGAGTCCCTGGACCGTGGCCCTGTCCAGCCGTGACCGGTTCGGGGGTAGCCGGGCGGGTCAGTTCTGCGGGGGAGTGGCCGTCGGCCGCACCACCGTGCTCACCGCGGCCCACTGCCTGCGCGAGGAGGTGCTCGGCTCGCCGCCCGACCGCGTGCCCGACCTCAAGGTCATCGCGGGCCGCACGGACCTGCGCGCGGACGCCGGCCGTGAGATCCCCGTACGCGGCGTCTGGGTGAACCCGGCGTACGACACCGTCTCCAAGGCCGGTGACTTCGCCGTGCTCACCCTGTCCGAGGCGCTGCCGGAGGGTTCCGCCATCGGGATGGCGGCCGAGGGCGACACCGCCTACGCGGCCGGCACGGAGGCGCTGGTCTACGGCTGGGGGGACACCTCGGGCGCCGGGGAGTACGCGAACGGGCTGCGCGCGGGACGCGTGCACGTCCTCGCCGACTCGCTCTGCCGCCGGGCGTACCCGGGCAGCGGTGACGGCAGGTACCTGTCCGGCTCCATGCTGTGCGCGGGCGAGGAGGAGGGCGGCCGGGACGCCTGCCAGGGCGACAGCGGCGGGCCGCTGGTCGCGCGGGGTCGCCTCGTCGGCCTGGTGTCGTGGGGGAGCGGCTGCGCCCGTCCGGGCAGTCCCGGGGTCTACACGCGCGTCTCCGCCGCGCTGCGGACGCTGGGGTGGTGACCCCGGCCCGGGTGGCCGACGGTCCCTGTGAGGCCCGCTGAGAGGCTCTGGAGGTCCCGGACACGAGCACGGGCGGCCGTCCCCGTTGACGGGGGACGGCCGCCCGTTGTGTCGGCCTGTGCCGACTCGCTCGTCGTCGGACGCGTAGTGCCTAGCGCTCTTCCTCGGGGGAAGACTCCGGAACGGCCGTCAGCCGCTCCGTCTCGTCCTGTATCTCAGCGGCGATCTTCTTGAGTTCCGGCTCGAACTTGCGTCCGTGATGGGCGCAGAAGAGCAGTTCTCCGCCGCTCAGCAGGACGACGCGCAGGTATGCCTGGGCGCCGCAGCGGTCGCATCGGTCGGCGGCCGTCAGCGGGCTTGCGGAAGTCAGAACAGTAGTCACGTCGCCTCTTCTCTAGCTCGACGAGCTGTCGTACCAGGGTCAACATCCAACCAGCCCCAAAACGTTCCCGCTCGTGGCTTTTCCTCGAACTTTTCTTCCGAGGCGGCCGGCTGTCGCCGGTTGGCGGCGAATGTGCCGTAGTGCGTGTCTGTGTGTCGTACGGTTTCGCGCTGTCGGTCAGGGTCCTGTCCCGCCGGCTGGATTGCCGGTTTGTTGCTGAGGACGTGCCCGGAGCCTAAATGGTTCATGCCTCCAATGGAACGTGATGTGCGCTTCACTCCATCGAGGGATCGAACAGGCATGCGACCGTGGACTAGGCTGAGATCCGGGCGCGGGTGGCGTGACAACGGCTCTACCAGGCGTCTGTACCCTCTGACCGGTGAACAGCGCCGCGCCCTTACCCAGCGGGGCCCCATCTGAAATTCAGCGAGGAGCGAACCGCGTGACCGCCGATACGTCCGTGCCGTCCACTGCGCTGCTGGCAGGAGCAGACCGGGACGGATCCAATTACACCGCGCGGCACCTGCTCGTCCTCGAGGGGCTCGAGGCCGTGCGCAAGCGTCCGGGCATGTACATCGGATCGACCGACAGCCGTGGCCTCATGCACTGCCTGTGGGAGATCATCGACAACTCCGTCGACGAGGCCCTGGGCGGCCACTGCGACCGCATCGAGGTCGTCCTCCACGACGACGGCTCGGTCGAGGTGCGGGACAACGGCCGGGGTATCCCGGTCGACGTCGAGCCCAAGACCGGCCTGTCCGGCGTCGAGGTCGTCATGACCAAGCTGCACGCGGGCGGCAAGTTCGGCGGCGGCTCCTACGCCGCCTCCGGCGGTCTGCACGGCGTCGGCGCCTCCGTGGTCAACGCCCTCTCCGCCCGCCTCGACGTCGAGGTGGACCGCGGCGGCCACGCGCACGCCATCAGCTTCCGGCGCGGCGTCCCGGGCGCCTTCTCCGGGGGCGGGCCCGACGCGAAGTTCGAGGCCGGCAGCGGCATGCGCAAGGCCCGGAAGGTCCCCAAGGGCCGCCTCGGCACCCGCGTGCGGTACTGGGCGGACCGCCAGATCTTCCTCAAGGACGCCAAGCTCTCCCTGGACCACCTGCACCAGCGCGCCCGCCAGACCGCGTTCCTGGTCCCCGGCCTCACCCTCGTCGTCCGCGACGAGTACGGGCTCGGCGAGGGCGGCAGCAAGGGCGAGGAGTCGTTCCGCTTCGACGGCGGCATCAGCGAGTTCTGCGAGTATCTGGCGAAGGACCGACCGGTCAACGACGTCCTCCGCTTCAGCGGCCAGGGCTCCTTCAAGGAGACCGTCCCGGTCCTCGACGAGCACGGGCAGATGACCCCCACCGAGGTCACCCGCGACCTCGGGGTCGACGTCGCGATGCGCTGGGGCACCGGGTACGACACCACGCTCAAGTCCTTCGTCAACATCATCGCCACCCCCAAGGGCGGCACCCACGTCGCCGGCTTCGAGCAGGCGGTCGCCAAGACGATGAACGAGGCGCTGCGCGCGAAGAAGCTGCTGCGCGTCGCCGAGGACGACATCGTCAAGGACGACGCCCTGGAGGGCCTCACCGCGGTCGTCACGGTCCGCCTCGCCGAGCCCCAGTTCGAGGGGCAGACCAAAGAGGTCCTCGGCACCTCGGCGGCCCGCCGCATCGTGAACAACGTCATCAGCAGGGAGCTGAAGGCGTTCCTGACCTCCACCAAGCGCGACGCCGCCCAGCAGGCCCGGGTCGTCATGGAGAAGGCCGTCGCCGCCGCCCGCACCCGCATCGCGGCCCGGCAGCACAAGGACGCCCAGCGCCGCAAGACGGCCCTGGAGTCCTCCTCCCTCCCCGCCAAGCTCGCCGACTGCCGCAGCGACGACGTGGACCGCAGCGAGCTGTTCATCGTGGAGGGCGACTCGGCCCTCGGCACCGCCAAGCTGGCCCGCAACTCCGAGTTCCAGGCCCTGCTGCCGATCCGCGGCAAGATCCTCAACGTCCAGAAGTCCTCCGTGACGGACATGCTGAAGAACGCCGAGTGCGGTGCGATCATCCAGGTCATAGGAGCCGGCTCGGGCCGCACCTTCGACATCGACGCGGCCCGCTACGGCAAGATCATCATGATGACCGACGCCGATGTGGACGGCTCCCACATCCGCACCCTGCTGCTGACCCTGTTCCACCGCTACATGCGGCCCATGGTCGAGGCCGGCCGGGTCTTCGCCGCGGTGCCGCCGCTGCACCGCGTCGAGCTGGTCCAGCCCAAGAAGGACCAGGACAAGTACGTGTACACGTACTCCGACCGCGAGCTGCGCGACAAGCTCATGGAGTTCCAGAGCAAGAACATCCGCTACAAGGACTCCATCCAGCGCTACAAGGGCCTCGGCGAGATGGACGCCGACCAGCTGGCCGAGACCACCATGGACCCGCGCCGCCGCACCCTGCGCCGGATCAACCTCACCGACCTCGACTCCGCCGAGCATGTCTTCGACCTCCTCATGGGCAACGACGTCGCGCCCCGCAAGGAGTTCATCTCCAGCTCCGCCGCCACCCTGGACCGCTCCCGCATCGACGCCTGATCCGGGCGCCCCGGTGACCTGCCCCGCCCTCACCAGCGGGTCAGGTCACCTGATGGGGTGAAGCGCCCGGGGAAGGAAGGTCGGGGATCTTCCCGTTCTGTCCATCCTTGGGCATGCAGTCAAGCAACGAGCACCGCGCCGGCGCCGAGAGCGGCCCCGACGGCGCGGTCGGCGAGCGGGCCGGCGCGCCCGGGGACGTGGCCGAGGCGCCCGCGCACCCGGGATACGACGACCCCTGGTACGACGCCCTGGCCGCCGGCTGGGGCGAGCCGGCGGCGGGGCGCCCCCGGCCGGAGAAGGCCCCCACCGTGCCGGCGAGCCGGGAGCCGTCGCCCCGGGAGCCGCGCCGGGCCGACGCCGACGCCGACGTGTACACGCAGGTCCAGCGCAGCGCCGCCTTCCAGGAGGTCCGCAGCCGGTACCGCGGCTTCGTCCTGCCGGCCACCGCCGGCTTCCTGCTCTGGTACGTGGCCTACGTGGTGGCCGCGACCACCGCGCCCGGCCTGATGGCCCGGCCGGTCACCGGCGCGGTCAACGTGGCGATGGTCGCCGGCCTCGGCCAGTTCCTCACCACCTTCCTGCTCACCTGGGCCTACGCCCGCCACGCCCGGCTGCGCCGCGACCGCGCCGCCCTCCAGCTGCGCTGGGACACCCAGGAACTGGCCAGAGGCGCCCGGGGCGGTGCGGCGTGACCGGCCACCACCAGACACTCGCGCTGCTGCTCTTCAGCACCTTCGTCGCCGTCACCCTGGGCATCACCACCTGGGTGGGCCGCAACCGGCAGGGCTCGGCCGAGGAGTTCTACGCCGGCGGCCGGCTCTTCTCCCCGATGGAGAACGGCTTCGCCATCGCCGGCGACTACATGTCGGCGGCGTCCTTCCTCGGCATCTCCGGCCTCATCGCGCTCTACGGCTACGACGGCATGCTCTACTCGGTCGGCTTCCTGGTGGCCTGGCTCGTGGTGCTGCTCCTCGTCGCCGAGCTGGTCCGCAACTGCGGACGCTTCACCCTCGCCGACGTCGTGGCGGCGCGGATGCGGGAGCGGCCGGTCCGCATCGCCGCCGGCACCTCCTCGGTCACCGTCTCCGTGATGTACCTGGTGGCGCAGATGGTCGGCGCCGGCAGCCTGGTCGCCCTGCTGCTCGGCGACACCGGCGCCGCCGCGCGCTCCTGGACGGTCGTCGGGGTCGGCGCGCTGATGGTGATCTACGTGTCGCTCGGCGGGATGCGGGCCACCACCTGGATCCAGATCGTCAAGGCGGTGCTGCTGCTCGCCGGCACCATCGCGCTCACCGTGCTGGTCCTGGTGCGCTTCCACGGCGACTTCGACCGGCTGCTGCTCACCGCCGCCGACCGCAGCGGCCACGGCGCGGCCTTCCTCGGCCCCGGACTCAAGTACGGCGGCGACTGGACCGCCCGCCTGGACTTCATCAGCCTCGGCATCGCCCTCGTCCTCGGCACGGCGGGCCTGCCGCACATCCTGTCCCGCTTCTACACCGTGCCCACCGCGCGGGCGGCCCGGCGCTCCGTCGTCTGGTCGATCGGCCTGATCGGCGGCTTCTACCTGATGACGATCGTCCTCGGCTTCGGCGCCGCCGCCGTCGTCGGCCCGGACACCGTGCGCGCCTCCAACGCCGCCGGGAACACCGCGGTGCCGCTGCTCGCCCTGGACCTCGGCGGCGGCCCGGACTCCACCGGCGGGACCGTCCTGTTCGCGGTCGTCGCCGCCGTCGCCTTCGCCACCATCCTCGCCGTGGTCGCCGGCATCACCCTGGCCTCCTCGGCGTCCGTCGCCCACGACCTGGTCGCCTCCCTGCGGCGCCGCCCCACCGAGCCGCACGAGGAGGTCGCCGTCGCGCGCGTGGCCGCCGTCGGGGTCGGCGCGGTCGCCATCGCCCTCGGACTGCTCGCCCGGGACCTCAATGTGGCGTTCCTGGTCGGCCTCGCCTTCGCGGTCGCCGCCTCCGCCAACCTGCCGGTGCTGCTCTACTCGCTGTTCTGGCGCGGCTTCACCACGCGGGGCGCCGTCTGGGCGGTCTACGGCGGGCTGATCCCGGCCGTGCTGCTCGTGGTGGTCTCGCCGGTGGTGTCCGGCGACCCGGAGTCGCTGTTCCCGGGCGTCGACATCCAGTACTTCCCGCTGCAGAACCCCGGCCTGGTCTCCATCCCGCTCGGCTTCGTCGCGGGCTGGCTCGGCACGGTGACCTCGCCGGAGCTGCCCGACGAGGCCCGGCACGCCGAGACGGAGGTGCGGTCGCTGACCGGCGCCGGGGCCGTATGAGGGCCCTCAGGGCGTGCGGGGCTGCCACTCGTAGCGGTGCTCCGGGCGGCCGGCCTCGCCGTACCGGAGCGTCAGCCTGGCCCGTCCGGTGCGCTCCAGGAGCTTGAGATAGCGCTGGGCGGTCTGCCGGCTGACCCCGGTCCGCTCGGCGATCTCCTGTGCGCTCAGGGACCCCTCGGCCCCGCGCAGGCACCGGCGCACCAGCTCGGCGGTGGTGGGGGAGTGCCCCTTGGGCAGCCCCGGCTCGGTCGGCGCGGACAGCGCGCCGAAGATGCGGTCCACCTCGGCCTGCTCCGCCTCGCCGCCGCCCTCCAGGGTGCGGCGCAGCCGCGCGTACGCCTCCAGCTTGGTGCGCAGGCCCGCGAAGGCGAACGGCTTGACCAGGTACTGGAGCGCGCCGTGCCGCATCGCGGCCTGCACCGTCGCCACGTCCCGGGCGGCCGTCACCATGATCACGTCGGTGGGCCGGCCGCGCCGCCGCAACTCCGCGACCAGGTCCAGGCCCGTCCCGTCGGGCAGGTAGTGGTCCAGCAGGATCAGGTCGACCCGGGGCAGCTCCGCCACCCGCCCGAGGGCCTCCCCGGCGCTGTGCGCCACGCCGGCCACCCGGAAGCCCGGCACCTTCTCGACGTAGGCGGCGTTCACCCGGGCCACCCGGGGGTCGTCGTCCACGACCAGCACCTCGATGGTCATCGGACGCCCTCCTCGACGCCGACGGCTCCCCGGGCGGCGTCCGGCGGTGCCAGGGCCTCGGGCAGCACGACCACGAACTCCGCGCCCGAGCCCCCCGCAGCGCCCACGGCCACGGTGCCGCCCTGCCGCTCGGCGAGCCGGCGGACCAGGGAGAGACCCAGGCCGCGCTGCCGGTGCGCCGGAGGCTCCTTGGTGGACCACCCCTCCGTGAAGACCAACTCGCGCCGGTCCGGCGGGATCCCCGGGCCCGTGTCGCGCACCCGGAGGGTCACGGTCCGGCCCTCGGCGCGCAATTCGACCTCCACGCGCGCGTGGCGCGTGCCCGCGGCGGCGTCGAGCGCGTTGTCGACCAGGTTGCCGACGACGGTCACCAGCCCGCCCGGGTCGACCAGGCGGCCGGGCAGCCCGGTCCGGTCCGACACGGACAGCGCGACGCCGCGCTCCGCCGCCACGGTCGCCTTGCCCACCAGCAGGGCGGCCACCAGCGGGTCGTGGATCCGCTCGGTGATCTGCTCCGACGTGGCCCGGTGGTCGCCGACCACGTCGCCGACGAACTCCGCCGCGTCGTCGTACATCTCCAGCTCCAGCAGGCCGAGCAGCGTGTGCATGCGGTTGGCGTGCTCGTGGTCCTGGGCGCGCAGCGCGTCGATCAGGCCCCGGGTGGAGTCCAGCTCCCGGCCCAGCTGCTCCAGCTCGGTGCGGTCGCGCAGGGTGGCCACCGCGCCGCCGTCGCCGGTGGGCATCCGGTTGGCGACCAGTACGCGCGGGCCGCGCACGGTCAGCAGGTCGGTGCCGGTGACCCGGCCCGCCAGGACGTCGGCCGTGCGGCCCGCGCCGAGCGCCTCGTCGGGGGAGCGGCCGACCGCCTCGCCGCCGACGCCCAGCAGGCGCTGCGCCTCGTCGTTGAGCAGCCGAACCCGGCCCGCGCGGTCCAGCGCCACCACGCCCTCCCGGATGCCGTGCAGCATCGCCTCGCGCTCGGCCAGCAGCCCCGCGATGTCGGAGAAGGCCAGGTCGCGGGTCTGCCGCTGCACCCGGCGCGAGATGAGCCAGGCGGCCAGGGCACCCACGGCCAGGGCGCCGCCCGCGTACGCGAACAGCCCCGGGACGGCGTGCACCAGGCGGTCCCGGACGCTGTCGTAGGCGATGCCGACTGAGACGGCGCCCACGATCCGGCCCGTCTCGTCCCGCAGCGGCACCTTGCCGCGCGCCGAGCGGCCGAGCGTGCCCTCGTCGATCTCCATGACCTCGCGGCCGGCCAGCGCGCGCCCGGGGTCGGTGGACACCACGGCGCCGATCCGCGCGGGGTCGGTGTGCGACCAGCGCACCCCCTGCCGGTCCATGACGACGACGTACTCCGCGTGCGTCGTCCGGCGGACCCGCTCCGCTGCCCGCTGCACGGGACCGTCCGGCGCCGGCCGGGTGTCCCGCACGTCCGCCGCGAGGCGCGGCTGCTGGGCGGTGGTCTGCGCGATGGCCAGCGCCCGGCGCATCGCCTGGTCGTCCAGCTGGTCGCCGAGCGGCGCGAGGAACAGGCCGGTGGCGAGCACCGCGACGCCCGCGGCGATCGCCACCTGCATCAGCAGCACCTGCGAGAACACCCGCCGGGGCAGCCGGATGCGCCGGCGGCGCGCGGATGCGGTGGGACTCATACCCCAGACGGTACGGGGCGGGCGCGGGCGCCCGTGGGGCGGTGTGGCGGGGATCTCGCGGGCCGGGCGGGCGGCCGTCTCCGGAGCCGTCAGCCGGCCAGGGCCGCCGTCAGCCTCAGCTCCCGTACCGCCACGACCGCCATCCCGGCCGGCGAGCCCAGGACGGCGGCGCCGCAGCTCTCCGGGCGCGGCGGCTGGGAGGCGCTCTGGGCGACGGTGACCCGCCAGTGGCGGCCGTCGGTGTGGGCAACGGTCACCTCCCAGCGCGGGGCGGCACCGTCCGTGCGGACCACGCTCAGCGCATCGGCCGCCGCCACGCCCGCCGCGCTCCGCACGGCCAGCTCGGCCGCCTGACCGGGCCGCTCCCAGGCGGTGCGGCCCCGGCAGCCGTCCAGGACGACGCGGCCCTCCCGTACCCCGCACAGGACGTCCTTGACGACGTGCGCCGCCACCCGGCCGTACACATAGCCGTACGGCAGGACCAGCAGGGTGGGGGAGAAGCGGTGGCCGCCGAGGTGGGTGACCTCCCAGACGTCGCCGGTGCCGGAGGCGGCCAGCTCCGCGGCGAGCGGCCGGCCGAGGAGCGCGCAGCACCGGTCGCGTCTGCCGTTGGTGCACACCAGGGTGAGCGGTTCGCCGGTGTGCGGCCGGCCGCCGAGCGCGCTGTCGAAGCCGCGCCGGTCGCCCCGCCCGAGGGCGGCGAGGTCCAGGCCGAGCAGGCGGCGGGGGTCGGTGAGCGCGGCGCCGCGCAGCCAGCCGCCGTCCGGTGCGGTGTGGGCCGCGTAGACGCGGCGCTCGGCCGGCTCGTGCCGGTCGGCGTGCGGGCCCGGGCGGCGGATCAGCGCGATCCGTACGCCGGTGCCCTTCGCGGCGGCCTCCAGGGCGCGGCCGACCGCCGGATCGAGGTGGCTCGACGTGAGCGCCTTCGCGCCCCACGGGCCGGGCTGTTCGAGCAGCAGCCAGGTCCTCGCGACGGGCGCGGTGCCTTCGAGGGGCTCGTCGAGGTCCCGGGAGACGGTTGAGCACGTACTCACAGAGGTGAGCCTAACCTGACCTGGGCGCCGACGGCGCACGGCACACCCGGCACCGGGGCACGGCCCGACGCCGCGCGGGCCCCGGTCGCTACGGCACCGGCTGCGGCGGCCTCGGTCCGGTGTAGACGCCGCTCGGCCGCATCCGCAGCGGACGCTCCCCGTACTCCTCCAGCGCGTGCGCGATCCAGCCCGCCGTGCGGGCCACCGCGAAGATCGTCTCGGCCGCCGTGGCGGGCATGCCGGACGAGGCGGTGAGCACCGCGAGCGCCAGGTCGACGTTGGCGTGCAGCGGCGCGTGGCGGGCCACGGTCGCCTGGACGTCGCGGGCCGCCGCCAAGGCGGGCGCGGCCCGGGGGATGTCCTCCAGGAGGGCGAACAAGGCACGCGCACGCGGGTCCTCGCCGGTGTAGAGGCGGTGGCCGAGCCCCGGGACGCGCCGGCCGGCCCGCAGCTCCTCGGCGACCACGGGCCCCGCGTCGCCCTGGTCGAGCACCTCCAGGAGCAGCCGGTGGGCGAGTCCCCCGGCGGCGCCGTGCAGCGGGCCCTCGATGACGCCGAGTCCGGCGGACACGGCCGCGTAGGCGTGCGCCCGGGCCGAGGCGGCGACGCGCACGGCGAGGGTGGAGGCGGCCAGGTCGTGGTCGGCGAGCAGGCCCAGGGCCGTGTCCAGCGCGTGCAGGGCCGCCTCCTCGGCGGGCAGGCCACTGAGCCGCGCCCAGAGGCGGTGGGCGAGCGGGCCCTGCTCCGGGTGGCCGCCCCAGGCCGGTGGCAGCGCGGCGACCAGCGTCGGGAGGAGGACCCGGGCGGTGCCCAGGACGGCGTCCTCCGACAGGTCGAAGCGCAGCGGGTCCGCGGTGGCGGCGGCGACGGCCGCCACCCGCAACCGGTCGGTGGGCGTGGTGTGCTCGGGCAGCGCGGCGGCGGCGTGCCGCGCGGCGGTGGCGGACGCCTCGGGGGCGGTGAGGACGGCACCGGGAGAGGGCCGCCCGGTCCACAACCACTCGGCGACCTCCTCGTAGCTGTGCCGCAGGGCCAGCTCGACGGCGTCGACGCCCCGGTAGTAGTACCGGTCCCCCTCGATGAGCGTGAGCCGGGTCCGGACGGACAGCTCCTGACCGGAGGCCGCGCCGGACCCGCCGCCGTCCCGGCGACCACGGCGGGCCAGGGCCCGCACCTCGTCGGCGTCGAAGGTGCTGCCCCGGCCGCCGGGCGCGCGCCGGCTGCTGAGCTGGCCGCGGCTGACGTAGGCGTAGACGGTCTCGGGCTTCACTCCGAGCAGTTCGGCGGCCTCGCGGGTGGTGAGGCGCGGCTCTTGATCGCGCATGGGGGTCACCGTATCGATCGGCGGGAATGTGCACTCGTGCATGTTGATGAAATCAATGTTGACAACATACTCGTCAAGTATGGACAGTCATGTCAAGAACAGGGAGGCAATCATGTCTGTCACACAGGTACCGCGCGGACTCGCCGGCGTCGTCGTCGCCGACACCGAGATCGGCGACGTCCGAGGCCGCGAGGGCTTCTACCACTACCGCCAGTACTCCGCCGTGGACCTGGCGCACCACCGCCGCTTCGAGGACGTCTGGCACCTCCTGGTCGACGGCGAACTGCCGGACGCCGCCCGCGCCGAGACCTTCGCCGCCGAGACCGCCGCCCTGCGCCGGCTGCCCGCCGAGGTGCTGGCGGCCCTGCCCGCGCTCGCCGGGGCCGGGGGCCGCTCCGGCCCGCTCGCGGGGATGCGCACGGCCCTGTCCCTGCTCGGCGCCGCCAAGGGCTTCCGGCCCGTCTACGACCTGTCCGCCGCCGAGCGCCGGCAGGACGCCCTCGCCGCTGCCGCCGCCGTGCCGACCCTGCTCACCGCGCTGTACCGGCTCGGCAAGGGACTCGCGCCCGTGGAGCCCCGCGAGGACCTGTCCTACGCCGCCAACTACCTGTACATGCGCACCGGCACGGAGCCGGACGCCCGGCGCACCCGGGCCGTCGAGCAGTACTTGATCTCCACCATCGACCACGGATTCAACGCGTCCACCTTCACGGCCCGCGTCATCGCCTCCACCGGCGCGGACGTGGCGGCCTGCCTCACCGGGGCGGTGGGCGCCCTGTCCGGGCCCCTGCACGGCGGGGCGCCCAGCCGAGCCCTCGACACCCTGGACGCGATCGGCACGCCCGACCGGATCGACGCCTGGATCCGCGAACGGGTGCTGGCGGGCGACCGCATCATGGGCTTCGGGCACGCGGTCTACCGCACCGAGGACCCGCGGTCCCGGATGCTGCGGGAGGTGGCCCAGGACTTCGGCGGCCCGCGCGTCGCCTTCGCCGTCGAGGTCGAGCGCCAGGTGGAGGCGATCCTCGCCGAGCTGAAGCCGGGTCGCGAACTGCACACCAACGTCGAGTTCTACGCCGGCGTGGTCATGGAACTGTGCGGCCTGCCGCGCGAGATGTTCACCCCGACCTTCGCGGCGGCGCGCGTGGTCGGCTGGAGCGCCAACATCCTGGAGCAGGCGGCGGACTCGAAGATCATCCGGCCGGCGGCGCGGTACGTCGGACCGGCGGCACCGGTGGCCGTGCCGCCGGCTCGTATCCTGGGCCGGACGTGAGACGTACGCGCAGGTGAGAGAGAGGTCGCAGGTGGGGCAGCGCCCGACTCCGCAGCAGATCCCGGTCGTCGTGCTCGCCGGGTTCCTCGGCTCCGGCAAGACCACCCTGCTCAACCACCTGCTGCACCGAAGCGGGGGCAGCCGGATCGGCGCCGTCGTCAACGACTTCGGCGCCATCGAGATCGACGCGATGGCCGTCGCCGGAGCGCTCGGCGACTCCACCGTCTCGCTCGGCAACGGCTGCCTGTGCTGCGCCGTGGACGTCGGCGAACTCGACGGCTATCTGGAGCGGCTCGCCCGGCCCGAGGCCCGCATCGACGTCATCGTCATCGAGGCCAGCGGGCTGGCCGAACCGCAGGAACTCGTGCGGATGGTCCTCGCCAGCGAGTGCCCGCGCATCGAGTACGGCGGGCTCGTGGAGGTGGTCGACGCCGCCGAGTTCGACGCCACCCGCGCCCGGCACCCCGAGATCGACCGGCACCTCGCCCTCGCCGACCTGGTCGTCGTCAACAAGACCGACCGCGCCCCCGACGCCGACCGCGTGCTCGCCCTGGTCCGCTCGCTGGCCGGCGCCGCCGCCGTCGTCCCCGCCGTGCACGGCCGCGTCGACCCGGAGCTGCTCTTCGACCGCCGGCCCAGCGAGGAGCGCCTGGGCCAGCTCTCCTTCGACGACCTGCACCACCCTCACGACGGCGCCGACGGCGACAGCCACGCCGGACACCTGCACGCCGCCTACGACAGCCTGTCGTTCACCTCGAAGGCGCCCCTCGACCCGCGCCGCCTGATGCGCTTCCTGGACGGCCGACCCGAGGGCCTCTACCGCATCAAGGGCTACGTCGACTTCGGGCCGTACGACCCGCGCAACCGGTACGCCGTCCACGCCGTGGGCCGCTTCCTGCGCTTCCACCCCGAGCCCTGGCCGGCCGGCCGAGAGCCCGCCACCGAGCTGGTGCTCATCGGCGCCGGCATCGACGCGCCGGCGCTCGACGCCGCACTCCACGCGTGCGTGAGCGACGCCCCGCACGCCGACGAGCACGGCATGTGGGGCGTCCTGCGCTACGTACCCGGCGCGGAGGACGCCCCCTAGAGCGGCGGCCCCGCCACCACCGCCACCGGCTTGCCCAGGGAGATCCCCGAGCCGTCCCGGCGCGGGTCCTGCTCCGGCAGCGCCACCGGCGTGCCGTTCTTCTGCGCGGCCAGCGCCGGCACCGGGCCCGCCCAGGCCAGGGACAGGCAGTCCTCGCCCTTCAGGAAGCGCTGGCAGCGCACGCCGCCGGTGGCGCGGCCCTTGCGCGGATACTGGTCGAAGGGGGTCAGCTTGGCCGTGGTCTGCACGGAGTCGTCCAGCGTGCCCCGCGAACCGGCGACGGTGAACACGACGGCGTCCGCGGCCGGGTCCACCGCCGTGAAGGAGATGACCTTCGCGCCCTCGGTGAGCTTCACGCCCGCGACCCCGCCCGCCGGGCGGCCCTGCGGGCGGACCTGCGCGGCCTGGTAGCGCAGCAGTTGGGCGTCGTCGGTGATGAAGACCAGGTCCTCCTCGCCGGTGCGCAGCTCCACCCCGCCGACGATCCGGTCGCCGGGCCGCAGCGTGATGACCTCCAGCTCCTCCTTGTGGGAGGGGTAGTCGGGCACCACGCGCTTGACGACGCCCTGGGCGGTGCCGAGCGCCAGGCCGGGCGAGGACTCGTCAAGGGTGGTCAGGCAGACCACCGACTCGTCGTCCTCCAGGGACACGAACTCCGCCAGCGGGGCGCCCCCCGACAGGTTCGGCGCCGCCGTCTGCTCCGGGAGCTGGGGCAGGTCCACCACGTTCACCCGCAGCAGCCGGGCCCCCGAGGTCACCACGCCCACCTCGCCGCGCGCCGTGGCGGCCACCGCCGAGACGATCACGTCGTGCTTGACGCGCCTGGCACCGGCCGCCCCCTCCAGGGGGGCGTCGTCCGCGGTCCGGGCGAGCAGGCCGGTGGAGGACAGCAGCACCCGGCACGGGTCGTCCGCCACCTGGAGCGGCACCACGGCGGCCGGCACGCCGGGCGACTCCAGGAGCAGCGTGCGCCGGTCGGTGCCGAACTTCTTCGCCACCGCCGCCAGTTCGGCCGAGACCAGCTTGCGCAGCTCGGCGTCCGAGTCGAGGATCCTGGTCAGCTCCGCGATCTCGGCGTTGAGCCGGTCCTTCTCGGACTCCAGCTCGATGCGGTCGAACCTGGTGAGCCGGCGCAGCGGCGTGTCGAGGATGTACTGGGTCTGCGTCTCGCTCAGCGAGAAGCGGTCCATCAGGCGCTGCTTGGCCTGCGCGGAGTTGTCGCTGGAGCGGATGAGGCGGATCACCTCGTCGATGTCCACCAGCGCGGTGAGCAGGCCCTCCACCAGGTGCAGCCGGTCGCGCTTCTTGGCCCGGCGGAACTCGCTGCGGCGCCGCACCACGGTGAAGCGGTGGTCCAGGTAGACCTCGAGCAGCTCCTTCAGGCCCAGCGTGAGCGGCTGGCCGTCCACCAGGGCGACGTTGTTGATGCCGAAGGACTCCTCCATCGGCGTCAGCTTGTACAGCTGCTCCAGGACCGCCTCCGGCACGAAGCCGTTCTTGATCTCGATGACCAGGCGCAGCCCGTGCTCGCGGTCGGTGAGGTCCTTGACGTCGGCGATGCCCTGGAGCTTCTTCGAGCCGACCAGGTCCTTGATCTTGGCGATGACCTTCTCCGGGCCGACCGCGAAGGGCAGCTCGGTGACGACCAGGCCCTTGCGGCGGGCCGTGACCGTCTCCACCGTCACCGTGGCGCGGATCCTGAAGGTGCCGCGGCCGGTCGCGTAGGCGTCCCGGACGCCGGGCAGGCCGACGATCCGGCCGCCGGTGGGCAGGTCGGGGCCCGGCACGTGCTTCATCAGGGCTTCGAGGTCGGCGTTCGGGTACCGGATCAGGTGCCGGGCGGCGGCGATGACCTCGCGCAGGTTGTGCGGCGGCATGTTCGTCGCCATGCCGACGGCGATCCCGGAAGAGCCGTTGACCAGCAGGTTCGGGAAGGCGGCGGGCAGGGCGACCGGCTCCCGCTCCTGGCCGTCGTAGTTGGGCCCGAAGTCGACGGTGTCCTCGTCGATGGAGTCCGTCATCAGGCTGGTCGCCTCGGCCATCCGGCACTCGGTGTACCGCATGGCGGCCGGCGGGTCGTCGTTGCCCAGCGAGCCGAAGTTGCCGTGGCCGTCGACCAGGGGCACGCGCATGGAGAACGGCTGGGCCATGCGCACCAGGGCGTCGTAGATCGACGCGTCGCCGTGCGGGTGCAGCTTGCCCATCACCTCGCCGACGACACGGGCGCACTTCACGTAGCCGCGCTCGGGGCGCAGGCCCATCTCGCTCATCTGGTAGACGATGCGGCGGTGCACCGGCTTCAGGCCGTCGCGGGCGTCCGGCAGGGCGCGCGAGTAGATGACCGAGTACGCGTACTCGAGGAAGGAGCCCTGCATCTCGTCGACGACGTCGATGTCGAGGATCTTCTCCTCGTACGGGTCGTCGGACGGCGGGGTCTTCGTACTACGGCGGGCCATCGCTGCCGGCTCCTTGCTGAAGCGTGGACGGTGATCTGACGCGGACCATTGTGGCCCGCGGCACTGACAGCGACCGACCGGGACCCGGCGCGCGCTGCCCGCAGGGTACCGACCCACCGGGCCGATTCTCGCTGTGGGCGTAGCCGCCACGGGAACGGCGCCGGTGGCCCGCACGCTTGCATACAGTGGCGGGAGCGGCGGGAATGCGGCACTTCCGCGCCACCCGGCACCAAGATTCCGCGATCGAAGGGACGTACATGCCCATGGGTCACACGGCCACAGCCCAGGCCGGCTCCGGCGGCCTGACAGCGACCGAGCACCGCCTGGCCAACGGCCTGCGCGTGGTGCTCTCCGAGGACCACCTGACCCCCGTCGCGGCGGTGTGCCTCTGGTACGACGTCGGCTCCCGCCACGAGGTCAAGGGGCGCACCGGCCTGGCTCACCTCTTCGAGCACCTGATGTTCCAGGGCTCCGCCCAGGTCAAGGGCAACGGCCACTTCGAGCTGGTGCAGGGCGCCGGCGGCTCGCTGAACGGCACCACCAGCTTCGAGCGCACCAACTACTTCGAGACCATGCCCGCCCACCAGCTGGAGCTGGCGCTCTGGCTGGAGGCCGACCGCATGGGCTCCCTGCTGGCCGCCCTGGACGAGGAGTCCATGGAGAACCAGCGGGACGTGGTGAAGAACGAGCGCCGCCAGCGCTACGACAACGTGCCCTACGGCACGGCGTTCGAGAAGCTGACCGCCCTCGCCTACCCGGCGGGCCACCCCTACCACCACACGCCGATCGGCTCGATGGCCGACCTGGACGCGGCGACCCTGGAGGACGCCCGCGCCTTCTTCCGCACGTACTACGCGCCGAACAACGCGGTGCTGTCGGTCGTCGGCGACATCGACCCCGAGCGGACGCTCGCCTGGATCGAGAAGTACTTCGGCTCCATCGCCTCCCACGACGGCAAGCCCGCCCCCCGGGACGGCTCCCTGCCGGACGTCATGGGCGAGGAGCTGCGCGAGGTCGTCGAGGAGGAGGTCCCGGCGCGCGCGCTGATGGCGGCCTACCGCCTGCCCGAGGACGGCACGCGCGCGTGCGACGCGGCCGACCTGGCGCTCACCGTGCTCGGCGGCGGCGAGTCCTCGCGCCTGTACAACCGCCTGGTGCGGCGCGACCGCACCGCCGTCGCGGCCGGCTTCGGCCTGCTGCGGCTGGCCGGCGCGCCCTCGCTCGGCTGGCTGGACGTGAAGACCTCCGGCGACGTGGAGGTGCCGGTCATCGAGGCCGCCATCGACGAGGAACTGGCCCGGTTCGCCGAGGAGGGCCCGACGGCCGAGGAGATGGAGCGCGCCCAGGCCCAGTTGGAGCGCGAGTGGCTGGACCGGCTCGGCACGGTCGCGGGCCGCGCCGACGAACTGTGCCGGTACGCCGTGCTGTTCGGCGACCCGCAGCTCGCCCTCACCGCCGTGCAGCGGGTCCTGGAGGTGAGCGCCGAGGAGGTCAAGGAGGCCGCCCGGGCCCGCCTGCGCCCGGACAACCGCGCGGTGCTGGTCTACGAGCCCACCGCGCCCCAGACCGCCGAAGGCGACGAGAACGAGGAGGCGGCCAAGTGACCGACCTGGCCACCATGGAATTCCACGGGCAGCCGCAGGCCGGCGAGCCCAAGCCGTGGGCCTTCCCGGCCCCCGAGCGCGGCAGCCTGGACAACGGTCTCACCGTGCTGCGCTGCCACCGCCCCGGCCAGCAGGTCGTCGCCGTCGAGGTGTCCCTGGACGCCCCGCTGGACGCCGAGCCGGCCGGCCTGGACGGCGTCGCGACCATCATGGCGCGCGCCTTCTCCGAGGGCACCGACAAGCACAGCGCCGAGGACTTCGCCGCCGAGCTGGAGCGCTGCGGCGCCACCCTCGACGCGCACGCCGACCACCCCGGCGTCCGGCTCAGCCTGGAGGTGCCCGCCTCCCGCCTGGAGAAGGCCCTCGGCCTGCTCGCCGACGCGCTCAGGGCGCCCGCCTTCGCCGACAGCGAGGTCGAACGCCTGGTGCGCAACCGGCTGGACGAGATCCCGCACGAGCTGGCCAACCCCTCGCGCCGCGCCGCCAAGGAGCTGTCCCGGCAGCTCTTCCCGGCCGACGCCCGCATGTCCCGCCCCCGGCAGGGCTCCGAGGAGACCGTCGCGGCCATCGACGCGGGCGCGGTGCGCGCCTTCTACGAGCGCCACGTGCGCCCCGCCACGGCCACCGCCGTGGTCGTCGGCGACCTCACCGGGCTGGACCTCGACGCGCTGCTCGCGGACACCCTGGGCGCCTGGACCGGCTCCGCCGCCGAGCCGCGGCCGGTGCCGCCGGTCACCGCCGACGACACCGGCCGCGTCGTCATCGTGGACCGCCCCGGCGCCGTCCAGACGCAGCTGCTCATCGGGCGCACCGGACCCGACCGGCACGACCGGGTCTGGCCCGCGCAGGTGCTCGGCACCTACTGCCTGGGCGGCACCCTCACCTCCCGCCTGGACCGCGTCCTGCGCGAGGAGAAGGGCTACACCTACGGCGTCCGCGCCTTCGGGCAGGTGCTGCGCTCCGCGCCCGACGGCACCGGCGCCGCGATGCTCGCCATCAGCGGGTCCTTCGACACCCCCAACACCGGGCCGGCGCTGGCCGATCTGTGGACCGTGCTGCGCACCCTGGCCGACGGCGGCCTCACCGACGCCGAGCGCGACATCGCGGTGCAGAACCTGGTGGGCGTGGCGCCGCTGAAGTACGAGACCGCGGCGGCCGTGGCGAGCACCCTGGCCGACCAGGTCGAGCAGCACCTGCCCGACGACTACCAGGCGGCGCTCTACCGCCAACTCGCCGCCACCGGCACGGTGGAGGCCACCGCCGCCGTGGTCAGCGCCTTCCCGGTGGACCGGCTCGTCACGGTCCTGGTGGGCGACGCGGCGCAGATCAAGGCGCCCGTCGAGGCGCTCGGCATCGGCGAAGTGACCGTGGTGGCCGCCGAGTAGCGGCACGCGCGCGCGGCAGGCCCCCGCACGGCCCTGGTACGGAAACGTCACCAGGGCCGTGCTGTGTCCGAATTGGGGAGAGACTGCCTCTCTGTGCTGTGGTGTGCGCAACAAAACCGGTGTTGCGTTTGAGAATTGAACACAGCCGCGTTTAGCGTCATCCGGGCTGTTCGTCAGGCAGTGCGCCGCACCCGCGGCACCGGACAGCCATCGCCGAGTCCCCGTACGGCGCGAGCCAGGGGAGCCGGGGACCCATCGCAGTCCCTGGGGTGAATCGGACGCCCGCGCGCGAGCGAGGGGGCCCGTAGGAGACCTTCCTGCTCCGAACCCGTCAGCTAACCCGGTAGGCGAGAGGGAAGGAAAGGACGAGCCTCTTGGCGTTCACGCGCGCCACCGGGAAGCACCGCCGGCCCAGCCGGATGCAGCGCACCACCGCCCGTGCCGCGAGCGTCGCGGCCCTCACCGCCACCGGCGTCGTCGGCACCCTGGCCGCCCCGGCGCTGGCCGCCCAGGCCGAGCCCGCGCCGGAGACGACCGGCCTCACCCCCGTCATCACCATCGGCGACTCGATAGCCGATCAGATCGACGCCCAGGCCGCCGCCCAGGAGCAGGCCGCCGCGGACGAGGCCGCCCGCAAGGCCGCCGAAGAGGCCGCGCGCGAGCGGGCCGCCGAGGCGGCCAAGGAGGCCCACGAGGCCAAGGAGCGGGCCGCCCGCGCCGCCGAGCGCAAGCGCCTCGACACCTTCGTCGCGCCGATCAGCGGCTCCTACGTCTCCACCGGCTACCAGTCCAGCAGCTCGCTGTGGTCCTCCGGCAGCCACACCGGCATCGACTTCCACGCCGCGAGCGGCACCACGGTGCACGCCGTCGGCACCGGCACGGTCGTCACGACCGGCTGGGGCGGGGCGTACGGCAATCAAGTCGTGATCAAGATGCATGACGGCACGTACACCCAGTACGGGCATCTGTCGTCCATCAACGTCTCGGTCGGCCAGTCGGTCACCCCCGGCCAGCAGATCGCGCTGTCCGGCAACACCGGCAACACCACCGGACCGCACCTGCACTTCGAGGCCCGCACCGGTCCGGAGTACGGCTCGGACATGGACCCGGTCGCCTACCTCCGCTCGCACGGCGTCCACGTCTGAAAAACATCCCCGAATTCCGGTCGGCGGTCGGAAAGAACGCCGAATTGGCCTAGAGTCTTGACCCAGAGTCGCTGAGGACGCGTCCGTCGTCGGCGTTTCACGGGGATTAAGGCGGAGGTCGGCCATGCGAATTCCGGCGCACTCGGTGTGCGCGGCGATCCGGGACGACATCGTCGCCGGGGTGCACCCGCGCGGCAGCCGCCTCACCGAGGAACTGCTCGCCCGCCGCTACGGCGTCTCCCGCGTCCCCGTCCGCGAGGCGCTGCGCACCCTGGAGGCCGAGGGCTTCGTGGTGACCCGGCGGCACGCGGGCGCCTGCGTCGCGGAGCCCAGCGAGCAGGAGGCCGCCGACCTCCTGGAGGCCCGCGCCCTGCTGGAGCCGCTCGGCGCGGGGCGGGCCGCCCGACGCCGCAGCGAGGCCCACCTGAAGGTGCTGCGCGGACTGGTCCGCCTCGGCCAGGAGCGGGCCGGCCAGGGCGGGTCCGAGGACCTGCGCGCCCTGGGCGGCTGGTTCCACGAGACCCTGGCCCAGGCCGCCGGCAGCCCCTCCCTGACCGCGCTGCTCACCCAGCTGCGCCACAAGATCGCCTGGCTCTACGTCGTCGACGTGCCGGCCGGCGCGGTGCAGTGCTGGGCGGAGCACGGCGCGATCGTCGACGCGGTGACCCGCGGGGACGGGGAGCGGGCGCGGATGCTGATGGCGCTGCACGCCGAGCGCTCGGCGCCGGCCCACCGGCTGCGGGTGAGGAGAATGCAACCTGCCGTAAACACACCGAGCGCGGGGAATTAACACGGGCGCCGTATACAAGAGGGGAATTCCCGGCGGGATCTCGAAAGGGGAGTTTGGGAGGATTTCCCTTTGACCGGGGGTGCTTCTCGTAACGGGAAAGGCCGGCCCGCGCCCTCGAAATGAGGGCGCGGCCCGGCCCACGCGAAATGCCCGCAGTGGCGTCGGGTCGCGGTGTCAGACGGTCTCGGGAAGCTCCTCGAGGCCCTCCGCGACCAGCTTCGCCAGCCGCTCCAGGGCGGCGTCGGCGCCCTCGGCGTCCGAGGCCAGGACGATCTCCTCGCCGCCCTGCGCGCCCAGGCCGAGGACGGCCAGCATGGAGGCCGCGTTGACGGGGTTGCCGTCCGCCTTGGCGATGGTCACCGGGACCCCGGTGGCCGTGGCGGCCCGGACGAAGATGGAGGCGGGGCGGGCGTGGAGACCCTCGGCCCAGCCGACGTTGACGCGGCGCTCAGCCATGTGATGCTGCCCTTCGAGTGGTGCAGGGTTGACCTGGTGCAGGGTTGTCTAGACCAGTTTCCCACATCGCGCGGCATGCGCGAGCCGTACGCTGGGGCGCATGCAGACCTCGCCGGACCGGCACGCGTATCCCGCCCACTGGGAGGCCGACGTGGTGCTGCGCGACGGCGGCACCGCGCGCGTGCGGCCGATCACGGTCGACGACGCCGAGCGCCTGGTCAGCTTCTACGAGCAGGTCTCCGACGAGTCGAAGTACTACCGCTTCTTCGCGCCCTACCCCCGGCTCTCCGCCAAGGACGTGCACCGCTTCACCCACCACGACTTCGTGGACCGGGTCGGTCTCGCCGTCACGGTCGGCGGCGAGTTCATCGCCACCGTGCGCTACGACCGGATCGGCCCCGGCGGCACCCCCGCCTCCGCGCCGGCCGACGAGGCCGAGGTCGCGTTCCTGGTCCAGGACGCCCACCAGGGGCGCGGGGTCGCCTCCGCGCTCCTGGAGCACATCGCCGCCGTCGCCCGGGAGCGCGGCATCCGCCGCTTCGCCGCCGAGGTGCTGCCCGCCAACACCAAGATGATCAAGGTGTTCATGGACGCCGGGTACACCCAGAAGCGCAGCTTCGAGGACGGCGTGGTGCGCCTGGAGTTCGACCTGGAGCCCACCGACCGCTCGCTCGCCGTGCAGTACGCGCGCGAGCAGCGCGCCGAGGCGCGGTCCGTGCAGCGGCTGCTCCAGCCCGGCTCCGTCGCGGTCGTCGGCGCCGGACGCGCGCCGGGCGGCGTCGGCCGCAGCGTGCTCGGCAACATCCTGGACGCCGGCTACACCGGCCGGCTGCACGCCGTGAACCGGGGGCTCGCCGAGGGCGAGACGGAGATCGGCGGCGTGCCGGCCCGCCGCTCGGTGCGCGACATCGACGGGCCCGTGGACCTCGCCGTGGTGGCCGTACCCGCCGAGCGGGTGCCCGAGGTGGTCGACGAGTGCGGCGAGCACGGCGTGCAGGGCCTGGTCGTCGTCTCCGCCGGGTACGCCGACAGCGGGCCCGAGGGCCGCGAGCGCCAAAGGGCACTGGTGCGCCAGGCGCGCTCGTACGGCATGCGGATCATCGGCCCGAACGCCTTCGGGATCATCAACACCGCGCCCGAGGTCCGGCTCAACGCCTCCCTCGCCCCCGAGTCGCCCCGCCCCGGCCGGATCGGCCTGTTCGCCCAGTCCGGCGCCATCGGCATCGCCCTGCTGTCCCGGCTGCACCGGCGCGGCGGCGGGGTCACCGGCGTCACCGGGGTGTCCACCTTCGTCTCGTCCGGCAACCGGGCGGACGTCTCCGGCAACGACGTCCTGCAGTACTGGTACGACGACCCGCACACCGACGTCGCCCTGATGTACCTGGAGTCCATCGGCAACCCGCGCAAGTTCACCCGGCTCGCCCGGCGCACCGCCGCCGCCAAGCCGCTGGTCGTCGTCCAGGGCGCCCGGCACGGCGGCGTCGCACCGCAGGGGCACGCGGTCCGGGCGACCCGGCTGCCGCACGCCACGGTCTCCGCGCTGCTGCGGCAGGCCGGCGTGATCCGCGTCGACACCATCACCGAGCTGGTCGACGCGGGCCTGCTGCTCGCCCGCCAGCCACTGCCGGCCGGGCCCCGGGTGGCGATCCTCGGCAACTCGGAGTCGCTCGGCCTGCTGACGTACGACGCGTGCCTCTCCGAGGGGCTGCGGCCCCAGCCCCCGCTCGACCTGACGACGGCGGCCGCCCCGGCGGACTTCCACGCGGCGCTGGCCCGCGCGCTGGCCGACGACACGTGCGACGCGGTGGTGGTGACCGCCATCCCGACGCCGGGGGAGGGCGCCCCGGGCGACGCGGCGCTGGCCGTGGCCCTGCGCACGGCGGCGGCCGAGGTGCCGGCCAAGCCGGTCCTGGTGGTCCACGTGGAGCTGGGCGGCCTCGCGGAGGCCCTCTCGGCGGCGACGAGCACGGCCCCGCAGGCGCGGCCGGCGGCCCCGGTGGCGAGCACCCCCGCGTCTCCCGCCTCCCCCGCCCCGCCCGCCCCCGCGGCACCCTCCGAAGAGGCCCGCCTCATCCCCGCCTACCCCGCCGCCGAGCGCGCCGTCCGCGCCCTCGCGCAGGCCGTCGCCTACGGGCAGTGGCGGCGCGAGTCAGCCGATCCCGGCCGGGTGCCGGAGTACGACGACATCGACGAGAAGGGCGCCGCCGAGCTGATCGCCGGCCACCTCGCGCGCGCGGAGGGCCCCGCCCTCGACCAGGCGGCGACCTGCGAACTGCTCACCCGGTACGGCATCCGCGTGCACCGCGCCCTGCCCGCGCCCACCCCCGACGACGCCGCGGAGGCCGCCCGCGCCCTCGGCTACCCGGTCGCTCTCAAGGCGACCGCCCCGCACCTGCGCCACCGCGCCGACCTGGGCGGCGTCCGCCTCGACCTCGCCGACGAGGAGCAACTGCGCCGGGCGTACGCCGAGTTGACCGAGTTGTTCGGCCGCCCCGAAGAGCTGCGCCCGGTGGTGCAGTCCATGGCGCCGCGCGGCGTGGACACCCTGGTCCGGGCCGTCATCGACCCGGCCGCAGGCGCCGCGCTCTCCTTCGGGCTCGCCGGGCCCGCCACCCAGCTGCTCGGCGACACGGCGCACCGGCTCATCCCGGTCACCGACCGCGAGGCCACCACCCTGATCCGCTCGGTGCGCACCGCCCCGCTGCTGTTCGGCTGGCGCGGCTCGGCGCCGGTGGACACCAAGGCCCTGGAGGAGCTGCTGCTGCGCGTCTCCCGGCTGGTCGACGACCACCCCGAGGTCGTCGCCGTCACCCTCGAACCGGTCGTCGTCGCCCCGAAGGGCCTGAGCGTCCTCGGCGCGACCGTCCGCCTCGCACCGCCGCCCGCCAGGGACGACCTCGGCCCGCGCACCCTCCCGGCGTACTGACCCGGCCGGGGCCCGACCGGCGTCCGGCCGGGGTCCCGCCCGCGGGGGCCGCACGACCGTGCCGCGCAGTCGGTGGGCCCCCGTAGGATGGACGCCATGGCCAAGACCAGTACGACGACCCAGGGGCTGCGGGCGGCGATCGAACGCAGCGGCTACTACCCGGCTCTCGTGGCCGAGGCGGTGGAGGCCGCCGTGGGCGGCGAGCCCGTCCGGTCGTACCTGGTCCACCAGGAGACGACGTTCGACCAGAACGAGGTGCGCCGGCACGTCACGGTGCTCGTGCTCACCGGCAACCGCTTCATCGTCAGCCACACCGACGAGCAGGCCGCCGACGACACCTCCCCGACCCCGTACGCGACCACGTCCACGGAGTCGGTGAAGCTCGGCCGGATCTCGTCCATCGTCGTCAGCCGCGTGGTCGCCAACCCGGAGCAGTACAAGCCGGGCACCCTGCCCCGCGAGATCGTGCTGACCATCGGCTGGGGCGCCGTCGCCCGGCTCGACCTGGAGCCCGCCGCCTGCGGCGACCCCAACTGCGAGGCCGACCACGGCTACACCGGCTCCTCGACCGCCGACGACCTGAGCCTGCGCGTGAGCGAGGCCGGGGACGGCCCGGAGACGGTGCGCCAGGCGCTCGCTTTCGCGCAGGCGCTCTCCGAGGCGACCGCGGACACCACCCGCTGATGGCGCAGCCCGCCGCCTGGGACACCCACCCGGAACCACTCCCCGTCGCCTCCGCCCCCGTGCCCGAGTACGGCACCGGCTCCCTCGCCGACCTGCTGCCCACCCTGGCCGCCGGCCTCGGCGTTCCCGGCATGACCGCCTCGATTCCCGAGCTGGCCCCGACCGACCGGGTCTGTGTGTTCCTGATCGACGGCCTCGGCTGGGAGCAGCTGCGCGCGCACCCGGACGACGCCCCGTTCATGACCTCGCTGCTCGGCACCTCGCGCGGCGGCACCGGCCGCCCGGTCACCGCCGGCTTCCCCGCCACCACCGCCACCTCCCTCGCCTCCGTCGGCACCGGCCTGCCGCCCGGCGCGCACGGCCTGCCCGGCTACACCGTGCGCGATCCGGCCACCGGCGCGCTGATGAACCAGCTGCGCTGGCAGCCCTGGACCGAGCCGGCCGCCTGGCAGCCGTACCCCACCGTCTTCCAGCGCGCCCACGAGGCCGGGGTGCTCGCCGCCCAGGTCTCCTCGCCGACCTTCGCCGCCACCCCGCTGACCAAGGTCGCGCTCAGCGGCGGCACCTTCCACGGCCGGCTGCCCGGCGAGGAGCGCATGGACCTCGCCGCCGAGGTGCTCGCCGGCGCCGACCGCGCGCTGGTCTACACGTACTACTCCGAGGTCGACGGCGCCGGACACCGCTTCGGCGTCGACTCCGACTCCTGGCGCGGCCAGCTGGGCCGCGTCGACCGTCTCGTCCAGCGCCTCGCCGAGCAGCTGCCGCCGCGCAGCGCCCTGTACGTCACCGCCGACCACGGCATGATCGACGTGCCCTTCGACGAGGAGCACCGCTGGGACTTCGACGAGGACTGGGAGCTGCGCGCCGGCGTCGCCCTGCTCGGCGGCGAGGGCCGCGCCCGGCACGTCTACGCCGTCCCTGGTGCCCAGGGCGACGTGCTGGCCTGCTGGCGCGAGGTGCTCGGCGAGCAGTTCTGGGTGGCCTCGCGGGACGAGGCGATCGCGGCCGGCTGGTTCGGCCCGCGCGTGGACGACCGGGTGTACGGCCGGCTCGGCGACGTCATCGCCGCCGCCCGCGACGACGTCCTGCTCATCGCCTCCGAGCGGGAGCCCAAGGAGTCCGCGATGGTCGGCAACCACGGCTCGATGACCCCGGCCGAACAGCTCGTCCCGCTGCTCGAAGCACGCGCCTGACCCCCACCGACCGATGCCCCGTCCACCCCTGGTGAAAGGTTCCCGCCCCGTCATGCCCGAGCTGGTGTTCTTCTCCGGAACGATGGACTGCGGGAAGTCGACCCTGGCTCTGCAGATCGAGCACAACCGCTCCGCCCGCGGCCTGGCCGGCGTGATCTTCACCCGCGACGACCGGGCCGGCGAGGGCAAGCTCTCCTCCCGGCTCGGCCTGGTCACCGACGCGGTGGAGGTCGAGGACGGCCAGGACCTGTACGCCTACCTGGTCGACCACCTCTCCCGGGGCGGCCGGGCGGACTACGTGATCGCCGACGAGGCGCAGTTCCTCGCCCCCGGCCAGATCGACCAGCTCGCGCGCGTGGTGGACGACCTCGGCCTCGACGTCTACGCCTTCGGCATCACCACCGACTTCCGCTCCAAGCTGTTCCCCGGCTCCCAGCGCCTGGTCGAACTCGCCGACCGCGTCGAGGTGCTCCAGGTGGAGGCGCTGTGCTGGTGCGGGGCCCGGGCCACGCACAACGCCCGCACCGTGGGGGGCGTCATGGTCGTCGAGGGCGCCCAGGTGGTCGTCGGCGACGTCGCGCAGTCCCCGGACGAGGTCGGCTACGAGGTGCTGTGCCGGCGCCACCACCGCCGCCGCACCACCGCCGCGACGGCCCGCGCGGCGGCGCTTTCCCCGGACGTCCTCCCGGTCCAGCACGCCTGAGCGGAGCCCCTCCTCAGGCCCGGCGGCTCTCCAGCAGCGCGAACCGCGCCCCCTCCGGGTCGGCCACCATCGCCTCCCGGCCCCGCCCCGACTCCCGTACCGGCCGCAGGACATGGCCGCCCAGCTCGGTCAGCCGCTCCACCGCCTCGGCGGCGTCGGCCACCTCGAAGTACGTCAGCCAGTGCGGCCCCCGGTCGCGGGGCAGAGCGCCGCCCAGGCCCCGCACGCCGGCGACGGGCCGGCCCTCGCGGGACAGGGTGACGTAGTCGAGGTCGGCGGAGACCTCCGGCTCGGGCTCGCAGCCGAAGACGCGCTCGTAGAACTTGGCGACGCTCGCCGACTCGAAGGTCAGCAGCTCGTTCCAGGCCGGGGCGCCGGGGACGCCCGTGACCGCGGTGCCCAGGTGCTCCGCCGCCTGCCAGACGCCGAAGACGGCCCCCGAGGGGTCGGAGCCGATGGCCAGCCGCCCGGCGTCGCCGGCGTCCAGCGGGCCCACGCCGACGGTGCCGCCGCACGAACGCACCGCCTGCGCCGTCCGGTTCACGTCCTCGGCGGCGAAGTACGGGGTCCAGGCCGGCGGCAGCCGGCGATCCGGGGGGACCCGGCCGATGCCGGCCACCTCGCGGCCGTCTAGCAGTGCCCGGACGTAGGGGCCGAGCTGCTGCGGCCCGGGCCGGAACTCCCAGCCGAACAGCTCCCCGTAGAACTCCTGCGTCGCGGCCGGTCCGTGCACCATGAGGCTCACCCAGCAGGGTGCGCCGGCCGGACCCCGTCCGTCGGTCATCGCCACTTCTCTCTCGGCCCCGTGCGGGCCGTGCGTCCGCTTCCGCTTGGACGGACCCGTGCCGTGCGGGCGGCCCGGCTGCTCGGGTGATACAGCATGTGCCCGATCCGGCACGCCTCGTGATCGGTGTTGTCCGGCGGGCAGAGTAGCCCGACATGGACGGCCGGGCCACTCGGTACGCCAGGATGGGGACATGAACGCCATCATTTCCGCAGCCGATCTCGCCACCGAACTGGCGGGCGCCCACCCGCCGGTGGTCCTGGACGTCCGCTGGCAGCTGAGCACCGCCAAGGCGGACGGCGCCCCGCCCTTCGACGGCCGCGCCGCCCACGCCGCGGGCCATGTGCCCGGCGCCGTCTATGTGGACCTGGACGAGGAGCTGGCCGGCGCGGCCGGCCCGCGGGGCCGCCATCCGCTGCCCGACGTGGCCGAGTTCGGCGCCGCGATGCGCCGCGCGGGCGTCTCTGCGAGCCGGCCGGTCGTCGTCTACGACGGGGGACAGGGCTGGGCGGCGGCCCGCGCCTGGTGGCTGCTGCGCTGGACGGGTCACCCGAACGTGCGGGTCCTGGACGGCGGGTTGCCGCTGTGGGAGGGGCCGCTGTCCACGGAGCAGCAGGCCGTCGCCGAGGGCGACTTCACTCCTGAGCCCGGTGCCGCGGGGCTGCTCGACGCCGACGGGGCCGCGGCGCTGGCCCGCTCCGGAGTGCTGTTCGACGCCCGCGCGGGGGAGCGGTACCGGGGCGAGGTCGAGCCGATCGACCGGGTCGGCGGCCACATCCCGGGCGCCGTGTCCGCGCCGACCACGGAGAACACCGGTCCGGACGGCCGCTTCCGGCCCGCCGGTGAACTGCGCGCCCGCTTCGCGGCGCTGGGCGCGGAAGAGGGCGGGCAGGTCGGCGTCTACTGCGGCTCGGGCGTCTCCGGTGCGCACGAGGTGCTGGCCCTGGCGGTGGCCGGCATCCCGGCGGCGCTGTACGTGGGGTCCTGGTCGGAGTGGTCCGCCGACCCGGCGCGGCCGGTGGCGGTGGGGACGGAGCCCCAATAGCGGCCGGAGGCCGGGCCCTTCAGGGGCCCGGCCTCCGTTCTTCCGTCCGTCCTACTCCTCTTCCTACTCCTGCTTCTTGCGGCGCGTCCCGAACACGATCTCGTCCCAGCTCGGGACCGCCGCCCGGCGCCCGGGGCGGACGCCGTCCGCCTCGGCCTGGCGGTCGGTCGAGCCGGTCAGGCGGTCGCGGTGGCTGCCCACCGAACGCGGCATCAGGATGTCGGCGTAGGCGGAACCGGCCGACGCCGCGGGCGCCGGGGGCTCCTCCGCCTCCGCCTCCTCCACGGGCTCCTCGGCCGGTGGCTCCGTCGGGCGCTCCGGGACGACCAGGTCGCCGCGGAAGCTCGGCACCGCCTCCAAGAGGCTGGTCAGCGAGTCCCGTTCCCGCTCGGCCGGAGCCTCCTCGGCCGCGTCGGCGGCGGCCGCGGGCAGGCTGGGCCGCTCCCGCGGCTCGCGCAGCTCGCGGTCGAGGCTGCGGTCCAGGGGCCTATCGCGCGGCAGCCTGGCGATGCGGGGCACGAAGGGGAAGCTGGGCTCGGGCGCGGCGAGGTCGTCGGTCTCGCCGATCAGGGCGCGCGCCTCGTCGTCGACGGCCTGGACGAGCCGCCGGGGCGGATCGTACGTCCAGCTCGCCGAGTGGGGTTCGCCCGCGACCCGGTAGACCAGCATGACCTCCCAGGTGCCGTCGTCGCGACGCCAGGAGTCCCACAGGGTGGTGTCCTTCTCGGCGCCGCGCAGCAGCAGGCGCTCCTGGACGGCCTCACCGAGCGGCGGCCCGGAGTTCTCGCCGGGCCGGCGGACGGAAGTCTTGCGGGCCCGCTCCGCCATGAAGGCGCGCTCGGCGAGCACGGGACCCTCGAAGCGGCGCACGCGCTCGACGGGGATGCCGGCCATCTGTGCGACCTCTTCCGCGGTCGCGCCGGCGCGTATCCGCGCCTGGATGTCGCGGGGGCGGAGATGGCTCTCCACCTCGATCTCGATCTGGCCGAGACGGGGACGGTCGCCGCGCACGGCGGCCCGGAGCCGCTCGTCGATCGGCAGCGTGTACTCCGTGCTGTCCGCAGCCTTCAGCACCAGCCGTGTGCCGTCATTCGAGACGGCCACGACACGCAGTTCGGGCATGGGGACCTCCCGGGTGGTGCCTGCCGACGTCACGTGCGTCGCTGCTTCCGCTCTGTCGAGTGTGGCCTGCCCGGGTGCAGCCTGCCACAACCTTGCCGAGTTGGTCCTTGAGGGTGCGGGCACCCTGTGGGGTCCGGACCCAGGGCTCGCCACAGTACTCCATTCGGGCCATGTCCGTAGGTGGGCACGCCGTGCGGCTTCCGGCAAGAGCGGCTCTCCGGCCGTCGCGCACGGGGTCTCACGATCTTGGACGTGGCGAAGTTCACGCAATCACCAGAAACGGAACTAATGGTTTCCGGTCGGACGTCCTCCTCTCGTGCGGGCGTCCGACCAGGAAGCGGATGCCCGGACTCGCGAACCGCACACACGGGAAAGGCAGGCAGGGTACCGGGATGCGTGAGAAGCCCGAAGCCGTGGCCGGGACGGGCCAGGGGAACCAGGGGAAGGAGACGGGGACCAGGCGCATCGACCTGAGCCTGCCCCAGGTCGCGGGCAGCGCCCTCGCGGCCGTGGTGGCCGCCAAGCTCGCCTCCTCGTTCGGCGTCTACGGCACGATCGTCGGCGCCGGCCTGATCAGCGTCGTCGCCACCTGCGGCGGCACGCTCTTCCAGCACTTCTTCAGCCGCACCGGCGAGGAGCTGCGCAGCCGGCGCACCGTCGGCACCGCCACCGTGCGGCCCACCGCGTCCACGCCGTCGGCCACGCCGGCCGCGGGGCCGGCCGCCGGGGAGTTCACCGCGGGCACCGTCTACCGGGCACGCAACAAGGGCTGGCGGCGGCCGGTGGTCGCGGCGGCCGTCGTCTTCGGCGTCGCCATGGGCGGGATCACCGTGTACGAGGTGGCGTCCGGGCACGACCTGAGCGGCGGCCACAGCACCACCGTCGGCAACGCCTTCTCCGGTCACAACCGCTCCGCGCCGCACCGGCCGAGCGATCCCGGCGGGTCGGACGACCCCGGCACGGGGGATTCCGGCGGCTCCGAGGACGGACAGCGGCCCGGCGGCCCGGGCGCGTCGCAGGACACCGGCGATCCCGACGGCACCGGGTCCGGTTCGGGCTCGGGCTCGGACTCCGGGAGCGACGACCCGGCCGCCACCCCGTCCGGTACGCCCGGCGGTGACGCGGGCGGTCAGGACGACGGCGGCACCCCGAAGGCCACGCCCAGCCCCGGCGCGACAGGCGGCGACGACTCCGGCGGCACCGACCCCGCCCCCGACGACTCCGCTACGGCCCCAGCACCCTCCGCAAGTGGTCGTTCAGGAACAGCCGGTCAGGGTCAAGACGATCCCGCAGCGCCGTGAACTCGCCGAAGCGCGGGTACACGCCGGCCAGGTACTCCGCGGTCCGGGTGTGCAGCTTGCCCCAGTGCGGCCGGCCCTCGTGCGCGGTGAAGATCTGCTCGGCGGCGGTGAAGTACTCCCGGTAGGGCGTCCCGCGGAACATGTGCACGGCGACGTAGGCGCTGTCGCGGCCCGAGGCCGTGGACAGCGCGATGTCGTCGGCCGGGGCGGTGCGCACCTCGACCGGGAAGCTGATCCGCAGCCCCGACCGCTCGACCATGGCGCGCAGTTCGCGCAGCGTGTCGACGAGGGCCGCACGCGGCACGGCGTACTCCATCTCCACGAACCGCACCCGGCGCGGCGAGGTGAACACCTTGTACGGGATGTCGGTGTAGGTGCGCGCGGACAGCGCCCTGCTGGAGAGCCGGGCGATCGCCGGGACGGTGGCGGGCACCGTGCGGCCGAGCACGTTGGCCGCCTGGAAGACGCCGTTGGAGAGGAACTCGTCCTCCAGCCAGCCCTGGAGGCGGCCCACCGGCTGCTCCGGACCGGCGCTGCGGTTGTTGCGCTTGGTGTTGGTGCTGCCGGTGTGCGGGAACCAGTAGAACTCGAAGTGCTCGTTCTCCGCCCACAGCTCGTCGAAGTCGGCGAGCACCCGGTCGAGCGGCATCGGCTCCTCGCGCGCGGTGAGCAGGAAGACCGGCTCGACGGCGAAGGTGATCGCGGTGACGATGCCGAGGGCGCCCAGGCCGATCCGGGCGGCGGCGAAGACCTCCGGGTTCTCCTTCTCGGAGCACCTGAGCAGCGAACCGTCGGCGGTGACCAGCTCCAGGCCCTTGATCTGCGCCGCCATGGAGGCGGACTCGCGGCCGGTGCCGTGGGTGCCGGTGCTGGTGGCCCCGGACACGGTCTGCTCCATGATGTCGCCCATGTTGGTGAGCGAAAGGCCCTCGCGGGCCAGGGCGATGTTGAGCCTCTTGAGCGGGGTGCCGGCCTCGACCGTGACCGTCATGTCGGCACGGTTGATCTCCCGGATGCCGGTCAACAGTTGAGGGCGTATCAACACGCCGTCGGTCGCCGCGATGGCGGTGAAGGAGTGCCCGGTGCCCACCGCCTTGACCCGCAGCCCGTCCTCGGCTGCCCGGCGCACCGCCTCGGCCAGCTCCTCCACGGACGTCGGGGCGACCTCCCGCGCGGGACGCGCGGCGACGGTGCCGCCCCAGTTACGCCACGTGCCGTTCCTCGCGCTCGCTGTGCTGCTCAACGATCCCTCCCTGATGCGGAGCCGGCCGCTTGAGCCGGCGGAACCCCAGGAAACCGACCACCACCGCGACCGCCCCGGCGACCGCCGGAACCGCGTACCCGGCCCGCGCCCCGGCCGCGTCGATCACCCAGCCGGAGACGGAGGACCCGAGCGCGACGCCGACCGCGAGGCCGGTGCTGACCCAGGTCATGCCCTCGGTCAGCCGCGCGCGAGGTACGTGCTGTTCGATGAGGGACATCGTCGTGATCATCGTGGGCGCGATGGACAGCCCCGCAACGAACAGCGCCACGGCCAGCAACGGCAGGTTTCCGACCAGTAGGAGGGGGATCATACTCACGGCCATCGCGCAGACGCCCAGCAGCCAGCGGCGCTCGGGCGGTCCGGCGGGGCGCAGCAGCCCGAAGACCATGCCGGCCGCGCAGGAGCCGGCCGCGTACAGGGCGAGCACCACGCTGGCGGCCGCCTTGTGCCCGCGCTCCTCGGCGAAGGCCACGGTGACCACGTCGATGGCGCCGAAGATCGTCCCGGTCGCCGCGAAGGTGACCACCAGGACCTGGAGCGGCCGGGAGGCCAGCGCGCTCCCCCTGCCGTGCTGCCCGCGCGGGTGCGGCACCGGTTCGGTGGCGCGCTGGGCGGTCAGCCAGAAGACGCCGGCCGCCAGGAAGCAGCCGGCGAGCAGCGGGCCCGCCTCGGGGAACCACACGGTGGACAGCCCGATGGAGATGATCGGCCCGAAGATGAAGCACACCTCGTCCACCACGGACTCGAAGGAGTACGCGGTGTGCAGCCGCGGGGTGCCGCCGTACAGCGCGGCCCAGCGGGCCCTGACCATCGCGCCGAGGCTGGGCACGCAGCCCATGCCGAGGCAGGCGGCGAACAGCACCCAGTCCGGCCAGCCGTAGTGCGCGGCCGGCAGCAGCACCGCCCCCGAGGCCAGCGCCACCAGGGTCGCCGGGCGCAGCACCCGCCGCTGCCCGTGCCGGTCCACCAGGCGGGAGACCTGCGGGCCCAACACGGCGGCGGCCAGCGCGATGGTGGCCGACAGGGCGCCGGCCAGCCCGTACCGCCCGGTGAGCTGCGAGATCATCGTGACCACGCCGATGCCCATCATGGACAGCGGCATCCGGCCGACGAAGCCCGCGGCGGCGAAGCCCTTGGTGCCGGGCGCGGTGAACAGGGCGCGGTAGGGGCTGGGCAACGAGGTCTCCGGGGCGGGTCGTCAGGTGCGAACGTAAGGTGCGAACGCGGCTCGAACAGATTACCGGTCGGCTCATCCGAAAAGTACCCTCGCGCACCACCGCCCGAGTGCCGTCGCGCACCACCGCCCGACGCACCCGGGATCGGGCCCCGATGCCCCGTTGTCGGTGCCTGGTGGCAGGATCGGAGCATGCCTGACGTGCGTGATGCCCAGCCCTACGACGCCCTGCTCCTGCTCTCGTTCGGCGGCCCCGAGGGCCCGGACGACGTGGTCCCGTTCCTGGAGAACGTGACGCGCGGGCGCGGCATCCCCACCGAGCGCCTCAAGGAGGTCGGGCAGCACTACTTCCTCTTCGGCGGGGTCAGCCCGATCAACGACCAGAACCGCGCCCTGCTCGACGCGCTGCGCAAGGACTTCGCCGAGCACGGCCTGGACCTGCCGGTCTACTGGGGCAACCGCAACTGGGCGCCGTACCTGACGGACACCCTGCGCGAGCTGGTCCGCGACGGCCGCCGCCGCGTCCTGGTGCTGGCCACCAGCGCGTACGCCTCCTACTCGGGCTGCCGGCAGTACCGGGAGAACCTGGCGGACGCGCTGGCCGCCCTGACCGCCGAGGGCCTCGAGCCGCCCCGTGTCGACAAGCTGCGGCACTACTTCAACCACCCGGGCTTCGTCGAGCCCATGGTCGACGGCGTGCTGCGCGCCCTGGCCGACCTGCCCGAGGAGGTCCGCGACGGCGCGCACCTCGCCTTCTCCACCCACTCCATCCCCACCGCCGCCGCGGACACCTCGGGGCCGGTGGCGGAGCACGGCGACGGCGGGGCCTACGTCCGCCAGCACCTGGACGTGGCGGCGCTGGTCGCCGACGCCGTCCGCGAGCGCACCGGCGTGGACCATCCCTGGCAGCTCGTCTACCAGTCGCGTTCGGGCGCCCCGCAGATCCCGTGGCTGGAGCCCGACATCTGCGACCACCTCGCGGAGCGGCAGGCGGCCGGCGCCCCGGCCGTCGTCATGGCCCCCATCGGCTTCGTCTCCGACCACATGGAGGTCCTCTACGACCTCGACACGGAGGCCACCGCCAAGGCCGAGGAGCTGGGCCTGCCGGTGCGCCGCTCGGCGACGGTCGGCGCCGACCCGCGGTTCGCCGCCGCGGTGCGCGACCTGGTCCTGGAGCGGGCCGCCCACGAGCGCGGCGCGCAGGCCGCCCCCTGCGCCCTGGGCGCGCTCGGCGCGAGCCACGACGTGTGCCTGGTCGGCTGCTGCCCCGCCCGCGCCCCACGCCCCGCCGCCGCGGGCGCCGACAGCCCCTACGCGTAAGGAACCGTGAGAGTCACCGTGACCGAGGCAACCCCTGGCCCCCTGTCCACCGGCCCCCGGCCCACCGACCCGCTCCACGCCGAGCTGCTTGAGACCGCCCTGGAGGCGGCCCGCCGCGCGGGCGAGCTGCTGCGCGACGGCCGCCCGGCCGACCTGGCCGTCGCCGCCACCAAGTCCAGCCCGATCGACGTGGTCACCGAGATGGACATCGCGGCGGAGAAGCTGATCACCGGCCTGATCGCCGACCGCCGCCCCGACGACGGCCTCCTCGGCGAGGAGGGCGCCGCCACCGAGGGCACCAGCGGCGTCCGCTGGGTCGTCGACCCGCTCGACGGCACGGTCAACTACCTCTACGGCCTGCCCACCTGGTCCGTCTCCATCGCCGCCGAGCAGGGCGGCGAGACCGTCGCGGGCGTGGTCGCGGTGCCGATGCGCGGCGAGACGTACCGGGCCGTGCGCGGGGGAGGAGCCTGGGCGACCGGGGCCTGGGACGGCGAGCGCCGGCTGGCCTGCCGCGGCGCCGCCCCGCTGGACCAGGCGCTGGTCTCCACCGGCTTCAACTACGTCGCCGAGGTGCGCGCCGAGCAGGCCGAGACCGCGCGCCGCCTGATCCCGCTGGTGCGGGACATCCGGCGCGGCGGCTCGGCCGCCATCGACCTGTGCGACGTGGCCGCGGGCCGCCTCGACGGCTACTACGAGCGCGGGCTGCACCCCTGGGACCGCGCGGCGGGCGACCTGATCGCCCGGGAGGCGGGCGCGGTGACCGGCGGACGCCCCGGTGAGCGCCCCTCGGACCGGCTGACCATCGCCGCCACCCCGGCCGTGTTCGAGCCCCTCCAGCGCCTCCTGGCGGACTTCGGCGCCTGAGCCGGGCGGACATGGGCAGACAGGGGCCCCGGCGGTGGATCCGCCGGGGCCCCTTCAGGTCGCCTGTGTCGGTACGGGCCTGGTCAGATGCCGGTGAGCCCGACCTCCACGCCGTGCTCCGCGGCGAGCCGGCGCAGGTCGTCGAGCTCGCCCAGTTCCACCTCGACGAGGAACTCGTCCCCCTCGTCTCGGGCCCGGGACAGGTCGGACTCGGTCGTCTCTATGCGCTGTAGAAGTCCGGCGGTGAAAGCGTCCATGCTGCGCCCCCTCGTCCTGGGTCGGTGGGTCGGTGGCACGGGGTGTGCCGTTCGGAAGGGGCGATCACGTCTCCGGTGGAGTGCCCAGCGCTGCCCGGCCGGGCGGCGACGGTGCCGGACACCCACGCCCGCTCTGCGGAAGCGGACCGCGGCGCACCGCGGGTCGTGCGGTACAGGCAGAGCGTGATCGCGGGGTGTAAAGCCGTCCTCCCCCCGCTCTCTTCCGCGGAAACCTCAACCCGGCGAGAAAATCTCCTATTCCCCGCGTCCCTCACCCGCCTTACCGCCGACTTACGGCCGAAAAGGGCAGGATGGGGGCGAAGACTCCCCACCCCTGGAAGGACCTGAGACGTGCGCGTACTCGTCGTCGAGGACGAGCAGCTGCTCGCCGATGCGGTGGCCACCGGACTGCGCCGGGAGGCCATGGCCGTCGACGTCGTGTACGACGGCGCCGCGGCCCTGGAGCGCATCGGGGTGAACGACTACGACGTGGTCGTCCTCGACCGCGACCTCCCCCTGGTGCACGGCGACGACGTCTGCCGCAAGATCGTCGAACTCGGCATGCCCACGCGCGTGCTGATGCTGACGGCCTCCGGCGACGTCAGCGACCGGGTCGAGGGTCTGGAGATCGGCGCCGACGACTACCTGCCCAAGCCGTTCGCCTTCAGCGAGCTGATCGCGCGCGTGCGCGCCCTGGGCCGGCGCACCAGCATCCCGCTGCCGCCGGTCCTGGAGCGGGCCGGGATCAAGCTCGACCCCAACCGCCGCGAGGTCTTCCGGGACGGCAAGGAGGTCCAGCTCGCGCCCAAGGAGTTCGCCGTCCTGGAGGTCCTCATGCGCAGCGAGGGCGCCGTCGTCTCCGCCGAGCAGCTCCTGGAGAAGGCCTGGGACGAGAACACCGACCCGTTCACCAACGTCGTCCGCGTCACCGTCATGACGCTGCGCCGCAAACTGGGCGAGCCGCCCGTGATCGTCACCGTGCCCGGCTCCGGCTACCGGATCTGATCGACCGTGGCGAGCACCCCCGCGCCCCCGCAGGCGCCACCGAAGCCCACCTGGGACCCGCGCCCGGCCACCCCGCTGCCCTGGCTGCGCCCGACCATCCGGATACGGCTCACGCTGCTGTACGGCGGCATGTTCCTCATCGCCGGCATCCTGCTGCTCTCGATCATCTACCTGCTGGCCGCGCAGGCGCTGAACACCGGCAACGAGCCGCTGTTCAAGATCGTCGGCGGTGGTGACAACGTCAAGGTGGCCAGCGCCAAGTGCCCGGCCGTCAACAACGCCAGCAACCTGCCGCTGTCCACCTTCAACGCCCTGATCAGCGAGTGCACCGACCACCAGCGCCAGGTCGCCCTTGACACCCTGCTCAGCCGCTCCCTGCTGGCCCTGCTGGGCCTCGCCGTGATCGCCTTCGCCTTCGGCTACGCGATGGCCGGCCGCGTCCTGTCGCCGCTGGGCCGGATCACCCGCACCGCGCGCGCGGTGGCCGGCTCCGACCTCTCGCGCCGCATCGAGCTGGACGGCCCGGACGACGAGCTGAAGGAGCTGGCCGACACCTTCGACGACATGCTCGAACGACTGGAGAGAGCGTTCAGCGCCCAGCAGCGCTTCGTCGGCAACGCCTCCCACGAGCTGCGCACCCCGCTGGCGATCAACCGCACCCTCCTGGAGGTGCACCTGTCCGACCCGGGCGCTCCGGTGGAGCTCCAGCAGCTCGGCAAGACGCTCCTCGCCACCAACGAGCGCAGCGAGCAGCTGGTGGAGGGCCTGCTGCTGCTCGCCCGCAGCGACAACCAGATCGTCGAGCGCAAGCCCGTGGACCTCGCCGAGGTGGCCGGGCAGGCGATCGACCAGGTGCGCGCCGAGGCGGACGGCAAGGGCGTGGGGATCCACGGCGTCCGCGAGCCGGCGGTGGTCCAGGGCAACGGCGTCCTCCTGGAGCGGATCGCCCTGAACCTGGTCCAGAACGCCGTGCGCTACAACGTCCCCGAGGACGGCTGGGTGGAGGTCACCACCGCCCTCACGGGCGGTCAGGCGGTCCTGGTAGTCACCAACACCGGGCCGGTGGTGCCGGCGTACGAGATCGACAACCTCTTCGAGCCGTTCCGGCGGCTGCGCACCGAGCGCACGGGCAGCGACAAGGGCGTCGGCCTCGGCCTGTCCATCGCCCGCTCGGTGGCCCGGGCGCACGGCGGGCACATCTACGCCGAGCCGCGCGAGGGCGGAGGTCTGGTGATGCGGGTCACGCTGCCGGTCTGAGGACCGGAGATTTGTTCGCTTTCAGCGCAATTCGGCGTTCGGTGACCGCGAGGGCTCCTGTGTGATCGATCACAGGGGCGCCTTTTCGGCCGCCCACTCTCCGTGATCATGTACCTGGTCGGAAAGCCAGGAAATGCCTGGTTTCCCGGGGTCCTGATCACGGGAAGTACACGGTGAGACGCCTTTGAAGAGCGGCATTCGGACCGTGTACGGTCCCCTTCGCCATCCCGGCCGATCACTCATCAGGAGTCCGGTTGGGTGTCGATTGAGTAACAGACCTTGATGTGAGGCAAAATCTCCGCCTCGGGTCGGGCACAAGTCCGGCCTCTCACGCGTTAGTGCGCTGGAGACACCGCAGACCACCCAGAGGGGGAGAGCGATCATGGCAACCGATTACGACACTCCACGCAAGACCGACGACGACGTCGACTCGGACAGCCTGGAAGAGCTGAAGGCCCGGCGGAACGACAAGTCCGCCTCGGCCGTCGACGTGGACGAGTTCGAGGCCGCGGAGGGCCTGGAGCTCCCGGGCGCCGACCTCTCCAATGAGGAGTTGGCCGTCCGCGTCCTGCCCAAGCAGCAGGACGAGTTCACGTGCATGAGCTGCTTCCTGGTCCACCACCGCAGCCAGCTGGCCCGCGAGAAGAACGGCCAGCCGATCTGCCGCGACTGCGACTGAGGCGGGGTCGGCCGTGACCGGCTCGACCCCTCCCTGGAAGCGCCGCTTCCCGCGCAGGGGAGCGGACCAAGGGCCCACCGCGGGCCCGCACAGCGCGCACGACGACGAGCGGGGCGGCACCGGCACGGAGCCGGCCTCGCTCGGACCGGCGGACGACCGGAGTGACCTCCCGGCGACCGCCTCCTCACCCGCGCCGCCCGCCCGGCGGCGCGCGGCTGCGTTCCGGCAGGCGGCCGGGGAGGGCGTCCGCAAGGGCGGCGACCGCGCCAGGGCCGCCCTGGCGCACCTCGCCGACCGCGTCATCGACCTCGCCCCGCGCGTGCCCGTACGCGACCTGGCGACCCTGCGCCGGCAGTTCCCCGGGCTCGGCCCCGAGGAGATCGCCGACCGCCTGGTGGCCGGCGCGGCCATGGGCACGGCGACCGTCGGTGCGGGCATCGGCGCCGCGGCGATGCTGCCCGTGCCGCCGGCCATGCCCACCGAACTGGCCGCCGAGATCACCGGCGTGGCCGCCATCGAGCTGAAGCTGATCGCCGAACTGCACGAGGTCTACGGCCGCCGCCCGCCGGGCTCCCTCGCCCAGCGCAGCACCGCCTATCTGAACTCCTGGTCGGACGAGCGCGGCGTCGACGCCACCGAGCCCTCCACCATCGGCTCGGCCGTCAACAGCCACATGAAGCGCCAGCTGCGCCAGCAGATCATGAAGCGCATGGTGCGCGACCTGCCCAACCTGATGCCCTTCATGGTGGGCGCGGCCGTTGGCGCCGTCATGAACCGCCGCGACACCCGCAGACTCGCCTCCCGCATCCGCGCGGACCTGCGCAAGTCACAGGTGCCGTGGAGCGCGCTGGACGCCCAGCCGGCGCTGGAGAGCCCGAAGGACGCGCTGGACATGAGCGACCTGACCAAGGAGCTGGGACCCCGCCGGGGCGGCCGAGGCCGCCGCTGAGCCCGCTACCGGGCCGCCTCCAGCGCCTCGATCAGCCGCTCCGGCTCCCGGGTCGACAGGTACAGGTACGGGGTCGGGTCCTCGGGGTCCGTCACCTCCACGCGCACCGCGCGCGGAATGTAGGCGCGCAGCAGCATGAAGGCCCGGGTGTCGGCCTTGTACGTGCGCCAGGCGCGCGCCTCCTCCGCGTCGAGGACCTCCGCCTCGCCCAGCGCCGACACCGGCACCTTCGCCTCGCCCGCCACCAGCGAGCCGTTCACCACCCGGATGCGCACCGCCCCGTAGGAGCTGGCCGCGACCGCCGCGACGGCCGTGCCGGCCACCAGGCCGCCCAGCATCGGCAGGGTGCCGAAGGGCAGCAGGATCAGGGCGAGGGAGACCCCGACCAGGAAGGACACCAGCCACCAGGAGCGGGGCGCGGTGAGGCGTTCTTCGAAGGGGGCGGCGGAGAGCTGCATGGAGCAAGCTTGGCACGGTATCGGTGATCCCCCCGCGCGCGGGTAAGGTCTGCGCCTGTGAGTGGTACTTCCCCGGGCCTGCGGCCCCCCGCCGACGCCGTCGCGCCGGTACGGCATCCCGACGCCCCCGCCCCGGGCGAGCTGCTCGGCGCGCACTACGGCCAGTGCTTCGGCTGCGGCGACGACCAGCCGCACGGACTGCACCTCCAGGCGTACGCCGGCGAAGGCGTGTCGATCACCGCCGAGTTCACCGTGCAGCCCGCCCACCAGGGCGCGCCGGGGCTGGCGCACGGCGGCGTCCTCGCCACCGCCCTGGACGAGACCCTGGGCTCCCTGAACTGGCTGCTGCGCACCATCGCCGTGACCGGCCGCCTGGAGACCGACTTCCGCCGGCCGGTGCCGGTCGGCACCACGCTCCACCTGGACGCCGAGGTCACCGCGGTGGCCGGCCGGAAGATCTACTCCACCGCCACCGGGCGCCTCGGCGGCCCCGGCGGGCCGGTGGCGGTGCGCGCCGACGCGCTCTTCATCGAGGTCAAGGTCGAGCACTTCGTGAGCCACGGCCGCGAGGAGGAGATCCGCGCCGCCATGGACGACCCCGACCAGGTCCGCCGGACCCGCGCCTTCGAGGTGAACCCGTGAGCGACACCCCCCGCGGCCCGCTGGACGTGCTGATCCGCCGCGTCGACGCCGACGTACCGCTTCCGGCGTACGCGCTGCCGGGCGACGCGGGGGCCGATCTGCGCACCACCGTCGCCTGCGAACTCGCCCCCGGTGAACGGGCCGTGCTGCCCACCGGGGTGTCTGTGGCGCTCCCCGAGGGGTACGCGGCCTTCGTGCACCCCCGTTCGGGCCTGGCCGCCCGGTGCGGTCTCGCCCTGGTGAATGCCCCGGGGACGATCGATGCCGGGTACCGTGGAGAGATCAAGGTGATCGTGGTGAATCTCGACCCGCGCGAGAGCGTACGGTTCGAGCGCTTCGACCGGATCGCCCAACTGGTCGTCCAGCAGGTCGAGAGGGTCCGCTTCCGCGAGGTCGCGGAGCTTCCCGGCTCGGCGCGGGCCGAGGGGGGCTTCGGGTCCACCGGCGGACACGCCGGGGCGGGCCGCGGAAGCGGCACAAGCGGTCAGGTCGCCGAGGGCGGCCCGACGGGTGGGAATCGATACGCTTCGGTCGTATCCGACCGGGAAGGACAGTGACGTGTTCGGACGTCGCAAGAAGAGTGACGCCGCCGAGGGCGCGGCCGGCGAGGCCGAGCAGGTCGTCGACAGCGTCGACACCGAGGCGGACGAGAAGGCCGAGCGGGTGCGGCTCGAACCCGAACCGCGTCCCGACGGCCCCTGGGACAGCACCGAGGTCCGCGACCCGGCCGAGGGCCGCGTCGACCTGGGCGGTCTGTTCGTCCCCGGCGTCGACGGCATGGAGCTGCGCGTCGAGGTCGCGGGCGACGCGATCGTCGCGGCCACCGTCGTGCTGAAGGACAGCGCCGTCCAGCTCCAGGCGTTCGCCGCCCCCAAGCGCGAGGGCATCTGGGGCGAGGTGCGCGAGGAGATCGGCTCCGGCATCACCCAGCAGGGTGGCATCGTCGACGAGGTCGAGGGCCCGCTCGGGTGGGAGCTGCGCGCCCAGGTGCCGGTCCAGCTGCCGGACGGCACGGGCGGCTTCCAGGTCGTGCGCTTCGTCGGCGTGGACGGCCCGCGCTGGTTCCTGCGCGGTGTGATCTCCGGCCAGGGCGCGGTGCAGCCGCAGGCCGCCGGGCTCCTGGAGCAGATCTTCCGCGACACGGTCGTGGTGCGCGGCGAGGGCCCCATGGCGCCCCGCGACCCGATCGTCCTGAAGCTGCCGAACGACGCGCAGATGGTCCCCGAGGGCGTCCAGCAGGAGGAGGGCTCCCGCTTCTCCGGCGGCATGGGCCAGCTCCAGCGGGGCCCGGAGATCACCGAGGTCCGCTGACACCCACGCGCCGGCCGTACGGCGAGGGCCGCGTCCCCCTGGGGGCGCGGCCCTCTTCGCGTCTCCCCTGTGTGCCGCCGGGCCGTTTTGGCCACGGCGGCCGGGGTGAGCAGGGCAGCCGGGTCGACCGGCGGCGTCAGGGTTCCGTCAAGACGCCGCGCCCCCGGCACCCCGTACCGATATGTCGCCTTTGCTGGCCGTAGGGTCGACGCTGCGCACTCCCGCGCGGACCGGAAGACGATGGGGCCATGGCACGCGGCAAGCTCAGGATCTACCTCGGCGCGGCACCGGGCGTCGGCAAGACCTACGCCATGCTGTCCGAGGCGCACCGGCGGGCCGAGCGCGGCACGGACTGCGTGGTGGCGTTCGTGGAGACGCACGGCCGGGCCCGCACCGAGGTGATGCTGCGCGGTCTGGAGCAGGTACCGCGCCGGGAGGTCGTCCACCGCGGCGCCGTCTTCACCGAGCTGGACCTCGACGCCGTACTGGCCCGGCGGCCCGAGGTCGCCCTGGTCGACGAGCTGCCCCACACCAACGTCCCCGGCGTCCGGCATACCAAGCGCTGGCAGGACGTGGAGGCGCTGCTCGACGCCGGGATCGACGTGGTCTCGACCGCCAACATCCAGCACCTGGAGTCCCTCGGCGACGTCGTGGAGTCGATCACCGGCGTGCGGCAGCGGGAGACCGTGCCGGACGAGGTGGTGCGGCGCGCCGACCAGATCGAGCTGGTCGACATGTCGCCCGAGGCGCTGCGCCGCCGCATGGCGCACGGCAACATCTACCAGCCGGACAAGGTCGACGCCGCCCTCTCCCACTACTTCCGCCCCGGCAACCTCACCGCCCTGCGCGAGCTGGCCCTGCTGTGGGTGGCCGACCGCGCCGACGAGTACCTCCAGCGCTACCGCAGCGAGCACCGCGTCCGGCGCATCTGGGGCTCCCGCGAGCGCATCGTCGTCGGCCTGACCGGCGGCCCCGAGGGCCGGACCCTGATCCGGCGGGCCGCCCGGCTGGCCGAGAAGGGCGCCGGCGGCGAGGTGCTCGCCGTCTACATCGCCCGCGGCGACGGGCTGACCGCCGCCTCGCCCAAGGAGCTGGCGGTCCAGCGCACCCTGGTGGAGGACCTCGGCGGCACCTTCCACCACGTCCTCGGCGACGACGTGCCGGCCGCCCTGCTCGACTTCGCGCGCGGCGCCAACGCCACCCAGATCGTGCTCGGCTCCTCGCGCCGCAAGTCCTGGCAGTACGTCCTCGGCCCGGGCGTCGGCGCCACCGTGGCCCGCGAGTCGGGACCCGACCTCGACGTCCACATCGTCACCCACGGGGAGGTCGCCAAGGGCCGCGGCCTGCCGGCCGCCCGGGGCGCGCGGCTCGGCCGCTCCCGGGTCGCCTGGGGCTGGTTCGCGGGCCTCGGCGGCCCCCTGCTGCTGACGCCGCTGCTCAGCTCCGTCCACCTCGGGCTCGCCAACGACGTCCTGCTCTACCTCGCCCTGACCGTTGCCGCGGCCCTGCTCGGCGGCCTCTACCCGGCACTCGCCTCCGCGGCGGCCGGCTCCCTGCTGCTCAACTGGTACTTCACCCCGCCGGTCAACCGCTTCACCATCGCCGACCCCCGCAACATCATCGCCCTCGCGATCTTCGTGGGCGTCGCGGTCTCGGTCGCCTCGGTGGTCGGCCTCGCGGCCCGCCGCACCCACCAGGCGGCCCGGCTGCGCGCCGAGTCGGAGATCCTCTCCTTCCTGGCCGGCGGCGTCCTGCGCGGCGAGACCAGCCTGGAGGCGCTCCTCGAACGCGTCCGGCAGACCTTCGGCATGGACTCCGCCGCGCTCCTGGAGCGCGCCGGGGACACCGACCCCTGGACGTGCGCCGGGCGGGCCGGCAGCGGACCTCCGGTGGGCCGCCCCGAGGAGGCGGACGTCGACGTGCCGGTCGGCGACCACATGGCCCTGGCGCTGACCGGCCGGGTGCTGCCCGCCGAGGACCGCCGGGTGCTGGCCGCCTTCGCCGCGCAGGCCGCCGTCGTCCTGGACCGGCGCCGGCTGCGCGAGGAGGCCGACCGGGCCCGGGCCCTGGCCGAGGGCAACCGCATCCGCACGGCCCTGCTCGCCGCCGTCAGCCACGACCTGCGCACCCCGCTGGCCGGCATCAAGGCCGCCGTCACCAGCCTGCGCGCCGACGACGTGGCCTGGTCGGACGAGGACCAGGACGCCCTCCTGGAGGGCATCGAGGAGGGCGCCGACCGCCTCGACCACCTGGTGGGCAACCTGCTCGACATGTCCCGCCTGCAGACCGGCACCGTCACTCCGTTGATCCGCGAGATCGATGTCGACGAGGTCGTACCGATGGCCCTGGTCGGGGTGCCGGAGGCCAGCGTCGAGCTGGACATCCCCGAGACGCTGCCCATGGTCGCCGTGGACGCCGGGCTGCTGGAGCGGTCGATGGCCAACCTGGTGGAGAACGCCGTCAAGTACAGCCCGCCGGACCGCGCCGTCCTGGTCGCCGCGAGCGCCCTGGGGGACCGGGTCGAGGTGCGGGTGGCGGACCGGGGTCCCGGCGTGCCGGACGCGGCCAAGGACCGGATCTTCGCGCCCTTCCAGCGCTACGGCGACGCCCCGCGCGGCTCGGGCGTCGGGCTCGGCCTGGCCGTGGCGCGCGGCTTCGCCGAGGCGATGGGCGGCACCCTGGACGCCGAGGACACCCCCGGCGGGGGCCTCACCATGGTGCTCACGCTCCGCGCGGCGGACCCGGGCACCCCTACGGCGGCCCAGGGCGTCGCCATCGGTACGACAGAAGAGAGGCAGGCCCGATGACCCGGGTACTCGTGGTCGACGACGACCCCCAGCTCGCGCGGGCCCTCGTGATCAACCTGAAGGCACGGCACTACGAGGTCGACGCCGCCCACGACGGCGCGGGCGCCCTCCGCCTCGCCGCCGCCCGCCACCCGGACGTGGTCGTCCTCGACCTGGGCCTGCCCGACATGGACGGCGTCGAGGTGATCCGCGGCCTGCGCGGCTGGACCCGGGTGCCCATCCTGGTGCTCTCCGCGCGGCACTCCTCCGACGAGAAGGTCGAGGCGCTGGACGCCGGCGCCGACGACTACGTCACCAAGCCGTTCGGCATGGACGAGTTGCTGGCCCGCCTCAGGGCCGCCGTCCGCCGGGCCGAGCCGGTGCCGGGCGGTGAGCGGGACGTGCTGGTGGAGACGGACGGGTTCACCGTCGACCTGGCCGCCAAGAAGGTCGACCGGGGCGGCCGGGACGTCCGGCTCACGCCCACCGAGTGGCACCTCCTGGAGGTGCTGGTGCGCAGCCCCGGGCGACTGGTCGGCCAGAAGCAGCTGCTCCAGGAGGTGTGGGGTCCTTCGTACGGGACGGAGACGAACTACCTGCGGGTCTACATGGCGCAGCTGCGCCGCAAGCTGGAGGCGGACCCGGCGCACCCGCGGCACTTCATCACCGAGCCGGGGATGGGGTACCGCTTCGAGAAGTGAACCGGGTCGGGGAAGTGAGCCGGCCGCCGCGAAGGGGCCCGGTGAAGCGCTGTCCACAGGCGTGCATGACCCCCGGCGTGTCCCGGTACGCTTCAGATATGAGTGCTGTTCCTCGCCACGACAAGCCGGCGGGCCGCTTCCGCCGCCTGATCGACCGGCTCTCCTCGCCCCAGGAGGCCCTGGAGTCCGAGGAGCTGCGCAAGGACGCCGAGACCGCCGGCTGCACCAGGATCGGGGACTGCCGGGACCGGCAGATCGTCACCGTGACTGGTACCTTGCGCACGGTCACCCTGCGACCGCGCGCCGGAGTCCCGGCCCTGGAGGCCGAGCTGTTCGACGGCTCCGCCGCGCTGGAGGTGGTGTGGCTGGGCAGACGCTCCATCACGGGCATAGAACCGGGGCGCAAGCTCATCGCATCGGGCCGGATCTCCCTGAGCCGGGGCCGCCGGGTGCTCTTCAACCCGAAGTACGAACTGAGACCCCTCGGACGGGAGTAGCCGGTGACGTCGCTCGACAAGCCGACCCAGGAGACGGAAGCGGACGACAGCCGGGCGGTGACGGAGGCCGCGCTGTTCGAGGCGTTCGGCGGCGTGCGGGGCATGGTCGAGACGGTGCTTCCCGGGCTCCTCTTCGTCACCATCTACACGATCAACAGCGACCTGCACATGTCGGCGATCGCGGCCGTCGCGGTGTCGGTGGTGCTGCTCGTCGTCCGCCTGGCGAAGAAGGACACCGTCAAGCACGCCTTCAGCGGTGTCTTCGGCGTCGTCTTCGGCGTGGTCTTCGCGATGATGTCCGGCAACGCCAAGAACTTCTACCTGCCGGGCATGCTCTACACCCTCGGCCTGGCGGTCGCCTACATCGTCACGACGCTGGCCGGTGTGCCGCTGATGGGCCTGATCCTCGGCCCGGTCTTCAAGGAGAACCTCTCCTGGCGCACCCGCAACCCGGGCCGCAAGAGGGCCTACGCCAAGGCCAGCTGGGCGTGGGGCCTGATCCTGCTGGCCAAGTGCGCGGTCCTCTTCCCGCTGTACTGGTGGGCGGACACCGAGCAGCTCGGCTGGGTCCTGGTCATCCTCAAGATCCCGCCCTTCCTGCTCGCCGTCTGGCTGACCTGGGTCTTCCTGGCGAAGGCCCCGGCCCCGATCGACGTGTTCGCCGAGATAGAGGCCGCCGAGAAGGCGGAGGCGGAACGCGAGACGGCGGGCGCCGAGGGCGGCACGGCGGCCGTCGAGCCGGGCGGCGGCGCCACCGACCTGGGCGGACGGCACCGCAAGCCCTGACGGGCGGCCCGGCGAATCGGCGCCGGGGTGTCAGAGCGGCCTGGCGACTTCGCGCCGAGCCCTGACGCGGGCGTGACGGCGGCGGGGGCGCCCGGATCGCTCCGGACGCCCCCGCCCCGTACCCGTACCGGACGTCAGTCCGCCGCGCCCGCGCGCCTGGCGGACAGCAGGTCCTCCAGCTGCTCCTCGCGCGCCTGGGCCGCCACGAACAGCAACTCGTCGCCCGCCTCCAGGGAGTCCTCCCGGGACGGGGTCAGCACCCGGGTGCCGCGGATGATGGTGACCAGCGAGGTGTCCTCCGGCCACTCCACGTCGCCTACCTGCGTGCCGGCCAGCGCGGACTCCTCCGGCAGGGTCAGCTCCACCAGGTTGGCGTCCCCGTGGCTGAAGCGCAGCAGCCGGACCAGGTCGCCGACGCTCACCGCCTCCTCGACCAGGGCCGACATCAGGCGCGGGGTGGACACGGCGACGTCCACGCCCCAGGACTCGTTGAAGAGCCACTCGTTCTTCGGGTTGTTCACCCGGGCGACGACCCGCGGGACGCCGTACTCCGTCTTGGCCAGCAGGGAGACGACCAGGTTGACCTTGTCGTCGCCCGTCGCGGCGATGACCACGTTGCAGCGCTGGAGCGCCGCCTCGTCCAGGGACGTGATCTCGCAGGCGTCGGCGAGCAGCCACTCCGCCATCGGGACGCGCTCGACCGAGATGGCGGTCGGCGCCTTGTCGACGAGCAGGACCTCGTGCCCGTTCTCCAGCAGCTCACCGGCGATCGACCGGCCGACCGCGCCGGCTCCGGCAATGGCGACCCTCATCAGTGACCGCCCTCCTCATCGGGACCCTTGGCGAACGACGCCTCGACCTTGTCGACCTCGTCGGTGCGCATCATCACGTGCACCAGGTCGCCTTCCTGGAGGACCGTCTGCGAGGTGGGCAGGATCGCCTCCCCGAGCCGGGTGAGGAAGGCCACCCGCACGCCGGTCTCCTCCTGGAGCTTGCTGATCCGCTGGCCGACCCAGGACGGCGCGGTGTGCACCTCGGCGAGCTGCACGCCGCCGGTGGGGTCGCGCCACAGCGGCTCGGCGCCCGAGGGCAGCAGCCGGCGCAGCATCTGGTCGGCCGTCCAGCGGACGGTGGCCACGGTGGGGATGCCCAGGCGCTGGTAGACCTCGGCGCGGCGCGGGTCGTAGATGCGGGCGGCGACGTTCTCCACGCCGAACATCTCGCGGGCCACCCGGGCGGCGATGATGTTGGAGTTGTCGCCGCTGGAGACGGCCGCGAAGGCGCCGGCCTCCTCGATGCCCGCCTCGCGCAGGGTGTCCTGGTCGAAGCCGACGCCGGTGACCCGGCGACCGCCGAAGGAGGAGCCCAGGCGCCGGAAGGCGGTCGGGTCCTGGTCGACCACGGCGACCGTGTGACCCTGCTGCTCCAGGTTCTGGGCGAGCGCGGAGCCCACGCGCCCGCAGCCCATGATGACAATATGCATCGCGTCACACCGTGCCTTCTGCGGGCCGGCCGCCCCTGGCGGGCCCGTCGGCCCTGGTGAATGTCGTCGTCCTCATGTCTCTCTTTCGGCTCGCCGGGCGACACGTCGCGGCCAGTGCGCGGGCCGCACGGGACATCATGCCGGTGCCCGCCGGGGGCGGAGCCGCTCGGGGGCGGGGAAGCGCTCGTTCCGCCGGCCTCACCCGCCCGTCGAGGACCCCCGTCGGCCGATGCTGCGAATGCTGGCGCGGGTCAGGATTCCGAGGCCGACGAGCGTGACGCCGCCGCCGATCAGCTCTGCGGTCAGGTGCATGGAACCTCCAGGGGGCCGCAACGGCGTTCTGCCGGGCGGCTGTCGGGCGGTGTTTGTCATATAGACATGGCAGCCCGGCGGGCCACGGAATCCGCAGCGGCACCGCCCGGCTGAATCACCCGGACGGCAGAGGGCCGGCGGATCGGGGGTGGCGGGTGGGCGCGCGCCCGTTCGAACGCCTACGATCCTCTGTTGTGTCCAAACTGACCGACGTCCCCAAGCGGATCCTGATCGGGCGCGCGCTGCGCAGCGACCGGCTGGGCGAGACGCTCCTGTCCAAGCGCATCGCCCTCCCCGTCTTCGCCTCCGACCCGCTCTCCTCCGTGGCGTACGCCCCCGGCGAGGTCCTGCTGGTCCTGTCCGTCGCGGGCGTGTCGGCGTACCACTTCAGCCCGTGGATCGCCGTCGCGGTCGTCGTGCTGATGTTCACCGTCGTGGCGTCGTACCGGCAGAACGTGCACGCCTACCCCAGCGGAGGCGGCGACTACGAGGTGGCGACCACCAACCTCGGGCCCAAGGCGGGCCTGACGGTGGCGAGCGCCCTGCTGGTGGACTACGTCCTCACCGTGGCCGTCTCGATCTCCTCCGGCATCGAGAACCTCGGCTCCGCGATCCCCTTCGTGGTCGAGCACAAGGTGGCCTGCGCGATCGGCGTGATCGTGCTGCTGACCCTGATGAACCTGCGCGGGGTCAAGGAGTCCGGCTCCCTGTTCGCGATCCCGACGTACGTCTTCGTCGCGGGCGTCTTCATCATGATCGTGTGGGGCGCGTTCCGCGGCCTGGTGCTCGGTGACAGCATGCGGGCCCCCACCGCGGACTACGCGCTCAAGCCCGAGCACCAGGGCCTGGCCGGCTTCGCCCTCGTCTTCCTCCTGCTGCGGGCCTTCTCCTCCGGCTGCGCCGCGCTCACCGGCGTCGAGGCGATCTCCAACGGCGTCCCCGCCTTCCGCAAGCCCAAGTCGAAGAACGCCGCCACCACGCTGGCGATGATGGGCCTGCTGGCCGTCACCATGTTCTGCGGCATCATCGCGCTGGCCGCCGCCACCGACGTACGGATGGCCGAGAACCCGGCGACCGACCTGCTGAAGAACGGCGTCCCGCTCGGCGGCGGCTACGTGCAGCACCCGGTGATCTCCCAGGTCGCCGAGGCCGTCTTCGGCCAGGGCAGCTTCCTGTTCATCGTGCTGGCCGCCGCCACCGCGCTGGTCCTCTTCCTGGCCGCGAACACCGCGTACAACGGCTTCCCGCTGCTCGGCTCGATCCTCGCCCAGGACCGCTACCTGCCGCGCCAGCTGCACACCCGCGGCGACCGCCTGGCCTTCTCCAACGGCATCGTGCTCCTGGCCGGCGCGGCCATGCTCCTGGTCCTGATCTACGGCGCCGACTCCACGCGCCTGATCCAGCTCTACATCGTCGGCGTCTTCGTCTCCTTCACGCTCAGCCAGATCGGCATGGTCCGGCACTGGAACCGCCACCTGGCCGCCGAGCGCGACCAGGCCAAGCGCCGCCACATGGTCCGCTCCCGGGCGATCAACGCCTTCGGTGCCTTCTTCACCGGCCTGGTCCTGGTCGTGGTCCTGGCCACCAAGTTCACCCACGGCGCCTGGGTCGCCCTGCTCGGCATGTGCATCTTCTTCGCCACGATGACGGCGATCCGCAAGCACTACGACCGGGTCAGCGCGGAGATCGCCGCCCCCGAGGACCCCGACGAGACCCCGGCCGACGCCGACCTGCGCCCCTCCCGCGTGCACTCCGTCGTCCTGATCTCCCGCCTGCACCGCCCCGCCCTGCGCGCCCTCGGCTACGCCAAGCTGCTGCGCTCGGACTCCCTGGAGGCGCTCAGCGTCAACGTCGACCCGACGGAGACGAAGGCGCTGCGCGAGGAGTGGGAGCGCCGGGGCATCGCCGTACCGCTGAAGATCCTGGACTCGCCGTACCGCGAGGTCACCCGGCCGGTCATCGAGTACGTCAAGAGCCTGCGCAAGGAGTCGCCGCGCGACGCGGTGTCGGTGATCATCCCGGAGTACGTGGTCGGCCACTGGTACGAGCACCTGCTGCACAACCAGAGCGCCCTGCGCCTCAAGGGCCGCCTCCTGTTCACCCCGGGCGTCATGGTCACCTCGGTGCCCTACCAGCTGCAGTCCTCCGAGGCCGCCAAGCGGCGGGCCCGCAGGCAGCAGAACTGGAGCGCGCCGGGCGCGGTGCGGCGGGGGCCGGCGCACCACGACCGTACGAAGGAGTCATCGCCGTCCGCGTAGACTGGACGGCTGTCGTCCAAGCGCCCGCCCCACCCTCCCTGGAGTCACCCCGCCATGCAGCACGCACAACCCGACAAGCCGCAGGCGGGCTCGCTCGCGAAGTCCCTGGTGGGCACGGAGTACGAGGTCGAGGTCGGCCCGGTCGCGCACGGCGGCCACTGCGTCGCCCGCACCGCCGAGGGCCAGGTCCTCTTCGTCCGGCACACCCTGCCCGGTGAGCGGGTCGTCGCCCGGGTCACCGAGGGCGAGGAGGGCGCGCGCTTCCTGCGCGCCGACGCGGTGGAGATCCTGGACGCCGCCAAGGACCGCGTCGAGGCGCCCTGCCCCTTCGCCGGGCCCGGCCGTTGCGGCGGCTGCGACTGGCAGCACGCCAAGCCGGGCGCGCAGCGCCGCCTCAAGGGCGAGGTCGTCACCGAGCAGCTGGCCCGCCTGGCCGGGCTCACCCCGCAGGAGGCCGGCTGGGACGGCACGGTGCTGCCGGCCGAGGGCGACAAGCTGCCCGCCGGGCAGGTCCCCGCGTGGCGCACGCGCGTGCAGTACGCCGTCGACGCGGAGGGCCACGCGGGCCTGCGCCGGCACCGCTCGCACGAGGTCGAGCGGATCGACCACTGCATGATCGCCGCGGAGGGCGTCAGCGAGCTGGGCGTCGAGGCGCGCGACTGGACCGGCATGGACACGGTCGAGGCGATCGCGGCGACGGGCTCGCAGGACCGCCAGGTCATCCTGACCCCCCGGCCCGGAGGCCGCCTCCCCCTGGTCGACCTCGACCGCCCGGTCTCCGTCCTCCGCGTCGACGAGAAGTCCGGCGGCGTCCACCGCGTCCACGGCCGCCCCTTCGTCCGCGAACGCGCCGACGACCGCACCTACCGGGTCGGGGCCGGCGGCTTCTGGCAGGTCCACCCCAAGGCCGCCGACACCCTGGTCCGCGCCGTCATGCAGGGCCTGCTGCCCCGCAAGGGCGACACGGCCCTCGACCTGTACTGCGGCGTCGGCCTCTTCGCCGGCGCGCTGGCCGACCGGGTCGGCGAGACGGGCGCGGTCCTCGGCATCGAGTCCGGCAAGCGCGCGGTGGAGGACGCCCGCCACAACCTGGCCTCCTTCGACCGGGTCCGCGTGGAGCAGGGCAAGGTCGACTCCGTCCTCCCGCGCACGGGCATCACCTCGGCCGACCTCGTCGTCCTCGACCCGCCGCGGGCGGGGGCGGGCCGGGCGACGGTCACCCACCTCACGTCCCTCGGCGCCCGCCGCATCGCGTACGTGGCGTGCGATCCGGCGGCGCTGGCCCGGGATCTGGGGTACTTCCGGGACGGGGGGTACCGGGTGCGGACGTTGCGGGTGTTCGACCTGTTTCCGATGACCTCGCACGTCGAGTGTGTCGCTGTTCTGGAGCCAGTGACGAAGGGCGCCTGACCTGCCTCAGTCGAGGTCGGCGCGTCGCCTGGGACGCGTCGGCCGAAGGGAGTCCTCCAGAGCGGCAGGTCGGGGATGTGCCGGGGGCCTCACGCTTGCGCGGTCGTCTCCCCGGTCGCGGCGTTCGTGAGCCCCGCGACCATCCGGGCGTACGCCTCCCCCGCCCGTACGTCGAGTTCCGCCAGCGGGATTCCCGTGTCCCGGGCGTACGCCTCGCGGAAGATCGCGTAGCCCATCTGTGCCGCTGCCGTCATCACGTGGGCGGCGACGGCGTCCGCGTCCGGCGGGAGCGCGCCGGTCTTCAGGTCCCTGTCCAGGCTCTTGCGCGTCTGCTCGAAGCGCGGGAGCGGACTGAAGTCGGTGTCGCCGTCCAGGGCCAACAGGGTTTCGAGGCGCACGACTTCGGGCTCCTCGACGCGGTAGTGGAACATGGCCTGGCGGCGTTCGGGGAACGGCCGCTCCCAGTGGCCGTCGCCCTCCGCGACCCGGCGCTCCACCAAGTCCGAGGCGGCGGCCCGCAGCAGGGCCTGCCGGGTGCCGAAGTACTGGTAGATCTGGCCGTGGTTGACGCCCGCCTCCGTTGCCACCTCGCGGAGACTGATCCCGGCGAGGACGCCGTCGCGGTCGAGCAGCCGACGCGCGGCGGCCAGCAGATCGGCCTCCGTCTCCTGGCGGCTGCGCCTGCTCCTGCGCGCCTTGCCCGGTTCGCCCATGCTCCGCTGCTCCTCGTCCTCGGCCGTGCTTCTTCTCGGTTCCGACCCTTGCCGTGCCGGAGGGACCAGCTTAGAGTCCCGCTAGTAACGTTTCGTTAATAACAGATCGTGAATTGAGTGTGTACCCATGACGGCACTCCCACTCGCGGGTATCCGGGTCCTCGACCTCTCCACCGTCCTGGCCGCCCCGGTCACCGCCACCTTCCTCGGTGACTTCGGCGCCGAGGTCGTCAAGGTGGAGGAGCCCGGCCGCGGCGACTTCACCCGCGGCGCGACCCCCGGAGCCCGCTCCGCCTACTGGGCCCAGGAGGCCCGCAACAAGAAGTCGGTCACCCTCGACCTGCGCACCGAACAGGGGCAGCGGATCGTACGCGACCTCGTCCCGAACTTCGACGTGGTCGTCACCAACTACCGCCCGCCGACGCTGCGTTCCTGGGGGATCGACCCGGACCGGCTCAGCGAGCTCGCCCCCGACACCGTCCTCGTCTACGTCACGGGCTACGGCCTCACCGGTCCCTACAGCGACCGCGGCTCCTTCGACCGGATCGCCAGCGCCTTCGCGGGACTCACCTACGTGACCGGGGACGACGACCGCGACCCGGTGCGCAGCGGGTACTCGACGATCGACTACATGGCCGCCTATCTCGGCGCGTTCGCCGTGGTCACCGCCCTCTACCACCGCGACACCGCGAACGGCGGCGGCCAGGTGGTCGACCTCGCCCTCTACGAGGCCGGGTTCCGCGCCTCCGAGGACGCGCTCGCCGCGTACGCGACAACCGGCCGGGTCCGCGAACGGGCGGGCAACCGCAACCCGCAGATCGTGCCCGCCAGCGACTTCACCACCGCCGACGGCCGCCGCGTCTCCGTGCACGCGGGCACCGACGCGCTGTTCCGCCGCCTCAGCCGGCTCATGGGACGGCCCGAGCTGGCCGACAGCGAGGAGTACGCGACCCGCGCGGCCCGCGCCCGGCACGCGGACGCCCTGTACGCGCTCATCGGCGAGTGGGCCGCCACGTACACCGCCGACGACCTCAGCAAGCTCCTCAACGAGTCGGACATCCCGTCCTCGCCGCTGATGAGCATCGCCGACATCGCCGTCGACCCGCACTACCGCGAACGCGGCACCCTGGTGCAGGTCCATGACACCGAGTTCGGCGACCTGCCCATGCCCGCACCGCTGCCGCGGCTGTCCAAGACGCCCGGCAGCGTCCGCTCCACCGGGCCGGCGCTCGGCGAGCACAACGCCGAGGTCTACTCCGGGCTCCTCGGCCTGAGCGAGGATCAGATCGCCGCCCTGGCGGCCGACGGGGTCATCTGACCCCCGGCTCCGCGCGCTCCCCTTCCGCGCTGTCACCGGCCGGTCCCGCAGATCCGGCCGTGCGCGGCATCCTGTCACCGCTTCCGGGAGGTCGTCACCCATGGCCGCACCACGCGATCCCTTCGCACTGGGGGACCGGCTCGACCGGCTCCCGCTCAGCTCGTTCCACCGCAGGCTCGTCCTCGCGCTCGCCGGGATGATCCTTTTCGAGTGGGTGGAGGTCAACGCCTTCGCGTTCGTCGCGCCCACTTTGCGCGAACAGTGGGGGATACCGCTGTCGACGGTGGCTCTGATCGCGGGCGTCAGCCAGCTCGGGGCGTTCGGCGGCGGCGTGCTGGGCGGATATCTGGCCGACCGGCTCGGCCGTCGGCGCACGATGCTCGTCAGCGTCGCCGTGTACTGCGCGGGCAGCGCCCTGTGCGTCGTCGTGCAGGCCCCCTGGCAGCTGATGGCGGCCCGCTTCGTCGCGCATCTGGGCGCCCAGTCCATGGCGGTCGTCGCGATCGTCACGCTCAGCGAGTTCGTTCCCGCGGCGGCCCGCGGGCGGTTGCAGACGTGGAAGGTCGCCGTCGGCGCGCTGGGCATCCCGTTCGCCGCGTGGACGGGCTACCTCGTCGTCCCGCACTGGACGTGGGGCTGGCGGCTCGTCCTCGGACTCGGCCTGTTCGGCGTGGTGTTCGCCTGCCTCGTGCACCGCTGGGTCCCGGAGAGCCCGCGCTGGCTGCTGAGCCAGGGCGAGGGGGAGCAGGCGGAGGAGATCGTGCGCTCCATCGAACGAAGCTGCGGCGTCCAGTCCCCGGCTCCGGACGCGGCGGTCGGAACCGGGGCCGAGTCTCACGGTGCGGCCTCCGCCGACGGGGCCGAGCGCCAGAACACCTCGTCCGCCTCCCGCGTCCGCTTCGCGGAGCTGCTGGCGCCGCCGAACCGCCGCCGGTTCGCCGTCGTCGCCACCATGTGGGTCGCCGGTCTTTTCGCCTACTCAGCCTTCAACACCTGGACCCCGACCTTCCTCTCGGAATCCGGCCTCGACCTCGACGACACGCTGCTGCTGTCCGCCTGCGTCGCCAGCGCCGCGCCCCTCGGGGCCGTCCTCGCCGTACCGCTCATCGACCGCTGGGACCGGCGCCGCACCCAACTCCTGCTCGGTTGCCTGACCGCGGTGACCCTGCTGCTGTTCGGCATGGTCCACTCGCCGGTCGCCGTCCTGGTGCTCGGTGCCCTGACCAGTCTGTTGTTCCAGATGTCGGTTCCCTTCCTCCAGGTGTACTCCGCCGAGGTCTTCCCCACCCGGGTGCGAGCCCTGGGGTCGGGCACCTCCAACGCCCTGTCGCGCATCGTCAACTTCGGCGCGCCGACCTTGGTCGCAGCGGTCTACAGCGGAATCGGCTATGCCGCGGTCTTCGCCATGCTGGCCCTCCTCGGCCTGGCCGGCGGCTGCGTCGCCGTCCTCTTCGGCCCCCGCACCACCGGTGTCAGCCTGGAGGCCGCAGCCGAGACCGCCCCCACCCCGAACGCCCCAGAGCAGACCCTCAAGGAAGACGCCCTGTCGTGACCGACCTGACCTACGCGAGCGCCACCGAACTCGTCGCGCTCGTCAAAGACGGCTCCCTGTCCCCGCGCGAGCTGACCGACCACACCTTGGAGCGCATCGCGGACGTCGACCCGGCGCTCAACTCCGTCGTGGCCCTCGACCCCGAACGCGCCCGCGCCGAGGCCGACGCGCTCACCGAACGACTCGCACGCGGGGCGGACCCGGGCCCGCTCGCCGGGCTGCCCGTCCTCGTCAAGGACCTGGAGGACGCCGCCGGATTCCCCACCTCCCGCGGCACCAGCGGCTTCCGCAACGCCCCGCCCGCCGCCCGCGACTCCGTACACGTCGCCCGGCTGCGCGCCGCCGGAGCCCTGATCATCGGCAAGACCAACACCCCACCCGTCGGCGCCGCCATCCACACGGCCAACGACGCGTTCGGCATCACCCGCAACCCCTGGAACCCCGAGCGTTCGCCCGGCGGATCCAGCGGCGGCGCGGCGGCGGCCGTCGCCGCCGGACTCGTGGCCCTCGCGACGGCGGGCGACGGCGGCGGCTCCACCCGCATCCCCGCCGCCCTGTGCGGCCTTCCCGGACTCAAGCCGAGCCGCGGCCGCATCCCCCAGGGCCCGTCCCGGATGCCGAACTGGCCCCAGAACACCTGCCTCTCCGGCATGGCCCGCACCGTCCGCGACACCGCCCTGCACCTGGACGTCGCGGCCGGCCACCATCCCTGCGACCCGTTCTCGCTCCCCGCGCCGACCGGCTCGTATGTGACCGCGCTCGACACACCGCTGCCCGCCCTGCGCGTCGGCGTCCTGACCACGCTGGGCGTGGCCAGGCCACGTCCGGAGATGCTCGACGCCCTGGAGCGGGTGGCGGCGCTGCTGCGCGGCGAGGGCCACACGGTGCGCGAGGACGGCGCCGTCCTCCCGGACGCCGAGACCTACCCGCGCCCGTTCCAGCTGCGGCAGAAGCTCCTCGCCTTTAACCGCTACCTCGGCCTCGCCGACGAACTCGCCGCCCGGCGCCACGACTTCGAGCCGTGGTTCGTGCGGCTCCTCGACGAGGGCAGCGGGCTCACGCCCGAGGAGGCCGCCGCGCACTGGGCGCACCGCTCCCGGCTCGACCAGTGGACGGCGGACCTCTTCGACCGCCACGACCTGCTGCTCCTGCCGACCGTGCCGACCACCGCCTGGCCCGCCGAAGGGCCCGACACCTTGAAAGCCGTACGGGAGGGCACGTTGCCGATCGCTTTCACCTCGGTCTTCAACGACACCGGGCACCCGGCCATGAGCGTTCCCGCGGGTCTCGCGCCCGACGGCCTGCCCTGCTCCGTCCAACTCGTCGCCCCGCACCACAGGGAGGACCGGCTGCTGGCGGCGGCCCGGCTCGTCGAGGAGGCGGAAGGGCCGTTGCGGCCGCCGTCGGCGGTCATCGGGGGATGAAGGAACGGGTACGTGCCGCTTCCGGCTCTTGATGCGCCGGAGGCGGCACGTACCCGTACGTACGCCCGTCGGTCCGCAGCATCCGACCCAGCCGCTTAGGCGTGTACAGGGCCACCGTGCGTTCGGTGACCGCGAGGCCGGGGAAACGGTCCGTCAAGGAGCGCTCGATCCGGTGGGCATCGTGCGGATGGCGCAGCCACAGCGTCGCGAGGAGGTTGTGGCCGCCGGTCGCGGCGGCGACCAGCCGTGTCTCCGGCAGCGCGGCGAGTGCGCCTGCCACGTCGTCGATCGACCCGCCGGCGGCGTTCAGCCGCAACCGGGCGTCGGTGGACGTCAGCCGGTCCAGGTGCCGGCGTACCGTCGGCGCGCCGACACCCAGATCGGCGGCCGGCCGGGCCAGGGATCGGCGGCCGTCCCTCGTCAGGATGGTGATCAACTCCTGGTCGAGCGCGTCCGCCGGCTCGGCCGCGGGCGGGGGCGGCGGTGCGGAGCGCAGACGGTGGATCTGGTCGCGGGGCAGGGAACGCAGCGTCCAGTGCGCCCCGTCCAGGTAGAGCCGGGTGAGCAGGCTGACGCCGACCGCGGTGGCCCCGGGCAGGGGGACGACGTCCTCGTCGATGCTCCGTGCCAGCGACGCGTGGTCCCGACCCGCGGCCAGCACGGTCAGCGGGCGCGGACCAGCCGTGCGTTCGATCGTCACGGCGCACGGCAGCGCGGCGAGCGCGGAGGTCACCCGCTCCAGGCTGCCCGGTGCGCAGTCCACGTCGAGGAAAGCGAGCGCGACGGTGGCCGCCGCCGGATAGCACGTCACCCAGGCCCAGCCCTCGTCCTCCAGTCGCTTCCAGCGGCGTCCCACGGTCGAGGGAGTGCTGCCCACCTCGCGGGCCACCGCGTCGAGAGGAAGCCGTGGCGAGGTCTGCAGGACGTTGACGATCGCCAGGTCGAGCTCACTGAGGCCCGGCTGTTCCGATTCTCGCGTCGTACGGGTCATGCGCGTTGCTTTCTGCCACCTCGGCGGCGGGCGCGGAGGTACGGCACGACCGGCGCCGGATCCGCGACGCCGTCCGCCGTGACCGTGGGTCACACGCCCTTCGGCCGGGGGGCCGGCCAGGACGATGCCGTTGCCGTCGGGGTCGTCGAGGGTGGCGAACCGGTCCCACGGTGCGTCCTGCGGTCCGTCGACAATGGCGTCGGCCTGCAGGCGGGCGCGGTGCATAGCTTTGCGTGCCCCGTGTGATCTCGTGGGTCCGGAACCGGACGTACGGCATTGGCGGTATGAGGCAGCCGTCCGCCGCTCGCGACGCTTCCGGGGGACAGCGGGCCCGGATGGCCGACGGAATCCCCGGCATCGCGGGCCACGCCGACTCCGGGCCGTGCCGGGCCCGCGACAACGTGCCGGGGTATCGAATCCGCTTGTGGAGTCACGCGAAACTTCTGTTACCCGATGCCCGGAATGTCTGCCTAGGCTCGTACTCGGAGTCGATCACATCGATCGCCGACGACACCGAGGGAGTGAAGAACATGGCCGCGCACACGTTGCGGGACAAGGTCGCCGTGATCGGGGGTGGCGAGAAGAACCTGGGCGGGCTGATCAGCAGGACGTTCTCGCAGGCCGGGGCGAAGATCGTGGTGCACTACCACACCTCCGAGGACGACGCCGAGCGGACGGTGAAGGAGATCCGGGAGGCGGGCGGACAGGCCGTCTCCGTGCAGGGGGACCTGACAAGGGTCTCCGATGTGCGGAGGCTCTTCGACGCGGCCGTCGACACCTACGGCGGTGTCGACATCGCGGTCAACACCACGGGGATGGTGCTGCGCAAGCCGATCCTGGAGACCACCGAGGAGGAGTACGACCGCATGTTCGGCATCAATGCCAAGGCGGCGTACTTCTTCATCCAGGAGGCCGGGCGGCGGCTGAACGACGACGGGAAGATCATCAGCGTGGGTACGTCGCTGCTGGCCGCCTTCACCGACGGCTACTCCACCTACGCCGGCGGCAAGGCGCCCCTGGAGCACTTCACCCGGGCGGCGGCCAAGGAGTTCGCGGATCGCGGGATCTCCGTGAACACCGTGGCTCCCGGGCCCATGGACACGCCCTTCTTCTACGGGCAGGAGACGCCCGAGCGGGTGGAGTTCCACAAGTCGCAGGCCATGGGCAACCAGCTCACGCACATCGAGGACATCGTCCCGATCATCCGCTTCCTGGCCACGGAAGGCCGGTGGTTCACGGGCCAGACGATGTTCCCCAACGGCGGCTACACCACCCGGTGACCCATCGGTGGATCCGGAAGTGAGGGTGACGGCCTGCGCCGAGGCCGTCACCCTCACACCGGCCGGCGGGATCGTCCATCATCCATCGTCGATTCGCGAGGCACCGAGTGCGGCTGGACCTGAACAAGCTCGAACACTTCATCGCCGTGGCCGAGGAGGGCAGCCTCACGCGCGCCGCAGCCCGGCTCCATCTGTCCCAGCAGGCGCTGTCCACCTCCATTCGCGCCCTCGAGCGCGAAGTCGGCGTACCGCTGCTGGAACGCGACCGGACCGGCGTCACAGTCCTCCCCGCCGGGCAGGCCCTGCTGGAGGACGCGCGGGTGATCATCGGCGTCTGCCGCTCCGCCCTGCACCGCGCCCGGCAGGTGGGCCGCGGCGAGACCCGGTCCCTCCGTATCGGGCACACCCCCGCTGTCACCGGGGACGAGCTGGTCACCTTGGTGGCCCCGGTGACCGACGAGCATCCGGACATCGTCCCGGAGATCCACCAGCGCTACCCCTCGGAGCTGACCGCCGCCCTGCTCGCGGGCGACCTCGACGTCGGCCTGTGCCGCGGTATGACACCGGCGCACGGGCTGGCCCGCACGACCCTCGGCCATCAGCGCCTCCACATCGCGGTCGCCTCCGACCACCCCCTCGCCGCTCGTGGCACCGTGACCCTGTCCGAACTCGCCGACCAGACCTTCGCGGTCTGGGGTGCCGCGGGCCGGTCCCCCTATACCGACCTCCTCATCGACCACTGCCGCCACGCCGGCTTCGAACCATCGGTCGAACGCACGGACCGCCAGGGCACACCTCCCCTCACGGCCGTCATCGGCACCCGCCACTGCGCGTTCGTCACCACGGCGCCGGGGACGGCCGTGGGCGCCAGGGTCCGAGTCCTCGCTCTCGAGCCGCCCGTCTTCGCCCCGTTGCACGCGATCTACCTGCCGCACACCACGAACCCGGCCCGGAGTGCTTTCCTGAGCCGGGCCGAGCCCTGAGCACGGCCCGGGCCACGCCGCGACGGCGCTCCGCGGACTCGGGCCGCCTGTTGGAGGACGGGGACGTCTCGCCGGGAGACCGCCTCAGGCGACGCTCAGGTCGTCGAAGTACGCCGCGGCCTGCCCGTACCAGCCGTGCACGTACACCGTCACGGTGCCCGACGCGCCGGTGGTGAACGGCACCGTCAGCTTCTGCCACGCCGCCGGCGAGGCCCAGGTGCTGGCGTTCGCACCGCCGCTGACGCCCAGGTAGGCGTACGGTCCCTGCGCCCAGCCGGTCAGTGTGTAGGCGGTGTTGGGCTTCAGGGTGAGGGTCTGGGCGCACTGGCCGGTTCCCGAGGCCGAGGGCGTCGCCTTCAGCGCGTGGCCGCCGCTGTGCGCGGGCGAGGTCACCGGGACCGCGCCGCTGTCACAGGCCCAGGGAGCGAGCGAGCCGGTCTCGAAGTCGCCGTTGACCAGGACCGAGCCGCCGCCCTGTCCCTTCACGTTCAGGGTGAACGTGGCGCTGTGCCGGGTCGAGCCGGCCGTCCCGGTGACGGTCAGCGGGTAGCTGCCGGGCGTGGTGGACGCGGCGGACTTCACGGTCAGCGTGGCGCTGCCGCCCGCGGTGACCGAGGTGGGGCTGACGGTGGCGGTCACTCCGGCGGGGGCGCCGCTGACCGTCAGGGCCACGCTCTGGGCGCTGCCCGAGGCGACCGAGGTCCTCACGGTCGCCGTCGCCGAGCCGCCCGGGTCGACGGAGGCGGTGGTGGGGGAGAGGGCCACGGCGAAGTCGTTGGCCGGCGGCGGCGTCGTCCCACCGGTGAAGGGCGCGAAGGTGTGGGTGAAGTACCAGGTGTCCTGGGCGATGCCGGAGCAGTAGTCGGAGGCGGCGCCACCGGGGCAGCCGCCGTTGTCGCGCTGGAGCGCCCAGAAGGACAGGGTGTTGATGCCCTTGGCGACCGCCCAGTCGTAGACCGCGGTCGCGTCGGCGGTGGTGAAGGTCTCCGCCGGGCCGTAGTCGTCGACGCCGGGCATCTCGGTGACGCCGATCATGTTCCACAGCTGGGTGTCCGACCGGTCCGGGTACAGCGTGGCGAGCTGGTCGTGCAGGCCGCTCGCGGCCGTCTGGGTGTCGGTGGCCATGTGGTGGGTGGCGCCGTCGTAGTAGTCGAAGGTCATCAGGTTGACGACGTCCACCCGGGCGCCCGCGTTCTTGGCGCTGCGCAGCACGGCGAGCCCGCTGCCCGCCAGGCCCGTGGTCGTGGTCGGCAGCGTGTAGGAGAACTGCACGGAACGCCCGTTCGCGGCGGCCCAGTCCTGGACCTTCTTGATCGCCTGGTTGCGGCGGTTGATCCCGGCGGTGTTCGTCAGCGAGTTGTCCTCGATGTCCATGTCGAGCCGGGGGACGTCGTACGTGGTGATGATCTTCTCGTAGGCGGCGGCGATGGCGTCGACGTCGGTGCAGCTGTCGGCGATCTCGGTGCCGCCGTTGTCGGCGGCGTACCCGCCGAGCGAGGGGATCACGTCGCCTCCGCGTGAGCGGATGGTGGTGAAGTCGGCGCCGAAGACGGAGGCGCTCACCGGGGTGCTGGTCTCGCCGTTCCAGTAGGGGGTGCAGGAGCCCTTCTTCTCGGTCTGGAGGAACGCCATGGTCAGGTACTTGGCGCCGGACGCCTGGGCGAGGGCGGCGGGGCTGTCGCCGTTGTACGCCTCGAAGTAGGGCGCGAAGACGTGCGCGGGAAGCGGGGTCGCCGCCTGCGCGCTGCCTCCGGTGCCCAGGGCGAGCCCCGCGGCGGCGGTCAGCGTGGCCAGGCCGGTGAGCAGGGCGCGTACGGGTCTCGGACGTGTCATCGGGTACTCCCGGATAGCGAACGACAGGTAGTGGGGGTGGAGCTGTCGTGCTGCGCGGCCCGGCCGGGGCGGTTGGTCCAGACCATAGTTGGTCTGGACCAAAGCGGAGTCAAGGTTCGAGGCGCCCCCTTTGCCCGCTCATGGAGGAGAGGGTCCGCCGGGCCTGCGGCCGCTCCACCTGATTGACATGCACAGGAGACGCCCTACCGGCAAGCAGGGATACGGCCGTCCGGTGGAGCGCCGCCGGTCCCGGCCCCCGACGCGGCGTTCGACGGCCCCGCAAACGGCCGGTCAAAGACCGTTCGACTTCCGAAGTTCTCCGGTCGCGTCTATTCGCCTCCTTCTCCACGAGAGCCGCGAGGGCCTCGGTCACCGATCCCCGACCGGCGGAGAAGCCGAGCCCTTCGTGGCGGTCACGATCGGCCGGATCGCCGTGTCGCACGACCGCTCGGTGGTCGGTGCCCTCGGGATGCTCGGTGAACGTGACCTCGGGAGGGCTCGGCCGTCGTCGCTCATGCTGGTCACGAACGCACCAGCGGGCCGGGTCGGTCCACGCCCGCCGGACGGCGTCCCGTGGTGCGCGGATCACGCGTACCACGACGAGGTCGAGGCGAGGGCCGATGGGTATCGCTGCTGCTCCTGAGGGAAAGCTGCTTCCTCTCGCAGGTACGGGCCGCTTACCGGCGTCTTGCCGCCCGGTTGCCTGGTGCGGGGCGAACGCCGGAGCCGACGATCGGGGACGAGCGGGGCGGTTTCAGGAGCTGCGCGCACGGGCGCGCGGCGCGCGCCGGGCCGGTGCGCCGCGGTGCCTCCCGCGCACGAGAACGAGGAGTCCAGGCGATGTTCGCAGTGGAGACGATGACGACCGACGGGATGCACGAGATCGTCCGCATCCGGCAGGCGTCGGCCGACGGGGCGGCCCCGGACGCCGACCCGCCCCCGCTCGGCACGGCGGAACGGGCGGAACTCCACACCACCGTCCGCGCGCACCTGGACCTGATGGGCCACCAGGCCGGGCCCGCTCTCACCGAGGTGCTGCTCTCCTCGTCCGGCACCAGAATTCTCCGCTGCCGCCTGCGGGGGCTCTGACCTGCGTACGCGCCCGGTTCCCGGTCGGCGTCCGGCGAGCGGGAACGGCACGGGACAGCTTCGGGAACGGGCCCGGCGAACGTCGGAGCCGTCGGAAGAACAGCCCTCCACCATCCGGGAGTTCCCCCATGCAGCGCACGCCGGTCACCGCCCTTCGCCACTTCGCCGTCCTCCTGGCCGTCGCCGTCCTCGTGACGCTCGCGGCCATGGCGTCGCACGGAGCGGGCCACGGCCCCGCCGCGCCCACCCGGGTCACCGCCGACGACAAGGTCCCCACGGGCGGCATCACGGACCCGGCGACCAGCTGACCGGCTCCGGCGCCCGGCGGCGCAGCTCGGCGGGCACGCCCAGCTCCGCGAACACCTCCTCGGCGGCGGCGCGGTGCGCCGCGGCGGCGGCGGCCTCACCGAGCGCGTCGGCCGCCACCGCCATGCCCGCGCAGGCGTAGGCCTCCTCGGCCCGGAAGCCGACCGCGACGGCCGCCCGGTGGGCGGCGGTGTGCTGGCGCATCGCCTCCGCGTGCAGCCCGCGCCCGTGCAACAGGCGGCCCAGGACATTGCGCGCCTTGGCCTGGCGCAGCGGCGACCTGCTCCGCTCCACCTCCTGGCGGGCCCGCTCGGTCAGCCGGTCGGCCTCCTCGGCTGCCTCCGGCCGCCCCGCGCAGTAGCCGGCCTCCGCCGACAGGGCCAGGGCCAGGGCCATGAGTCCGGGCTCGTTGCGCTCCTCGCACAGGCCGCGCGCCTCGGCCAGGGACTCCCGCGCACCGTCCAGGTCGCGCAGGCCGATCCGGGCGAGCGCCAGGTCCGTCCGGATCGACAGCGCGCTCTCGTGCCGTCCCAGCCCGCCCAGCAGGACGACCGCGCTCTGCGCCGCCTCGGCGGCCTCCCCGTAGCGGCCCCACTGCTCGTAGAGGGTGCTCAGCGCGCTGAGGGTGTCGGCCAGGGCGCGCGGGCTCTCCAGGCGCCGCTCCAGGGCCTCCGCCCGCAGCAGGTGGTCCAAGGCCTGCGGGAAGCGGCCGCGCAGGCTCTCGCACAGCCCGAGCGTGCCCCGGGTGTGCGCCTCGGTGTGCCAGTCCTCGATCTGGAGGGCCAGGTTCATGCCCTCCGTCGCCGCCTCGATGCCCTCGGCGAAACGGCCCAGCTTCCAGCAGGCGACCCCGAGGTTGGCCAGACTCACGCTCAGCAGCGGCGCGTCACCCAGTTCGCGGGCGCAGTGCGCCGCGATCCGGGTGAACTCCGCGAACTCCTCCAGCGCGCCGACGGAGTTGAGGTAGAACGCGAAGTTGCGGCTCAGGCACACGGCGTGCCGCCACCGGCCGCCCGAGTTCGCCGAAGCGATCACGTTGGCCAGCGCGGTGTGCTCCTTCGCGAACCAGGCCCGCGCGCTCTCCGGGCGGACCAGCGCCCCCTGGCGCAGCGTCGGCAGCTCCAGGCCGGTGGGGCGGCGGCTGCGCCCGGGATACAGCACGTCGCAGGCGGCCTCCGTGGCGGCGAGGTAGTAGTCGAGCAGGCGCTGCGAGGACACCGCCTGCTCCGCCTCGGCCGCCGGGTCCCGGCACAGGCCACGTGCGTAGCTGCGCACCAGATCGTGGTAGACGTACCGGCCGGCCTCGGACTGCTGGAGCAGGTGCGCGTCGAGCAGGTGCTCCAGCTGCTCCTCGGTGCTCCGGTCGTCCTGCCCGAGGACGGCGGCCGCCGAGTGGACGTCGAACTCGGGTCCGGGGTGGAACGCGAGGGCGCGGAAGGCGCGCCGGCACTCCTCCGACAGCACCTGGTACGACAGCCGCAGCGTCGGGGCCACCCCGCGGCGCCCCGAGTTCAACTCGCTCAGCTTGTGGTTCTCGTCGCGCAGCCGCTCCACCAGGTAACCCAGCGTCCACATTCGGCGGTTGCGCAGCCGGGCCGTCGCGATGCGCAGCGCGAGCGGCATGTGGTCGCAGAGCCGGGTCAGCTCGCGGCTGGCCTCCTCCTCGGCCGCCACCCGCTCCCGGCCGAGCAGCCGGGCGACCAGTTGCAGGCTCTCGCGCGGCTCCAGCACGTCGAGGGAGAGCCAGTCGGCGCCGTCCAGTTCGACCAGCCGGGCCCGGCTGGTGACCAGGACCAGACAGCCCGGGGCGGTCGGCAGCAGACGCTCCACCATCGTCGTGTCGACGCCGATGTTGTCGAGCAGGAGCAGGACGCGGCGCCCGGCGAGGACCGAACGCCACAGCAGTTCCTTGTCGACTACGTTGTCAGGCACCCGGTCGGGGGGGACGCCGAACGAGCGCAGGAGCAGCTCCAGCGCCGCGTTGAGGGTGACCGGCTGCTCGTCCTGCGAGAAACCGCGCAGGTTGAGGTACAGCTGGCCGTCGGGGTAGGCGGCGGCCAGCAGGTGCGCGGCGTGCACCGCCAGGCAGGTCTTGCCGGTGCCGCCCATCCCGTCGATGGCGATGACCCGCGAGCCCGTCCCGTCCGGCCGGGCGGCGTCCAGGAGCCGGTCCAGCTCCTTGGTCCGGCCGACGAAGTCGGCGAGATCGAGCGGAAGCGTACGGGGCACCGGGGACGGTGCGGGGGCCGCTGCCGGTGCCGGGACCTCGGTGGTGGTGACCTCCAGCACCTGGGCCTCCGGCACGGTGACTTCCAGGACGGGGAGTGCGGGTGGGGCGACCCCTGGCGCAAGGGTTCCCGGCACCCCGGCCCCGAGTATGGCGTCGCCCCCGACTGCCGCACCCGATACGGCGATTCCCGGTACGCCCGCCTCCGGCGCGGCAGCCCCCGCTGCCCCGCCCCCGGTTCCGGCACCGCCCGCCCGGCCCGGCGGTGCCTCCGGCCGTGCGCGGGGCCGCGCGCCGTGGCCGGCCGCGTGGTCCGGGTCGTCCGGCGGTAACCGGCCCGGATCGGCGCGCTCGGCGAGGATTCTGCCGTGCAGCGCGGCGAGTTGCGGGTCGGGGTCCACGCCCAGCTCCTCGACCAGCGCCCGGCGCAGCCGCTCGTACTCGGTGAGCGCCTCCGCCCGTCTGCCCGCGCCCGACAGCGCCCGCATGAGCTGGCCGCACAGCTTCTCGCGCAGCGGGTGCCGGCCGCTGTGCTCGCGCAGCTCACCGACGAGCCCGGCGCCCTGACCGCAGGCAAGACGCAGGTCGAAGTAGTCCTCCACCACCGAGAGGTAACGTTCCTCCATGGTCCGGGCGACCGACCCGACGACGCCGTCGGTGATCCCGGCCAGAATCGGGCCGCGCCGCAGCGCGAGCGCCTCGCCCAGCAGGCCGGCGGCCTCCTCGCGGGCGCCCCGCCGGGCGGCCTCCCCGCCCTGGCGGACCAGGTCCGCGAACCGGGTCGCGTCCAGCTCGGCGTCCTTGACGATCGCGTAGCCGGGACCGTCGGTGACCAGGACCCCGGCACCGCCCGGGATGCGCCGGCGCAGCTCGCTGATGGCCTTGCGGATCTGGTGCGCGGCGGTCGCCGGCGGGTCGTCCGGCCAGGCGGCGTCCACCAGCCGGGGCACCGTGAGCAGCCGCCCCGGCTCCAGCAGGAGCACGGCGAGGACACGGCGTGAGATCGGGCCGCCGAGTTCGAGACGGCGCGCGCCGGACCAGCACTCCAGGGGACCGAGGATGCGGAAGCTCGGCGCGGGACCGGGCGCCGTGGCCGCGGACACGCCTTCAGGAGTCGCCATGAACGGCCCACCTCCAACCGGGTCTTGGGCACAGAGCCCGCATGATCCGCCCGAAGCATAGACGCGGCACCGGGCCGGCGGTACACCAGCGGGACCGGATCAGGAACCGCCCGCCGGAGGCTGTGGCCATGTCCCATCCGGTGAGCGCCGCGCCGTGCGAAGTGCTCCCTGTCCCGAGGGGGAACGCCATGACGGAGAATCTGTTGCTGCGTCTGCGGCTGCGGAGCGGCCTGACCCAGGAAGAGCTGTCGGACTCCTCCGGCATCAGTGTCCGCACGATCCGGAATTTCGAGCGCGGCGCCATTCGCCGGCCCCGCCGCAGCTCGGTGGAGATGCTGCTGGACGTCCTCGACCCGGAACTGAAGGAGCGGCTGCACACCGCCGCGGTGGACGACCTGGCCACACCGGTTGGTATGGCCACGGATTGGCTGAAAGTGCTCGGTCCCGAGCCGGGGGTGTGGCGCGGCGGTCGTCCCCCGCGCTCGTCCCTGCTCGGGCGGGACGCCGAGATCGCCGAACTGGGCCGGCGCCTGCGGGACCAGCAGGTCGTGGTGGTCACCGGCATGGGCGGGGCCGGCAAGTCCCGGGTGGCGCTGGCCGCCGCCGAGGAGGCCGGGCGCCGGCTGGACGAGGGCGTGGCGGTGGTCGGTCTGGGGCGGGTGCCGCGCGAACACGAGACGGGCCCCGGCGAGGCGCTGCGCCTGGCCGGCGAGGCCGTCGCCCGGGTCCTGGGCACCCGCCTCGCCGAGGGCGGCCCACACCGGCTCGTCGTGGTCCTGGACGACACCGAGCACCTGCCGCTGACCACGGCACGGCTGGTCGACCGGCTGCTGGCGCGCCTGCCGCGGGCCCACGTGCTGGTGACGGCCCGCCGTCCGCCCGGACTGATCGGCGCGTCCCTGTACGAGGTCGCGCCGCTGGACGGCGACACCGGGGTGGAACTGCTGCGCAGCCGGGCCGCCGACGCCTGCCCCGAACTGGACCTGTCCGGGTGCGGGGAACGGCTGGCCGCCCTGGTCGGCCTGCTGGACGGGCTGCCACGGCTCATCGAGTTCGCCGCGCGGCGGCTGCGGACGGTCTCCCTCGACCTGCTCCTGACGGACGACCGGGCACCCCGCCTGCTCGGCTGCGACGACCCGGCGGCCCCGGAGCACCAGCGCAGCGCCGGGGCCGGCCTGCGGTGGAGCCTGGACCTGCTGGACGCGTCGCACGAACGGCTGCTGCGCCGCCTGGCCCGCGGTCCCGTCGCGGGCGGCGACGTGCTGGCCGGACTCACCGACGCGGCCGACGTCGGACTCCTCGCCGATCTCGCCGACGCCTGCCTCCTCCAGGTCGACAGGGGCGAGCGGCCGGAACGCGGCGGCCACTACGGCTACCGCCCGCTGCGTCACGTACGGGCGCTGCTCGCGGACGACCCGCCGGCGGTCACGGCCCCCTGACCGGACGCCGGTCGCGCGGCGTCCTCACGCGCGGCGTCCTCGGGGGAGGCCCGGCGGGTCTCCGGACCGCTCCGCGCGCCGGCCTCCGGGCCGGGCGGTGCGGCGGGCCGGGCGCGATCCAGTTGCTTCCACTCCGGGCGCAGGAACGGCAGTACCGTCGCCCCGAAGGAGAGCGCACCCGCCCCCAGCAGGACCGGTACCAGGCCGGCCGCGCCGACCAGGACCCCGGCCAGCGCCACTCCCGCCGGGATGCCCGCCCAGGCCAGTGAGTCGCCGGTCGCCACGACCCGGCCCAGCAACGCGCGCGGGATGCGTTCGAAGATGACCGCGCTGGTGATCGGGTTGAGGAACCCCGCCCCGAACCCCCCGACCGCCACCACGACGGCCGCCCCCCACAGCGGCGCCCCCGTGGCCAGGACGACGAAGCGCGGCGCGCCCGCGAGCACGAAGCCCACCAGGAACACCCAGCGGCGCGGCAGCCGTTCGGCGATCGTGGCCGCCACCAGGCTGCCGCACACGGCGGACGCCCCGAGGACCGTGCCCAGCAGACCGACCGCCGCCGGGCCGCCGTGGCCGGAGCGCGCCCACACCGGCAGCAGCACACTGCTCCAGCCCGCCCCGAGCAGATTGCTCAGGCCGACGACGAGGAGGACGGAGAGCACCAGCGGATTGCCGCGCAGCCACCGGAAGCCGTCACCCATGCTGCGCCAGTAGCCCGGCCGCTCCGGGTCGTGTGTGTCGTCCGGCGCCGCCCCATCGGGGTCACCGCGCGGCACGAACATCGTGATCAGCACCGAACCGAGTGCGAAGGCGGCAGCGTTGACGAGGACGCCGGTCATCGGCCCGGACACCGCGATCAGCGCCCCGCCCAGGCCGGGGCCCACCGTCTGGGCGCCGTTCTCGATGACACCGCCCACGCCGGTCGCCCGCTCCAGGGCCACTCCCGAGCGCCGCGCGGCCTCCGGGATCAGGACGTCCTTGGCGAGGTCGCCGGGTCCGCGCGCCGCGCCGATCAGCGCGACCAGTGCCAGCAGCAGCCCGAAGTGCAGCAGTCCCAGGGCCGACAGCGCGGCCAGGCAGGCCGCCGACAGGGCGCTCACCACGTCGGTGCTCAGCGACACCCGGCGCGGCCCGATCCGGTCGACGAGCGGCCCGGACAGCGCCTTCACCGCCACGTACGGGGTCAGTTCGCAGAACGCCACCAGGCCCGTCAGGGCCGCGCTGTCGGTCGTGACCAGCACGAACCAGGGCAGCGCGACGGCCGACACGCGGGTGCCGGTGTTGGCCACGGCCATCGCCGCCCACACCCCGAAGATCGGCCGACGGCTGGGCCGGTCCGGAGCCGGACGCGCGCTCACGCCGGGCTCGGCCGGCACAGTTCACCGCCCCGGGTCAGCCGCTCCACCGGGTCACCGAACGCGACGGTCAGGGCGCGCGGGCCCCGGTAGGGCTCCCGGCTGTGCGCCATACGCAGGTTGTCCACGACCAGCACGTCGCCCGCGCGCCACGGCTCGCGCACGGTGTGGGCCGCGTACACGTCGTTGATCAGGTCGACTGTCACCCGGTCCAGCGGTGTGCCGTCGCCGAAGCGGGTGTTGTACGGCAGTCCGTCCGCACCGAACTCCTCCACCAGGAAGGACCGGACCCCCGGTTCCATCGTCCACTCGTTGAGGAAGGCCAGCTGGTTGAACCAGACGGGGACGCCGGTGGCCGGGTGGCGCAGTACCGCGGCCGTGCGGCGGCGTGTCGTCAGGCCGTCCTCGCCCGACCACCGCCAGTCGATGCCGTGCGCGGCGCAGTGCCGCTCCACGGCGCCCCGGTCGTCCGTCGCGAACGCCTCCCGCCAGTCCACGCCGACCATGCCGTTGTGGTGGCGGGTCAGCTCCCAGCCGGTGGCCTCGGCCCGCGCGCGCAACCACGCCGGCAGCGCGCGCAGCACGGCCGCGCCGTCCGCGAGGGCCGTGGCGCCGCCCTCGTCGGGGGCCTCCAGGCAGCAGTGCACCAGCCGCCCCGGGAACGTGGGTGCGTAGCTCGACTCGTGGTGCATGCACATCGGCTGTTCGGCGGGCCACTCGTTCGACGACCACAGAGCCGCCGCGAGCGCCCGGCGCGGCGCGAACGGCTCGTGGTCGCCGGCCGGGCGGTCGATCAGGGCCCCGCTCACGGCCGCCGCGCCGGCGTGGTCGCGTACGGGCAGGCCGCGCACGAGGACACAGCCGTGGCGCAGCACGAGCGCGTCGAGTCCGGCGCGGTGCTCCGCGACCCAGTCGGCGGGGGAGCGCCCGCCGGGCCGGGCGGTGACGACCGGGGGGCGCCCCGGGGCGAGTTCGGCGTCGACCCGCGGCCCGGCGCCGGGGGCCGGCGGGTGCGGGGCGGGGCTCGGGCGGGCGTTCAGGAGCATGGTTACCTCCGTGGGATGTCGTACGGTCCGGCCTCAGGCGGCCGGCCACGCCGGGGGCCGGGGCAGCCGCGCCCGGTCACGCTTGCCGGTACGGGTGCGCGGCAGGGCGTCGAGCAGGACGACGAGGTCGGGTACGGCGGCGGCGGGCAGCAGGGACGACAGGTGGCGGCGCAGGTCGGCGGGGGTCGCTCCGCCCTCGACGGCCGCGTAGCCGACCAGGCGCCACTCGCCCGGCCCGTAGGAGTGCGCGGCCACCGCGCCCTCGCGGACGGCGGGGAACCGTTCGAGCACGGCCTCCACCTCCTCCAGCTCGACGCGGTTGCCGCGCACCTTGACCTGGTTGTCGGCCCGCCCGGCGAAGGCCAGTTCACCGTCGGGCAGCAGCCGGCCCAGGTCGCCGGTGCGGTAGAGGGTGCCGCCGGGCCGCCACGGGTCGGGGCGGTGGGCGAGGGCCGTCTCGACGGGCCTGCGGTGGTAGGCCGTGGCGAGGAACGGGCTGCGCAGGTGGAGGTCGCCGGTCACGCCGGACGGGCAGGGGCGCAGGTGCCGGTCGAGCACGAGGACGTCCCGGCCGGGGATCGCCCGCCCGACGGGCACCGAGTCCGGGTGGTCCTCGCCGGGACTGAGCGGCCGGTGGGTGGCGAGGATGCATTCGGTGGGCCCGTACAGATTGTGCAGCCGGGGCGGGTCGGGCCAGCTGCCGTGCCACCGTGCGGCCAGGTCGGGCGGCAGGACCTCACCCGCGAGCAGGACGTGTTCCAGGGCGGTGGGCGCGGCGGCGGTCCCCGTGGCCTCGGCCTCGTCGGAGAGTGCCTCCAGGACCAGTCGCAGGAAGGCGGGGACGGTCTGCAACTGGGTGACCCGCTCCCGGCGCAGCCAGCGCAGCACGGCGAGCGGGTCGCGGCGGGCGCCCTCGGGAGGGACGCACAGAGTGGCGCCCGTGGTCAGCGCGGCGAACACCTCGGTGTAGGCCGCGTCGTAGGTGAAGGGCGCCCACTGGGCGACGCGGCTGCCCGGGCCGAGCGCGAAGGTCTCCCGCTGCCAGTCGGCGAACTGCACGAACGCGGCGTGCGCCAGCGCGATGCCCTTGGGCAGGCCCGTCGAGCCGGAGGTGTGCACCAGGCACAGCGGGGCGTCGGGGCGCGGCGGGGCGGGGTCGAACGGGACGGGGGTGCCCCCGGACGGTTCCGGCGGGCAGGGGGACACCGGCACGACCGGCAGCCCGGTCGACGGGTCGGTGCGGAGCGGGTGCTCCCCCGTCTTCTGCGGGTCCTGCCGCATGCGGGGGGTCTCGTGCTCGTCGGGGACCGCCAGCAGGCACACCGGGCCGACGTCGGCGGTGATCGTGGCGATCCGGTCGGGCGGATCGGCGGGGTTGAGGCAGACGAAGGCCGCGCCGGTCCGGGCGACCGCGACCAGTGCCGCCGCCTGGACGGCGCCGCCGGGCAGCCGGAGCGCCACGAACCGGCCGGGACCCGCGCCGGCCGCGCGCAGCCGGTGCGCGACGCGGTCGCTCCAGGCGTCCAACTCCCGGTAGGTGACGGCGTCTTCCCGACCGTCCCTGTCGTGTCGTACGGCGACGGCGTCCGGGGTGAGCGTGGCGTACCGGCGTACGTGCTGGTGGATGCCGCCCGTCGCCGGGTCGGTCGCGGGGCGCCGGGGCGCGGACGGCCGCGGGTCGGGGACGCCCGGCGGGTCGATGCCGTCGAGGAGGGCGCGGGGGTTCGCGGCGACCGCGCGCAGGACGGCCGCGAGGTGGGCGGCGAACCGGTCCCCGGACGCGACGCTCCGCCAGGCGGCGGGCCAGGTCAGGACCGCCCGCCCGGCGCCGGCGGTGAGGTCGGCGCGGCGGTGGCGCGCGGTGGGCGGGGCCGGGTCGAGGGCGGCGGTGACGCCGGGCAGATCGAGACGCGGGTCGGGGTCCTCGCCGTGGCCGAACGAGATCTGGCACACCTCCTCGACCGGGGCACCGAGCACCTCGCTCAACGCGGCCGTGGAGATCGGGTGCTGGGCCCGCGTGTCGGCGAACCCCTCCTCGACGCGGGCCACCAGCCGGTCGAAGGCCGATGCCTCGGCGGGACGCAGCCGGACGAGCAGGGGCAGGCTGTGCGGCAGGCCGGCCGGACGCCCGGGGTCGCCGGGGCGCCGGGCGGGGTCGGCCGGTACGGCGACCGCCAGGTCGTCGGTGTCCAGGTAGCGGCCCAGTACGGCGGCGAACGCGGCGAGCAGGACCGCGTCGGGCGTCGCGCCGAGCGCCCGCGCAGCCCGCCGTGCCGACTCGGCGCCGTCCTCGACGGTCCAGGTCGCGGCCGGCGGACCGCCGGCCGCGCGGGGCGGCTCGGGCGGGGTCGCCGGGGTGGGCAGGTCCTCGCGGAGGCGGCGCCAGTGGGCCGCGGCCCCGGCGGTCCCGGTCGTGTCGCCGGGGGAGGCCGGCGGGGCGGGGGACCCCTCCACCCGGCGGGTGTAGCGGTCCCCGAGCGCGGCGAGCGCCCCCGGGAGACTCCACGCGTCCACCCCGCCGGGACGCGTGAACAGGGTCAGCTCCCACGCGGACGCACCTACGTGGATGAGGTGTGCCGTCCCGCCGGGGCCCGGTGCGGCGGCCAGGTCGGTGGCGACCCGCCGTTGCCGCGCCGCGTCGAGCCGGGACAGGTCGAGGACGCGTGGAGCCGGCCCGAGTGAGGCGCCGGGCGCCTCGGCGACGGCCGCGGCGAGCGCGCCGGTGTCCAGTGCGCCGGACAGCCGGACCGTGACGAGCGGCACCGGTCGCGACCGGTCCCCGGGCGCGTCGCCGCTCATCGCCCGCCCTCCCCGGCAGCGACCACGGCCGGCACCGGCTCGGAGCCGGACGGGGCGCTTTCCGCGGCACCCTCGGACGGGGTGCGCCCGGCCGGTTCGCCCGGCACCGCCGCCTCGTTCCCGGCGGACACACTCCCCACTGCCACCGTCGCCCTCAGAGCCGTCACCGTCGCCGCCAGGCCCGCCACCGTCGGGGCCGACAGGAAGGTGCGGAGGGGGATCTCCACGCCGTGCCGGGTGCGCAGGCGGTCCAGGAGGCGGGCCGTGGCCAGGGAGTCGCCGCCGAGGCGGACGAAGTCGTCGTCGCGGCCGATGGCCGCCAGGCCCAGCAGCTCGGCCCAGATCGCCATGATGTCCCGCTCCAGGCCGTCCCGCGGCGCGCTCCCGCTCACCGGGCCCGCGCCGGGCCGGGGCAGCCGGCGCCGGTCGGCCTTGCCGTTGAGGGTGCGGGGGATCTCCGCCATGGGGACGAACACGGTGGGCACGGCGGCGGGCGTCAGCAGGCGCCGGGCGTGTGCCCGCAGGTCCGCCTCCGCGGCGTCACCGACGTGATAGGCGGCCAGGACGGTGCCTTCCTCGTGCTCCACGGCCGCGGCGACGACGTCCCGTACGTCCTCGTGGAGCCGCAGGGCGCCTTCCACCTCGCCGAGTTCGACCCGTGCGCCGTTGACCTTCACCAGGCCGTCACGCCGCCCGAGCACCTCCAGTTCGCCGTCGGCGCGGACCCGGCCCAGGTCACCGGTGCGGAAACGGCGGCCATCGGCGTCGAAGCCGCCGGGCTCGTCCCCGAGATAGCCCGGCAGCGGGAACGGCGTCTCGATCTCGATCTCACCGATGCCACCCGCCCCGAGCACCCGGAAGGACACCCCGGGCAGCGGCCGGCCCACCGGCACCGGCCGGGCGTGCGCGTCGTCCGCGGTGGTACGGCGGAAGAACTTCGTCATGGTCGTCTCGGAGGGGCCGTACAGGTTCACCAGCGCGGCACGGTCGCCGAACGACCCGCGCCACCACGCCACGTCGGCGGCGTGCAGCGGCTCGCCCGCCAGGAGGACCGCCCGCAGCGCCGGCAGCCGGTCCGCGACGTCGCGCGCGGCGCGCAGCGTGCGGAACACCGTCGGGACGCAGTGCGCGATCTCCACGCGGGCCGCCGCCAGCCACCGCGCCAGGCCGTCCCCGACCGGCGGCGTCGCTCCCGGCGGCACGCAGACGGTCCCGCCCGCGCACAGCGGCACGAACGCGTCGCGCAGGAAGGCGTCGAAACCGGGGGAGGTCAGCTGGGAGACCCGGGTGCCGGTCCCCACCCCGAACTCGGTGCGTTCCCAGTCGACGAAGTGCCGGACGGCGCGCAGGCTGCCCCGGATGCCCTTGGGCCGGCCCGTGGTGCCGGAGGTGAAGCACACGTACCCGTGGTCGGCGACGGTGGCGTCGGCCCAGCGGTCGGCCGACGCGTCGCCGGACACCACGTCCTGCGGGCACAGCGTCTCGACCGGGGCGGCGGCCGTCGCCGCGTGCCGGACGTCGTGCAGGACGTCCACGTGCGCGGCGTCGACGACCGCGGTCCCCGGTCGCAGCGCGTCGAGGATGCCGGCCAGGACGGCGGCCGGGGTGGCCACCGACACCGGGGCGAAGGTCCGCCCCGCCGCCATGCAGCCGAGCATCGCGGCGATCACCTCGACCGGGTCGGCCGACATCAGCAGCACCGGCGGCGCCGGGCTCCCACCCGTCGTCAGGCGTGCCTCGTACCCGGCGACCCGGGCCGCGAGGTCCGCGTAGCCGACCGGGCCGTCGGCCGTGTCGAGGGCGCACGCCGGGCCGAGCCGGACGACCTGCCGCGCCCAGGTGCTCAGGATGGTCGACTCGGTCATAGCACTCCGTCCCTGATCCGTCGGGCCACAAGGGCCATGGGGTCGATGCTGGGCAGGGCCGCCGACCGTCCGGCGGCCTCGATCGCCCGTGTCACCAGGTGCAGTTCGGTGCAGCCCGCGATGAACGAGGACGCTCCGTAGCGGGGCAGTGTCCGCTCCAGGAAGCGGATCGCGTCGTGCGCGTCGCCGCCGCGCTTGAGCCGGTACAGGCCCTGGTGCAGCGCGGCCTGGTCCGCCGCGTCGGGCAGCACGATCCGTTCGCGCAGCTGCGCGAACCGTTCGTGGCCGGTGAAGACCCCGCTGGCGCGGCTGCCGTCGGTGCACAGCAGCAGGTGCCGGGCGGGGCGCCGGGCCAGCTCGTCGAAGACGAGGTCGACCAGGGACACGCAGCGCGAGGTCAGCGCGGGCGGCAGCAGGCGTACGGCGTGGTGCGCGGTGACACACGCGACGACCACCCGGTGCGCGCCCGCCGCGAGGAGTTGGCCCACCGACCGCTCCAGCGCCTGCGCCACCGGGCCCAGCCGGCCGCCGTTGATGGCCAGGGTGCGGTCCGCGACGGCCGGGTCGGACCACAGCAGCACGCGCGGGGCCCGCTGCTCGACGGGCGGGGGGTCCAACCGGTAGATGGTGGACAGCAGTTCGGCCGAGGCCAGCGGGCCCATCCCGCCGATCACCCCGACCAGCGGCAGGGTCTTGGTGTCGGCGGGCGCGGCGGGCTCGGTGGCCGGGCGGGGGCGCGGCCCGGCCTGCGCGGGGTGCGTCATCCCAGGCATGGCAGCTCGAACTCCTCGACGAACAGGGCGAAGGTGGCGGCGACCATCAGGTAGTCGGTGTCCAGGTGCGGATGGACCTGGCGGGCCCCGGAGCGTTGCCGCTCCACGAGGGCGCTGACCGTGGCCGGGTCGAAGTAGCCCTGCCGGCGGACCACCGACGGGGAGAGCAGTTCGGCGAACCAGTCGCTGCCCAGCAGGTCGGTACTGGTGTGCCCGCGGAAGCCGAACTTCTGGCGGCGCAGCACCTCCGGCGGCACCAGGCCGTCGGCGGCGCGGTGCAGCACCGCCTTCTCCCGGCCCCCGCGCACCATCAGCGACGGCGGGATACGGGTCGCGTACTCGACGACGTCCCGGGCCAGGAACGGGAAGCGCATCTCGACGGAGTTGGCCAGCGCCATCCGGTCGCCGTGATCGCCCAGCAGGTGGTCCGAGAGGCGGAGCCGGAAGTCCAGGTAGGAGCGCTGGTGCAGGGGGTGGCGGCCCGTCAGGCGGGCCGGGTCGACCAGGGCCTGCGCGGTGACGGCGAAGGTGTCGAGGCCCGCCGCCAGGTCGGGGGCGTACAGCGGCCTGCGCCGTTCCAGGGCGGCCACCTGGTCCTGCTCGTAGCGCAGGTCCAGGCCGAACATGCGGTGGTTGGCCTCCCGTTCCAGCTGCTCCTCCAGCAGGCCGGACGGGGACCCGCCGCCGGCGGGCGGCCCGCCCGCGTCGAAGCGGTAGCCGGGGTAGCCGCCGAACAGCTCGTCGGCGCCCTCGCCGCTCAGGACGGCCCGCGTCCCGCTCGCCCGCACCCGGCGCGACAGCAGGTAGGAGCACACGTTGTAGGACTCGCGGACCGGGGTCTCGGCGTGCCGCACCATGGTGCGCAGGGTGTCGGCCGCGATCCGCTCGTCCAGGCGCACCTCGTGGTGGCGGGTGCCGAGCTTGCCGGCCACCAGCCGCTGGTGCCCGGCCTCGTCGAAGGCGCCGCCGGGGAAGGTCACGGAGTAGCTGGGCCAGGCGTGCTCGGGGCGGGCCCCGGCCATCAGGCCCCCGATCAGGCTGGAGTCCAGGCCGCCGCTCAGGTAGAACCCGACGGGCAGGTCGGAGTCGAGCCGCGCCTCGACCGACTCCTCCAGGAGCCGGCGCACCTGCCCGGCGTGGTGGTCGAGGGCGATCCCGTCATCGTCGGTGCCGGCGTCGGCGGCGTGGTCGAGGTCCGCCGCCATCGGGTAGTCCAGGTCCCAGTACCGCCGCGTGGTGACCCCGGACGGGTCGACGGTGATCAGCTCGCCCGGCGCCACGGACGCGATGCCCTCGAACAGGGTGCGCGGGCTGACCAGGCCGGGCAGCGACAGCACCTGGTCCAGGCCGCCCAGGTCCACCCGGCGCGCCACCCCCGGGTAGCGCAGCAGGCCCTTGATCTCCGAGGCGAACACCAGATGCCCGTCGGCCCGGGTGTGGAACAGCGGGATGACACCGCAGCGGTCGCGGCACAGCAGCAGCCGCCGCTCGTGCCGGTCGTACAGGGCGAACGCGAACTGCCCGTCGAGGTGGTCGACCAGGTCCGGTCCGTACTCCTCGTACAGGTGGACCAGGACCTCGGTGTCGCAGCGCGACCGGAACCGGTGGCCCGCGCGCCGCAACCGGTCACGCAGCGCACGGTGGTTGAAGATCTCGCCGTTGCACACCGAGACCACGGAGCCGTCCGCGTTGGTGTGCGGCTGCCGGCCGCCCTCCGGGTCGATCAGGGCGAGCCGCCGGAAGCCCAGGGCCACCGGCCCGTCGGCGAACGAACCCGCGGAGTCGGGCCCGCGGTGGGCCAGCTCGGCCGCCATCGCGGCCACATGGCCGGGGTGCGGGGCGGCCCCGTCGAGCGCGAACGCGCCTGCAATTCCGCACATGTGAAAAGTCCTCGCATTTGTTCGCCGATATTTCCGTGGCATTCCCGAAGGCTGATTAGTCCGGCATTCATCACGCGTCGGCAGCGATCCGCGGCCAGCCTAGGATTCACCGCCGGAATAGGTCAACGACAGGGCCTGGTCCGAAAGTCCAGTCTTCTTCCTGTACGAAGGTCGAGGTCGGAAGTTATTCCTGCGGCGGGGGGAATACGGCGTCGCACCGCCTAGTGTCGGGGGGCGTAGACGACCTGCCGACGACCGCGAAAGTGGACACGAGATGCGAATCCTTGGCTACAGCGGAATGCACAACGGAACGGATTTCAAGCGGCGGGCCCTCCCCGGCGCGGACCCGCGGATCCACCGCTTCGCGCAGGGCTACGAGTCGGCCGCGGCCCTCGTGGTGGACGGCGAGATCATCGCGGCCGCTGCGGAGGAACGGTTCACCGGGGAGAAGACCACGGGCGCCTTTCCCGTGAACGCGATCCGGTACTGCCTGGCCGAGGGCGGCCTGAAGCTCGACGACATCGACCGGCTGGCGCACGGCTTCGCCTACGGCCCGCCGGCCGGGCTCCCGGCGGACGGCGCGGACAGCACGGGCGGCCTCGCCGCGGAGCGCCACCGTCTGGTGCACTCCCGGCAGGCGCAGCTGGGCTGGGCGCGGGAGTTCCTGCCGGGCCGGTCCTGGGACGACGCCTTCACCCCCGTCCCGCACCACCTGGCCCACGCCGCCAGCGCCTTCTACCCGAGCGGCTTCGACCGGTCCCTCGTCGTCGTCAACGACGGCATGGGCGAGACCGAGAGCCTGAGCGTCTTCCTCGGCACCGGCGACCGCCTCGAACCCGTCTCCACCGTGCCCGCCATGCACTCCGTCGGCATCCTCTACGCGCTGCTCACCCACCACCTCGGCTTCGTGCCGTTCATGGACGAGTACAAGGTGATGGGCCTGGCCCCCTTCGGCGACCCGCGGCGCTACTACGACACCTTCGCCGAATTCGTCCAGCCGCGCGAGCACGGCGCCTACAGCGTGCCGCTGCTGGCCCGCGACCGCACCGCCGAGGAGCACGAGACCCACGCGGGCGCCCTGCGGGAGCTGGCCGAGCGCCTCGGCCCGGCCCGCGAGCCGGGCACCGAGGTGCGCCGCGAGCACATCGACATCGCCGCCGCGCTCCAGGCGACCATCGAGAACACCCTGCTGCACGTGCTGCGCGACGCCCGCGAGCGGACCGGCGAGAGCCGCCTGTGCCTGGCCGGCGGTGTCGCGCTGAACTGCTCGGCCAACGGACTGGTCACCCGCACCCGCCTGTTCGACGACGTCTTCGTGCAGCCCGCCGCCGCCGACGACGGCAGCGCGCTGGGCGCCGCCCTCCAGGCCGACGCGACGGCCGCCGCCAAGGCCGGCCGCATGAGCATGCCCTACTGGGGGCCCGGCTTCACCGACGAGGAACTGGCCGCGGCCGCCGGCACCCCCGCCGGCTGCGTCGTCGAGCACGTCGGCACCGACGCCGACGCGGAAGAGGCCGACCGCCGACTCGCCGACCACGTGGCCGGACTGCTGGAGGAGGGCCGCATCGTCGCCTGGTTCCAGGGGCGCATGGAGTTCGGCCCGCGCGCCCTGGGCCACCGCAGCATCCTCGCCGACCCCCGCCAGGAGAACATGCGGGACCGGATCAACGCCGTGGTCAAGGAACGCGAGAGCTTCCGCCCCTTCGCCCCCGCCGTACGCGCCGAGGACGCCGCCGACTACTTCGACATCGAGCCCGGCACCGAGGACCGCTACGCCCACATGCTCTTCGTCACCAGCACCCGCGCCGAGCACCGCGCCGGACTGGGGGCCGTCACCCACGTCGACGGCACCGCCCGCGTGCAGACCGTACGGGCCGGCGCCAACCGCCGCTTCTGGGAGCTGATCGGCGCGTTCGGGCGGCGCACCGGGACGCCCGTCGTCCTCAACACCTCCTTCAACCTCAAGGCGCAGCCCGTCATCGCCACCCCGCAGGAGGCCCTGCGCACCTTCCTGCGCTCCAACCTGGACGTGCTCGTCCTGGGCCGCACGGTGATCCGGAAGGAGACGACCGACGATGCCCGCTGACTCCGCGCGCCGCACCCGGGTGAGCCTGCCCTGCGACCGGCCCCGGCCGCCGGTGCCCCAGTACCTGCGCGAGACGACCGGCGGGGAGGCGCCCGAGCCCGGCCTGCTCGCCAAGACCGCCGCGCAGAACGGTGCCTCGCCCACCGCCGTCGCCGTAGCCGCGGTCGCCGCCGTCCTCGCCGAGCGGGGCCGCGTGCCCCGCGTCCCGCTCGTCGTCGCCGACCCGGAGGCCGGCCCCGAGCCGCGCGGCGCGTGCGTCGACGTGGCGCAGCCCCTCGCCGCCGTCGTCACCCTGGCCGGCGTCGACGCCGAACTGGCCGCGGCGAGTGCGCCCGGACAGGACGCGGGTGTCGCCGTCGTCGTGCTGACCGAGCCCGGCGCCACACCCCCGCCCGGTCTCGCCCGCGACCTCGCCGACCGCGACCTCGTGCTCACCCTCACCCCCGACGGGCCCACCCACTGCGCCTTCGACCGCGACCTGTACGACACCGCCACCGTCGAGACCTTCCGCACCGACGTCGCCGGGGTCCTGCGCCGCCTCCTGGACCGCCCCGACCTGCCCCTGGCCGACGACCCCGCCGCCCTCGCCGACGCCATGGCGCCGCAGCGGGAGGAGGCGTCCGACGCCACCGCGCCCGCCGCGGCGCCGCCGCGCACCCCGACCGAGACGCTCCTGGCCGGCATCTGGGCCGAGGTGCTCGGCACCCGCCCCGACCACATCGACGCCGGCGCCGACTTCTTCGCCCTCGGCGGCCACTCCCTGCTCGCGGCCCGGGTCGCCATGCGCACGGGCCGGGCCCGCGACGTCGAGATCACCGTCGAGGACGTGTTCGCCCACCCCCGCCTCGCCGAACTCGCCCGATTCGTCGACGACGGCGCCCGCCCGGCCCCCGCCCCCGCGATACCGCCCGCCCCGCGCGACACCGACCAGCCGCTGGCCCCCAGCCAGAGCGGCATCTGGTACGCCGAACAGGCCGCGCCCGGCACCTCCCGCTACCACGTGCCGATCGCCTGGGAGCTGACCGGCCCCCTCGACCCCGACGCGCTGCGCGACGCCCTCGGCGCGGTGATCCGCCGCCACGAACCGCTGCGCACCGCCGTACTGGCCCCGGGAGACGGCGCCGACGGCCCCCGCCAGCGGGTCCTGCCCCCCGGCCCGGTCCCGCTGACCACGCACGACCTGACCGGCACCCCGGCCGACGCCCGGGACGCCGAGCTGACCGGCATCGTCACGCGGGCCGCGGCCACCCCCTTCGACCTCACCGCCGCGCCCCTGCGCGCCGTCCTCGCCACCACCGCGCCCGACCGGCACGTCCTCGTGCTCGTCGTCCACCACCTGGTGTGCGACCAGTGGTCCCTGGCCCGGGTCGTGGGGGACCTGTGCGCCGCCTACCGCGACCCCGCCGCCGTACCGGCCGCGCCCGCCCCGCGATTCGCCGACTGGGTGCACTGGCAGGGCGACCGCCTCGCCGGACGGCTGCCCGAGCTGACCTCCTACTGGGCCGAGCGCAACGCAACCGCCCCCAGCCCGCCCCTGCCCGGTGCCCGCCCCCGGGACGTGGACCACGGCCCGCGGCGCACCGCCGGCACCCTCCGCTTCGACCTGCCCGCCGACCTCGTCGCGGCGCTGCGCGCCGCCGGCCAGGAGTGCGGCACCACCCTGTTCACCACCCTGTACAGCGGCTTCCTCGCCCTGCTGCACCGCTGCGGCGGTGCCCGCGACCTCGCGATCGGCACCTCCGTCGCCGGCCGCGACCATCCGGCGCTGGAGGACCTGGTCGGCTCCTTCGTCAACATGGTGCTGCTGCGCACCGGCATCGAGCCCGGCGACCGCTTCCGCGACCTGGCCCGGCGCGCCCGCACCACCGTCCTGGACGCCTACAGCCACCAGGACTACCCGTTGCAGGAGGCGCTGCGCCGCCGCCGCGAGCACGGCACCCCCGGCCCCTCCCCGCTCAACTCCGTCGTCTTCGAACTGCTGAGCGTCGACGCGGTGGAACTCGACCTGCCGGGCGTAAGCGCCCGCGAACTGCCGGTGCGGGCCGGGCACGCCAAGTACGACCTGCTGGTCACCCTCCAGTACGACGGCGAGGACCTGTACGGCGTCGTCGAGTACGACACCGGGCTCCTCGACGGCCCGGCCGCCGAACGGCTCGCCGCCGACTACCTGGACGTGCTGCGTGCGGTCGCCGCCGACCCGGACCGCCCGGTCGGCACCCTGCCCGCCCCGGCCCCCGACGCGCGCACCGCCCCCGGCCCGCCCGAGCCGGAGGCGGCCGGGGCCGACGCGCACCCCTCCGCTCTCCAGGCCGTCGTGGCCCGCGTCTGGGCCGAGGAACTGGGCCGCGACCGGGTCGGCGTGCACGACAACTTCTTCGACCTGGGCGGCTACTCCCTGTCCGCCACCCGGGTCCTGGCCCGGCTGCGCGCCATGTTCGCGGTCCGTGTGCCCCTGCGCGTGATGCTCGGCGAGGGCACCGTCGCCGCCCTGGCCGAGCACATCGAGGCCCATGTCTCGGGCGCCGGCGAGGACGCGAGCAGCCTGCGCCGCGCGGTCCGGGTGGCCCGCATCATGCAGGCCGACGACGAGAACCGCGCCGAGGCCGGCCGGGCCGTACGACACGAAGGACTCCCGTCATGACGATCACCGGACCCGCCCCGTCGCAGCCGACGGACCAGCCGCAGCGGCCGGAGGCCACGCCGCTGAGCGCCGCGCAGCGGGCCGTCTGGCTCGCCCAGCAGATCGACCGGGAACCGGCCCTGTACAACGTGCCGTTCGGGTTGCGGATCACCGGTCCGCTCTCCAGGACCGCCCTGCGCCACGCCCTCGACGCCCTGACCCGGCGCCACGCCGGGCTCGCCGCCACCGTCCACGCCGTCGACGGCGAACCGCTGCGCGCGCCCGTCCCCGCGGCCCGCGTCCCGCTCACCGTGCGGCCGGTGCGCGACGAGGAGGAGGCCCGCGCCGCGTCGGCCGCCGAGACGACGGCCCCCTTCGACCTCACCCGCGAACTCCCGCTGCGCGCCCTGCTGCTGCGGCTCGCGGACGACGACCACATCCTCCAGTTCACCGCCCACCACCTCGCCGTCGACGGCTGGTCGGTGGGGGTGCTGGTCGAGGACCTCGCCGAGGAGTACACCCGCCACCTCGACGCGGACACCTGCCCCGACACCGGCATCGCGTACGACAGCACCACGGCACCCGCGCCCCCGGTGCGCGTCCGCCCGGCCGAGGAGGACGCGGAGGACCTCGACTTCTGGACGCGGGCCCTCAGCGGGGCCCCCGAGGGCGTCACCCTGCCGTCCCCGCTGCCCCGCCCCGCCGCGCCCACCTCCCGGGGCGCCACCGCCGTCCACGTCGTCCCCGCCGAACTGGTCGCGCGCATACGAGACTTCGGGCGCCGGCAGCGGGTCGGCGCCGCCACGACCCTGCTGGCCGGTCTCGCCGTGCTGCTGCACCGCCACACCGAACGCGACGACCTCGTCCTGGGCGCCTCGCTGGCCGGACGCGACGACCCGGCGACCGAACGCCTGGTGACCTGCCTGGTCAGGACCGTGCCGCTGCGCCTGGCCGTACCGCCCACCGCCGCCTTCGCCACCGTCCTCGACGGTGTGCGCGACGCCTTCGCGGACGCCATGGACCACCAGGACGTCCCGCTCGACCGGCTCGGCCGCCGGCTGCGCCCCGACAGCGCCGGCGAGCGCTCCCCGTTCTTCCGCGTCGTCTTCGGCTACGAGCGCGAGGAAGCGGCCCCCGCCCTGCCGGGTGTGGACCTGCGCCGCCTCGCGCTGAGCACGCCGACCGCCAAGTTCGACCTGACCTGGAACGTCGTCGACGACGGCACCGGCCTGCGCGTCGAGGCCGAGTACCGCACCGACCTGTACGGCGCCGAGGACGTCCGGCAGCTGTTCGACCAGTGGGTGCGGCTGCTCGACGGCTGCACCACCGCCCCCGACACCCCGGTCGGCCTCGCCACCCTGCTCCCGCCCGCCGAGCGCCGGGAGCTCCCGGCCCCGGCGCCCTCCGCCTGCGTCCCGGACCTGTTCGGTGTGCGGGTGGGTGGGTGTGGTGGTGCGGTGGCGGTGGTGGACGGTGCGGGTGTGTCGGTGTCGTATGCGGAGTTGGATGTGTGGGCGGGGGTGGTGGCGGGGCGGTTGCGGGCGTCGGGTGTGGGGCGTGGTGACCGGGTGGGGCTGTGTCTGGGGCGTGGTGCGGGCATGGTGGCGGCGGTGCTGGGGGTGTGGCGGGCGGGGGCGGCGTATGTGCCGGTCGATCCGTCGTATCCGTCGGACCGGGTGGAGTTCGTGCTGCGGGACGCGGGTGTGCGGGTGGTGCTCGGTGACGCGGGTGCTCTTGCGGGCCTGCCCGCGGGGGACTGGGCGTGTGTGGAGCTGGGGGACCGGCCCGAGGCGGCGGGGGAGGTGCCGGCGGCGGTGTCTCCGGCGCCGGAGGATCTCGCGTACGTCATCTACACGTCCGGTTCCACCGGCACCCCCAAGGGCGTCGAGGTCACCCACGGCAACCTCGCCGCGCTGGTCGAGGCGGGACGCCGCACCGTCGAGCCCGGCCCCGACGACGTGTGGACCCTGTTCCACTCCTTCGCCTTCGACTTCTCCGTCTGGGAGATGTGGGGCGCCCTCGCCTTCGGCGGGCGGCTGGTCGTCGTCGACGACGCCACCGTCCGCGACCCCGGCGCCTTCGCCGACCTGCTGGTCGCGCAGCGCGTCACCGTCCTGTCCCAGACGCCGTCGGCCTTCCGCCAGCTCGTCGCGGAGGACACCGCCCGCCCCCGCGACGGACTCGCCCTGCGGCTGGTCGTGTTCGGCGGCGAGGCCCTGGACACCGCCGCCGTCCGCGCCTGGCACCGCCGGCACCCGGCCGGCACCCCGCTCCTGGTCAACATGTTCGGCACCACCGAGACCACCGTGCACGTGACCTGCGTGTCGCTGACCGACCAGGCCCTGGCGCAGACCGGCAGCCCGATCGGGCACGCCATCCCCGGCTGGGACGTCCACGTGCTCGACCGGTTCGGCAACCCCGTCCCGCCGGGCGTCACCGGCGAACTCTGCGTCGGCGGGACCGGCGTCGCCCGCGGCTACCTCGGCCGCCCCGGCCTCACGGCCGACCGCTTCGTACCCGACCCCCACGGCGTCCCCGGCGCCCGCCTCTACCGCACCGGCGACCTGGCCCGGCAGCTGCCGAACGGGGTCCTCGAGTACCTGGGCCGCGCCGACCAGCAGGTCAAGGTGCGCGGTTTCCGCATCGAACCGGGCGAGGTGGAGGCCCGCCTCGCCGAGCACCCGGGCATCGCCGCCTGCGCGGTGGCCGCCGTCGGGGAGGGCGACGAACGCCGCCTGGCCGCCTTCGTGGTCCCGGCGCCCGCCGCCCCCGCCGCGCCCGCCGACGAGCTGCGCGGCTGGCTCGCCGCCCGCCTGCCCGCCTACCTGGTCCCCGCCCTGTTCGTGCCCCTGCAGACCCTCCCGACGACCCCCAGCGGCAAGACCGACCGCGGCGCCCTGCCCGCGCTCGCCGGGAAGGAACGGGCGGCCGCCGGACCCGGCCACCGTCCGCCGGCCACCGCGACCGAACGCGCCCTGGCCCGGATCTGGGCCGACGTCCTGCACGTGGACCGGGTCGGCCTCGACGACGACTTCTTCGACCTCGGCGGCGACTCCATCCGGGCCGTGCGCATCAGCGGCGCCGCCCGCGACGCCGGCCTGCCCGTCTCCATCCCCGACCTCTACGCGTGCCGCACCGTCGGCGCCCTCGCCCACCGGGCCGCGACCAGCCCCGACGGGCCGGGCCGCGACGAGTCGCCCGCCCGCTCCGCGCCGTTCTCGCTGCTGCCGCCCGGAGCTGCGGCGCAGTACGGGGACACGGTCGCGGACGCCTACCCGATGACCGCCCTCCAGCTCGGCATGGTCTACCACATGGCCTCCGACCCCGAGCGCCTGCCGTACCACAACGCGGCCGGATACCGGGTGCCGCTCCGCTTCGACGAGGACCACTTCCGCCGTGCCCTGCGCGCCGTCGTCGCCCGCCACCCCGTCCTGCGCACCGGCCTCGACCCGACGGCCTCCCCCGAACCGTCGCAGATCGTGCACCGGTCGGTGGAACCGGTGCTCGCCGTCAGCGACCTGCGCGGCCTGCCGGCGGCCGAGCAGGAGGAGCGGATCGACCGGGCGGTCGCGACCGAGCGCCGTACCCCCTTCGACCTGCTCGCGCCGCCGCTGCTGCGCTTCGCCGTCCACGTCCAGGACGACGACACGTTCCACTGGACGGTCGTCGAGCACCACGCGATCCTCGACGGCTGGAGCCTGTGGTCGACGCTCTCCGAGATCCTCGCCCACTACCTGGCCCTCCTCGACGGGCGCGAGCCCGCCGCCGAGCCGCCCCCGGCCTCCCTCTTCCGCGACTTCGTGGCCGAGGAGCGCCGGGCCGTCGACTCCGCACCCGCCGCCCGCTTCTGGGGAGCGGCCCTCGACGGCTACGAGCCGCTCGTCCTGCCCGCCCCGCCGCGCCCCGTCGCCGGCACGGGCCGGCGCGACGCGCACGTCCCCGCGGAGCTGGTCGCCCGCGTCGAGTCCCTCGCCCGTCGCCTGGGCGTCCCCGACAAGACCGTCTACCTCGCCGCCCACCTGCGGGTCCTGGCCGCGCTGACCGGCCGGACGGACGTGTGCTGCGGTGTCACGCTCAACGGCCGCCTGGAGGAGACCGGGGCCACGGAGGTGCGGGGCCTGTTCCTCAACACCGTCCCGCTGCGGATGCGTGCGGACGCCGCGTCCGGCGAGGACCTGATCGCCCGGGTCTTCGACGCCGAGCGCGCCCTCCTGCCGCACCGCAGGACCCCACTGACCCGCGTCCAGCGGATCGCCGGGAAGCAGGACCTGTTCGCGACGAACTTCGTCTACAACAACTTCCACGTGGCCCGCGAGACCCTCGGCGCCGACGGGGCCGGGCTGCTCGGCGGCCTCGGCGACCTCACCGCCGCCCGGCGCGAGGAACCCGCCGACGTGCCCCTCACTCTGACCATCTTCAAGAACCCCCTGGCCGGAGGCGTCCAGCTCTGCATGGACTACGACACCGAGCACCTCGCGGGCGAGCAGGCCGACACCGTCGCCGCCGCCCACCTGCGCGAACTCGCCGCCCTCACCGGCACCGACCCGGACACCCCGCACCGCGACCGCTTCCTCGACCTGTTCGGTGTGCGGGTGGGTGGGTGTGGTGGTGCGGTGGCGGTGGTGGACGGTGCGGGTGTGTCGGTGTCGTATGCGGAGTTGGATGTGTG
>NZ_JBIDAQ010000016.1:0-188738 GCF_043202555.1 Streptomyces sp. NPDC048182 | reverse complement strand
CCCGTCGTCGCCTTGGTGAGCCATTACCTCACCAACAAGCTGATAGGCCGCGGGCTCATCCTGCACCGCCGGAGCTTTCGAACACCACAGATGCCCGTGATGATCAGTATCCGGTATTAGACCCCGTTTCCAGGGCTTGTCCCAGAGTGCAGGGCAGATTGCCCACGTGTTACTCACCCGTTCGCCACTAATCCCCACCGAAGTGGTTCATCGTTCGACTTGCATGTGTTAAGCACGCCGCCAGCGTTCGTCCTGAGCCAGGATCAAACTCTCCGTGAATGTTTACCCGTAATCGGGTGCACACTTCACGAGAGCGGAACGATCGGAGGAATAATCCGACCGTTCACAGCGTCCTCGCTGTGTGTATTTCAAAGGAACCTCGCCCTCCCGAACGGGAGAGACGGGGTATCAACATATCTGGCGTTGACTTTTGGCACGCTGTTGAGTTCTCAAGGAACGGTCGCTTCCTTTGTACTCACCCTCTCGGGCTTTCCTCCGGGCTTCCCTTCGGTGATCCAAACTCTATCAGGGTTTTTCCGGCCCTCTGACCACCCTCCTGCGAACATGCAAAAAGGCCCAGAGATAGGATCTGACGAGCTGGGGTAAGCCCCGACTGTACATCGGTCCGCGGAACGGGAGCAAATCCGTGGGGAGTGTGGTCTAGACCTCTATTGGGACCACTCATGCGGAACCGGTACTTCCTATGACATACCCTGCTGCTCAGTGCGCCGTCCGGGACAGGTAGTGACGGCCCGTACACATCACCGCCCTGGGAGGCTTCCCATGACCACCGTGTCGTCCCCGCTCGCCGGACGCGCCATCGGACTGGCCGCTGTGCCCGATCCGGTCTTCTCCGGGGCCATGGTCGGCCCGGGCACCGCCATCGACCCCGTGCGCGAGGCCTCCGAGGCCGTCTCGCCCGTCGACGGTGTCATCGTCTCCCTGCACCCGCACGCCTTCGTCGTCGTCGACGACGAAGGCCACGGGGTGCTCACCCACCTCGGCATCGACACCGTGCAGCTCAACGGCGAGGGCTTCGAGCTGTTGGTGAACAAGGGGGACACCGTCGCGCGCGGCCAGGCCGTGGTGCGCTGGGACCCGGCCGCCGTGGAGGCCGCGGGCAAGTCGCCCATCTGCCCGGTCGTCGCCCTGGAGGCGACCGCGGAGGCGCTGGGCGGACTCCGCGAGGACGGCGACGTGGCCACCGGGGACAGCCTCTTCTCCTGGCAGTGACGTCGGCGCCGTCGTCGGACGGCCGGCAGGACAACGACCGCGGCGGCGGGACCCGCCGCACTATCGGGACGGGTGAGATGGAGACAACGCTGCGAGGCGTCGGCGTGAGCCACGGTGTGGCGATCGGCGAGGTTCGGCACATGGGCACGGCGGTGCTCGAGCCGCCGGCGAAGCAGATCGCGGCCGGGGAGGCGGAGCGCGAGCAGGGGCGTGCCCGTCAGGCCGTGGAGGCGGTGGCGGCCGACCTGATGGCGCGCGGCAACCTGGCGGGCGGCGAGGCCCAGGCGGTGCTCGAGGCGCAGGCCATGATGGCCCAGGACCCCGAGCTGATGGCCGACGTGGAGCGTCGGGTGGCGGTGGGCAGCACCGCCGAGCGCGCGGTGTACGACGCGTTCGCCGCGTACCGCGCGCTGCTGGCCGGGGCTGGCGAGTACCTGGCCGGACGCGTGGCCGACCTGGACGACGTGCGCAACCGCATCGTGGCCCGGCTGCTCGGGGTGCCGATGCCGGGCGTGCCCGACAGCGACGAGCCGTACGTGCTCATCGCGCGGGATCTCGCGCCGGCCGACACGGCGCTGCTCGACCCGTCGCTGGTGCTCGGCTTCGTGACCGAGGAGGGCGGGCCGACCAGCCACAGCGCGATCCTGGCTCGGGCGCTCGGTGTGCCGGCGGTCGTGGCGCTGCCGGGCGCCGGTGAGCTGCCCGAGGGCACGGTCGTCGCCGTGGACGGCAGTAGCGGAGAGATCTTCGTGAACCCCACTGCGGAGAAGAAGACGGCGATGGAGGCCGCGGCGGCGGAGCGCAAGGCCGCGCTGGCCGCGTCTGCGGGGCCGGGTGCCACCTCCGACGGCCACAAGATGCCGCTGCTCGCGAACATCGGCGGTCCCGCGGACGTGCCGGCGGCCGTCGAGGCAGGGGCCGAGGGCGTCGGTCTGTTCCGTACGGAGTTCCTGTTCCTGGACGACAGTGAGCGGGCGCCGTCGGAGGAGAAGCAGGTCGCGGCCTACCGGCAGGTCCTTGAGGCGTTCCCCGAGGGCCGGGTCGTCGTGCGCGTGCTTGACGCGGGTGCGGACAAGCCGTTGGAGTTCCTGACGCCCGCGGACGAGCCGAACCCGGCGCTCGGCGTGCGCGGGCTGCGGACGCTGCTCGACCACCCGGAGGTGCTGCGCACGCAGCTGACCGCGCTGGCGAAGGCGGCCGAGGGGCTGCCGGCCCACCTCGAGGTCATGGCGCCCATGGTGGCGGACCGCGCGGACGCCAAGGCGTTCGCGGACGCCTGCCGGGAGGCCGGGCTGCGGGCGAAGTTCGGCGCGATGGTGGAGATCCCGTCGGCCGCGCTGCGGGCGCGTTCGGTGCTCCAGGAGGTGGAGTTCCTGTCGCTGGGGACCAACGACCTCGCGCAGTACACCTTCGCCGCCGACCGCCAGGTGGGTGCCGTCTCGCGGCTCCAGGACCCGTGGCAGCCGGCGCTGCTCGACCTGGTCGCGCTGGCCGCCGACGCGGCCAAGGCCGAGGGCAAGAGCTGCGGCGTGTGCGGTGAGGCCGCCTCCGACCCGCTGCTGGCGTGTGTGCTGACCGGTCTGGGGGTCACCTCCCTGTCGATGGGTGCCGCGTCGCTGCCGTATGTGCGCTCCACGCTCGCCAAGTTCACGCTGGCGCAGTGCGAGCGGGCCGCGTCGGCCGCGCGGGCCGCGGACAGCGCCGAGGAGGCGCGCGCCGCGGCGCAGGCGGTGCTGTCGGGCGAGTAGGGACCCGGTGTCCTGGTGAGGGGCGCTCCGCCTGCGGGTGGGGCGCCCCTCGCGCGTCCTCGGGCGTTCAGTGGTGGTGGCCCGGTGGCGGGCTGTCGTCGCCGAGGTCGGGCGGCGGGCAGTAGTCGACGCCGGGTTCGGGGCCGAAGAGGTCGCCGGACTCGGCGTCGGTGCAGTAGGCGTCGAAGACCTCGGCGGCGGTGAGCGGGGTGAGTCCGTAGCCGTGCAGGCGCCAGCCGTGGATGCGGTCGGGGATGCCGGGGGTGCTGATCCGCATGACGAGGCCGCCGGGGCTGTGGGTGGCGAGGCCGAGGGCGAGGAGGCCGGTCAGTTCCAGGGTCTCGGCGTCGTCCGGGTGTGGGGTGCCGTCGGTGTCCGGGTCGAGGGTGAGGACGGCGAGGAGGGTCTCCGGGTGGCCGGTGACGCTGCACACCAGGTGGTGGTGGCCCGGTGGTGCGGTGGCCAGGACGCGGCGCAGGAGGTGGGCGGCTCGGGCGAAGGCGGCGCGGCCGAGGTCCTCGCCGCAGGTGGCGCAGGTGCCGAGGCGGGCCAGGGCGCCGGCGGCGTACTCCCAGGTGGCCTGGCGGACGGCTTCGTCGACGAGGGCGGGCAGGAGGTCGGCGAGCGGCTGTCCGTCGTAGGGCAGGGCGGGGCCGTGGGCGGCGAGTTCGGCGGTGAAGCGGGTGCGTCCCGCGGCGGTGTCGGGGTCGAGGCCGGCCGCGGCGCAGTACTCGGCGTACTCCTGCGGGTCGAAGAGGGCGACCGTGGTGTGGGCGCCTTGACGGGTGCGGGCCTTGAGCAGGGCCTCGAGTTGGCGCAGGTAGGTGGCGTGGTCGTCCAGGGTGAAGCTGCGGTAGCGCCGCATGGCGTGGAAGTCGTGCTCGTCGGCGAGCAGGCCGATGGTGCCGGCGATCTCGCGGCGCAGGGCGCGTCGGACGGTTTGGTCTGTGTGCGTCATGGTGTCGTGCCCCCGTGGTGCTCGTGAGTCGATCTGTGCTCACTCACCGTAAGCGGGGGCACTGACAATGGGGCCGGTGGCGGGGGCGGGGCCGGTCAGGCGCGTTTGCGGGCGAGGTCCTCGTAGAAGTGGAGCAGGTCGAGGTTGTCGATGGAGCCGGGGTTGACCGCCTTCTCCAGCGGGGTGCCCTGGAGCAGGCGTTTGACGGGGACCTCGATGCGCTTGCCGGTGAGGGTGTGCGGGACGCCGGGGACCTGGATGATCTCGTCGGGGGTGTGGCGGGGGGAGAGCTGCTCGCGGATGGTCTGCTTGATGCGGGTGCGCAGGGTGTCGTCGAGGACGGCGCCGGGGACCAGGTGGACGAAGAGCGGCATCCAGTAGCCGCCGTCGGCCTGTTCGATGCCGACGACGAGGGATTCCCTGATCTCGGGGAGGCGTTCGACGGCCTCGTAGATGTCGGCGGAGCCCATGCGGACGCCCTGGCGGTTGAGGGTGGAGTCGGAGCGGCCGTGGATGACGACGGAGCCGCGTGAGGTGAGGGTGATCCAGTCGCCGTGCCGCCAGACGCCGGGGTAGGTGTCGAAGTAGCTGTCGTGGTAGCGGCTGCCGTCGGGGTCGTTCCAGAAGCGGATCGGCATGGAGGGCATGGGGTTGGTGACGACCAGCTCACCGACCTCGTCGATGAGGGGGGCGCCTGCGGGGTCCCAGGACTGGAGGTCGGTGCCGAGGCAGGGGGCCTGGAGTTCGCCGATGTGGACGGGGAGGGTGGGCACGGCGCCGGCGAAGCAGGAGCAGACGTCGGTGCCGCCGCTGACGGAGGCGATCCACAGGTCGTCGCGGACCTGGTCGTGCAGCCAGCGGAAGCCGTCGGGGGGCAGCGGGGAGCCGGTGGTGGCGACGCACTTCAGGCGCGAGAGGTCGAGGTCGCGGCCGGGGTGCAGGTCGGCCTTGCGGCAGGCCATGACGTAGGCGGCGGAGGTGCCGAAGAGGGTGGCGCCGGTGCGTTCGGCGATGCGCCACTGGGCGCCGGTGTCGGGGTGGCCTGGGCTGCCGTCGTACAGGACGATCGTGGTGCCGGTCAGCAGGCCGGAGACGAGGAAGTTCCACATCATCCAGCCGGTCGAGGTGTACCAGAAGAAGCGGTCCTCGGGGCCGAGGTCGCAGTGCAGGCCGAGCTGCTTGAGGTGCTCGACGAGGATGCCGCCCTGGGACTGGACGATGGCCTTGGGCAGGCCGGTGGTGCCGGAGGAGTAGAGCACCCACAGGGGGTGGTCGAAGGGGACCTGCTCGAAGACGGGCTCGGTGTCGGCGGCCGTGAGGTCGTCCCAGTGCAGGGCGCCGTCGGGGGCGTCCGTGCCGAGGAGCGGGATGTGGACCACGGCGCGCAGGGTGGGCAGCTCGCGGCGCAGTTCGGCGACGGTGTCGGTGCGGTCGTGCTCCTTGCCGCCGTAGCGGTAGCCGTCGACGGTGAACAGGACGACGGGTTCGACCTGCTGGAAGCGGTCCAGGACGCTGCGGGCGCCGAAGTCGGGGGCGCAGGAGGTCCAGACCGCGCCGACGGCGGCGGTGGCGAGGAGGGCGGTCACGGCCTCCGGGATGTTCGGGAGGTAGCCGCTGATCCGGTCGCCGGGGCGGACGCCGAGGGCGCGCAGTTCGGCGGCGAGGGAGCCGACCTGGCGGCGCAGTGCGGCCCAGGTGACGGGGCGCGGGTCGTGGACCTCGTCGACGTGCAGCAGGGCGGGTTCGTCGGCGCGGTCGGCGGCGGCGCGCAGGGCGTGTTCGGCGTAGTTGAGCGTGGCGCCGGGGAACCACTGGACGCCGGGCATCGAGCGGTCGCCGAGCACGCGCGCGTAGGGGGCGGAGAAGCGCACGTCGAACCACTCGGTGACGGCCGCCCAGAAGGACGGGAGATCCTCGACGGACCAGCGGTGCAGGGCGGCGTAGCCGCCGTCGGCCGGGGCGCCGTGCCGCTCGGCCGCCCAGGTCTGGAACCTGGTGATCCGCGCGCCGGCGATGCGTTCGGCGTCGGGCTGCCAGAGCGGCTGCTGCGGGTTCACGGTCGGCATGGTGCGGCTCCCGGGCTGTGCGCGTCGTGTGCGTCCCGCGCGCACGGGCTGGGGTGTGCGCGTGACGCGGCTGACACGGACGATGCCATGTGATCGTTGCCCGCACCAGGGTGTGCTCCACACAGTGGGCGTCGTACGTATGTGGGCTCATCACGCTCATTGCGGCAGTGAGCGGGTGGGAGGCGCTGGGTGAACGGCAGTTGAACGACTCCCGTGGGCCGCTGGGAGGGTGACAGGGTGGGCGCATGGAAGCTCGTGACCTGGTGCGTTCGGTGAAGACGGTCGGATCGGCGGGGGCGGTGGGGCGGCTCCGCGGCATTCGGGAGGCGTGGCGCACGCGCGGGGCCGGGGCCGGGGAGCGGGCGCGGGTGCCGGGGGCGGTGCGCGAGGTGGAGCCCGGGCCGGGCGGTGGGGTGGTCAGGTTCGCTCGTTCGGAGCTGCGGATCCTGGTCGCCGCGAACGGGGTGGTGTTCTGGGGGTGGGACGGGGCGGGTCCCGAGCCGTCGGACGCGGTGGCGGGGCGGTGTCCGGAACCGGATCCCCGGGCGGTGCTCGAGCCGGACAAGGACGGCGGCTGGCGGGTGGTGGCCGAGCGGATGACCGTGGCCGTCTCGCGGCACGGCGCGGTGCAGGTGTGCACGCCGGGCGGCGTGCTGCTGCGGCGCGAGCTGCCGCCGCGCTGGTGGGAGCCGGTGGGGGGCGGCGCGGCGCGGTGGGCGCAGCGTGCGGAGGTGGCGGCCGACGCCCGGTTCTTCGGTCTCGGCAGACCGGCCAGGGGGCTGCGGCTGCGGAGCGGCTCGTATCCGCTGGGGGCGGGCGAGGCGGTGCCGGGGCTGCTCGTGGTGGCCGACGGGGGCACGCACCTGGTGGTCCACGACGGTTCGGGGGACGGCTCGGTGACGCTGCGGGAGGGCCGGGAGGGCGCCGGGTCGGGGCACGACCGGCCGGGGCTGAGCGTGCTGCGGCGGTCGGGCGGGCCGCTGCGCTGCTGGGTGATGGTGGGGGCGCCGGCGCGGGTGCTGCTCGCCTGGACCTCGCTCGCCGGCCCGCCGGGGCCCAGGGAGGATCCGGTCCAGGCGATGGGGGCGGTCGGGTCGGACTGGGCGGGGCTGCGGGCGTCGTTGGCGTCTGCCCTGGCGTCGGGGCTGTGCGGGGTGCCGTACGAGGAGGGGGCGGCGACAGGGGCAGGCGGTCCCGGCGCGGAACCGGCGCCCGAGCCGGCCGCCCGGTGGTGGCAGCTGGCCGCGTACCTGCCGCGGCTGCCCGCAACCGGCGAAGGCGGAGGCGGAGGCGAGGGCGATGTCCAGGGCCGAGCCGGGACGGGGCACGCGCGTGTGGCGCTCGCCGAGCGGCGGCGGCTGTCACCGTACGTCAGGACGCTGGCGCATCAGGCGCGGCGGACGGGCGCTCCCCCGGTGCGTCCGGTGTGGTGGTCGGCGCCCGAGGAGCGGGAGGCGCGGGAGTGCGAGGACGCCTTCCTGCTGGGCGACGGCCTGCTGGTGGCGCCGGTCCTCACGCCGGGGACGGAACGGCGGGCGGTGTGGCTGCCGCGGGGGCGCTGGTACGAGACGGTGACGGAGCGGGCGTACGAGGGGCCGGTGCGGGTGGTGGCCGACGCGCCGCCGGACCGGATACCGGTGTTCGCCCGGGCGGGGGCCGTCGTGCCCGTGCTGGGGGCGGACGGGGGCGTCGAGCTGGAGGTGTGGGCGCCCGCTCCGGGGCGGAGCGGTGGTGGGCCGGTCGTGGCGGACGCGGGCGACGGGTGGGTGCGGGCGGAGCCCGAGCGGTACGTGACCCGCTGGGTGGACGGGCGGGTGGTGGTGGAGCGGGAGGACGGGGCTCCGGCGGGCCGTCCGGTGCGGGTGCGGGGGCTCGGCGGGCGGGCGGCTCAGAGGTAGCGGCCCTCGAAGAACGCCCGTACGGCCAGCGTGTGCAGGGGGAAGGCCAGTTCCTCGGGACGGCGCAGCAGGTGGCGGCCGTCGGTCTCGGCCGTCGCGGCGAACGGCGGGAGCTGGCCGGCGGGCCGCTCGGGCAGCAGGCCGAAGAGGAGCAGGTGGCCGTCGGGCGCGCTCATGGCGTCGGCGAGCCGCACGTCTCGGGGTGCCGCCTCGATGCCGGTCTCCTCCCGCAGTTCGCGGACGACGGCCCGCCGCCAGTCCTCCCGGTCGTCGATGAACCCGCCGGGCAGGGCGACGCCTCCGCGCGCGGGGGCCACGGTGCGGGTGATGACGACCAGGGCGGTGCCCTCGGTGTCGTGGACGGGCTGGAGGGCGACGGCGACGGGCAGCGGGTTGCGGTAGGCGGTGGTGCCGCACGCGGGGCAGGTGCGCGGCCAGCCGGTGGTGCCTTCGCCGTAGGGCGCTCCGCAGCTCGAACAGTGGGAGCCGGGTGCGGAGTTGGGAGCGGGGGTGTGGGTTTCGGACACGCGCGGACTGTATCTGATCTTGGGCCGGGCGGGGGGGTGGGGCCGCGGGGGTGCGTCAGGGGGTGCTGACGGTTCGCCGGTGGTCCGTCGCGTGGGCCATCGCGTGCTGGACGACCTCGATGAGCACTTCCTTGACCGACTCGCGGTCCCGGGCGTCGCACATCACCAGGGGCACGTCGGCGTCGAGGTCGAGGGCCCGGCGGACGGAGTCGGCGGGGTAGCGGGCCGAGCCGTCGAAGCGGTTGACGCCGACGACGAAGGGGATGCCGCGCCGCTCGAAGTAGTCGACGGCGGCGAAGCAGTCCTCCAGGCGCCGGGTGTCGGCGAGGACGACGGCGCCGAGCGCGCCCTCGGACAGCTCGTCCCACATGAACCAGAACCGCTCCTGGCCGGGCGTGCCGAAGAGGTAGAGCACCAGGTCCTCGCGGAGCGTGATCCGGCCGAAGTCCATGGCGACGGTGGTGGTGTGCTTGTTCTCCACCCCGCGTACGTCGTCCACGGGCCGGCCGGCCTCGGTGAGCAGTTCCTCGGTGCGCAGCGGCCTGATCTCGCTGACCGCGCCGACGAGGGTGGTCTTGCCCACGCCGAAGCCGCCGGCCACCAGGATCTTGAGCGTGACCGGCTCCACCGGCGGCTTGCCGCGCTGCGAACGCCCGAAGATCATCGATGTCTCTCCTCTTGGTGCCCGTCTTGGCCTCGGCGGGCGGTCACAGCGCCCGCAGGCCGTTGATCACGTCACGCAGGATGTTCTCGTCCGGCAGCTCGGCGGGCGGCACGGGCCGGTTCACGTGCACGAGCCGGGCGTCCACGAGATCCCCTATCAGGACGCGTACGACGCCTATGGGCAGGTCGAGGCCGGCGGCCAGTTCGGCCACCGACTGGGGGGTGTCGCGGCACAGGCCGACGATGTCGACGTGCTCCGGGGACAGCGTGGCGTCGGCCTCGGGGTCGTCCGCGTGCTCCTCGGTGACGACGACCGCGATCAGGTCCAGGCGGTGCTGGGCCGTGCTGCTGGTACGGCCGCGGGTCATCGCGTACGGACGGACGACGGGGCCGGCCTCGTCGTCGAACCAGTGGTTTCTTCCCTGACCGTCTGCGCTCATGTCATCTCACTACCCGCCCGCGGGCAGATCGGTGCGCGGTGCGGCGCCCAGGTGTACGCCGACCCGCTTGACGAGCAGGGTCATCTCGTAGGCGACCTGTCCGACGTCGGAGTCGGCGTCGGAGAGGACGGCGAGGCAGCTGCCGTCGCCGGCCGCGGTGACGAAGAGGAACGCCTCGTCGAGTTCGACCACCGTCTGGCGGACGTCGCCCGCCTCGAAGTGGCGGCCCACGCCCTTGGCCAGGCTGTGGAAGCCGGACGCCACGGCGGCCAGGTGTTCGCTGTCCTCCCTGGTCAGTCCCTGGGAGGCGCCGGTCGCGAGTCCGTCGCCCGAGAGGACGACGGCCTTGCGGATGCTGGCGACGCGCTCCACCAGGTCGTCCAGCAGCCAGTTCAGCTCTCCGGACCCGGTCGTGGTGTGTCCGGTCGGCTTCGGTGCGGTCATCGACCGTCCCCCTTGTTCGTTCCTTGCTCGGTCGTTCCGTGGTCGGGTGCCGCGGGCGGTGTCGAGGCGTTCTCCTCGCGGCCGCGCCGCCAGCCGCGCTGGAGCGAGGCCATGCGACTGCGCACCTCGTCGGCGTCCCGGTCGGTGGGTGTGGAGCGGTCCTCGGTGGGGCGGGCGGCGCTCTGCTTCAGTTGCGGGGCGAGGCTGGCCTGGCGGACGCGGCGGGGCAGCGCGTCGGCGGCGGGGGCCTCGGGTGCCGGAGTCTCGGGGGCCGGCTCTTGTACGGGCGACCCGGGTGCGGGCGCCTCCGTCGCGGGGCCCTCGGTCGCGGCGGTGTCCGGCTCCGGCGCCGGGGTGTCGTCGGGCGTGCCGCGGCGGCGGGCCGGGAGGGTGGGCAGCGCCTCGGGCTCCGGGGCGCCGGATTCGGCGCCGCCCGGGCGCGGGCCGGGACGCTCGTCGCCGCGGCGGCGGACCGGCAGCTCCGGCGGCTCGCCCGGGCGCACGGGCTGGCCGTGCGAGGTGACCAGCTTGGGGGCGCCCCGACGGGGCAGCGGTACCGCCGGCGCGTCCGCGGCCCGGGGCGAGTCGGCGTCGCCGCCGGGTGCCGGGCGGCGCCGTTCGGTGCGCCGGGACGGGCGCTCCTCGTCGGCCGGGGCGAAGGAGCGGCGGGAGCGGAACAGGCCGCCCTGCTCGCCGTCGCGGTCGCCGAGGCCGTCGTCCAGGGCGTCCAGGTCCACCGGCGCCTCCAGGTCGTCGGGGGCGTCCAGGTCCACGGGTGCCTCCAGACCGACGGGGGCCTCCAGCTCCACCGGGCCGTCGAGCAGCGCCGCCTTCCGGCCGGGCAGCCGGGCCGGCACCTGGGCGAGGGCGGACCTGCGGCCCCGCTCGCGCTCGCCCTCGCGGGCCGGCTGGGGGCGGTCGAGGCGGAAGCCGATGCCGTTGGTGTCGGGGGCGTCGTCCGTCAGCAGGGCGTCGGGCACGAAGACGACCGCGGTGGTGCCGCCGTACGGGGACGGCTGGAGGGAGACCCTCACGTTCTGCCGCTGGGCGAGCCGGCTGACCACGAACAGGCCGAGCCGGTCGGTGTCGGACAGCTCGAACTCGGGGGTCTCGGCGAGGCGGAGGTTGGCGTCGAGCAGGGCGTCGGCGGCCATGCCGAGGCCGCGGTCGTGGATCTCCAGGGTGAAGCCGTTGGCGACGCGCTCGCCGAGGACCTGCACGGCGGTGTGCGGGGGCGAGAACACCGTGGCGTTCTCCACGAGTTCGGCCACGAGGTGGGTGAGGTCGGCGACGGCCGGGCCGGTGACGGCGACGCGCGGCAGCCGGCGGACCTCGATGCGCTCGTAGTCCTCGACCTCGGCGACGGCGGCCCGCACCACGTCCATGAGCTGGACGGGCCTGCGCCACTGCCGGGAGGGGGCGGCGCCGGAGAGGATGACGAGGCCCTCGGCGTGCCGGCGCATGCGCGTGGTCAGGTGGTCCAGGCGGAAGAGGTCGGCGAGTTCCTCGGTGTCCTCGGTGCGGCGCTCCATGGTGTCGAGCAGGGTGAGCTGCTTGTGCAGCAGGACCTGGCTGCGGCGGGCGAGGTTGACGAAGACCTCGGAGACGCCGGCGCGCAGTTCGGCCTGCTTGACGGCGGCCTCGACGGCGGCGCGCTGGAGGGTGTTGAGGGCCTGGCCGACCTCGCCGATCTCGTTGCGGTCGTACTCCAGGCGCGGCACCTCGGTCTCGACGTCGACCTGCTCGCCGGCCGAGAGGCGGCGCATCACACTGGGCAGCCGGACGCCGGACGACTCGTGGGCCTCCAGGCGCAGTTGCCTGAGGTCGCGGATGAGGGCGCGGCCGACGCGTACGGACAGCAGGAGGGAGAAGAGCAGGGCGACCAGACCGAGGGCGGCGGCGACCACCGCCTTGGTGATGACGCCGGTGGCCACCGGGTCGACGCGGTCCTGGTAGCGATCGGCGGCCTCGTCGTCGAGGGTGCCGAGTTCGTCGAGGGCGTGTCCGGCCGCGGTGTCCCAGCTCTGGGCCGTGACGGCGCGGGGTGTGCCGGGTCCGCCGGCGACGGCCGCCTCCTCGGCGACGCGCAGGGGGGCGGAGGAGGCGTTCTTCCAGAAGCTCTGGTAGCGGGCGCGCTCGGCGGTGGGCAGCAGCGGCAGGCTGATGTCGTACATCATGCTGCGCTGCGCCACGAGGTCGGAGACGTCGCGGATCTCGTCGCGGGTGACGCGGCCGGTGACCAGCGCGGAGCCGAGGAGGGCGTCCTCGCGGGCGAGCAGTTCGCGGGCCCGGGTGATGTTGACCAGGGCGCGGTACTGCTTGTCGAGGTTCACGTCGTCGACGACGTGGAGGTTGGCGAGCAGCAGGTGGATCGGGTCGACCAGCCGGTTGTACAGGGTCAGCGCCTGCGCGCGGTCCACGGTGCCGTCCTCGACGCTGCGGCGCAGCGGGCCGATGCCGTCGAAGGCGTCGAGGACCGCGGTCAGCCGCTCCTGCTCCCCGCCGCCGAGGGCGTCGCGCACGTCGCCGGTCGCGGCGTTGCGGCGGATCTCGGCGACGGCCCGGTCCGTGGCGGCGCGGCTGCGGCGCAGGGCGGTCAGGCCGTCGGAGGCGCGCGGGTCGGCGAGGTAGACGAGGGTCTGGCGGCGCTCCTGCTGGAGGACGCGCATGGAGTCCTCGACCGGGTAGCCGATCTCCTCGACCACGGTGGAGATGCTGAACAGGCGGATCGCCTCGCGACCCGTGAGCACCGTCGCGAAGGCCCAGATCGCGGTCAGGGAGACCAGCGGCACCAGGAGCAGCGCCACGATCTTCCGGCGGATCGACTTCCCGCGAAAGCGCATGGACTCCCCCAGCCGGGCCCCCGCCGGCAGGAGGGGGCACACACGTGCGTCAAGAAACGGCGCGAGCCTACTACCGACGCGCGCGGAACTCGAAAGCCCGTCCGGAGGCTGAACTGCCGCTCCGGCGACCGGCCGTGGTCAGTTGTCCGGCATTACGGGGGATTGCCGCCCGCGATCCGGCGCGGCGGAGCCGCTTCCGACGGGTGGGGCGGACGGGGCGGATGGGGAATGGCTGAAAACGATCGTCGCGCGGGCCCCCGGGAATCCTGGCAGCTCCTCGCGCGTCTTCCAGGGCGGGTGGGGAGACGGAATCGGCCGCATGAGGCGCGTTCCGCCTCGTCCGAGGGCGTACGGCGGCGCAAGCCGGGCAATCGGGGTGAGCCGGGTCCCGCGTGGACGGGGCGAGCGGCCAGCCGGCGGCGGGGAGGACATGTCGATGAGCACGGCGGAGCGGAGCGAGTACCGGGAGCGGTCGGAGAACCGGCCGTTGTGGACGGAGGAGGCGGCGGACAGACGCCGGCTGCCGGATCCGGTGCGGACCGCGGCCGTGCGCGCGGTCCTGGTGGTCGCCCTCACGCTGATCCTCGCGATGACGGCCTTCCTGTGCGCGCTGGCCGGTTCCTGGCTGGCCTTTCCCATGGTGATCGCCGGTGTGGTGAGCACCGTGGTGGCGACCTGGGGTGTGCTCGACGTCTGGGTCACCCGCCAGGTCTGGCTCCAGCGCCACGGCGTGGTGTCGGCGCCCAGCAGCACCGCCCGCGCCATGCGCCGTGAGCACCGCCGGAGCCGGCGGCACGCCCGGTCCGCCGAGCGGTCCCCGGGACGGATATCCGGGCGCGGGCGGACGGGCCAGCTCTCGCACCCGTAGCGCCCGCCCCCGGGGTCAAGGGCCTGCGGCCCGGGGCAAAGGAGCCTACGACGCCGGCTCGGCGGGGCGTTTGTACATGCGGGTCGCCGTGATCTCGCTGTGCACCGCCTCGCCCTCGCCGGGCGCGGCCTGCTGGGGCAGGCCCGGGCGGAGGTGCTCCTCGACGCTGATGTACTTCAGCCCTGCCCGCAGGTCGGCGTCGTTGCGCAGCCGGATGACGAGCGGGAACTCCGCGAGCGCGGTCGTGTCGAACAGCCCGGTGGTGTAGAGCAGTTGCACGCCGAGCGCGTCGGACACGGCCCGCTGGAGCTCCAGCAGGTAGGTGGCGTTGGCCCGGCCGATGGGGTTGTCCAGGAACAGGGTGCCGGCGTGGCGGTGCCGGTCGCGGCCCCGGTCGTTGCTGCGCAGCGCGGCCATCGTGCAGTACAGGGCGATGGCTGCGGTGAGGAGCTGGCCGCCGGAGAAGACGTCGCCCATCTGCCCGACGGGGACGCGCTCGGCGCGCAGCACGGCGTCCGGCTTGAGGATCTCCACGGCGACGCCCCTGGGCTGGAGGGCCGCCGCGACGCCGCGCAGCAGCAGGGACATGCCGTCCCGGCGCAGGTCGGAGTTCTTCTTCACGGCCGCCCGGGTCGCCTCGTCCACGACCTCGCCGAGCCGCTCGGTGAGGGTGGCCTGGTCGGGCTCCTCGAAGCGGATGCGCAGGAACTCCTGCCCGGACCACTCCCCCAGGCCCTCGGGGAGCCGGGACAGGCGCTGGGCGGAGCGGAGCGTGGCGAGCGAGGACTCGACCAGGCCGCGCAGCCGGTCCACGATCGAGTCGCGGTTGCGCTCCAGCTGGGCCAGCTCGTCGGTGAGGACGCGCAGCCGGGGCGCGAAGGCGTCGGCCCAGCGCTGCGCGTGCTCGGGGAGGGCGGCGGCGGGCAGTTCGCGGATCTGCTGCCGGGCCGGGGTGCGGACCTGCTCGTAGCGGGTGGAGTTGGCGTGCCGGACCAGGACGTCGCTCGCCTCGCGCACGGCGGCCTCGGCCGCGGACAGGTCGGCCGCGCAGCCGCGCAGCGAGCGGCGGGCCTCGGCGGCGGACTGCCGGGCCGCCTCCAGGGTGCCCGGGTAGGGCTCGGGTTCCTCGGTGTCCTCCTCCGGCGCGTGTTCGCGCAGCAGGTCGCGCAGGAGGGCGCCGGTCTCGTCGAAGCCGCCGGCCGCGTCCTCGGCGGCGCGGTGCGCGTCGAGCAGCTCGGCGTGCGCGGCGCCGGCCTCGGTCAGCGCCGCGGTGCGGGCGGCGAGGTCGCCGGTGGCGGTGCGCAGCAGGGCCTGGGCGTGCTCGGCGTCGCGCGGCCGGAGGTCATCGGGCAGCTCGGTGTGGGTGTCGCCGTCCTCGGGCGCGAGGCGTTCGGCCTCGCCGCGGAGCCGGCCGAGTTGCTCGCTGGCGCTGGACATCCGGGTCTCCAGGAGCTGCACCAGCTCCTCGGCGCGGGCGGCGGCCGACTGGCGGGACGGCCCGTCGGAGCCGTCGGGCGACTCAAGCAACTGACCCGCCCGGGTGCGGACCTTGTTGCTCAGCCGGTCGAGATCGGCGCGGGCCGCGCTCTCGTCGCTCTCCGCGCGGGCCTGCTCGGCGCGCAGGTCGGCGCCGACGCCGACCTTCTCGTACACCTGGGACGCGGCCCGGTACGCCTCGCGCAGGTCGGGCAGCGACCCCTTCGGCGCACCGTTGCCGCCCTCTTCGGGTACGTCGTCGGGGGCGCCGGCGATCTCGGAGCGCTCGGCGCGCAGCGCGCGGGCGGTGCGGCGGGCGTCGTCGGCGGCACGCTGGGCGGCGCGCCGGTCCTCGTCGGCGGCGCGGGCCCGGTCCAGGCACGTCTGCGCGCGGTCGTCCGCCTCGGCGCCCTCGTCGGCGAGTTCGCGCAGCCTGGCCTGCCAGCCGGCCCGCTCGCGCAGCCGGAAGGCGAGCCCGGCGAGGGCGTCGGCGGCACGCCGGGCCCGCTGGGCGGCCTCCTGGCGCTCGTCGCGCAGCCGGACGGCCTCGGCGGAGATCTCCTCGGCCTCGGCCCGGGCGGTGCGGGCCTCGGTCAGCTCGGCCTCGGCCTCCTCGGCGAAGGCCCGGGTCTCGGCCGCCGCCCGGGCCAGTTCGGCCAGGCGTCCGGCGGGGCAGCCGGTGCGCCAGGAGGCGAGGCGGGCGGCCAGTTCCCGGTCCTTACCGAGCCGGGCGGCGAGCGCCCGGATCTCCTCGTCGCGCGCGGTGGCCCGGGCGCGCAGCGCTTGCCGCTCCTCGTCGGCGGCGTGCTCGTCGTGCATGGCCGGGTTCGGCGGTACGAGGAAGACGTCAGCGGTGCCGGCGGCGGCACCCGGCGCCGGGGTGGGCGCGAGCAGCGCGGCGGCCGTGCCGACGGCGACGGCGGAGCGGGGCAGCAGGGCGGCCTCGCCGAGCACCTCGCGGGCGCGGCTGTGCGAGTCGGGGTCGGTGATGATCACGCCGTCGACCAGCTCGGGGCGGGCGGCCAGCACGCGGGTGTGGTCGGCGGGGTCGACGGCCTGGGCGAGGTAGCGCCAGCCGGGGAGGGCGGGGATGCCGTGCTCGCCGAGGAACTCGACGGTGGCCAGGACGTCGGGGCCCGGCGGCAGCAGTCCGCCGTCGCCGAGGGCGCCGAGGATGCGGGAGTCGTCGGCGGCGGCCGTGCGCAGCTCGAACAGCTGGCGTTCGGCGCCGGAGACGGTGGTGTCGAGCAGCTCGCGCAGCTCACCGGCGAAGCGGTCGAGGTCCTCGGCGGTGAGAGCGCCCTCGTCGGTGCGGGGGGCGCCGCCGTCGGGGGCGGCGTCGGCGTCCTGGCGGGGCTGGGGGATGCCGGGGCGGGGGTCGGGGGCCCCGGCGGACTCGGGGGCCAGGCCGAGGAGTTCGGCGAGCCGGGTCTCGGCGGCCAGGGCCTCGGCGGTGCGCCGCTCCGCCCCGTGGGCGCGCTCGGCGGCGGTGGCGGCGTCCGCCGCGCGGGCCGCGGTCAGCTCCGCGCGGCTCTCGGCGGTGGCCGCCTCGCGCGCGTGCTCGGTGGCCCGCCGGGCCGCCTCGCGGGCGGTGTCCCATGCCTCGACCGCGCCGGTCTCGGCGTCGCTCGCGGCGAGGGCGGCGCGGGCCGGGTCGGCGTCGGGCGCGCTGTCGTCGAGCCAGCCGGCCCTCACCGCCTCGGCGGTCTCCTGCTCGACCTCGGTGAGGCGCTGCCTGAGGTGGCCGGCCTCGCTGCGGGCGCGCTGCGCCTCGGTGGCGGCGGTGGTGGCGTCCCGGTGGGCGGTGTCGCTGACCTCCTGGAGGGTGGCGGAGCGCGCCTCCTCGCCGTCGGCGTGGCCCTCGGCGCGGCCGGCGGCGGCCTGGAGGGCGCGGACGAGGTCCACGGCGGCCAGGGAGCGGGCGGCGAGGGCGGGGGCGGCGTCCCGCTCGGCCTCCTGGATGGCGGCCGACACGCGGGCGACGCGGTCGGCGGCTGCGCGGTGCCTGAGGACGGCCTCGGCGGCCTGCCAGGCGGCGTGCAGGGTGCGGGCGTCGGCGAGTTCGCGCTTCTGCGCGGCGGCCGTCCGCTCGGCGCCGGCCAGGGCGAGTGAGGCGTGCCGGTAGGCGAGTTCGGCGGCGACGCGGTCGCTGCGGTCCCGGGCGGACTCGGCGTGGGTGACGGCGCGGGCGGCGGCGGTGACCCGCTGGGCGAGGTCGCCGGCCCGGACGCGCTCCTGGACGCCGCGGGCGGTGAACCGGCGGGCCAGGGTCCTGGTCCGGCGCTCGGCGCCGGTGTGGACGTCCCGGGCGCGGTTGCGGGCGTCGGCGGCCTCCACGATGCGGCCGAGCAGGTCGACCGAGCCGGCGGTGAAGTCGCGCTCGGCGATCAGTTCGGCGCGCCGGCCCAGCTTGTCGCCGAAGCCGCCGACCAGGTCGGCCAGGCCGTCGGTGTCCCGGGTGTCGGTGACGGCGCGCAGCAGCAGGTCGGTGAAGTCGGAGTCCTTCTTGACCGCGAAGAGGCCGGCGGCCTCGCCCTCGTCGGCGTTCATCTCCCGCTGGTAGCGGAAGAGTTCGGGGTCCAGGCCGAGGTCGCCGAGGTGCTCGATCCAGCGGTCGTGGATCTCCTCCCAGTGCACCTCCAGGTGCGGGTAGGTCTTGCCGGCGTCGGTGAGCGCGTCGCGGAAGCCCTTCATGGTGCGCCGGCGGCCCCGGGCGCCGGAGACGCCCTCGGCGGGCGGGCGCACGGTGGTGGCCTCGGCGACGGGCAGGTTGTCCAGGGTGAGGCCGGGTCCGGGGCGGAAGGAGTACCAGCCCTCGGCGAACTTGCGCGGGTCACCGGAGACCTGGCGGCCGCGCCACTCGCTGGCCTTGCCGACGACGACGCACTCGCCGGTCTGCACGTGCTGCCACTCCAGGGCCACGTGGCCGCAGTCGTCGGCGAGCAGGAACTTGCGCAGCACGCCGGAGCTGGCGCCGCCCAGGGTGTTGCGGTGGCCCGGCAGCATCACGGAGAAGATCAGCTTGAGCAGGACGGACTTGCCGCCGCCGTTCTCCAGGAAGAGCACGCCGGCGGGCGCGGGGCGGCGCGGCGGGCCGACCGGCTCCTCCGCGAAGAACTCCGCCTGTGCCGGCGCGGGTTCGGGCACGGGCAGGCCGACACCGCGCAGGTCGAGCACGGTGTCGGCGTAACGCGCGCCGGCGGGCCCGATGGAGTAGAGGCGGACCCGGGACAGCTCGTACATGGCGGACTCTCGTGAGGCTTCGGGGCGTGGGGCGTGGGGCGAGGTGGTGGGGGCGGTGGAGGGTCAGGGGGCGTGGAAGGGCAGGCCCGCGTCGGCGACCAGGTCGAGGTCCTCGGTGTCCTCGGCGGGCAGCAGGCTGGCGGTGCCGTCGGTGACCGGGACGACGCCGAGGTCGAGGAGTTCGGCGAGGGCGGCGCTGCCGGCCATGTCGCGGACCTGGAGCTGGAAGCGGGCGGTGGTGCGGTAGGTGCCGCCGTTGTCGTCGCCGGTGCGCTGGAGGAAGCCGGACTCGGTGAGGAAGGCGGCGGCCTTGCCGACGATGCCGGTGGTGGAGCCGGGGAGCCGGCGGGCGTCCTTGGTGGCGCCGGTGGCGCTGCGCCGTACCCAGATCCGCCAGGCGGCCTCCAGTCCCGGCGAGTCGGAGGCCGGGTCGGTGTTCTCGCCGCGCTCCTCCGCGCGTTCCTCCAGGCGGCGGCAGGCCTGGCGGACGAAGGCGTCCACGCCGTTGACCGTGACCCGGCCGATGTAGCCGTCGTCGGCGAGGTCCTCGGGGCGCGGGTAGGCGAGGGCGGCGACGGCGAGGTGGGCCAGGCCGTGCAGGAACCGGTCGGCGGAGTCGACGGCGGCGCGACGCGCGTAGTCGCCCATGCGGACGGCGAACACCGAGTCCTCGGCGGCGGTGACCGCCATGCCCGCGCGTGGGGAGACCTCCAGGACGACGAGCCCGAGCCCGGCGGCGACGGCGTCGGCGAGCCGGGCGAAGGGCGGGTCCTCGCGGTACCGGCGCAGCAGGTCGGCGTACTCCTGGTCGCGGGCGGGCAGCAGCTTGGGCTGGAGGCCGAAGGCGACGAGGCGGGCCGCGTCGGCGGCGTCGGCGGGGGTGACGGCCGCCGGGGCGGCGGCCGTCTCCGGTGCGCTCCGGTCGGCGTACTCGGTCACGGTCGGGGCTCCTCGGTGCGGCGGGGGGTGGTAGGGGTGCTGGGCCGGCGAGCGGGCGTGTTCATGCCGCCTCCGTGCGGTCCGCCGCCATGCCGGCGGCGTCCAGCAGGGCGGTGCCGACGATGAGGTCGGCGCCGCCGAACTCGGGGTCGTCCAGCTCGGTGCCGTCGTCCACCGCGAACAGCAGCTTCGGCTCGCCCTGCCGGTAGGCCGTGCCGACCGGGGGGCTGGCGGCGTGCACGGCCAGCAGGGCGACGAGGTAGGGCAGGTCGGCGTCGCGCGCGCGGGCGTCGGCGAGCAGTCCGGAGAGCCGGCGCGGGGCGTCGTGCGGCAGATCGAGCAGGTCGGTGGCGGCGGCGAGCTGCTCCTCGCTGAACCGGCTGTCGTCGGGGGTGGCGATGAGGTCGGGCTCGGGCATCTCGGCGCCCAGGTGCTCACGCTCGACCGGCGGGGTCAGCAGGAGGTCGACGAGGTCGCCGACCCGGACCGCGGACGGGGTGCGCGGCCCGGTGCCGTGGGCGAACCAGGCGTCGGTGACGCGCAGCGCCTGCTCCAGGGGCAGCGGCAGGGCGGGGGCGACCAGGTGTCCGTACAGGTCGAGGCCGGAGGTGGCCGGCGGGGTGGCGAAGGCCTGCCGGTCCTGTTCGGCGCGGAAGAGGGGGCCGGCCTCCAGGAGGCGGGACTGGAGCTGGGTGTGGCGGCGGATGCAGTCCTTGACGATGTCGACCAGCTCGGCCGCGCGGCGCTTCTGCTCGGGGTCCTCGGACTCGTCGCGGGCCTTGCGGATGTTGGTCAGGATCGCGTTCTCGTGCCGGTAGCGGTCGGCGACGTGGTCCAGGGCCTCGGTGATCATGTCGGGGACGGCGCTGAGCCAGTCCACCGCCCGCACGTCGCGCCGGGTGGCGTCCAGGGCGCGGCGCAGGGTCTCGGAGTACTGCACGGTGCGGTACCTGGCCTGCTCGGCGGCGAGCTGGGCGTCGGCGAGGCGGCCCCGGCTGATCAGCACCTCCAGCTTGACCTCGGCGGCGATCTGGGCGCTGGTGACGTCGGTGTCCAGGGCTCCGACCAGGACGTTGACCGCCTCGTCGGTGGTGCGCAGATAGACCGTGCCGCCGGGTCCGGGGACCTCTTCCAGGAGCTTGAAGTCGTAGTCCCGGCGCACATAGACGCCGTCCGCGCCGAAGGTGCCGTACACCGCGCGGAAGCCGCGGTCGACGCTGCCGACGTTGATCAGGTTCTCCAGGACCCACCGGGCCACCCGCTCGTGCTCGGCGGCGGGGCGGGCCGGGGCCTGGGCGGCGACGCGCGGGACGAGCCGGGTGACGATCTGGTCGTGGTCGGCGCCGGTGTCGAAGTCCATGTTCAGCGTGACGAGGTCGATCGCGGAGAGGGCGATCTCCGCCATGCCGTACACCGTGTACTCGCCCGCCAGGTTGGCCTTGCGGGCGTCCAGGTCGTGCAGCGGCGCCGTGCAGGCGAGCGCGCGCAGCCGCCGCGCCAGCCCCTCGTCGGCGGCCGGGCCCGGTGCGGGGCGCGGCCCCGCGCTGAGCTGGGGCGGAACACGGTCCGTCGGTGCAGGCGAAGTCACGGTGCACAGACTAGGTCCTCGGTCTGACAACGACCCAAACGGCACAGAACCCCCGACGGCGCCGCCCGGGTCAGCCCCCCGCGCCCCGGCCGGCCGTCCCCTCGTCGCCCACCCGTCGCAGGTATGCCTCGGTCACCCGCTCCCGGGAGTCGGCGAGGTACCCGGCGAGCAGCCGCTCGGCCGTCTTCGTCTCCCCCTCCCCCAGTGCCCGGAGGATCTCCGCGTTGCGCCCGATGTACGGCTCGTGCAGGCGGCGCGGGTCGTCCACCAGGTGGAAGGCGAGGCGGAGTTCGGCGAAGACGGTGCGCATCAGCTCGTCGGTGCGTTCGCTGCCGGCGAGGGCGACCAGTTCCCGGTGGAAGTGGATGTTGGCCGTGCCCACCGCTTTCCAGTCACCTTCGCGCGCCGCCCGCCGCCCGTCCCCGACCGCCGCGGTGAGGCGGTCGAGGGCGAACGGGGGTGCGCCGAGGCCGCGGACGACGGCGCACTCGACGAGGGTGCGGGTCCGGTAGATGTCGACGACGTCCTCGACGGTGAGCACCCGCACGAAGACGCCCCGGTTCAACTCGTGGACCAGCAGCCGCTCGTGGGTGAGCAGGCGGAACGCCTCGCGCAACGTGTTGCGGGAGACGCCGAGCGCGCCGCCGATGCCGTCCTCCGACAGGCGGGTGCCGGGCGGGAAGTAGCCCTCGGCGATCCGGCCCCTGAGGATGTCCGAGACCCGCTCGGCGGTGCTGGTGCGCCCGAGGAGGGCGCGGTCGTCGGCCAGTCCGGTCAACTCCTGTGCCATGCCTGGAATTCAACCGCAGTCGGCAGGACGGGACAACAAGGGTATTGAGGGATCGTTGAACAATCCCCTACGGTCCTCCACAGCAACGCCTCCAGAAGCACCCTCCCTCCCCATCGCGAGGTGCCCATGAGCGTGAACACCCTCCGTCAGCAAACCCCCACCGATGACACCACGTTCGGCTGGCTCCGGGCCCTCGGCCCACGCGGCCGCCGCGCCTTCGCGGGCGCGTTCGGCGGCTACGCCCTCGACTCCTACGACTACTTCACGCTGCCGCTGACCATGGTCGCGATCTCCGCGTACTTCGGCCTGGACAGCGGGCAGACCGGCCTGCTCACCACCGTCACCCTGGTCGTCTCGGCGGTCGGCGGCGCCCTCGCGGGCGTCCTCGCCGACCGCGTGGGCCGGGTCAGGGCACTGCTGCTCACCGTGATCACCTACGCCGTGTTCACCGTGGCCTGCGGCTTAGCGCCGAACTACGAGACGCTGCTGGTGCTGCGCGCCTTCCAGGGCCTCGGCTTCGGCGGTGAGTGGGCGGTCGGCGCGATCCTGGTCGCCGAGTACGCGAACGCCCGGCACCGGGGCCGCACCCTGGGCGCGGTGCAGAGCGCCTGGGCCGCGGGCTGGGGCCTGGCGGTGGCGGTGTACACGCTGGTCTTCTCGCTGGCCGGCGACGACCTGGCCTGGCGGGTGGTGTTCTGGACCGGCGCGCTGCCCGCGCTGCTCGTGGTGTGGGTGCGGCGCAGCGTGCACGACGCGCCCGTGGCCGCCGCGGTCCGGGAGGCGGGCGCCGGGAAGGGCTCGTTCCGGGCGATCTTCCGGCCGGCCGCAGCCGGTGCGCCGGGGCTGCTGCGCACGACCGTCTTCGCGAGCCTGCTCTCCACCGGCGTCCAGGGCGGCTACTACACGCTGGCCACCTGGGTGCCGACGTACCTGAAGGACGAGCGCGACCTGTCCGTGGTGGGCACCGGCGGCTACCTGTCGTTCCTGATCTCGGGCGCGTTCCTCGGCTATCTCACCGGCGGCCACCTCACCGACCGGCTGGGCCGCCGGCGCACCATCTGGCTGTTCGCCCTGCTGTCGGCGGTCTGCATCCTGGCGTACGCCAACCTCCCGGCCGGCGCCGACACCCTGCTCCTGGTGCTCGGGTTCCCGCTCGGCTTCTGCATGTCGGCCATCTTCAGCGGCTTCGGCTCCTATCTCAGCGAGCTGTACCCGACGGCGGTGCGCGGCGCCGGGCAGGGCTTCACGTACAACACCGGCCGCGCCGTGGGCGCCGTCTTCCCCACCACGGTGGGTTTCCTGGCCGACGGCTGGGGCGTGGGCGGCGCGCTGGTCTTCGGCGCGATCGGCTACGGCATCGCGGCGCTGGCCCTGCTGGGGCTGCCCGAGACCCGCGGAAGGGAGCTGACGTGAACCACCTGCCGAAGACCACCGGGGACCGCCCGGTCGTCCTGGCCGACGAGCACGCGCACGCGTGGCGCCCGGCAGCCGCCCGCGCCCGCTTCCGGGACGGGCTGACCGGTCCGACCGCCGGGGTCGCCGCCGGCCACACCCAGGCCAACCTGATCGCGGTGCCCGCCGACTGGGCCTACGACATGCTGCTGTTCTGCACCCGGAACCCCAAGCCCTGCCCGGTCCTCGACGTCACGGACGCCGGGTCCTGGGCCACCGCGCTGGCCGACGGCGCCGACCTGCGCACCGACCTGCCCCGCTACCGGGTGTGGCGGGACGGCGAGTTGGTCGACGAGCCGACGGACGCGCGCCCGTACTGGCGGGAGGACCTGGTGACGTTCCTGCTGGGGTGCAGCTTCACCTTCGAGTGGGCGCTGGCCGCGGCGGGCGTCCCGATCCGGCACCTGGAGCAGGGCCGCAACGTGCCGATGTACGTCACCGGACGACCGTGCCGGCCGGCCGGGCGGCTGCGCGGTCCGATGGTGGTGTCCATGCGCCCGGTGCCGCCCGAGCACCTGTCGGCGGCGATCCGGGAGACCGGCCTGCTCCCTGCGGTGCACGGCGCGCCGGTGCACTGCGGCGACCCTTCGGTGCTGGGCATCGCGGATCCGGGCCGCCCGGACTTCGGCGACCCGGTGGACCTCGAACCGGACGACATCCCGGTGTTCTGGGCCTGCGGGGTGACGCCGCAGGCGGCCGTCATGGCCTCACGTCCGCCGTTCGCGCTCACCCACGCGCCGGGGCAGATGTTCGTCACGGACGCGCGCGACGAGCAGTACCGCGTGCTGTGAACACGGACCGCGCGGACACCCCCGTGCGACCCGGGAACCGGAGACACTGGAGACATGACGTCGATCGACCTGAACGCCGACCTCGGCGAGGGCTTCGGCCGCTGGCAGCTGACCGACGACGAGGGCCTGCTCTCGGTGGTCACCAGCGCCAACGTGGCCTGCGGCTTCCACGCCGGGGACCCGGCGACCATGCGGCGGGTGTGCGAGCTGGCCGCCGCGCGCGGGGTGGTGATCGGCGCGCAGGTCTCCTACCGGGACCTGGCCGGCTTCGGGCGGCGCTCGATGGACGTGCCGTCCGGTGAGCTGGCGGCCGAGGTGGCCTACCAGATCGGCGCCCTGGAGGTGTTCGCGCGGGCGGCGGGCACGCGCGTGGCGTACGTCAAGCCGCACGGCGCGCTGTACAACCGGATCGTCCACGACGCGGAGCAGGCCGCCGCCGTGGTCGACGGGGTGGCCCTCGCGGGCACGCTGCCGGTGCTCGGGCTGCCCGGGTCGCGGATCCTGGAGCTGGCCGGCCGGGCCGGACTGCCCACCGTCGCCGAGGCGTTCGCGGACCGCGCCTACACCGACGAGGGCACGCTGGTGCCGCGCGGCGAGGCGGGGGCCGTGGTCGCCGACGCCGACGCGGTCGTGGCGCGCTCGGTGGGCCTGGCCCGCGACGGCGCGGTCACCGCCCGCTCCGGGGCCCGCGTCGCGGTGCGTGCCCGGTCGCTGTGCGTGCACGGCGACACGCCGGGCGCGGTGGAGCTGGCCCGCCGGGTGCGGGAGCGGCTGGCGGCGTCGGGCGTGCGGGTGGAGGCGTTCGCGTGAGAGTACTGCCGGTCGGGGACGACGCCCTGCTCGTGGAGGTCTCCTCCGGGGCGGAGGCCGAGGCGCTGCACGCGGAGCTGCTGCGGCGCCGTACGGAGGGCTCGCTCGCGGCGCGGGAGATCGTCCCGGCGGCCCGCACGGTGCTCCTGGACGGCCTGGCGGACCCGGCGCGGCTGGCCTCGGAGCTGGCCGCCGCCGAGGTACCGGCCGCGCCCCCGCGCGAGGGGCCGGTCGTGGAGCTGCCGGTCCGCTACGACGGGCCCGACCTCGCCGAGGTGGCGCGGCGGTGGGGCGTGGCCGAGGAGGAGGTGGGGCGGATCCACGCCGAGGCGGAGTACCGCGTCGCCTTCTGCGGGTTCGCGCCCGGGTTCGGCTACCTGACCGGGCTGCCCGAGAGCCGCCACGTGCCGCGCCGCGACACCCCGCGCACGGCGGTGCCGGCCGGGGCGGTGGGGGTGGCCGGGCCGTACACCGGGGTGTACCCGCGGTCGTCGCCGGGCGGCTGGCAGCTGATCGGCCGCACGGACGCCGTGCTGTGGGACCACACGCGCGTGCCGGCGGCCCTGCTGTCACCGGGCACGCGGGTCCGCTTCGTGCCGTACGGGTCAGAGGTTCCTCACGGGCCAGGGGGGTCGGCATGACCGACCGCGCCCTCGCCGTCGTCCGCGCCGGCGTCCTGACCACCGTGCAGGACCGGGGCCGCCCGGGCCACGCCCACCTCGGGGTACCCCGTTCGGGCGCCCTGGACCGGCCGGCGGCGGCGCTGGTCAACCGGCTGGTCGGCAACGCGGCCGGGGCGGCGGTCCTGGAGACGACGCTGGACGGCTGCGCCCTGCGCCCGCGCGCCGCCGTGACGGTGGCGGTCGGCGGCGCCCCCTGCCCGGTGACGGTGGACGGCCGGCCGGCCGCCTGGGGCGCGCCGCTGGAGGTGCCCGCCGGCGCGCTGCTCGACGTGGGCGCGGCCGTCCGCGGGGTCAGGACGTATGTGGCCGTCGGCGGCGGCGTGGTGGTCGAGCCGGTGCTCGGCAGCCGCTCCACCGACCTGCTGTCCGGGCTCGGCCCGCCCCCGCTCTCCGACGGCGCGGTGCTGCCGCTGGGCGACCCGCCCGGCCCGTACGCGCGCGTGGACGCCGCCCCCCAGCCGGCGCCGCCGGCCGAGCTGGTGCTGCGGGTGACGCCGGGGCCGCGCGCGGACTGGTTCACTCCCGAGGCGCTGGCGACCTTCACCTCACGGGCCTTCCGGGTGTCCGCCGCGAGCAACCGCATCGGGCTGCGGGTCGAGGGCCCCGCTCTGGGCCGGGCCCGGATGGGCGAGCTGGCCAGCGAGGGGATGGTCCTCGGGGCGGTGCAGGTGCCGCCGGCCGGCCGGCCGGTGGTCTTCCTCGCCGACCATCCCACGACCGGCGGCTACCCGGTGGTCGGCGTGGTGCGGGCCGCCGACCTCCCGGCTGCGGCCCAGGCGGCACCCGGCACCCCGGTCCGCTTCACCGCCGTGCGCAGGCGCTGACGGGGCCGGCGGGTCACACGGCGGGCGCGTCCGGGTTGAACCGGCTGCGTACGGCCGTCTGCACCTCGTCCTCCTCGGCCGGGTCGGCGGCGAGCCGGCGCAGCCGGTCGACGACGCGCTTGTCACCGGTCTCGGCATAGCGGGCGGCCAGTTCGCGGGTGCTCTCCTCGCAGTCCCAGAGGCACTCGACGGCGAAGCCTGCGGCGAAGGACGGGTCGGTGGCGGCCAGCGCGCCGGCGGCCTGCCCGCGCAGCCGGGAGCAGGAGGTCTCCCGGTAGAGATGGCGCAGCACGGGCGCGGCGCAGGCGATGCCGAGCCGGCCGGCGCCGTCGATGAGCGTGCCGAGCGCCGGGGAGTCGGGGCCCTGCGCGCGCAGGACGCCGCGCAGCGCGAAGAGCACGCGGTCGCGGTCGGCGGCCCCGCCCCGGCAGGCGAGGACCCGTCCGGCGGCGGCCCCCAGCGCGTCGGACCGGCCGGCCCAGCCGCGGGCCCGGGCCACGGCGGCGGGGCCGCACATGCGCTCGAAGGCGTCCACGGCGGCCGCCACGACGGGAGCGGGCCCCGAGGTCGCGGCGGCCTCGATGAGCGTCAGGGCCTCCGGGTCGTCGGAGGCGGCGAGATAGCGCAGCGCCGTGCAGCGGGCGCCCTCGGGGCCGCTGCGGGCGGCGGCGAGGATCTCGGGCCGGTCCTCGGGGCCCGCCACGGCCGTGAGGCACCGGGCGGCGGGCACGTGCAGCGCGGCGCCGCGCTCGACGCCCTGCTGGGCCCATTCGAGGACGGCCGCCACGCTCCAGCCCGGGCGCGGCCCGGTGGGACTGAGCTGGCGCTGCCAGCGGTCGAAGCAGCCGGCCTCCTGGGCGGCACGCACGCGCGCGCCGATCGCCGGGCGCGGATCGTCGGCCCACAGCCGCCAGGGCCGCGGCTCGAACGCGTCCCGCACGGCGGCGGCCAGCTCCGCCTCGCCCTCGGCGTCGCGCGAGAACCTGGCCAGCACGGGCACGGCGAGGGCGCGCAGCCCGGCGTCGTCGTCGTGCAGCGCCAGCTCGTCGAGTGCCCAGGCCCAGTTGGTGCCGTGGGCGGCGTACCGGCGCAGCAGTCCGACGGCGTCGGGGCGGTCGTAGGAGGCGAGGTGGCCGAGGACCGCGAGGGCGAGCCCGGTGCGGGACTCCTCGGGGTCGAGGATGTCCTCGGGGGCGAAGAGGTGGCCCTCGATCGCGTCCAGCTCGCCGTTCAGGTCGAGGTAGAGGCGGGCGTAGTACAGGGAGCGGTTCTCCACCTGCCAGTCGCGGCGGGGATCGCCGAGGACGCAGTGGTTCAGTGCCGCGAGCGCCTCGGGGCGGGGGGCGGTGAGCGCGTGCAGCGTGCCGTCGCCGCGACCCCGCTGGAGCAGGCCGAGCAGCGTGCCGCTGGGCGCTATGACCGGATCGAACATGGGAAACAGCCTCACATCAAGCGTCGACGCAACCGGGGAACACGCGTTACCAGGCCGTGTGACAACACGTCGGGGCGCCCGCCGTCTCTTGCTTGCTGTAGACCATCTTCCTCTGCCTCTCGTCGGTGGCCCTCGCGGGCCGTGCCACGGTCCGCGCGGTGCGGCAGAACCTGCCCAGCCATCACGTCCGTGAACCACGTCGTCATGATGGCCCGGCGTTCGTCCGCGCCGCGACCGAAATACCGGCGGCCCCGTTCCGCCTCCCCCGTTTCGTGCCGTCCGCCCTGGTCAGCAGGGCTTTGCCGAGTTCCGGATCACCCCGCGCCGAACAGCTCGAGCAGCTCGGCCCGGCCGAACATGCGGGCCGTGTCGACGGCCGACGGCGTGCCCGCCGCCGGGTCGGCGCCGCCCGCCAGGAGCACCCGGATCACCTCGGTCTCGCCCTTGAAGACGGCGCCGGCGAGCGGGGTCTGGCCCCGGTCGTTGACGCGGTCGGCGGCGGCGCCGCGGGCGAGCAGCTCCCGCACCGCGTCGGCATGCCCGTGATAGGCGGCCAGCATGACCAGTGAGTCGCCGCGGTCGTTGGTGAGGTCGGCCGGCACGCCGGCGTCCACGTAGGCCACCAGGTCGCCGGTCCGCCCCTGCCGGGCCCAATCGAAGATCTTGGTCGCCAGCTCCACGACCTCGGGGTCGGGGGCTTCGCTCATCGGCCGGACCGCCTCTCACTGCGCACGTACGAACGGGTGAATCGCCAGGGTACTGGCTCGCGCCGGGCCGGACCCGGAGCGTCCGGGGGTGAAGATCGTTCGGCCGGGCCCGCGCCACCCGGGACGCCGCCACCCGGGGGAATCTCGCCGAATTTCCCCCATTTGCACCTTTAATCGTATGGATACATGCTGTGATCCTGGAAGTACTCGTGGTGACTGTCCCCGTGAACCAGGAGAACTCACATGATCCTCTCGATCTCAGGCGTGGTCCTGCTCGGCATCGTCGTCTTCATCTTCTTCCGCAAGGACGGACTCAAGGCCTCGCACGCGCTGGTGGCGGTCCTGTTCGGCTTCTACCTCGCGAGCACCGCCATCGCCCCCAGCATCAAGGCGGGCGGCGAGAGCCTGGCGGGTCTCCTGGGCGGCATCAAGTTCTGACGGCCCCATCGCCCGACATCCCCGCGTCCCGACACCCCCACGTACGGACACCCAGGAGGCAGCAGTGGCCCGGCGGCCCCTCCCCCGCATTCTGAGCAACGGCGGCGCACAGCTCGCCCGGAGCCGGGAGCTGGCCCGGACGGCGGCCGACAGTGCCACCGATGTCCTCCAGCCGCTGATCACGATCGCCCGCGGTCTGGGCCGCCTGGCCTCGGCCGGGCGGCGCAGATGGACGGAGACCCCCAAGGACCGGCGCGGCGCGCTGCTGTTCCTGGCGGCCTCGGTGGTCCTGGTCGTGGCGCTCGTACCGTACGGTCCGCTGCTCGCCGTCATCATCCTGATGACGGCGGCAGCCTGGCAGGGCCGGGACCGCACCCCGCCGGCGTCCGACGACGCCGACGACTCCCGGACCACCCGCCTGCAGTCGCTCTACGAGGCGCTGGTCCCCTACTTCTCGCTCGCCGAGGACCCCGACCCCCTCTACGCCCACGGCGGCGGCTGGGAGGCGGCCTTCCCGGCCTACGAGTTCGACGACACCGGGCGCCTCGCCCACCTGGTGATCCGCTACCCGGCCCACTTCACCGACGGCGAGGCCGACTCCCGCGCCCGCGTCGAGCACCTGCTCACCGCCAAGGCGGGCCGGAGCCGCGAGTACCACTTCGCCTGGGAGGAGGAGGCCAACCACCTCTCGGTGACCGCCCTCGCCCCGCTGCCGACCGACCTCGCCGCCCAGCGCTTCGTCACCGCGCCCGGGGAGACCGTGCTCGGCTTCACCGACCCGACGCGGACGCAGCGCACGCTCCCGCTCTCCCACGGCGAGGAGCGGCGCGACGTCCCGCCGGTGGTCTGGCGCACCGGCGTCCGCTCCACCGAGCCGCACCTGCTGGCCCTCGGCCGGCCCGGCACGGGCACCTCGACCCTGCTGCGCTCGGTCGCGCTCCAGGCCCTCGCCCACGGCGACCTGCTCATCGTGGACGGCGGTGGCACCGGCGAGTACGCCTGCCTGGTCGGCCGGGACGGTGTCCTGGCCGTCGAGTGCGGGCTGGCCGGCGCGCTGACCAGCCTGGAGTGGGCCGCCGCCGAGACGGAACGGCGGCTGATCGCCGTCAACCGGGCCCGCCAGGAGGGCGAGCCGCCGCCCGAGGACACCCGGCGCCCGCTGTGGGTGCTGGTGGACCGGCCGAGCGCCTTCGCGCACCTGGCCGACGCGGACGGCCGCCGGGATCCGCAGACCCTGCTCCAGGTCCCCCTGCGGCACGGCCGCGCCGCCCATGTCACGGTGGTCGTCGCCGACCAGCTGGACGCGCTTGAGGACCTCAGCGACGCGGTGCGCCAGCACACCCGCGCGCGCGTGGTCCTCGGCCCGGCCACGCCGGAGGAGCTGGCGGACGCCCTGGGCGCTCCCCCGCACACCACGCCGGTCGACCAGGTTCCGCCGGGCCGCGGTTACGCCCGCCTGGGCGCCGGTCCCGTGCACCGCCTCCAGGTGCCGGCCACCCCGGACCCGTACGACGACGCGACGAGCGACGCGCACCGGCAGGCGGTGCTCGACCTGCTCCCGCCGCGCACCACACCGGCCGACGGCGAGAAGGTCCCGGAGCCGGCGGAGCCGGAGCGGGCGAAGGTCTCCATCGAGAAGGTCCCCGCCACGGCCGAGCCCGAGGGGACACCGGTGGTGGTCGTGACGGCCCCGGAACCAGCCGGGCCGACGACGAGCGCGGTCGGTCCGACGACGAGCGCGGAGCCCGTCCCGGCCCCGGCCGCCGCCGCCGACACGGCCTCCGACCAGCCGCCCACCACGGAGGAGGCCCAGGAAACCCACCCGGCCGAGGCGGTGGCGGCCGAGCCCTCCTGAGCGCCGAAGCGGGGCTGCGCCACCGTGGGGCCGGCTGCGCGGCGCCGCCCCACCGTGCGCGCGGCGTCGGCATCGGCCTCGGCGAACCCGCCAGCGGCAGGGGCCTCGGCGGTCCGCCGGCGGCCGACTCCGGCACCGCCCACGCCCCGGCCCGCGGCGGAGCCGTCGGCCGGGGTCAGGCCACGAAGGCCGGCGGTGCCTCTCCGCCGCCGGTCAGGCCGCCCTCCCGGACCAGGCGGGCCGCCGCCGCCAGGCGGAGCGCCGCCTCGTCGGCCACCGCGCCACCGACGGTGAACGGCAGCCGGACGTACCCCTCGAAGGCGCCGTCGACGCCGAAGCGCGGGCCCGAGGGGACCCGGACGCCGAACCGCTCTCCCGCCTCGGCCAGCCGCGACCCGGAGAGCCCCCCGGTGCGCACCCACAGGGTGAGTCCGCCGCGCGGCACCGCGAACTCCCAGTCGGGCAGCTCCCGGCGAAGGGCAGCGACCATGGCGTCGCGGTTCTCCCGGGCCTGCTCGCGCCGCACGGCGACGGCCTGCTCCCAGCCGCCGGTGCCGAAGAGCCAGTTCACCGCCAGCTGCTCCAGGACCGGCGTGCCCAGGTCGGCGTAGGCGCGCGAGGCGACCAGGCTGCGGATGACGTCGGGCGCGGCGCGCACCCAGCCGATGCGCATCCCGGCCCAGAACGCCTTGCTGGCCGAGCCGACGGTGACGACGGTGGAGCCGGCCGGGTCGAAGGCGCAGACCGGGCGGGGCATCTCGACGTCCTCCTCCAGCCACAGCTCGGTCATCGTCTCGTCGGCGATCAGCACGGTCCCCGCCGACCGGGCGGCCTCGACCAGGCGCCGCCGCTGGTCCTCGTCGGCGAGCGCGCCGGTGGGGTTGTGGAAGTCGGCGACGACGTAGGCGAGGCGCGGGGCGGCCTCGCGCAGCACCTGCCGCCAGCGGTCCACCTCCCAGCCGCCGAGCCCGTCCGCCATGGCCACCGGCACCAGGCGCGCCCCCGCCTCGCGCATCAACTGGAGGATGTTGGCGTAGGACGGCGACTCCACGGCGATCCGCTCCCCGCGCCCCCCGAAGAGGTGGCAGAGGGCGTCCATCGCGCCCATCGCCCCCGTGGTGACCATGATCTGCTCGGGCATCGTCGGGATGCCGCGGGCGGTGTACCGCTCGGCGATCATCGCGCGCAGCGCGGGCAGCCCGGCCGGGTAGTCCCCGTGCGTGTGCGCGTAGGGCGGCAGTTCCTCCAAGGCGCCCTGCACCGCCCGGGTGAGCCACGGTTCGGGCGCGGGGAGCGAGGCGCAGCCCAGGTCGATCACCGAGCCGAGGGTCTCCGGCGGCAGGGGTTCCAGGCCGCGGGCCGGCAGCGGGTTGCCGGCCGGGACGGCGGTCCAGCTCCCGGCGCCGCGTCGGGACTCCAGGAAGCCCTCGGCGCGCAGCGCCTCGTAGGCGGCGGCGACGGTGGTGCGGCTGACGGTCAGGGCGAGGGCCAGCTCCCGCTCGGCGGGCAGCCGGGCGGCGGCGGGCACGCGGCCCTCCAGGACGAGCAGCCGGATGCCGTCGGCGAGCGCCCGGTAGGCGGGCGGCCGGCGGGTGCCGGGCCCCGCGGGGCGCTCCTGCTGGGAGCCGAGGAGACGGGCGAGCTGCGCGGCTCCGACCGCCGAGGTCCACTTCGCCATGGAAATCAGTCCACCTTCCCCGAATTGGCCATGGTTGGCGCCACTTCCCCCGCCACAGGGTGTCATGTGTCAGGCCACTCTCACCACTCAGGGGGTTTTCGATGGCCAACGTCGTGTCCAGTGTCATGACTCGTCGGCTGACCCAGCTCTACGGCGGCCTCGTGCTCTACGGCGGGAGCTCCGCCCTGCTGGTGCGCTCCGGCCTCGGTCTCGAACCCTGGAACGTGCTGCACCAGGGGATCGCCGGGCGCACCGGCCTGTCGATGGGCCTGGTGCTGACCCTGGTGGGCGCGGCGGTGCTGCTGCTGTGGATCCCGCTCCGACAGCGGCCCGGGCTCGGCACCGTCTCCAACGTGCTGGTGATCGGCGCCGCCATGGACGCGGCGCTGGCGCTCGTTCCTGACGCCCGGGGCGTGGTCCTGCGCGTCGCCCTGCTGGTGGCGGGCATCGTGCTGAACGGCGCGGCCACCGGCCTGTACATCGCCGCCCGGTTCGGCCCCGGTCCACGCGACGGCCTGATGACCGGCCTGCACGCGCGGACGGGGCTCTCGGTGCGCCTGGTGCGGACGGCCGTGGAGATCACGGTCGTCGCGACGGGCTTCGCCCTCGGCGGCACGGTCGGCGTCGGCACCCTGCTCTACGCGCTGTCCATCGGCCCGCTCGCCCAGGTCTTCCTGCGCCTGTTCGCCGTTCCCACGGCATCCGCCGGCAGCACGGTCGTCGCCGCCGGGCAGCCGCGGCGCGCGATACTGCCTCGGTGAGCACGCCGATACGCCACCCCTACCTCGACCATCCAGGACCGATCGCCTTCGCCCACCGGGGCGGGTCCGCGGACGGCCTGGAGAACACGGCACGGCAGTTCCGGCGGGCCGTCGCGGCGGGCTACCGGTACCTGGAGACCGACGTCCACGCCACCCGGGACGGCCGGCTCGTCGCCTTCCACGACGACACCCTGGACCGGGTGACCGACGGCGCGGGGCGGATCGCGGAGCTGCCCTGGGACGAGGTGCGCCACGCGCGCGTGGGCGGCGCGGAGCCGGTGCCGCTCTTCGAGGAGCTGCTCAGCACCCTCCCCGGGGCGCGCTGGAACATCGACGTGAAGGCGGAGGCGGCGCTCGCGCCCCTCCTGGAGCTCATCGAGCGGACGGCCGCCTGGGACCGGGTCTGCGTCGGCTCGTTCTCCGAGGGCCGCGTGGCGCGCGCCCGGCGCCTGGCCGGGCCGCGCCTGGCCACCTCGTACGGCACCCGCGGGGTGCTCGCGCTGCGGCTGCGCTCCTGGGGGCTGCCGGTCCTGCCGCTCCGCTCGGCGGTGGCGGCGCAGGTGCCCGAGAGCCACGCGGGCGTGCCGGTGGTGGACCGGCGGTTCGTGCGGGCCGCGCACGCGCGGGGTGTCGCGGTGCACGTGTGGACGGTCAACGATCCCGCCCGGATGCACCGGCTCCTGGACCTGGGCGTGGATGGCATCATGACCGATCACATCGACACACTGCGCGAGGTCATGGCGGACCGCGGCGTCTGGGCCCCGGGCGGCTCGGGAGCCTAGGAGACGCCCCCGGCGCGGTCACGGGGAGGCGAGGGCACCGTGGGCACCGACACCGTGCGGGCGGACGCGGCCGACGGGCCGGAAGACGCCGAGGGGGCCGCGGACAGGCGGCGGGAGCAGCGCGGCTGGTACTTCTACGACTGGGCCTGCTCGGTCTACTCCACCAGCGTCCTCACCGTCTTCCTGGGGCCCTACCTCACCTCGGTCGCCGAGTCGGCGGCGGACGCGGACGGCTTCGTGCACCCCCTGGGGATCCCAGTGCGGGCCGGCTCGTTCTTCGCGTACGCCGTGTCCCTGTCGGTGATCGTGGCCGTCCTCGCGATGCCCCTGGTGGGCGCGGCGGCGGACCGGACGGGCCGCAAGAAGCCGCTGCTCGCGGCGGCCGCGTACACCGGGGCGGCGGCCACCACCGCCATGTTCCTCCTGGGCGGCGACCGCTACCTGCTCGGCGGGGTGCTCCTGGTGGTCGCCAACGCCGCGCAGTCGGTGGCGATGATGCTCTACAACTCCTACCTCCCGCAGATCGCCCCGCCCGAGGAGCGCGACGCGGTCTCCTCGCGCGGCTGGGCCTTCGGCTACGCGGCCGGGTCGCTGGTGCTGATCGCCAACCTGGTCGTCTACACAGCGCACGACTCCTTCGGCCTCGGCGAGGGTGCCGCGGTGCGCATCTGCCTGGCGTCGGCGGGCCTGTGGTGGGGCGCCTTCGCGCTGATCCCGCTGCGGCGGCTGCGCGACCGCCGCGCCCCCGCGCGCGAGGCGGCCGTCCCCGGGTTCCGGCAGCTCGCCGCGACCGTCCGGGAACTGCGCCGCACCCCGCTCACCCTGGCATTCCTGCTGGCCTACCTGGTCTACAACGACGGCATCCAGACGGTGATCAGCCAGGCGTCGGTCTACGGCTCCGAGGAGCTGGACCTCGGCCAGTCCACTCTGATCGTGGCGGTGCTGCTCGTCCAGGTCCTCGCGGTGGCCGGCGCCCTGGGCATGGGCCGCCTCGCGCGGACGTACGGCGCGAAGCGCACGATCCTCGGGTCGCTGGCCGCCTGGACGGTGATCCTCGCGGCCGGGTACTTCCTGCCGGCCGGCGCCCCGGCCTGGTTCTTCGTGCTCGCCGCCGGCATCGGCCTGGTGCTCGGCGGCAGCCAGGCGCTGTCCCGCTCCCTGTTCTCGCACCTCGTCCCGGCCGGCAAGGAGGCCGAGTACTTCTCGGCGTACGAGCTGAGCGACCGGGGCATGAGCTGGCTCGGGCCGCTGCTGTTCGGGCTCACCTACCAGCTGACCGGCAGCTACCGCGACGCGATCCTCTCGCTGGTGCTGTTCTTCGTCCTCGGCTTCGCCCTGCTCGCCCGGGTGCCGGTGCGCCGGGCCGTCGAGGACGCGGGCAACGCCGCGCCTGGAAGGATTTAGCACTCAGCGCGAAAGGGCGGTAGTGTACGCGTTTGGCCTGCCAGGCGTACCGTTACTGCGCGTCAAAGGTGCCGAATCGCTATGTCACTTCTGGTTTCGGAGGTGACAAACCGGACGTCGGCGGGTACTGCACTGGTTGCAAGGCTGCGGCTGCGACGGCGACGCAGGGCCGGATCGAGAGACGGATCGGGAATCTTCACCGCCGCCCGGACGTTGACCGGATGACGACGACAGCGACACCTGTCCTGTGGGCGACAAGCCCGGGAGGCACGATTCATGAGTGAGCGAGCTCTTCGCGGCACGCGCCTCGTGGTGACCAGCTACGAGACGGACCGCGGTATCGACCTGGCGCCCCGCCAGGCCGTGGAGTACGCGTGCGAGAAGGGGCATCGGTTCGAGATGCCCTTCTCGGTCGAGGCGGAGATCCCGCCGGAGTGGGAGTGCAAGGTCTGCGGGGCCCAGGCACTCCTGGTCGACGGCGACGGGCCTGAGGAGAAGAAGGCCAAGCCCGCGCGCACGCACTGGGACATGCTGATGGAGCGGCGCACCCGCGAGGAACTCGAAGAGGTCCTCGAGGAGCGGCTGGCCGTTCTGCGCTCCGGCGCGATGAACATCGCCGTTCATCCGCGGGACAGCCGTAAAAGCGCGTAGCGCGACGCCTTAAGGCGGCGCGAGAGAAGACCGCGGGTGCGGCACACGAGAGATCGTGTGCCGCACCCGCGGTCTTTCGCGCGCTGTGAGCCGGAGCGAGCCGGTCAGCGGGTCAGCGGCGGTCGGGGGTCCCGCGGGTTGTCCGCCGGGTCCTCGCGGACGACCTCGCCCTGCACGACCTTGCCGTCCGGGCGGTGCATGCGGGCGTGCCGGTAGGCGTCGCCGAGGGTGCCGGGGCGGGCCTCGCGCAGCCTGCGGTCCACCTGGCGCTCCGTGCCGCGGCGCACGGCCCGCTGGACCGGGGGCAGCAGCAGGAGCAGGCCCAGGGCGTCCGAGACGAGGCCCGGGAGGATGAGGAGCAGGCCGGCCAGCATGGTCAGGCCGTTGCCCTCTTCCCGGCGGGACTCGGGCGGCGCGCCCGCCTGCTGCTCGCGCAGCGCCTCGGTCAGGTTGCGGAAGGCGCGGCGCCCGGCCCGCTTGATGACCACGGAGCCGAGGACGACGCCCGCCACCAGGAGCAGGAAGACCACGAGGCCGCTCGTCGCCCCGGCGACCAGGGTGAGCAGCCAGATCTCCAGCACGAGCCAGGCGGCCACACCCAGCGGCAGGAAGGTGCGCAGCCGGGAGCGCGCCGGCCGGGCGGAGGGCCTGGGGGGTTGGGTGCCTGTGCTCATGCCTCCAGTGTGCCCGGTCCCGGCTCAGGGCGGCGTAAGAGGATGATCAGGCGCCGCTGTCCGGCGTCCGCGGCGCGGGGCCGCCGGACCGGCCGCGGCCGGTCACCTTGCCGACCCGCTCCCGCACGCCCCAGGTGGTGACCCGCCACAGGGCCTCCACCAGGATGTCCTTGCTCATCTTGGAGTCGCCCAGCTCGCGCTCGACGAAGGTGATGGGCACCTCGACGACGTGGTAGCCGGCCTTGACCGCCCGGCGGGCGAGGTCGACCTGGAAGCAGTAGCCCTGCGAGGCGACCTCCGCCAGGCCGAGGCCCTCCAGGGTCTCGCGGCGGAAGGCGCGGTAGCCGCCGGTGATGTCGCGCAGCGGCAGGTCGAGGGCGAGACGGGAGTAGAGGCTGCCGCCGCGGGAGATGAACTCGCGGGACTTCGGCCAGTTCACCACCCGGCCGCCGGGCACCCAGCGGGAGCCGAGCACCAGGTCGGCGCCCTTCAGGGCGGTGAGCAGCCGGGGCAGCTCCTCGGGCTGGTGGGAGCCGTCGGCGTCCATCTCGACCAGGACGCCGTAGTCGCGCTCCAGGCCCCACTGGAAGCCCGCGAGGTAGGCGGCGCCCAGGCCCTCCTTGCCCTTGCGGTGTAGGACGTGGACCTGGTCGTCGGTGGCGGCGAGTTCGTCGGCGAGCTTGCCGGTGCCGTCGGGGCTGTTGTCGTCGGCCACGAGGACGTGTGCCTCGGGGACCGCCGCGCGCACCCGCCCGACGATCGCCGTGATGTTCTCCGCCTCGTTGTAGGTCGGGATGATCACCAAGGCCGTGCCCAGGGGTCCGAACTGTCTCCCCCGGCCCGCTGCCGCGGGCGTCCCTTCGCCGTCGTTCACCGCTGCCCCTTCAATGTCCGTACGCGCAGATCCGTACGCAGAGGACCACCATAGTGGCCCCCGCCTGCGCGGCTGCGACAGGACGGTCCTCAGAGGGGTGTCGTGGGGGTGGCGGACGGGTACGGATGACCGTTTCGGGCAGCCGCGCGGCGGATGGGGGCCCGGCGCCCTTCGGGCCGGCCTGGGACCCGCTGGCTGCGGATCGCCCGAGAGCCGTTGTCTACTGAGCGCCCGGGCCCCACCCGGGGTCGCACCTCCCGACCGGCCGGAACGTTCCCTCGTCGCGACGCGAGCGCTGCGCCTGGCTCCCAGTGACGGCTCCCCGGTGCGGGGCCCCGACCCTGACCCAGCGGCGCCGCGGCGAGTGCGCGGAGGTTCCCCGGTCGGGCGTCCGGTGGTGGACCCGGCCGAACCTACCGGCCCGCTGCCATCGCCTGTCAACAGCCGCCCCACCTGCGCCTTCCGCGTCAATGCCCAGGTCAGCGCGGCGGCGGGGCGAGGGCTCCGGGGCCGAAGATCATCGCCCCGACGGCGGAGGGGATCACTCGCCCGGCCCTACGCGGCCGTTCCCTACGAGTCCCTACGAGGCCGTTCCCTACGAGGTCGCCCCCGCGAAGACGGTCCGGCCGCCCACCACGGTGCGCAGGCACACCGGCAGGTCGCGGCCCGGCGAGAGGTCGGGCAGGCCGGGCGTGCCGGAGCGCGGGTCGGTGGACCAGCGGGCCACCCGGTCGTCGGGGGCCTGCACCACCAGCTCGTCGGTGCGCCACACGGCGTAGTCCGCGGGCGCGCCCGGGACCAGCACGCCGGCGTCGTCGCGTCCCACGGCCCGCCAGCCGCCGCGGGTGTGGGCGGTGAAGGCGGCGCGGACGGAGACGCGGTGCTCCGGGGTGCGGTGGAAGGCGGCAGCCCGGACGGTGGCCCACGGGCCGAGCGGGGTGACCGGGCTGTCGGAGCCGAAGGCGAGCGGGACGCCGGCCCGCAGCAGGGCCGCGAACGGGTTGAGCGTGCGGGCGCGCTCGGCGCCGAGCCGTTCGGCGTACATGCCCTCCTCGCCGCCCCACAGCGCGTCGAAGACCGGCTGCACGGAGGCGGTCAGGCCGAGTTCCGCGAAGGCGGCGACGGTCTCGGGGGTGAGCATCTCGGCGTGTTCGACCCGGTGCCGGGCGGCGCGGACCCGGGCGAGGCCGAGCTTCTCGGCGGCGGCGCGCACGCCCTCCACGACGGAGGTCACGGCGGCGTCGCCGATGGCGTGGAAGCCCGCCTGGAGGCCGGCCTCGGTGCAGGCGACGACGTGGGCGGCGACGGCGGCGGCGTCCAGGTAGGCGGTGCCGGTGTGGGCGGCGTCGGCGTAGGGCTCGTGCAGGCAGGCGGTGTGCGAGCCGAGGGCGCCGTCCACGAAGAGGTCGCCGGCCGCGCCGACGGCACCCAGCTCGCGGGCCTTGTCGACGTCCTGCTCGGCCCAGTAGCCCAGCACGCGCGGGCCGGCCTCCTCGGCGGCGAGGCGGAGCAGGCCGGTGAGGTCGGCCTCGCTGGAGATCTCCGGGCCTGCGCATTCGTGAACGGTGCCGATGCCGAGGGAGGCGGCGTGCACGAGGGCGGCGCGCTGGGCCTCGGCGCGCTGGGCGGCGCCGAGGGCGCCCAGGGCGGTGGCGCGCACGGCGTGGTGGGCGCCGGCGGTGAGGGGGCCGTCGTCACGGCCGCTCACGGCGCCGGCGGGGGCCAGGTCGAGCAGGGCGGTGGTGACGACCGCCGAGTGCACGTCGATACGGCTCAGGTAGAGGGGCTGGCCGCCGGTGGCCGCGTCCAGTTCGGCGCGGCTCGGAGGCCGCCGGTCGGGCCAGCGGGCGGCGTCCCAGCCGTGGCCCAGCAGGACCCGGTCGGCCGGGCGGGCGGCGGCGAAGTCGCGGACCAGGGCGAGGGCGGCCTCGCGGGTGGGGGCGCCGGACAGGTCGAGGCCGGTGAGGGCGAGGCCGGTGGAGGTGGTGTGCACGTGTGCGTCGGTGAACGCCGGGGTCACCAGGGCGCCGTCCAGGTCGACCACCTCGTCCACGCCGTCCGCGAAGGCGTCCGCGGCGCCCTCGGAGCCGACCCAGGCGACGCGGCCGTGCTCGACGACCATGGCCGTCGCGAAGGGGTCGGCGGGACTGTGGACCTCGCCGCGGCGCAGCAGGACGGTCGGGGACGGGGCGGTGCTCTCGCTCATGGGCACCAGTCTCGCCCCTCGCGCCGGCCGCGCCGCACGCAGGTGGGAGGGGCGGCCCCGCGCGGCGTCAGATCCGGGGCGGCCGGGACTCGTACGGCGTGGAGAGGACGACGGTGGTGCGGGTGGAGACGCCGGCCAGGGAGCGCAGCCGGGCGAGGAGTTCCTCCAGCTCGTGCGGGGTGGAGACGCGCACCTTGAGGATGTAGTTCTCGTCGCCCGCCACGCTGTGGCAGGCCTCGATCTCCGGGACGCCGGCGAGGCGGTCGGCGATGTCGTCGGGGGCGCTGGGGTCGAAGGGTTTGACCGAGATGAACGCCGTCATCGGCAGCCCGACCGCCTCCGGGTCGACCACCGCGGCGTACCCGCGGATGACGCCACGCTGCTCGAGCCGTCGCACCCGCTGGTGCACGGCGGACGTGGACAGGCCCGTGGCCTTGCCCAGGTCCGTGTAGCTCATCCGCCCGTCCTTGACGAGCAGCTGCACGATCTGTCGGTCCAGCTCCTCCATGGCGCAAGAACCTACAGTGCGCCTGACCTCCTCGGATACCTGTTCCGGGCAGGTCATGCCCGGTTCGTGATGTGACGGGCCGTCGGCGCGCGCCGGGGGTCGGCCACACCGTGTGACGAACGCCACACCCCGCGACGGGGGTCCGTGATGCCGCCGTGATTACCCAGGGGGGCGCGGGGGAAGTGCTTGCTGTGGCCGGGACCGCACTGCCGTCCCCGCCCAGCCCGAGGGGGAGAATCCCATGCAGAGTCTTAAGCGCCCTGGTCGTACCGCACCCAAGCGGCAGCAGCCGGTCGTCGAGCCCGTTCCGGAGGGCGTCGAACCCGACGCCTTCGAGGACGAGGAGTACGACGCCTACGACACCTTCGAGATGTACCGGGTGATCTGCCCGGACTGCGCGCAGTCCATCGCCCTGCTGGCGGACGAGGACGTCCTGCCCGAGCACGCGCTGTGCGCCTCGCCGTGGAACCCGTTCGGCCTCACGGTCTGCACGGGCACCGGCCGCCCGGCCGCCGAGGCCCGTCCGGCGGACGAGTCCTTCCAGGCGCACGAGCAGGACACCGCCCTGCTCCTCACGCTGCCCCTGGGCCTCGACTGGCGCACGCAGCCCTTCTCCCACGTCGGCGGCCCGGGCTCGCGCCCGATGCGCATGCCGGAGATGCGGCGCGCCGCCTGAGCCGCACCCCCGGAGCCCGGGGGCACCGCTCGACCCTCGTCACCGCAGACGCCGCAGACCGAGCGCACCACGGCCCGCAGACCGCCGTGATGCGCCCGGCCGTGCCCCGGACGGGTCGGCGGGGCGGCATGAACGCACGCCCGATTCCGTACGCCGGTGACCCGAGCCCGTCCCGTGGCGTTGCCCGGGCATGACCCAGACGTACTCGGCGGGCAGACACGGGCGCCGCGTGTTCGTCCCGGCGCCCGCCGGTCCCGTCCCGCCGGTCCCGCAGGCCCCGGACCCGCCGATCTACCGCGAGCTGATGCGGAGCTGGGCCGACCACGGGCGCACCCTGCCCGGGCGCCACGACCCGGAGTGGGTCAGGCTCGTGACGCCCCCGCGCGGCCTCGCGGACTTCAGCGCGTCTCCTCCGGTCCGGCGAGGTGACGGGCGATGACCATGCGCTGGATCTGGTTGGTGCCCTCGACGATCTGGAGCACCTTGGCCTCGCGCATGTACCGCTCGGCGGGGAAGTCGGCGGTGTAGCCGTAGCCGCCGAGCACCTGCACGGCGTCGGTGGTGACGCGCATGGCCGCGTCGGTGCAGTGCAGCTTGGCCATGGCGGCCTGCTTGGCGAAGGGCCGGCCCGCGTCGCGCAGCCGGGCCGCCGACAGGTACAGGGCGCGGCCAGCCTCGATCTGGGTGGCCATGTCGGCGAGCAGGAAGCGCAGGCCCTGGAAGTCGGCGAGGGGCTTGCCGAACTGCCGGCGCTCGCGTGCGTAGGCCACCGCCTCGTCCAGCGCGGCCTGGGCCACGCCGATGGCGCAGGCGGCGATGCCGAGCCGGCCGGAGTCGAGCGCGGACAGGGCGATCGCGAAGCCCTGGCCCTCCTCGCCGAGCCGCCGGGCGTCGCTCACCCGGACGCCGTCGAGGTGCACCTGGGCCGTGGGCGAGCCCTTGAGCCCCATCTTCTTCTCCGGCGCCGCGGCGCTCAGTCCCTCGGCGTCCCCGGGCACGAGGAAGGCGGTGATGCCGCGCGGGCCCTCGCCGCCGGTGCGGGCCATGACGGTGTAGAAGTCGGCGATGCCGCCGTGGGTGATCCACGCCTTGGTGCCGGTGAGCACCCAGCCGTCGCCGTCGCGCACCGCCTTGGTGCGCAGCGAGGCGGCGTCGGAGCCCGAGGCGGGCTCGGACAGGCAGTAGGCGCCGAGCAGGCCGCCGCCGAGCATGGCGGGCAGGTGCTCGACGCGCTGCTCCTTGGTGCCGTACGCGGCGAGGGCGTAGGAGGCGAGGGTGTGCACGCTGACGCCGAGGCCGACGGTGAGCCGGGCCGCGGCCAGCTCCTCCAGGACCTGAAGGTAGACCTCGTAGGGCTGCTCGCCGCCGCCGTGGTCGGCGTCGTAGGGCAGGCCGAGCAGGCCGGAGGTGGAGAGCAGGGTGAAGACCTCGCGGGGGAAGCGTCCGGCGTCCTCCTCCGCGGCGGCGTCCGGGGCGATCTCGCGCTGGGCGATCTCGCGGACGAGCGAGATCAGGTCCCGGGACTCGTCCGTGGGCAGTTGCCGGTCCACCGGCTGCGGGGCGCGGTCGGGCATGGCGACGCTCTCCTCCCTGTCGGGCACGTCGGCGGGCATGCGCCCTGGGTGGAGGCGGCTCCGCCGGGTCGATCGTCCTGGCCGATGCTCGCACTCCCGGGTCGCGGAAGCAGCTGACCAGCGGCTGTGCGCTGTGAGTATGCCCGATCGGAGGCATGCCGTCACCGGTTAACGACCGCTCACTTCGACAATGGCGCGAAGCCGTTACCGAGGGCCGCCGGAGGCCGAATTGGTACGCACCATTGACCGCACTGGTCTAGTCCTCCTACCGTGACGGACCGAACGCCTTACCGCGTTCATGCCAATCGGCACGCGTTTCCCTCTTCCCCCACGAGGAGACACCGGATGCACGTCCCGCACCTCCCCCGCCTCCTGGCCGCCCTCTGCTCCGCCGCCCTCGGCGCGGGCCTGCTCGCCGGGGCAGGCCCGGCCGGCGCCGCCCCGCAGGCGCCCGCCGGGCAGCAGGCGGCCGGCTCCAAGGTCGTCGGCTACTTCACCGAATGGGGCACCTACGACCGCAAGTACTACGTCAAGAACATCGAGACCTCGGGCTCCGCCGCGAAGCTGACCCACATCAACTACTCCTTCGGCAACGTCACCGGCGGCAAGTGCGCCATGGGCGACGCCTACGCGGCCACCGACCGGGCCTACACGGCCGCCGAGTCGGTCGACGGCGTCGCGGACGCCTGGGACGCCCCGCTGCGCGGCAACTTCAACCAGCTGCGCAAGCTGAAGAAGAAGCACCCGAACCTCAAGATCCTCTGGTCCTTCGGCGGCTGGACCTGGTCCGGCGGCTTCGGCCAGGCCGCGCAGAACCCGGCGGCCTTCGCGCAGTCCTGCTACGACCTGGTCGAGAACTCCAAGTGGGCCGACGTCTTCGACGGCATCGACATCGACTGGGAGTACCCGAACGCCTGCGGCCTGAGCTGCGACACCAGCGGCCGGGACGCCTACCGCAAGCTGCTGGCGGCGCTGCGCGCCAAGTTCGGCACCAAGAACCTGGTCACCTCGGCCATCACCGCCGACGCCACGGCCGGCGGCAAGATCGAGGCGGCGGACTACGCGGGCGCGGCCCAGTACGTCGACTGGTACAACCCGATGACGTACGACTTCTTCGGCGCCTGGGACGCCAAGGGCCCGACCGCCCCGCACTCGCCGCTGACCTCCTACGCCGGCATCCCGAAGGCGGACTTCCACACCTCGGCGACGATCGCGAAGCTCAAGGGCCTCGGCATCCCCGCCTCCAAGCTGCTGCTCGGCATCGGCTTCTACGGGCGCGGCTGGACCGGCGTCACCCAGGCGGCGCCGGGCGGCACGGCGACCGGGCCGGCGAAGGGGACGTACGAGGACGGCATCGAGGACTACAAGGTGCTGAAGACCAGTTGCCCGGCGACGGGCACGGTGGGCGGCACCGCGTACGCCAAGTGCGGCAGCAACTGGTGGAGTTACGACACCCCGGCGACCATCGGCACCAAGATGACGTACAAGAACCAGCAGGGTCTGGGCGGCACGTTCTTCTGGGAGCTGAGCGGGGACACCGCGAACGGGGAGCTGATCAAGGCGATCAAGTGAGCCCGGAACGGCAGTAGTCGGGGGCGGGGACCGGTCGGCGGTCCCCGCCCCTCGTCGTCACGTCGGTCGCGTCAGCCGTCGCGGCGAGCGGGGGCCGGGGCCGGGTGGGAGGGGTCCAGCTCCTCGATGGCGCGCAGGGTGCCGCCGAGGGTCTTCACCAGCAGCTCGCGCATGGTGGCCCGGGGCAGTTCGGGGCAGCCGATCCAGTGCAGGGTGACGCCCTCGACGCCGCACACCCAGGACAGCAGGCCCATCCGGGCCTCGGCGCCGATGTCGGAGCGGCCGTAGGCGCCCTCGGCGATGGTGGCGACGATCGCCTCGCGCACGCCGTCGCGGATCGCGTGCACCTCGGCGTCGAAACCGACGCCGCCGTTGACGATCGTGCGGTAGGCGGCCTGGTTCTGCTCGGCGTAGCGCAGGTAGCCGTCGACGGTGCGCCGGACGCGGTCCTTCTGCGGCTGGTCCGTGCCGCTCGCCGCCTTGGTGACCAGGTCGGCGACCGAGTCCTCGACGATGGCCAGGTAATAGCCGCGCTTCGAGGTGAAGTAGTAGTAGATCAGCCCCTTGGCGACGTGCGCCTGGCGCGCGATGTCGTCCATGGAGAGCGCGTCGTAGGAGGTGTCGGCGAACAACCGGCGCCCGATGGCGATGAGTTCGGCGCGGCGGGCCAGCGAGCGCTCGGTGCCGCGGGCCCGGGGACGGGTGTCGGCATCATGGGGGGCACGCTGGGGGCTGATAGTCACGGTCGACCCTGGATCTCTGCGAGCTGCGGGACTTCCGCAGTATGGCAGGCCGGGTCAGAGCAGGCCGAGCTGGACGACCAGCATGGCGATCACCACGACGAGGGTCCAGCCCATGACGTGCTCGACGACGGCCGGGCCGTCGTCCTGGGGGCCGCCGGTGCGGGCGCGGGCGGCGGTGGCGGTGTGTGCGGTCATGCATCCCACTTTGCCAGCATGTGCCGCGGTTGCGGCGGTGTGGTTGGTCACAGGGGACGGCCCCCTGGTCACAGCGAACGGCCCCCGCGGAGCGGGGGCCGTTCCGTCGGAGGTGCGCCTCAGCGCACACCCACCGCCGCCAGGGCCAGCCGCTGGCGCGGGGTGGGATGGGCCGGGAAGTACAGGTAGCAGACGCCGCCGGTGCCGGAGACGACCGCGCCACTGGCGTTGTAGCGCTTGGTGCGCAGCCAGATGTTCTCCCACTCGCGCCGCTTGTAGACCCGGCGCACCGCCGCGTCGCTGGGCGAGGCCGGGTCGTTGGCGATCACGTCGCCGTCGGCGGTGAAGCCGATCACCGTCATCAGGTGGCCCGAGGTGCCGTAGCCGGCCCCGGTCAGCTCCGTGGCCAGGAAGGACTGGGACGTTATGGCCGGGATGCCGGCCGCGACCAGCCGTTCCAGGTCGGTCAGGGAGGTGAGCCGGGTGACCACGCCCTGGAGGTCCTTGTAGGTGGCCGCGTAGGCGGCGTTGAAGGGCCAGTTGCCGCAGCCGGAGTACTGCCAGTCGTAGGTGGAGCGGGCCGCGTAGCAGACCTGCGGGTCGGCGAAGGACGGGTCCACCCAGGCCAGTTGCTCCTTGCTCAGCCGGCCGCCCCAGTACTCGATGATCATCTGCGAGGAGGTCGGGCTGCACCACGCCTCGCCGCCGTTGTCGTACTCCGGGTACTGGCCCTTGTGGATCTCCTGGGAGTAGCGCGGGACGCGCAGCTCCTGGGCGAGCCCCGGGGTGGAGGCCGGGACGGTGAAGCGGTCGGGGATGTCGGAGCCCATCGCGCCGAGCCGCCAGACGGTGGGGGTGAGGCGGGTGCCGGGGCGGCGGTAGAGGGTGAGCCGGAGCCGGTAGGAGACGAGGCGGAGCCCGGAGGCGGCGTCGTCGATGGCGAAGGTGTCGGTCCAGATGCTGCTCTTGCCGTCGCTCTGGTCGTCCACGGAGGTGCGCCGGATGTCCGCCTCGCCGGAGGCCCAGCGGCCCATCACGTACCAGGGCGTGGCGGTGCCGTCGGAGTAGGTGCCGGTCAGCTCGACCTGGATCCAGGTGCCGGCCGGGGTGTGCGCGTTCCAGGAGGCGATGACCTCGGTGGCGGGGACGGCGAGCCGGTGGACGGGCGAGGTCCAGGTCGCGTACTGCCAGGCCGCGGTCCGCCCGGTGTGCGGGTCGGTGTAGTCGGCGGTGCCCGCCGGGGCGCCGATCGCCACGCCGGGGCGGAGGCCGGGCACGGGGTGGGCGCCCCGGGCGCTGCCCGCGCGCCAGTCCTGGTACGTGGTCCAGGCGCGGTAGTCGATCCGGCGGGCGGGGGCCCGGTCGGCGTCCGCGCCCCGCCCCGCGGCGGGCTCGGCCTCGGCGGTGGCCGGGATCGCGGCGCCGGTCACGGCCGCGGCGACGGCGGCGGCCAGGACGGTTCGGCGGGACGGCGGTTCGGGTCTGCTCATGGGCGGGTGACCCCCAGGTGTCCGAGTCGGTCGGTCCGTGGCACGCTTCCGCTGCACGGTCGTGCGCCCACTATGGCCTCGGCCGCCCGCTCCTGCCAGCACTTCTTCGCACGCCACGCCCGCCAATATTGGTGTCGACCAGTGGCGGTCCGGACCGGGGCGGACCGACGGGCGCGATTAGAGTGCGGGGTGATCGCTCCCCGCCCCGCTTCCCGTTCAGGAACCCCCGTGCACGACCTCGCCGCCGCCCTCCGCCGCCTCCCGCCGTCCTGCGGCCCCGTGCGCCTGGTCGGCGTCGACGGGCACGCCGGGTCGGGGAAGTCGACGTTCGCCGGGCGGCTGGCCGGGGCGCTTGGCGGCGCGCCGGTGCTGCACCTCGACGATCTGGCCAGCCACGACGCGCTGTTCGGCTGGACCGGCCGGCTCCACGCCCAGGTCGTGGAGCCGCTCGGGCGGGGCGGGACGGCGCACTACGCCCCCTACGACTGGCGGACCCGGCGCTTCGGACTGCCGCGCCCGCTCGCGCCCGCCCCGGTGGTCCTGGTCGAGGGCGTCGGCGCCGGGCGCCGCGCGCTGCGGCCGTACCTGGCCCGGCTGCTGTGGATGGACCTGCCGGCCGAGGAGGCGTGGGCGCGGGGGCGGGCGCGCGACGGCGCCGGGCAGCGCGACTTCTGGAACGGCTGGATCCCCGCCGAGCGCCGGCACTTCGCCGACGACCCCTCGCGCCCCTCCGCACATCTGCTGGTACGGCAGAGCGGGCCGGGACGGGAGGGGTACGAGCTGCTGCCGGGGCCCGCGGGTGCCGACCCGGAGGGCATTTCGTTCACGCTCGGTGACGACCCCTCGGCAATGTGCTGACCCGGTGAAGATCCCTTTTTGACCGGCGTTCGAAGTGCCTCAACTTGGCTTGACCGGGGGGTCGTCCAGGTCTTACGTTCTCAATGAGCGGCCGTTCGCGGTCGCCGGCAGACGCGAAGCCCCCGGTTGTTCCCCCGTGATCGGGGGCTTCGTTCTGTCTTGAAGCGGCATTCGCCCGGATTTCGGCCCGCAGCGCGGGCCCGGCCGATCACATTCGGTCACCGCCCCGCGTCCCCGTCATGGCGTCATCCGCCCTTGTCGGCACCCTTCGGGGGGAAGACCCCCGCGGGTACGATGCCCTGCGAAGGTTGCCGACGGGGGCGTGGTTCGTGGGGGGACGGATGGACTTCGGCGGTGAGGGCCGGCGGGCCCCGGCCGACCTCGCCTGGCTGCGCGGCGTGGACGCGTACACGATGGGCGCGTACCCGCAGGCCGAGGAGGAGTTCCGGGCCGCCGTGCGGATCGACCCCGCGATGGCCGACGCCTGGCTCGGACTGCACGCGCTGCGCGTGGACACGACCAACGCGCTGCTGCGCATGTTCCGGCACCGCGAGCGCTTCGGCGAGCAGCGCACCCGCCATCGCCGCACGCTCAACTCCTGGTACTGGCTGGGCTGGTGGGTGCAACCGGTCCTGGAGAGCCCGCGCGACCTGCTGCTCGCGCACGCCTCGCACTGGCTGGACGGCCGCCATGTCCCCGAGTTGGACCGGGCGTTGGCCGGGCTGCCTCCGGTGGACGCCGACCGGCAGGTCCGCTTCCTGCACGCCTGCCGGGCCTATCTGGTCAAGGACTGGGAGCAGTTGGTGCGGCACACCGACCCGCTGCTCGGGGATCCGCTGCTCGGCATCGAGGCGGGCCTGTTCAGCGGCATGGCCCGGGTCAGGCTGGAGATGTTCGGGCAGGCCGAGCCGCTCCTCTCGACGGCCCTGATGCGGTGCCGCAGCGAGCAGCCGCAGCGCAAGGAGCTGCGCTACTGGCTGGCCCGGGCGCACGAGGGCACCGGGCGCAGCGCCGCGGCGATGCCCCTGTACCGGGCGGTGCACCGGGCCGACCCCGCCTTCATGGACACCTCCGCCCGGCTCGCGGCCATCGCCGAGGGCGACGGCTACGACGGCGACACCGACCTGGCCGGGCTGTGGCCGGCCGGGCTGGTGGCGGACGGCGTGGAAGGGCCCGACGGGCTCGACCCGCTCTTCGGCACCGAGGAGCGCGACCTGAAGCTGTCCGAGCCGGAACCGGCGCCGGCCGCCCCGGCCACGCTGTCCGGGCCGCCGGTGCGGGAGCGAGCCGACGGCCCGGACCCGGCGCCGCCCACCGGCCCCACCGACCCCGCCCTGCTGGCCCAGGCACTCGCCGAGCTGGAGCGCATGGTGGGCCTGGAGCCGGTGAAGCGCCAGGTCAAGGCGTTGTCGGCGCAGCTCAACATGGCGCGGCTGCGGGCCGGGCAGGGCCTGCCGGTGCAGCCGCCAAAACGTCACTTCGTCTTCTCAGGACCCTCCGGCACCGGCAAGACCACGGTGGCCCGCATCCTGGGCCGGGTCTTCTACGCCCTCGGCCTGCTCGGCGGCGACCATCTCGTGGAGGCTCAGCGGGCCGACCTGGTCGGCGAGTACCTGGGGCAGACCGCCGTGAAGGCCAACGAGCTGATCGACTCCGCGCTCGGCGGCGTCCTCTTCGTGGACGAGGCGTACGCGCTGTCCAACGCCGGTTACGGCAAGGGCGACGCGTACGGCGACGAGGCGCTGCAGGTGCTGCTGAAGCGGGCCGAGGACAACCGGGACCACCTGGTGGTGATCCTGGCCGGCTACCCCGAGGGCATGGACCGCCTGCTCGCCGCCAACCCCGGCCTCTCCTCCCGCTTCACCACCCGCGTGGACTTCCCGTCCTACCGCCCCCTGGAGCTGACCGCGATCGGCGAGGTCCTGGCCGCCGAGAACGGCGACGGGTGGGACGCCGAGGCGCTGGACGAGCTGCGCTCGATCGCCGGGCACGTGGTGGGCCAGGGCTGGATCGACGAGCTGGGCAACGGCCGCTTCCTGCGCACCCTGTACGAGAAGAGCTGCGCCTACCGGGATCTGCGCCTGTCCGGCTACCCCGGCGAGCTGACCCGCGACGACCTGGCCACCCTGCGCCTGCCGGACCTGATGCAGGCGTACGGCGAGGTGCTCTCGGGCCGGGGGCCGCAGGACCCACCGGGGGTGTGACGCCCCCGGCGGGTCCGTGACGGACCGGCCGTCAGGTCGCCATGGCCTGCTCCGGGGAGCCCGTGGTGCGCGGGCGCGGGGCCGCCGCGTCCGGAACCTCCCGGTGCGCCGGGTCGCGGACCTCGCCGACCAGCAGCTCCAGGGCGTCCTCCAGGGCGACCAGGCCGAGCACCCGGCCCGCCGGGTCGGCGACCTGGGCCAGGTGGGTGGCCGCGCGGCGCATCACCGTCAGGGCGTCGTCCAGCGGGAGTTCGGCCCGCAGCGTCGTCATCGGGCGCCAGTGGCGCTGCGGGACGGCGCGGTCGGAGTGCTCCAGGTCGAGGACGTCCTTGACGTGCACGTACCCCATGAACGGCCCCTGGTCGCTCGCGGCGACCGGGAAGCGGGAGTAGCCGGTGCGGGCGGTCAGCTCGACGATCTCGCCGGGGGTGACCGAGGGGGTCACGGTGACCAGCGACTCGCGGCGCAGCAGGACGTCGGTGACCGGGCGGGAGCCCAGCTCCAGGGCGTCCTCCAGCCGCTCGCGCTCCTCGGGGTCGAGCAGGCCGGCCTGGCCGGAGTCCTCCAGGAGGCGGTTGAGCTGCTCGCTGGTGACGACCGCCTCGACCTCGTCCTTGGGCTCGACGCGGAAAAGCCGCAGGATGCCCTGCGCGCAGGCGCCGAGCGCGACGGTGATCGGCCGGCACAGCCGGGCGAACCAGACCAGGCCGGGGCTGAGCCACAGGGCCGCCTTCTCGGGCGCGGCCATGGCGAGGTTCTTCGGGACCATCTCGCCGATCACGAGGTGGCAGAAGACGACGGCGGCCAGGGCGATGACGTACCCGAGGGGGTGGATCACGCCGTGTGGGAGGTGGATCGCCTCGAACAGCGGCTCCAGCAGGCGGGCCACGGTCGGCTCGGCGACCGCGCCGAGGGTCAGGGAGCAGACGGTGATGCCGAACTGGGCGGCGGCCATCATCTGCGGCAGCCGCTCCAGGCCGTACAGCACCTGGCGGGCCCGCGCGGTGCCGAGCGGCTCGATCTGGCTGCGCCGGACCGAGACGAGGGCGAACTCGGCGCCGACGAAGAAGCCGTTGGCGAGCACGAGGAGCGCGGCGAAGAGGAGCTGGACGACGCTCATCGGGCGGCCTCCATCACGTTCACGGCGCGCTCGGTGCGGACCAGGCGGACCCGTTCGGCGCGGTAGTGGCTGACTCGGCGCACCGAGAGCCGCCAGCCGGGCAGCTCGGTGCGGTCGCCGGGGGCCGGGATCCGGCCGAGCAGGTCGGCGACGAGGCCGGCGACCGTCTCGTACGGGCCCTCGGGTGCCTCAAGGCCGATGCGGCGCAGGACGTCCACCCGGCAGCTGCCGTCGACGTCCCAGGCGGAGCGGCCGTCCTCGGGCGGCGCGGGGGCCACCTCGGGGGTGTCCTTGGCGTCGTGCTCGTCGCGGACCTCGCCGACCAGCTCCTCGACGATGTCCTCAAGGGTGACCACGCCGGCCGTGCCGCCGTACTCGTCGACGACTACGGCGATGGGCTGCTCGCTGCGCAGCCGGGCCAGAAGCGGCTGGACGGGCAGGGACTCGGGGACGAGCAGGGCCCGGCGGGCGATCCGGCCGACCGGGGTGTGCAGCCGGTCGTGCACGGGGACCGCGAGGGCGTCCTTGAGGTGGGCCATGCCGACGATCTCGTCGATCTTGTCCCGGTAGACCGGGAAGCGGGACAGTCCGGTGGCCCGGGTGAGGTTGACGACGTCCTCGGCGGTGGCCGAGGACTGGAGCGCGCTGACCTTCACGCGGGGCGTCATGACGTGCTGCGCGGTCAGGTCGCCGAGGGAGAGGGTGCGCACGAACAGGTCGGCGGTGTCCTGCTCCAGGGCGCCGGCCTGCGCGGAGTGCCGGGCCAGGGAGACCAGTTCGCCGGGGGTGCGGGCGGAGGCCAGCTCGTCGGCGGGCTCGACGCCGAGGGCGCGGACCAGTCGGTTGGCGACCGTGTTCAGGGCGGCGATCACCGGCCGGAACAGGCGGGCGAAGCGGTGCTGGGGGCCGGCGACGAAGCGGGCGACCTGGAGCGGCTTGGACACCGCCCAGTTCTTCGGCACGAGTTCGCCGATGACCATCTGGATCGCGGAGGCCAGCAGCATGCCGACGACCACGGCGACGCCGGGCACGGCGCCCTCGGGCAGGCCGATCGCGGCGAACGGGCCGTGCAGCAGCGCGGCCAGTGCCGGTTCGGCGAGCATGCCGACGACCAGGGAGGTGATGGTGATGCCGAGCTGGGTGCCGGAGAGCTGGAAGGAGAGTTCCTTCAGCGACTCCACGACCCGGCCGGCGCGCCGGTCGCCGGCGGCGGCGGCCTGCTCGGCCTCGGGCCGCTCGACGGTCACCAGGCCGAACTCGGCGGCGACGAAGAAGCCGTTGGCGAGGATGAGCAGGAAGGCGGCTGCCAGGAGCAGCAGGGGGGTGGTCATGATGCCGCCGCCTGGGCTCGATGTCGGCCGGGGGCGGCGCAGGTACTACAGGACGATCCGTCCATCGCTGGAGGGAGTCACTCCTCGGGTCGCAGGAACCCCCGCGCACCGGGCGGTGCGGCAGGGGCGGGGACGCGAGGGCCGCGTCCCGGGGTATCCAGATTAGTCGGGAACGGGCCCTTACCGGCAGGGCCGACGGCTGTGATCCGTCACCGGGGGGCCGTGGGGATCCCTCACCGGGGTCCCGAGCGGGCCTCGACCAGCGCCCGCAGGGCACGCGCGTCGGCGATGGCGTGCTCCCGGGCGATGCCCGGCTGGATGCCGAGCGCGGGGAGGCTGGTGCCGTCGCTGAGGTCGAGGTAGACCCAGGGGTCGCCGGAGCGCAGGTTCACCCGGAGGATCTCCGGCCACTCCAGGCGGCGGCTGGTGGTGAGGTTGACGACGGTGACGCCGGCCTCGTCGGCGACGACCTTGGGCCGGGACAGCACCAGGAGGACGCCGGCCAGCAGGACGGCGGTCAGCACGAAGCTGGCCCGCTCCCCCGGGCCGAGCCCCTTGAGCAGCATCCCGACCGCCGTGATGGTCACCAGGGCGCCCACGGCCAGGGTGAGCAGGACGGCCCGGGTGCGGCCGGGGCGGAAGGTCACGGGAAGGGCGGCCGGCCCCTGGTCCGACGCGGTGTCCGGCATCAGAGGCGGCAGGCGTGGATGGCCGTGGTCAGGATGGCGCGGGCGCCGATGTCGTACAGGTCGTCCATGATGCGCTGGGCCTCCTTGGACGGCACCATGGCGCGGACCGCGACCCAGCCCTCGTTGTGCAGCGGGGAGACGGTCGGGGACTCCAGGCCCGGGGTGAGCGCGACGGCCTTCTCCAGCTGCTCCACCCGGCAGTCGTAGTCCATCATCACGTAGGTCCGGGCCACCAGGACGCCCTGGAGGCGGCGCAGGAACTGCTGCACCTTGGGCTCGGTGGTCTCGTCGGGCTCGGCCCCGGTGCGGCGGATCACCACCGCCTCGGACTTCATGATCGGCTCGCCGAAGACCTCCAGGCCGGCGTTGCGCAGCGAGGTGCCGGTCTCCACGACGTCGGCGATGACCTCGGCGACGCCCAGCTCGATGGCGGTCTCCACGGCGCCGTCCAGGTGCACGACCGAGGCGTCGACGCCGTGGTCCGCGAGGTGGGCGGCGACGATGCCCTCGTAGGAGGTGGCGACGGTCTTGCCGGCCAGGTCGGTGACGCCGGTGGCGGTGCCGGGCTTGCCGGCGTAGCGGAAGGTGGAGCGGGCGAAGCCGAGGGGGAGGATCTCCTCGGCCTTCGCGCCGGAGTCCTTCAGCAGGTCGCGGCCGGTGATGCCGATGTCCAGCATGCCGGAGGAGACGTAGATGGCGATGTCGCGGGGGCGGAGGTAGAAGAACTCCACCTCGTTCTCCGGGTCGACGATGCGCAGTTCCTTGGCCTCGCGGCGCTGCTGGTAGCCGGCCTCATGCAGCATCTCCCCCGCGGGGCCTGACAGGGAACCCTTGTTGGGGACGGCGATGCGCAGCATGAGGTCGGCTTCCTTTGTTCTCAACGGGATGGCTCTGAACGGGGGGTGGGGAGAGCGGCGTGCGGCTCAGAGATGGGCGTAGACGTCGTCCAGCGAGATGCCGCGGGCGACCATCATCACCTGGACGTGGTAGAGCAGCTGCGAGATCTCCTCGGCTGCCGCGTCCTTGCCCTCGTACTCGGCGGCCATCCAGACCTCGGCGGCCTCCTCGACGACCTTCTTGCCGATGGCATGGACGCCCTTGCCGACCAGCTCGGCGGTGCGGGAGGTGGCGGGGTCGCCGGTGGCGGCCTTGTGCTGGAGCTCGCTGAACAGCTCTTCGAAGGTCTTCTTGGACATGGTGCCGCCCACTCTACGGGTTGTCCCGGCCGACCTAACGCCAGGGCTCGGAGACCGAACGCAGCGTAGCCGCCGTGGCGACGGCCGCGGTGACCGCCTCGTGGCCCTTGTCCTCGCTGGAGCCCTCGATGCCGGCCCGGTCCAGGGCCTGCTCCTCGGTGTCGCAGGTGAGGACGCCGAAGCCGACGGGGACGCCGGTGTCGACGGAGACCTGGGTGAGGCCCTGGGTGACGCCCTGGCAGACGTACTCGAAGTGCGGGGTGCCACCGCGGATGACGACGCCGAGCGCGACGATCGCGTCGTAGCCGCGGCCCGCGAGGACCTTGGCGACGACCGGCAGCTCGAAGCTGCCGGGGACGCGGAGCAGGGTCGGCTCGTCGATCCCCAGCTCGTGCAGCGCGCGCAGGGCGCCGTCCACCAGTCCGTCCATCACCTTCTCGTGCCACTGCGCCGCGATGACGGCGACCCTGAGGTCGCCGACCTTGCGTACGGACAGCTCCGGTGCACCCTTGCCGCTCACGTTCGTGCCTCTCCTAGGGGTCGTGCAGGTGTCGTGTTCACTGGTTCCGGCAGGCGGACACCGGGGCGGTGTCCAGCCACGGCAGGTCATGGCCCATCCGGTCCCGCTTGGTGCGCAGGTAGCGCAGGTTGTGCTCGCCCGCCTGGACGGGCATCGGCTCGCGCCCGGCGACCTCGATGCCGTGCCGGGCGAGCGCCTCGGACTTGTCGGGGTTGTTGGTCATCAGGCGCACCCGGCGCACCCCGAGGTCGGCGAGGATCTGCGCGCCGGCGCCGTAGTCGCGGGCGTCGGCGGGCAGGCCCAGCTCCAGGTTGGCGTCGAGCGTGTCGCGCCCGCGCTCCTGGAGCTCGTAGGCGCGCAGCTTGGACATCAGGCCGATGCCGCGGCCCTCGTGTCCGCGCAGGTAGACGAGGACGCCCCGGCCCTCGGCCTGGATGCGGGCGAGCGAGGCGTCCAGCTGGGGGCCGCAGTCGCAGCGCTGGGAGCCGAAGACGTCGCCGGTCAGGCACTCGGAGTGGACGCGCACCAGCACGTCCCGGCCGTCGCCGACCTCGCCCCGCACCAGCGCGACGTGCTCGACGCCGTCCACCGTGGAGCGGTAGCCGTACGCCGTGAAGTCGCCGTGCCGGGTGGGCAGCCGGACCTCGGCCTCGCGGCGGACGGTGGGCTCGGCGCTGCGCCGGTGGGCGATGAGGTCGGCGATGGAGATGATGGTCAGGCCGTGCTTGCGGGCGAAGGGGACCAGCTCGGGCAGGCGCAGCATCCGGCCGTCCTCCCCGGCGATCTCCACGATCGCGCCGGCCGGGCGCAGGCCGGCCAGCCGGGCCAGGTCGACGGCGGCCTCGGTGTGGCCGTCGCGGGCGAGGACGCCGCCGGCGCGGGCGCGCAGCGGGAAGATGTGGCCGGGCCTGACCAGGTCGGACGGCTCGGCGGTGCCGCTCGCCAGGAGGCGCAGGGTGGCGGCGCGGTCGGCGGCGGAGATGCCGGTGGTGACGCCGTGCGCGGCGCCGGCGTCCACGGAGACGGTGAACGCGGTGCGCATCGACTCGGTGTTGTCGGCGACCATCTGCGGCAGGCGGAGCCGGTCCAGTTCGTCGCCCTCCATGGGGGCGCAGATCAGGCCGCGGCACTCGCTCATCATGAAGGCGACGATCTCCTCGGTCGCCTTCTCGGCGGCGATGACGAGGTCCCCTTCGTTCTCGCGGTCCTCGTCGTCGACGACCACGACGGGGCGGCCGGCCGCGATGTCGGCGACGGCTTGCGCCACCGGGTCGAGGCGGAGGTCCTCGGTGTCGGCGTAGGCGGGTGCGGTGCTCATGCGGGCACTCCTTCCGGGGCGGGGTGCGCCGCGCGGCGGGAGCGCAGCCACCAGTCGCGCAGGCCCCACAGGACGAGCGCGCCGTAGAGGACGTAGACGAAGCCGGAGAAGGCGAAGCCGTTGGCGAAGTTCAGCGGGACGCCGACCAGGTCGACCAGGAGCCAGGCCAGCCAGAACTCGACCATGCCGCGGGCCTGGGCGTACATGGCGACGACGGTGCCGACGAAGATGTACGCGTCGGGCCAGGGGTCCCAGGACAGCGTCGGGAAGGCGGTGAAGAGGCCGCCGACCGCGAGGGTGCCGAGGGCGGCGGCGCCGAGCAGGGCGCCGCGCTCGCGCCAGGTGGCGAACCGGACGGCGAGGCGGCCGTCCTGGGCCTCGTCCCGGCCGCGGTTCCACTGCCAGTAGCCCCAGGCGGCGACCACCATGACGACAATCTGCTTGCCGGCGCTGCCGGAGAGGTGGGCGGTGGCGAAGGCGGCGAACAGGACGAGGCCGGAGGCGAACTGCACCGGCCAGGTCCAGATCGAGCGCCGCCAGCCGAGGGCGAGGCCGAGCAGCCCGATCACGTTGCCGATCATGTCGGACCACTTGATGTGCTGGTCGAGGAGGACGAACGCCTCGGAGTTGAGCCAGTTCACCGGGTGCCCCCCTGGGTGCCCAGCAGGCGCTCGACGTACTTGGCGATGACGTCCACCTCGAGGTTGACCGGGTCGCCGGGCTGCTTGAGGCCGAGCGTGGTCAGGGCGAGCGTGGTGGGGATGAGGCTGACGGTGAAGAAGTCGGGCCCGGCGTCCACGACGGTCAGGCTGATGCCGTCGACGGTGATGGAGCCCTTCTCGACCACGTAGCGGGCGAGGTGCCCGGGCAGGGAGACCTTGACGATCTCCCAGTGCTCGGAGGGCTTGCGGTCGAGGATCTCGCCGGTGCCGTCGACGTGGCCCTGCACGATGTGGCCGCCGAGGCGGGCGCCGACGGCGGTGGGGCGCTCCAGGTTGACGCGCGAGCCGACGGCGAGGACGCCGAGGCTGGAGCGGTCGAGGGTCTCGGCCATCACGTCGGCGGTGAACTCGTCGCCCTCGTGGTCGACGACCGTCAGGCACACGCCGTTGACGGCGATGGAGTCGCCGTGGCGCGCTCCCTCGGTGACGACGGTGCCGCGCAGGCGGAAGCGACAGGCGTCGTCGAGGGTCTCGACGGCGGTGATCTCGCCCAGCTCTTCGACGATTCCGGTGAACACTTCCCGGGTCCTCCTGCCTCTTCGGGCACGGACTCCGGGGCTGTCGCGGAACGACAGAAGGGACGGACGTGGACACCGGGAACGACGCCGGACGGGACCCGCCCCGCCGAGGGACGTGTCCGAAGACCGGCGACGTGCACAGATGTGCCCGCCCGCCGCGCACTGCCTCCCATCCGGACTTTAACCGTCGGTCCAGGAATTTCACCTGGTCAACCGGCCGCTGGAGGCGACCGGGTCGCGGACTGTAACCGCCGGTTCGGACTTTCACCGACCCCGGAGTGCGCTGCTTGTGATACCCGACCAGTGTGCCACGCCTGATCGTCGGCCATCCGGGCGGTGCGTGTGGGGTAGCTCACAGCGGGGCGCTTCCCGACTGGTCCAGACCTATTGACTCGCTGGTCTAGTCCTCTCTATGTTCTGCGCAACTCGCCTGAAGGGGAACCGACATCACGATGCCCTCTCGGGGGAACACGGGGAGAGGCATGCGGTGGACGCGGGGCGCGGAGCCCCCGGCGAGACCGGCCCGGCGGCGGTGACGACGGCCCTTGCCCGCCGCCGGGTCTTGCCACCGGCCCCTCGGGGCCGCACCGAAGGGGGCCGCGCACATGACCACCACCCTGGTGACCGGCGGCACCGGCACGCTCGGCCGGCTCGTCGCCGAGCGACTGCGCACCGCCGGCCATGAGGTTCGGGTGCTCAGCCGGCACGCCCTGCCGTACTCCGTCGACCTGCGCAGGCCCGACAGCGGCCTCGACGTGGCCCTCGCCGGGGTGGGCACCGTCGTGCACTGCGCGAGCGCGCCGGGCGGCGGGGACGAGCGGGCGGCGCGGCGGCTGATCGCCGCGGCGCGGCGGGCCGGAGTGGGGCACCTGGTGTACATCTCCATCGTCGGCGTCGACCGGGTGCCGCTCCGCTACTACCGCGCCAAGCTCGCCGTCGAGGGGCTGGTGGAGCGGTCGGGCCTGGAGTGGAGCCTGCTGCGGGCCACGCAGTTCCACGACCTGGTGGTCGAGATGCTGGCGGGGATGGCCAGGCCGCCGGTCATGGTGGTGCCGGCCGGGCTCACCGACCAGCCCGTGGAGGTCGCGGAGGTCGCCGACCGGCTCGCCGAGATGGCACGGGGCGGCCCGGTGGGGCGGGTTCCCGACCTCGGCGGGCCCGAGGTGCGGACGGTGGAGTCGCTGGCCCGCGCCTATCTGAGCGCCACGGGGCGCCGGCGGCGCCTGGTGCGGGTGCCGCTGGCGGGCGCGGCGTACCGCGGCTTCCGCGACGGCGGCCACCTCACGTCGGGGCCGGCGCTGCTGGGCACGGGGACCTTCGAGGAGTACCTGGCGCGGCGGTTCGGGCCGCGGGAGGAGCGGGGCTGAGCCGTCCGGGCACTCGGGCCTCTCAGCGCTCCGCCGGTGCGAACAGCTCGTCCTGGGCCCGGTCGCGGGCCGTCAGCAGGGCCCCGCGCAGGACCGCGCCGCCGCCGAGGGCGCCGGTGCGGACCTCGGTGGCCAGCGGGGAGAGGCGGCCGAGCCGGTCCTGGACCCGCGCGGCGAGCGCGCTGCCGCCCGCGCGGCCGGTCTCGCCGGCCAGGACGACACAGCCCGGGTCCAGGACGGCGACGACGGCGGCGACCCCGACGGCGAGCCGGTCGGCCAGGACGTCGAGGAAGCGGCCTGCGGAGGGCCCGCCGTCGTCCACCGCCCGGCGCACCAGCGCCGCCGCGCGCTGCTCGGGCGGCGCCGGATCCGCCGTCACCCCGTGCTCCGCCGCGAGGGCGGTCACCGCCACGGCGCCGGCCAGCGAGTGGAAGCCGCCGCCGCAGTCGGTGGCCGACGGCAGGCCGGTCGTCCCCGGCACCGGCAGGAAGCCGATCTCCCCCGCGCCGCCCGAGACGCCCCGCCGCAACGTGCCGTCGAGGACGACCCCGGCGCCGATCCCCAGACCCAGCCAGAGCAGCGCGAACGTCTCCCGGTCCCGGGCCGCCCCCTCGCGCTGCTCGGCCAGGGCGGCGAGGTTGGTCTCGTTCTCGACGCTGATCCGGGCCCCGGCGAACCGCTCCCCCAGCCCCGCCATGAGCCGTCGGTGCCAGGCGGGCAGGCCGGTGGAGTCGCGCAGTTCGCCGGTGGCCGGGTCGATCAGGCCGGGCGCCCCGATGCCGATGGCGTGCAGCCGGTCGGCGCCGGCCTCCTTGGCGGCGCGCTCCACCAGCGTCACCGCCTGCTCCACGGCGGGGCCGGTCCCGGCGTCGTCGCCGATCGGTGCGGACGCCTCGGCGCGCACCCGGCCGACCAGGTCGGAGACCAGCACCGAGACGCTCTCGGTGCGCACGTCGAGGGCGGCCAGCCAGGCCCGCTCGGCGACGATGCGGTGCAGCCGGGCGTTGGGCCCGCGGCGCTGCTCGCCCGACTCGCCGGCCGGCTCGATCAGGCCGGCCGCGGTGAGGCGCTCGACGAGGTCGGCGACGGTGGGGCGGGACAGGCCGGTGAGCTGCTTGAGCCGGCCGGCCGTCAGCGGGCCCTCCTGCTGGAGCAGGCGCAGGGCGAGCCGGTCGTTGATGGCCCGGGCGGTGCTCGGGGATGCGGGCATGCCGGGATCCTTCCAGATCGGCGGGCGCCTCGAATCACGGTATCTATCAGGCAGGCACCCTGATAGTTTACCTCGCGGCGCGGCAGAAGCGGCGGCACGGACGACGGACGCACCGGGAGGGCCCCACGATGAGCACTGTGGTCTACGAGCAACGCGAGGTCAGGCGCGCCCGGTACGCCGTGGCGGCCGTCTTCGCCGTGCACGGCGCGGTGACCGGCTCGTTCGCCACCCGGGTCCCGTGGATCCAGGACCACGCCGGCGCGAGCGCGGGCCAGCTCGGCCTGGCGCTCGCCTTCCCGGCGCTCGGCGCGTCCCTCGCCATGCCGCTGGCCGGCAGCGTCACCCACCGCTTCGGCGCCCGCACCGCCCTGCGCGGCCTGCTCGCCCTGTGGACGCTGGCCCTGGTCCTGCCCTCCCTCGCCCCGAACCTGCTGACCCTCTGCCTCTCCCTGTTCGTCTACGGGGCGACGGCGGGCATGTCGGACGTGGCGATGAACGCGCTCGGCGTCGAGGTGGAGAACCGCCTGGACCGGTCGATCATGTCCGGGCTGCACGGCATGTGGAGCGTGGGCGCCCTGCTGGGCTCGGCGGGCGGCACGCTCGCCGCCCACCTGGGCACCGACGCCCGGCTGCACCACATAGTGGCCGCCGGGGTGCTGACCGTCCTCGGCCTGGTCTTCTGCTCCTGGGTCCTCGACCTCCAGCCGGCCGAGGACGAGGACCCGCCGCCGCGGTTCGCGCTGCCGCCGCGCTCGGCGCTGCTGATCGGCGCGATCGGCTTCTGCGCGGTGTTCGCGGAGGGCGCCAGCCTGGACTGGTCCGCGGTCTACCTGCACGACCGGCTGGAGACCTCGGCCGGCCTCGCGGCGGCCTGCACGACGGGGTTCACGCTCACCATGGCGGTGGCCCGGCTGGTCGGTGACCGGCTGGTGGACCGGTTCGGCGCGGTGCGCTCGGTCCGCGCCAGCGGGGTGCTCGCGGTGCTCGGCGGGGCGCTCGTCGTCATCGGCGGCCACCCGGCGGTGGCGATGACCGGCTTCGCGCTGCTGGGGCTCGGCATCGCCGTGGTCGTCCCGCTGTGCTTCGCCGCGGCCGGACGCAGCGGGTCCAACCCGAGCCTTGCCATCGCGGGCGTCGCCACCGTCACCTACACCTCGGGGCTGATCGCCCCGAGCGCCATCGGCGGCATCGCCCAGGCGACCAGCCTGACGGTGTCCTTCTGCCTGGTGACCGTGCTGGCCTGCTGCCTGGTGGCCTTCGCGAAGGTGCTGCGCGCCGGCGACCGCACCTCGCTCCGGGTCACTCCGCAGGACGCAGCAGTGCCCGGCCGGCAGCCCTGAACGCCTCGCTCCACGGCGCCGGGCGCAGCGTCCCGGGGTCCAGCCGGACCAGCACCCGGGTGCCGCGAGCGTAGGTGACGGCGCCGTCCGCCGAGCAGAAGCGGAAGCCGTAGGTGAGGCCGGTCGTGCCGAGCCGGTCCAGCCAAAGGTGGACGGCGTAGGCGCCGGGGCGGGTGACCGGCGCCTCGTAGCCGATGCGCAGCTCCTTGACCGCGTTGCAGGCGTCGCCGGCGGCGGCCCAGTCACCCTCGAAGCGGAAGCCGTGCTCGGTCCACAGCTCGGCCCAGGCGCGTTCGACCATCACCGGGTAGCGGGCGTTGTGCAGCAGGCCGAGCGCGTCGAGGTCGTCGAAGTGCACGGTGACGGGGACGAGCCGGCCGTGGGAGAGGCGGGCGGGGGCATCGGCGGTCACGGCGTACTCCTGGCGTCTTGCTCGGGGTGTCCTCGCGTCCTGCGGGGCCGGCCCCCATCCTAAGCGGCCGCTCAGCCGGACCGGCGTCGGTGTCACCCCGAAGGCGCTGGTCAGCCGGGGGTGCGGTGCGTGGGAGGGGCCGGTACCCCTGACAATGGTCCGGACCCACCCGTACAAGGAAAGCGAAACCCCACCATGGACCTCGGCGTGCGCTGGAAGCTGCACGGTGACGGCAAGGTTCCCGCGCCCGGCGCGGTGGTCCGCCCCGACGAACGGCTCTCGTGGCCCAGGACGGCCGGGCTCGGCGCCCAGCACGTGGTGGCCATGTTCGGGGCGTCCTTCGTCGCGCCGGTCCTGATGGGCCTTGACCCCAACCTCGCGATCATGATGTCGGGCGTCTCGACCGTCATCTTCCTGCTCGCCACCCGCGGCCGGGTGCCCAGCTACCTGGGCTGCTCGCTCTCCTTCGTGGGCGTGGCCGCGGTGATCCGGGCGCAGGGCGGGACCAGCGGGACGGTCACCGGCGCGGTGTTCGTGGTCGGCGCCGCGCTCTTCCTGGTGGGGCTCGCGGTGCAGCGGTTCGGGGCGCGGATCATCCACGCCGCGATGCCTCCGGTGGTCACCGGCGCGGTGGTGATGCTGATCGGCTTCAACCTGGCCCCGGTCACCGCCTCCACCTACTGGCCGCAGGACCAGTGGACGGCCCTCCTGGTGATGCTGTTCACCGGTCTGGCGGTGGTGTGCCTGCGCGGCTTCTGGTCCCGCATCGCGATCTTCCTCGGCCTGGTCTTCGGCTACGTGCTCTCCTGGGCCCTGGACCGGATCTTCGGCCGGATCCACTCGGTGGGCGGCGACGGCAAGGTCACCGACCACTGGCGCCTGGACTTCTCCGCGGTCGGGCACGCCGACTGGATCGGCCTGCCGTCCTTCCACGGCCCCGACTTCAAGTGGTCGGCGATCCTGGTCGCGCTGCCGGTGGTCATCGCGCTGGTCGCCGAGAACGCCGGGCACGTGAAGGCGGTGGGCGAGATGACCGGCGACCCGCTGGACGACAAGCTGGGCACGGCGATCTCCGCCGACGGCGTCGGCTCCATGCTCTCCACCGCGCTCGGCGGCCCGCCCAACACCACCTACTCCGAGAACATCGGCGTGATGGCCGCGACCCGCGTCTACTCGACGGCCGCCTACTGGGCCGCCGCCGGCTTCGCCCTGCTGTTCGGCCTGTGCCCGAAGTTCGGCGCGGTGGTGGCCGCGATCCCGGGCGGCGTCCTCGGCGGCATCACCGTCATCCTGTACGGCATGATCGGCCTGCTCGGCGCCCAGATCTGGACCAACGCCCGGGTCGACCTGCGCAACCCGCTGAACCTGGTGCCGGCCGCGGCGGGCATCATCATCGGCGTCGGCAACGTCAGCCTGAAGTTCACCGACACCTTCTCGCTCAGCGGCATCGCGCTCGGCACCCTCGTGGTCATCACCGGCTACCACGCGCTGCGCGCCTTCGCCCCGGCCCACCTCAAGGGGCAGCAGCCGCTCCTGGACGAGGGCACCTCGTCGTACGGGGAGCGCGAGAGCGGGGTCTGAGGGGCAGCGCGTCCCCCGTTCTGGGGAAGCATCCGGCTCGTCGGCCCCGCCGCCGACCCGGAGCTGCGACGCTGCCGCCATGCCGTACCTCGAGCACGTCCCGCCGGCCCCCGACACGGTGGACGCCGTCCTGATCCGGATGCGCGCCCTGGACCTGGCGCTGCCCGCCCGGGACGGCGTGGCCGTCTTCAACCGCGTCTACCTGGCGGTCACCGAGGCCGTCGACCGGCACATCGACGGCGGCCGGTTCCCCGACACCCGGGCCGCGACCGCGCTGGACGTGCGGTTCGCCGAGCGCTACCTGGACGCCGTGGACGCGGCGGAGGACGGCCGCCGCCCGCCGGCCTGCTGGCGACCGCTGTTCCACTTCCGCCGCCATCCCGGCGTACGGCCGCTCCAGTTCGCCATGGCGGGCATCAACGCCCACATCGGGCACGACCTCGCCCTTGCCGTGGTGGACGCCTGCCGTGCGCTCGGCTGCGAACCGGCCGACCTGGAGGACGAGTTCGACCGGGTCGGCGATCTCCTCGTGTCGCTGGAGGAACGGGTCCGCGAGGAGCTGATGCCGGGCCCGGACCTGCTCCAGATCGCGGATCCGCTGACCCATCTGCTGGGCTCCTGGAGCCTGGAGCGGGCCCGGGACGCCACCTGGGCGGCGGCCCGCGCGCTGTGGGCGCTGCGCCGACTGCCCGACATCGCCGAAGAGTTCACCGGCCGCCTGGACGCGGCGGTCGGCTTCGCGGGCCGCATGATGCTGACGCCGCTGGGCCGCCCGGCCGGAATCTCCATGCCCCAGCCGCGCGTTGACTCCTGACGACGGACGGCACCTCATCGAGAAGGAGTACCCATGGCGACCCCCCTCGGACTCGGCCTCCCCCAGATGCGGCAGTACGACATCGGCACCGACGTCCCCGACGTGGCCCGCGCGGCGGAGGCCGCCGGCTACGAGAGCCTGTGGGTCTTCGAGCGCGCCCTGTTCCCCGAGCCCGCCACCCAGGGCCTGTACGGCGTCGAGGGCCTGCCCTGGCCCGACAGCTACCGGAGCGTGGCCGAGCCGCTGGTCACCCTGACCCTCGCCGCGGCGGCCACCGAGCGGGCCCGGCTCGGCAGCAGCGTCCTCGTCGCCCCGCTGCACGGGCCGTTCCAGCTGGCCAAGGCGCTGGCGACGCTGGACGCGGCGAGCGGCGGCCGGGTGGTGGCGGGGTTCGGCACCGGCTGGTCCCACGACGAGTACGCGGCGGCGGCCCCGCGCCCCTTCGCCGAGCGCGGCCGGGCCCTGGACGAGCTGATCGAGGTGTGCCGGGCGGTGTGGGGCCCGGACCCGGTCGCCCACGACGGGGAGACCGCGAAGATCGCCTCCGCCGTGGTCGGCCCCAAGCCGGCCCGGCCCATCCCGATCCTGCTGGCGGCGAGCAACGGCCGGGCCCGGCGCCGCCTCGTCGACCACGCCGACGGCTGGCTGCCGGCCGCGCGGGGCGCGGAGGGGCTGGCCGAGGAGTGGCGGGGGCTGCGCGAGCTGGCCGCCGAGCGGGGCCGCACGCAGCCCATCCACACCGTCCTGCGCGTCAACGCCCGCTACCGGGCCAAGCCCTACGAGGGCTCCGGGCGCCAGCCCTTCCAGGGCAGCGCCGACCAGATCGTGGCGGACCTGGTGGCGCACGCCGAGGTCGGCATGGACGAGATCCTCCTCGACCTCCAGGCCCCGCTGCGGGACGCGGCGGAGCTGAAGGAGGTCGCCGCCGAGGTCTACGAGAAGGCGCGGGCGGCCGGGGTCTGAGCGACCGGCTCAGTCCTCCGGCAGCTCCACCGGCGCGATCTCGTCGTACCGGTCGCCGGGGCCGGGGTTGGTGGCGTCGGTGGTGCCGCCGAAGTGGTGCATGACACCCCAGACCGCGTTGAGGGCGGTCTGCACCGCGCCCTCGGCCCAGCCGGCCGTCCAGGAGATGTCGTCGCCGGCGAGGAAGATGCCGCGCTTGTCCTCGGGGAGGCGGTCCTGCATGAAGTGGGTGAACAGGCGCCGCTGGTAGCGGTAGTGGCCGGGCAGGTTGGCCTTGAAGGCGCCCATGAAGTAGGGCTCGTTCTCCCAGGAGACGGTCACCGGGTTGCCGATGACGTGCTTGCGGATGTCGACCTTCGGATAGATCTCGCCGAGCGACTTCAGCATGACCTCCATCCGCTCGTTGGCGGACAGCGGCAGCCACTTCAGGCTGTCGTCGCACCAGGTGTAGGAGAGGCAGATGACGGCCGGCTTGTCGGGGCCGTCGTCCAGGAGGTAGGTGCCGCGGGTCATCCGGTCGGTGAGCGTCATCGACATGACGTCCCGGTCGGTCGGGTTTCCCCTGTCGTCGACGGCCTTGTCCAGCCAGAACGGCCGGTCGACCGGCACGAAGAGCTTGGAGCTCTCCATGTAGTGGGTGCGCTCGATCGCCGTCCAGTGGTCGATCGGGAAGAGCGAGTCGTCGCAGGCGATCTTGGAGAGCAGCATCCAGGACTGGGCGGTGAAGACGGCCGCCGGGTAGGTGCGGATGTCGCCGCCCGCGTCCGTCACCGTGATCCGGTTGCCCGCGGTGCGGTGCAGCCGGGTCACCGCCGGGCGGGGCTCCCCCGCCGGGTGCAGCGAGCTGAGCGAGGTGCCGTGGGGCCAGTGGACGAGCTTCCCCGGCTCGCGCTCCCAGAGCCGGAGCGGCAGCTGCTGGGAGCCGCCTTCGATGCCGCGGTGGTGGTCGTCGGCCTCGGTGTAGACGACGCGGAGGATCTCCAGGATGGAGTTGGGGAAGTCGGTGTCCCAGCCGCCGGTGCCGAAGCCGACCTGGCCGAAGATCTCCCGGTGCCGGAAGGACTTGAAGGCGTCGGAGTCGCAGAGGAAGCCGTAGAAGGTCTGGTTGTCCAGCTTCTCCACGAGGCGGGCCCAGATCTCCCGGATCCGGGGCACGTCCCGCTCGCGCAGCGCGCGGTTCATGTCGGTGAAGTCGGCGCCCTCCTCCAGGCAGCGGGCCCAGGCGTCGGCGACGTCCCGGTAGACCTGGGGCAGGTCGGCCATGGTCTCGGCGTAGTGCGACTCGCCCTTGAGGTCGACGACGGTCGACGGGGTGGTCTCCGCGAGCGGGTTCGGGAAGGGGCGGGTGGTGAGGCCGACCAGGTCGATGTAGTGCTGGAGGGCGGTGGAGGACGGCGGGAAGCGCATCGCGCCCATCTCGGCGGTCAGCTCGGGGTCGCAGCCGTCGAAGCCGACGGTGCGCAGCCGGCCGCCGATCTTGTCGGCCTCGTAGACGACGGGCTTGAGGCCCATCTTCATCAGCTCGTAGGCGGCCACGATGCCGGACAGGCCGCCGCCGATGACCGCGACCTCGGTGCCGTGCTCGGTGGCGGGTATCTGGCCGAGGCCCGCCGGGTGGGCGAGGAAGTCGTCGTACGCGTACGGGAAGTCCGGGCCGAACATGGTGATCGGCGGCTGCTGCTCGTCGGCGTGCTCGATCGCGTTGGGCACCGTGGACGTCATGGGGTACGGACTCCTTGCGGGTGAAGCGGTGGGGAGGCTGGCGGGGGGCGCGGGTCAGGCCAGGGACCCGTAGAGGCCGGGGCGGCGGTCGCGCAGGTAGGGGTTGTCCGCGCGGGAGGCGGCGAGGAAGGCCGGGTCCACGTCGGCGAGGAGCAGCTCCTCGGTGCGGCCGGCCCGGGCGCGGGCGGTGCCGTCGGGGGCGGCGAGGGTGGACAGGCCGACGAACTCGAACTCGCCCTCGGGGCCGACCCGGTTCACGTAGGCCACGTACAGCTGGTTCTCGAAGGCCCGCACCGGCACGACCGACTCGGCGACGAACTGGAAGGGGTGCATCTGCGCCGTGGGCACGAGCAGCAGGTCGGTGCCGGCCAGGGCGTGGGCGCGGACGTTCTCCGGGAACTCCACGTCGTAGCAGATCATCAGGCCGACGGTGAGGCCGTCGAGGTCGGCCTGGACGACCGGACGGTCGCCGGGGGTGAAGTGGTCGTGCTCGAAGCAGCCGAAGAGGTGCGTCTTGCGGTAGTTCGCGCGGCGGCTGCCGTCGGCGGCGATGAGCTGCACGGAGTTGAAGACCCGCTCGCCGTCCCGCTCCGGGTAGCCGTAGGCGACGGCGAGGCCGTGCCGGGCGGCGGTCTCCGCGACCGCGTCGGCGGCCTCGCCGTCGGCGGGCTCGGCGAGCCGGCCGATGCCGTCGCCGATGGCGTAACCGGTGAGGAACAGCTCCGAGGTGACCAGCAGCCCGGCGCCCGCGGCGGCGGCCCGGCCGGCGGCCGCGTCGAGCACCTGGAGGTTCTCGGCGGTGGAGCCGGGCCGGCCGGAGCTCTGGAGCAGGGCGGTGCGCATGCGGAGTCCTCGCCGTGGTGGAGGGGGTGGGTGGGGCCGGTTGGCCGGCCAGATAGACGGTACGGTCGCGGGTCGCGGCGGGACAAGAAGGACCTGTTGCGCGCCGGTGAGCGGTTCATTGCGTCCCACGGGGCCCCTTCGGCGATTCGTTGCGCACCCGTCGCGTGGCCACCAGGACCAGTGCTGTCACCAGGTACGGCACCGCGAACCACACGAACGCCGTGGCGTTGCCGCCCGCGTCGCTCACCGCCGCGTAGCCGCCGTACACGGCGACCGTGCCCAGCTCGCCGCCGAGGCCGGCGATCGAGGTGAGGGTCGCCCTGCCGGAGGCGTCGATACGGTGCTGGAGGCGGGCGTCGGCCAGCACGTGGGCCAGCTGGAAGCCGCCGAAGGCGAGGCCGACCAGCACGAGGCCGGCCGGCGACCCCGAGCCCGCCCCCACGGCCAGCGCCAGGGCGGCGCCCGCGAGCAGCCCGGCGAACCCGGCGGTGCCGAGCCGCTCCCCCGGCCCCGCGAGGAGGCCGCCCGCCGTGGCGCCGGTCCAGATCATCAACAGCAGCCAGGGCACCGTCGCCTCCGCGACGCCGGTGTCCCGCACCAGCAGCGGCGTGTACTCGTCCAGCGCGCCCCACACCGCCGACACCGCCGGGACCAGCAGCAGCGCGCCCCGCACCGAGCGGTCGGCGCGGGCGGCGGCGAGGCCGGTGCGCAGGGACGCCGCCCAGCCGTCGGTCTCGTCGGACGACGGCGTGCGGTGCTCGGGGAGGCGGGTCGCGAGGGCGGCGCGGACCAGGCAGACCAGCACGCTGGCGCCGCCGACCGCCGCGTAACCGCCCCAGGCGAAGACCGGCCCGGCGACGGCCATCGCCGCCATCACCGCGACCAGGCCGGCCGAGCGGGCGCGGCCCATGACGCGGGCGTAGCGGCCGGCCGCGCCGAGCCGGTCCAGCTCGTCGTGGACCAGCGCCTCCAGGGACCCGGAGGCGAGCGCGCCGCCCGCGCCCCACAGCAGGAAGCCGAGCGCGAAGGCGCCGTACGAGGGCACGAGGACCCACAGGGCGAAGCCGGCCGCGGTGAGCAGCGGGCCGAGCACCAGCAGCAGGCGCCGGGAGACCGCGTCGGCCCAGACGCCGGAGGGCACCTCCAGGACGACGCCGGTGGCCGACCACACGGCGAACAGGGAGGAGATCTGCCAGACGGAGAGCCCGGTGTCGGCGAAGAGCAGCGCGTACACCGGGTAGAGCAGGACGAAGTCGTCGAGGAACGCGTAGCCGTAGAGCGTGCGCGTCAGACGGCGGTACGGGGCGGCCCCGGTGGGGCTGGAAACTCAATGTCGCCAGGTCATGCCACCGATGCTAGACCGGCCGCCCCGCGCCCGTCTCCCCCATTTTCGGGGACTACGCCGGCGCCCCCGACGAGAACCGCCGCAGCAGCGGCGACAGCACCAGGACCGACTTGGTCCGCTCCACGAAGGGCTCCCCGGCGATCCGCTCCAGGACCCGCTCGAAGTGCCGCATGTCGGAGGCGAAGACCTGGGCGACGGCGTCGGCGTCCCCGGTGACGGTGGAGGCGGCCACCACCTCCTGGTAGCGCTCCAGGCCCCGCTGGATGGTCTCCGGGGAGGTGTTGCGGCGGCAGAAGATCTCGACGAACCCCTCGGTCTCCCAGCCGAGCGCCCCGGGGTCGACCCGGACGGTGAAGCCGGTGATGGCGCCGGTGGCGCGCAGCCGGTCCACGCGCCGTTTGACGGCGGGCGCGGACAGGCCGACCAGCTGCCCGATGTCGGCGTAGGAGCGGCGGGCGTCCTCGGCGAGGGCGTGCACGATGCGTTCGTCGAGATCGTTCAGCACTGCGGGTGGTTCACTTCGCTTCAGGGGTGGCGGGTGTCTCCGGCGCGGCGAGCCGGGACCGGCGGTGGCCGTACACGAAGTAGAACACGAGCCCGGCGGCCATCCAGACACCGAAGATCACCCAGGTCACGGTGGACAGGCTGCCCATCAGCCACACGCAGCAGCCGAAGCCGAGGGCGGGCAGCACCGGCGAGAGCGGCACCCGGAAGCTGCGGGACATCTCGGGACGGGTCCGGCGCAGCACCACGACGGCCACGTTGACCAGCGCGAAGGCGAAGAGCGTGCCGATGCTGGTGGCGTCGGCGAGCTGCCCGAGCGGGATCGCGGCGGCCAGGACGCCGCAGAACAGGGAGACGATCACGGTGTTGGCGCGGGGCGCACCGGTCTTCGGGTGGACCTTGGAGAACACCTTGGGCACCAGGCCGTCCCGGGACATCGCGAACAGCACGCGGGTCTGGCCGTAGAGCACGGTCAGCACGACGCTGGCGATGGCGACCACCGCGCAGAAGGCGAGCAGGGTGCCCCAGAAGCTCTGCCCGGTGACGTCCCGCATGATCTGGGCGAGCGCCGCCTCGGAGTCGGTGAAGCTGCGCCAGGGCTTGGCACCGACGGCGACGGCGGCGACCGCGACGTAGAGCAGGGTGACGATGACCAGGGAGAGCATGATCGCCCGGGGCAGGTCGCGCTGGGCGTTCCTGGCCTCCTCGCCGGCGGTGGAGGCGGCGTCGAAGCCGATGTAGGAGAAGAACAGGGTGGCGCCGGCCGCGCTGACCCCGGCCATGCCGAGCGGCATGAAGTGCGCGTAGTTGCCGGAGCGCACGCCCTGCAGGCCGATGGCGCAGAACATCACCAGGGCGGCGATCTTGATCATCACCATCACGGTGTTGGCGCGGGCGGACTCCCGGGCGCCGCCGAGCAGGAAGGCCATGGCGAGCAGCACCACGAGCAGCGCCGGCAGGTTGAAGTACCCGCCGTCGCCGGGCGGGGCGGACAGGGCGGCCGGGATGGTGACGCCGATGGTGCCGTCGAGCAGCTCGTTCAGGTACTCGCCCCAGCCGACCGCGACGGCGGCCACCGACACGCCGTACTCCAGGACCAGGCACCAGCCGCAGATCCAGGCGATCAGCTCGCCCAGGGTGGCGTAGGCGTACGAGTAGGAGGACCCGGCGACCGGGATGGTGCCGGCCAGCTCGGCGTAGGACAGCGCCGAGAACAGCGCCGTCAGGCCGGCCAGCACGAAGGAGAGGGTGACGGCCGGGCCGGCCTTGGGGACGGCCTCGCCGAGGACGACGAAGATGCCGGTGCCGAGGGTGGCGCCGATGCTGATCATGGTCAGCTGCCACAGGCCCATGGTGCGGCGCAGGGCGCCGCCCTCGCCGTGGCCGCCCTCCGCGACCAGGCGTTCCACCGGCTTGCGCCGCATGAGGCGGGCGCCGAGCCCCGGGCCGCCGGGTGGGCCGGCCGGGGTGCCGGGCTGCGGGGGTGCGCCGTGGTCGAGCACGCGTGGACTCCTTCGTCGCTGCCGTTCCGGAGCGGCGGGGACGCGTGCGGCGGCCCGCACCAGGGCGGGAACCCACCGCGCGGGTCCCCGCCACGCCACGTACAGGCCAGAACCCTATGAGCCGGGTACCACCAGGGGTAATGCAGCAACCTTGCGTGTTCGCGCACGATCGTTGCGTCGGCCGGGGCGGCGCGGGCCATCGTTGCGCCGGGGGTGTCCCCGGCGCCCGGGCCCGCTCCCGGCTCAGCTCCAGCTGGCGTGCAGCGGCTTGCCCTCGGCGTAGCCGGCGGCGCTCTGGATACCGACGACGGCGCGCTCGGCGAACTCCTCCAGGGAGTTGGCGCCGGCGTAGGTGCAGGAGGAGCGGACGCCCGCGATGATCGAGTCGACCAGGTCCTCGACGCCGGGGCGGGTCGGGTCCAGGAACATCCGGGAGGTCGAGATGCCCTCCTCGAACAGCGCCTTGCGGGCGCGGTCGTAGGCAGACTCCTCGGAGGTCCGGTTGCGCACGGCGCGCGCGGAGGCCATGCCGAAGGACTCCTTGTACAGGCGGCCGTCGGCGGCCTGCTGGAGGTCGCCCGGGGACTCGTAGGTGCCCGCGAACCAGGAGCCGACCATCACGTTGGCCGCGCCGGCCGCGAGGGCCATGGCCACGTCGCGCGGGTGGCGGACACCGCCGTCGGCCCACACGTGCTTGCCGTACTTCTTCGCCTCGGCGGCGCACTCCAGGACGGCGGAGAACTGCGGCCGGCCGACGCCGGTCATCATGCGGGTGGTGCACATGGCGCCGGGTCCGACACCGACCTTGATGATGTCGGCGCCGGCCTCGATCAGGTCGCGCACGCCCTCGGCGGAGACGATGTTGCCCGCGACGATCGGCACCCGCGGGTCGAGGTCGCGCACCAGCTTGACGGCGCTGATCATCGACTCCTGGTGACCGTGCGCGGTGTCGATGACGAGGGTGTCCACGCCCGCGTCGAGCAACTGCTTGGCCTTGCCCGCCACGTCGCCGTTGATGCCGACGGCGGCGGCGATCCGCAGCCGCCCCTGCGCGTCCACGGCCGGGGTGTAGAGCGTGGCGCGCAGTGCGCTCTTGCGGGTGAGGATGCCGGCAAGCCGGCCGTCGGCGTCCACGGCGGGCGCGTAGCGGCGGTTGGCGTTGTCCAGGGTGGTGAAGGCGACGCCCGGGTCCACGCCGGCGTCCAGGAGCAGCAGGTCCTTGGACATGACCAGTTCGAGCTGGGTGAAGCGGTCCACGCCGGTCAGGTCGGCGTCGGTGACCACGCCGATCGGCTTGTGGTCCTCGTCCACGACGACGCCCGCGTTGTGCGCGCGCTTGGGCAGCAGGGCCAGCGCGTCGGCGACGGTCTGGTGGGGGGCCAGCACGATAGGGGTGTCGAGCACCAGGTGGCGGCTCTTGACCCAGGAGACGACCTCGGTGACGACCTCGATCGGGATGTCCTGCGGGATGACCACGAGGCCGCCGCGCCGGGCCATCGTCTCGGCCATGCGGCGCCCGGCGATGGCGGTCATGTTGGCCACGACGAGCGGGATGGTGGTGCCCGTGCCGTCCGGGGAGGAGAGGTCCACGCCCTGCCGGGAGCCGACGGCGGACCGGCTCGGCACCATGAAGACGTCGTCGTACGTCAGGTCGTACGAGGGCTGGAGGTCATTGAGGAAACGCACGTGCTGCACATCCCAGTCGATCAGAGGTGGCCCCCGGACAGGTCAGCCAGGGGGAAAGAGCACGTACTTCATTGTCCCACGGCCGGGGCCCGGTGACCCCCGGGCGGATCGTCCGAGCTGGTCAGGGGCGCGCTTGGAGCATCCTCCAGGGCGGGGCCGACTCAGCCGTCACCGGGGCCCCATCGTCACGAACAGTCCCGGGGCGCGGTCCGTGGCCTCGGAGAAGACCTCCTCGGCGACGGCCCACTCGTCGGGCCGGGCCTCGGCGTACGACCCCCAGCCCCGCACCTCCAGGACCAGCCCGCGCTCGCCGGTCTCCGCGGGCCAGACCGAGGGGTCGGCGAGGGCGTCGGCGAGCGCGTCCCAGTTGCGGCCGAACCAGTCGGGCAGGGCGAGGGCGTGGGCGCAGCGGTCCATCAGGGCCGCCTTGTCCGTGACGCCGGCCAGGTCCAGGGCGACCACGAGTCGTCCGGCCGGGTCGTGCGTCACGCCGGGATCCCGTCCGGGTCGGTGCGGCCGAGGGCGGGCTTGGGGTTGCTGCCCGCCGCCATGAGGTAGTCGGCGGCCGAGGTGTCGGTCACCAGGCTGGTGACCAGACCGGAGCGCAGTACGGCGTCGATGGCCGCCGCCTTGCGCTGCCCGCCGGCGATGGCCACCACCTCGGGGATGTGGCGCAGCTGGTCGGCCTTGACGGTGATGCACCGCTCCCCCAGGTCCCGGCCGACCCGGCGCCCCTCGGCGTCGAAGAGGTGCGCGGACATCTCGGCGGCGACGCCGAGGGAGGCGTAGTGCGCGCGCTCCTCGTCGCTGAGCATGTCGTGCACGGTGGAGATGCCGGGCTCCCAGGAGCCGATGGAGACGCAGGCGACCGTGACCTTGTCGAAGTACTCGAAGGCCCGGGCGATGCCGGTCTGGTGCCGCAGCGCCCCGGCGGTGGCGGCGTCAGGGAGCAGCATCGGCGCGTAGATGGGGTGGGCGTCGCCGCCGGAGACCTGGGCGGCCCGGCGGACGGCCTCGACGGAGCCGCGCTCGGCGGTCCCCGCGTCGTACACGCCGGTCAGCTGGACCACCGTGCAGGGCGGCAGCCGGTCGAGGGCGGCCGCCATGTGGATGGTGGAGCGGCCCCAGGCCAGGCCCAGCACATCGCCCTCGGCCACCAGCTCGCCGAGCAGGTCGGCGGCCACCTCGCCGAGGTTCTCCGGGTCGGGGGTCTCCTCGGCCTCCGCCGGGGACTCCACGACGACCGCGTGCCTGAGGCCGTAGCGGGCGCGCAGGGCGTCGGAGCGCTCGGCGTCCAGCTCGGCCGGCACCCGGATCTCGATGCGGACCAGGTCCCGCTCCAGGGCGGTCTCCAGGACCCGGGCCACCTTGAAGCGGCTGACGCCGAACTCCTCGGCGATCTGGATCTTGGACTTGCCCTCCAGGTAGAAGCGGCGGGCCATGGCCGCCGCCTGGACCAGCTCAGCGGGACCCATCCGCATGGCTGAACGGCCCGCCGACATACCCGACACGGCGATCTCCTCACTTCCGTGCACCCGTGCACAGACTCTTGGTTCGCCGTTCATCCTCGCAGATTCGGCGCCGTCGATCGGCCCTGACGGGAGCCGTTCACGTATCGGTGGCTCAGTGGTCAGTTCAGTGGTCGCACGCCCAGGACGCGGCGACGGTGGCCGCCTCGGCGCGGGCGCGCAGGGAGCGGACCGCCTCGGCGGGGTCGTCCGCCCCGTAGACGGCCGAGCCGGCGACGAAGACGTCGGCTCCCGCCTCCGCGCAGCGCTCGATCGTCTCCGCCGACACCCCTCCGTCCACCTGGAGCCACATCTGGAGGCCGTGCTTGCGGATCAGCTCACGGGTGCGGCGGATCTTCGGCAGCATGATGTCGAGGAACGCCTGCCCCCCGAAGCCCGGTTCAACCGTCATGACCAGCAGCATGTCCAGCTCGGGCAGCAGGTCCTCGTACGGCTCGATCGGCGTCGCGGGCCGCAGCGCCATGGACGCGCGGGCGCCCTTGGCCCGGATCTCGCGGGCGAGGCGGACGGGGGCGGTGGCGGCCTCGACGTGGAAGGTGACGGATCCCGCGCCGGCCTCGACGTACTGGGGGGCCCAGCGGTCGGGGGCGTCGATCATCAGGTGGCAGTCCAGCGGGGTGTCGGTGGCCCGGGCCAGGGACTCGACGACGGGGACGCCGAGGGTGAGGTTCGGGACGAAGTGGTTGTCCATGACGTCGACGTGGAGCCAGTCCGCGCCGGTCACTGCGTTGGCTTCGGCGGAGAGGTTGGCGAAGTCGGCGGAGAGGATGCTGGGGCTGATCTGGGGGGCCATGGTCCCTAGGTTGCCATGCCGTTGGCGTCCGCCGTACGGGGTCCCCTCCCCGCGCAGCTGCGGGCAGTCGTGCCGCTGGGGCGGCACGGGTGGGCGCTGGGGGTACCCCCTGCTCGAAGAGCTTGGGGGAGGCACCCCGCAGCGCCGGGCTGCGCCACGCCCCCCTCACGTGCCGGGTTGCGCAATGATCCCGGGGTGCGGGCACGTCGTGGCTGGTCGCGCAGTTCCCCGCGCCCCTAGGGGGGTGCAGTCACGTCGGCCATACGACGCCGCCCCGCTCAGGAAGCCACCTCGCCGGCGTCACGCCGTTCTGCGGATCAGGGCCAGGTACATCGCGTCCGTGCCGTGGACGTGGGGCCAGAGCTGGATGTCGGGGCCCTCGCCCAGGGAGGGGACGTCCGGGAGGAGGGGGCGGGCGTCGATCAGGTCGGCGGCGGGGTGGTGCTTCAGGGTGTCGGCGACCACCGCGCGGGTCTCCGCCAGGTGGGGCGAGCACGTGGCGTACGCGACCACGCCGCCGGGCCGCACCGCCTCCAGGGCGTTGCGGAGCAGCCCCCGCTGGAGCGGCGCGAAGGCGTCCAGGTCCTCGGGGCGGCGGCGCCAGCGGGCCTCGGGGCGGCGGCGCAGCGCACCGAGGCCGGTGCAGGGGACGTCCACCAGGACCCGGTCGAAGCTGCCGGGCAGCCAGGGCGGACGCGTGCCGTCGGCGGCGATCACCTGGTAGGGGCCCGGGTTGCCGGCCAGCGCCTTGGCCACCAGGCCGGCCCGGTGCGGCTGCTTCTCGGAGGCCAGCAGGAAGGCCCCCCGCTGAGCAGCCAGCGCAGCGAGCAGCGCGGCCTTGCCGCCAGGCCCCGCGCAGCCGTCCAGCCAGCGCAGGTCGGGCCCGTCCAGGGGGGCGTTGGCGAGGGCGATCGCGACCAGCTGACTGCCCTCGTCCTGCACGCCGGCCCGGCCCTCGCGCACGGCCTCCACCGCCCCCGGCTCACCGCCCTCGCTGAGCCGCACGGCATACGGCGACCAACGCCCCGGCACCGCGGCCTCCTCGGCAAGCAGCTCGTCCGGCGTGGCACGGCCGGGACGCGCGACCAGGGTGACCTCCGGCCGCTCGTTGTCGGCGGCCAGCAGCTCCTCGATGCCCGTCCGCCCGCCGCCGAGGGAGTCCCACAGGGCGGAGACCACCCAGCGCGGGTGGGAGTGGACGACGGCGAGATGGTCCTCGGGGTCCTCGTCGTAGGGCGGCGCGACCTTCTCCAGCCAGCCGTCCAGATCGCGCTGGGCCACCTTGCGCAGCACCGCGTTCACGAACTTGGCCCGCCCGTCGCCGAGCACCACCCGGGCCAGCTCCACGGACGCGGACACCGCGGCGTGGGTCGGGATGCGCGTGCCGAGCAGCTGGTGTGCGCCCAGGGAGAGCACGTCGAGCACCGGCGGGTCGACCTCGCGCAGCGGCCGGTCCACGCAGGCCGCGATGATCGCGTCGTACGTGCCCTGCCGGCGCAGGGTGCCGTAGACCAGCTCCGTGGCGAGCGCCGCGTCCCGGGCGTCGAAGCCCTCCTTCTCCCGCGCCTTGCGCAGCAGCGGGGGCAGGACGAGGTTGGCGTACGCGTCCCGCTCGTCCACGGCCCGCAGCGCGTCGAAGGCGAGGATGCGGACGGGGTCCTTCTGGGGCCGGCGATAGGGCTTGCGGGGACGGCGGGGCTGGTCGCTCACGAAAAGGTGCTCCGGGTGTGGGACGGGGGCGCCTCACGAGGCCGAGGCGCGCGTCCCCAGCCTACGGGCCCGACGCGTGGGGCAGGTCAGCCGCCGACCCGCTCCCCGTCCGTGATCCGCACGCCGCGCGCCCAGTCGGCGGCCCGCATCGGCTTCTTGCCCTGGGCCTGCACCCACAGCAGCTCCACCGCGTGCGAGCCGGTGCCGACGTGCACGGTGTTCTTGCCGGCGGCGAGCTGCCCCGGGGTGAGGTCGGTCCGCTCGGGCGCGGGCACGGCCTGCACGAGCTTGAGCCGCTCTCCGCGGAAGGTGGTCCACGCGCCGGGCGCCGGGGTGCAGCCGCGCACCACGCGGTCGACGCGCAGCGCCGGCGCGCTCCAGTCGACCCGGGCGTCCTCGACGGTGATCTTCGGGGCGAGGGTGACGCCGTCGGCGGGCTGGGAGACGGCCTTCAGGCTGCCGTCCTCGATGCCGTCCATGGTGGCGGCGAGCAGCCCGGAGCCCGCGAAGGCGAGACGGGTGAGGAGGTCGCCGCTGGTGTCGGTGGGCCGGACCGTCTCGGTGACCGTCCCGTACACCGGCCCGGAGTCGAGCCCCTCCTCGATGAGGAAGGTGGACGCCCCGGTGATCTCGTCCCCGGCCATCAGTGCGTGCTGCACGGGCGCGGCCCCGCGCCAGGCGGGCAGCAGCGAGAAGTGCAGGTTGACCCAGCCGTGCGCCGGCACGTCGAGGGCGACCCGGGGCAGCAGCGCCCCGTAGGCGACCACGGGGCAGCAGTCGGGCGCGATGGCGCGCAGCCGCTCCAGGAACTCCGGATCGCGCGGCTTGGCCGGCTTCAGCACCTCGATGCCGGCCTCCTCGGCCCGCTCGGCCACGGGAGAGGCGACCAGCCGGCGCCCCCGCCCGGCCGGCGCGTCGGGCCGGGTGACGACGGCGGCCACCTCGTGCCGCCCGGAGGCGATCAGGGCGTCCAGGGCGGGAACGGCGACCTCGGGGGTACCGGCGAAGACCAGCTTCATGTGCGGCGGGGGCCTCTCGGACGGGGAGGGGAGAAGAACAGCGGTTCAGTCTAGAACTCCGCTCCCCGCCCCGGTCCGCCGCAGGGAGCGTCAGGTGGCGAGGGCGGCCACCGGCGCGCGCTCTGGGACTGCGGCTGCTGGACATCCCGATGCCGCTGCCGCCGCTGAGGATCGGCATGGCCTGGCATCCGCGCCACGACGCCGCCGGGGCCCACGAGTGGCTGCGCGGCACCGTGCGGCGGGTGCTGCGCTCGGCCCGGGAGCGGTAGCGCTCCGCCGTCACCACCGGGGCGCACGTCCGAACCCGCACGCCCCCCACCCCGTGACCAGCGGAGCGTTACCGCGTTGACAAGGACGAGTTGATCCCTGCCCACGCCGGTTCGAGAGGCTTGCCCATGGCCGACCACGCAACCCATGACGCCCAGGCACGGGCCAGCCTGCACCTCCTGGTGCGGGACATCGAGCGGGTCCGCCGGCAGGTGGACGCACTGCGCACGCTCACCGCCCAGCTGGGCAACGTCTACCGCCCCCGGCGCACCGGCCCCGCCGCGGGCTTCGTCGTCTACGGGCGCGCCCCCGCCCCGACCGTGCGCCTCGCGCAGGAGCTGCGGGACAGCGTCGAGACGCTGGTCACCGCCGCCGTGGACTTCGACCGCTCGCTCGGCTTCTCGTGGGACGCGGTGGGCTCAGCGCTCGGCGTCACCAAGCAGGCCGTGCACCGCCGCTACGGCGCCCGCCGGGCCGCCGCCGCGAGCGCCACGGAGGTCGCCGAACACGCCTCGGCGCCGACGCCGACGGTGCCCGCGGCCCGCTCGATGCCGACGCAGCCGACGGCGGGCAGTCCGGTCCTGCGCGACGACATCAGACCGACGTCCTTTCCCGGCCCGCGCAACGGCTGACCGCGGGCCCCGGGAGGCACAGGTCGGCAGCCGGGCCGCCGGTCACCCGATGTCGGCCGGGTCGATCCGCACCCAGACCGCCGACCCCTCACTCCCCCGCGCCGTCCGTGCCATGCGCGCGGCCTGCGCCGCCTTCAGCGCCCCGGCCAGCGCCGCCCCGCTGCCGGGCGGCACCCGCACCAGCGCCCGCTCCCAGTGCTCACCGGCGGGCGGCGCCCCCACCCGCCGGGGCCGCCCGGGCTCCGTGACCGGCAGCGGCACCGGGCCAAGGACCTCGGCCTCCCGCGGCAGCTCGACCGCGCCGAGGAAGCCGGCCACCGCCTCGGGCGGCCCGGAGACGGCCGCCATCCGCGACACCGGCGGGAAGCCCAGCTCGGCCCGCTCCGCCAGCTCGCGCAGGGCGTGCCCGGAAGGGTCCCAGCGCACCAGCGCCTGCACCGGGCGCAGCGTCGGCTCGGCCACCACGACCACGGTGCCGCCGTCGCTCTGCGGCCTGACCAGGGCGGCGGCCGCCAGCCAGCGGCGCAGCGCGTCCTCCCCGGCCCGCAGGTCGGGCCGGCCGAGCATGGCCCAGCCGTCGAGCAGCAGGGCCGCCGCGTACCCGCCCTCGGCCACCGGTTCGGCGCCCGGGGTGCTGACGACGAGCGCCGGCGCGTCCGGCACGGTGTCGAGGACGTGCTCCCGGCCCGAGGTGCGTACCGGCACCGCGGGGAAGGCCCGCCCCAGTTCTTCGGCGGTACGGCGGGCCCCGACGACCTGGGCGCGCAGCCGGAAGCCGCCGCACTCCGGGCAGTGCCAGCCGGGCTCCTCCCGCCCGCACCAGCCGCAGCGCGGAGCAGGACCGGCCTCCTGGCCCTCCAGTGGACCGGAGCAGTGCCGGCACCGCGCGGGCGTCCGGCAGGCGGCGCACGCCATCCGGGGCACGTAGCCGCGCCGGGGCACCTGTACCAGGACAGGACCGTGCCGCAGCCCGTCCCGGGCCGCCTGCCAGGCGAGGGTCGGCAGCCGCGCCGCCCGGGCGGCCTCGTCCCGCGCGAGGTCGCCGTCGCCGACGGTGCGCACCAGCGGGGCGGCGGCCCGCACCCGGCCCCTGGTGGCGACCAGGGGCCGGGCCCAGCCAGTCTCCACCAGCTGGGCGGCCTCCACGGTGCAGTTCCAGCCGCCCACCAGGAAGGCGCACCGGTCCTGGGCAGCGCGCAGCAGCAGCACCTCGCGGGCGTGCGGCTGCGGGGCGTGCGGCTCGCCGTGGCTGTCGTCGCCGTCGTCCCAGAGGGCGACCAGGCCGAGGTCGCGCACCGGGGCGAACATGGCCGCGCGGGTCCCGACGACCGCGCGCACGGCGCCCCGCCGCACCGCGAGCCACTGCGCGTACCGCTTCTCGGGCCCGGCGTCGGCGGTGAGCACCGCGTGCCGCCCGGCCCCCAGCAGCGCGGTCAGCGCGGCGTCGGCCCGTGCGACGGCCCGCCCGTCGGGCAGCACGACCAGCGCGCCCCGCCCGGAGGCCAGCGTCGCCGCCACGGCCCGGGCCAGTTCGTCGCTCCACCCGGGCCCCGGCAGGGCGTTCCACACCGCGCGCGGCGCCCCGCCCGCGGCGAGGGAGGCGAGGAAGGCGGCCCCTTGCTCGTACCGCTCCCAGGACCCCGCCTCGGGAACCGGCGGCGGGGGCAGCGGAGCCGCCGACGCGCGCTTCTCCGCCCGGGCGTTGCGCGGCGGCACGGCGATCTGGAGGACGTCGGCGAGGCTGCCGGCGTACCGGTCGGCGACCGCCCGCGCGAGGCCGAGCAGCTCCTCGTCCAGGACCCGCTCCGGGGAGACGACCTGCGCCAGCGCCGCCAGCGGCCCGCTGTAGTCGGACTCGGCGAGCCGCTCCACGAGGAAGCCGTCCACCAGCCCGCCGCCCTCGCGCCGCCCTCCCCGCACCCGCGACCGCCCGGCCCCGAACCGCACCCGCACCCGCACGCCGGGCTGCGCGTCGGCGTCCAGCTCCTCGGGCACCGCGTAGTCGAAGTACCGGTCGAGGTGCAGCACCCCCTTGTCCACCAGCACCCGCGCCACCGGCAGCTCCGGCGCCAGCGCGGCCCCCCGCCAGGTACGCGGCTTCGCCCGCGGCGCCTTGGCCTCCCGCACACTCTCCCGAATCAGCGCGAGCTGCTCCGGCGGCGCCCCCTGCGCGTCGCCGTCCCCGGATCCGTCCTCGCTGCTCACGCCTGCATTCTTACCAAACCCCGCCGACATCGCCGTCGCCCTCTCCCGCGCAGCGACAGCCGTTCGATGGCCGGAACTGCCTTCTCGACGCGGGGGGCATCGTTCGGTTTCCCTCGCGGATGTGGAAACGGGAAACGCCCGTTTCGCCTTGTCCGGCTCACGCCGTCCGGCGCACGCTGAGTCCGCGTCGCGCTCCGGCTGCCGGCTGGAGAGCAACGGAGGTCGATGTGCTGGAGCAGTCGTACGACTTCGGGCGCGAGCTGCGCAGACGGCGCCTCGTGGCCCGGCTCTCCCTGCTGCAACTGGGGCAGCGGGTGCATTACAGCAAGGGCCACTTGAGCAAGGTGGAGCGGGGACTCAAGCGTCCCACTCTCGAACTGGCACGACTGTGCGACGCGGAGCTGGGCGCCGGAGGTGAACTGTCCAGCTTGGTCGCTCTTCCGCACGGACGACCGTGCTTACCCGTTCCCGGCAACGACGAAGAGGTGTGGCTGATGCAACTCCGCAAGGACGGTTCGAGCTCGTTCGAGCCCGTCACACGTCGTGACCTCATCGCGGCCGGTGCGGCGACGGCACTGAGCCTGCAGATCGGCACCCCATTGGTGCCCGGCCCGGTTCTCGAAGGTGCGGCGACCCTGGTCGACGCCTCACGATCGATTTTCGAACAACTCCGCAGACTGGGACAGGCCTCGGGGCCCTCCTATGTCCTGCCGCCGCTGATAGCCCAGACGCACAGCCTCGAGCAGTTGGCGGTGAGCAGCGGCCCCCGGACCCGTACGGCACTGCTGGTGCTGGCCTCTCGCTATGCCGAATACACGGGCTGGATGGCACAGGAAACGGGAGATGACGCGGCCGCCCTGTGGTGGACGGATCGCGCGGTCCGTCTCGCGACGGCGGGCACGGACAGCGGGCTCGCGGTCTACGCCCAGGTGCGACGGTCCCTCGTGAGCCTCTACCGCGGAGACATCGCGGAATCCATGGAACTGGCCACACTCGCTCTGCGGAGCACCGCACCGGATCGGATACGTGGCCTCGCCGCCCAGCACCTGGCCCAGGGCAGGGCGGTGGCGGGCGATCATGCAGGCTGTCTGCGGAGCCTCGACCGGGCAAGAGAGCTGCTGGAGAGGGACGGAGCGGATCCCTCGCAGCCCGTGCTCGGCGCCTCCCACCTGCCGGACGTCGTCTCGATGTTCACCGGCTGGTGCCTGTTCGACCTGGGACGGCCCCGGCAGGCCGCCGCGATCCTCGACAAGGAACTGGCCCGGGTCCCCGGGCACGCCCTGCGGACCCGGACGCGCTACGGGGTCCGTGGGGCACTGGCACACGCCACGGCCGGTGACATCGACCAGGCATGCCGGCTCATCGCGGAGTTCCTCCCCTCGCTGCGTCTCATCTCCTCCGCGACGGTCTCGGCGGACGTACGGCGCCTCTCCCGCGTCCTCGGCAGGCGCAGCCGGTCCTCGGCCGTGCGGGAGCTGCTGCCGGAGCTGACGGCCACTGCCGCTCGCACACGCCGTTCCTAGTGCGGCACAACGCGTCGCATCGAGAAGGGATCCGTACATGCACGAGATCTTCGTCAACTACCGGACCGAGGGCGGGAAGCCCCTCGCCCACATGTGCCACGGAATGCTCGAGGACCGATTCGGTGAGGGCAGTGTCTTCCTCGCGCGGAGGTCGATCGATGTGGGGGCCGACTTCGCCGACGCCCTGATTCGCGGAGCACGCGGGTGCCGGGTGCTGTTGGCCCTGATCGACGACAAGTGGCTGGACGCCCCGGATCGGCGGCGTCCCGGGAGACGGGCCCTGGACAACCCCGACGACTGGGTGCGCCGCGAGATCGAAGAGGCCCTGAAGTCGGGCGCACTGGTCGTCCCACTCTTCGTGAGCCGGAAGGTGGAGCAGTTGGATGCACGCCGTCTGCCGCGGACGCTCGCCGAACTGGCGGAGTGCCAGTACCTCCGCGTGGGGCTGGACACCCTGGAGGCGGATCTGAGGCGGCTGGCGGACAGCCTCGCACGCCGGGTCCCCGCGCTCGCGGCCCTGGACCGTACTCCTCCGCGAGCAGGCGCCGAGGACGCCCGGCAGGACCCGCGTACTCACACCCAGTACCAAAGCGGCGGTATCGGAAGCGTCGGCGGCTCGGTGGGAACGTACGTGCAGGAGGCACACGCCCCCTTCCACTCCGGCCGCGGCGACATCCACAGCGGCCCGCGCATAGAGGGAGACGGAACCAACTATGTGGCGGGCGACAACCATGGAGGGATCCGACAGGGGTTCGGGACCCGTGCCCCACGCGGAGGCGAGAACCGGTGACGGAGACCATCGGCTCCTTCGTGGGAGAGGCCTACGGGTCCGTCCACAGCGGTGACGGCAACCAGTACAACTTCTACTTCGAGAAAGCCGCGCACTGGCTCCGGAGCGAGGCGCGAAAGCGCCCTCGCTCGATCGCCGAGCAGGACCGGCGACATCTTGCCGAACGCTTCGTGCCCCCACCGGGCCTCCAGCGCGCCCGGGCGCGCCTGCACGTCGAACGCACGGTTCTGGTCGACGGCCTTTCGGGCAGCGGGCGTCGGGCGGCGGCTCTGATGCTGCTGCACGAGCTGCCTGCCGGCGAGGGCACTCTCCACGAGTTGCCGGACACCTCGGACGACGACACCGGACCGGCGCTCGACGCCCGGTACATCGGCCGGGACGACCGGTTGCTGCTCGATCTCTCCGAGACGGACGAGGCCAGGTATCTGGCGGTGCAGAACGCCCTGTCGGACTTCAGGAGCGCCGTGGTCGCCAGAGACGCCCATCTCGTGGTGATCGGGCCGCATCACCTCAACTACCTCCTTCGCGAGGAGTTGCGGCACCTCACGACAGAGCTGGGGCGCCCGGGTGCCGGACGGGTCCTGGCCGTGCACCTCAAGTGTGCGGGCATCCAGCCCGACGAGGCGGCACTCGGCGGCACGGAACTCGCCGGCTTCCTGACGCGGGCGCCCCTGCGGGACGTGGCGGCGCTGGCCGACCGCATCAGGCGGTTCAGGGACACGTCGTCGGCCGACCGCGGGCTTGCGGACTGGCTCAGGCGGTCGCTCGAAGATCAGCACGACCAGAGCGGACGAGTGGCCGCCGACTTCGCCGCAGCACACAGCGGACGCCATCGAGCGCTACAACTGGCCGTCGCCATGTTCCACGGGGCCACTCCGGACATGGTCCTCCAAGCGGCGAACGCGCTGCTGGAACTGCTCAGCCATCCGCCCGACCCCACCCCTCGCCTGGACCAGGCGGACCTGGCGGCGGAGCTTGCGGCCGTGCAAGCCGCAGGTGACCCGGACGGCCGGGTCCGCTTCACCATCGCCGGTTACGGCCGTGCCGTGCGACAGCACTTCTGGACGTTTCTCCCGGACATCCGGCGACAGCTGCGTGACTGGCTCATGCGGCAGGCGGCCGACCCTGCGCTGGATCCAGAGGTCAGGCGCGTCGCCGTCGGCCATTTCGTCCAGCAGACGTTGCGCGTGGCGCACCCCGAGGACCTCGCCTGGGTGGTGGAACGCTGGACGTCGTCGGGGGCCCCGGCGCGTCTCATTCCCGAGGCCGCCCGCGTCCTCGCGCTGGGGCTCGACAACGAGCACCACGGCCGCTTCTTCCGGCAGCGCGTCTACGACTGGGCGACGTCCGCGGACACCAGTGTGCACTGCAGCAGAGTGCTGGTCATGGTGTGTGAGCAGACCATGGCCGGTTCACATCCCGATCAGGCTCTCGTCCGTCTGCATCACCTGGCTCGCGGTCGCGACGACGGTGTGCGGTCGGCGGCCCGGCAAGCGGTGCTCAGGCTGACGGCCTGCGACGACCGGCTGTACCAGCTGATGCTGAAGCGGCTCGAGACCGGTATCACATACCGATTGTCGGCCGCTGACCTCGGCCTTTTCGTTGAGCTTGCCGACCCCGGTCGTCTCCTCGGCCGCCACAGCGTACGCGCCTCGCTGGCCGCCTGCTGGGCGGGCGTGCTCCGCGGCCGGGCCGACTGGACGACGCTCGTAGGCCTCTGGCTCGACGCCGGCCGCACCGGCCGGGGCCGGGACCTGGTCGCGGATGTGCTGGTGACGGCCTGTGCCAGGGACCCTCGCCTACTCGGCCGGCTGTATCGAGTGACCCGCGACTGGCTCGGCCTCCGGCCGGATGCTGACAGGACCGACATGGTGTCCAGGCTCTTGCGGACGATCAACGCCGCTCAGGGTCTCGAGGACTACGACCGGACGGGTTGACTCCGCTCTCCGGCACCCTTGATCTCGACAGGAGCTACTCATGAGTTCCGGCCACAGGGCCATGACCTTCTTCGTCGCCCTCCTCCTCGGCCTCGTACTCGTCATACTCGGGCTGGCCATGAGCTGGCCCGGATGGGCCTGGCCTGCCGCGGGCGGGGTGCTGCTGCTCGCGGCGGTGGCGGTCGGCAAGCTGCTCATCCCCAGGCACCCGGCGCGTGTCCCCGAGCTGCTCGCACATCCCGATCTGCCGCTGCCGCAGGCGCAGCGCCAGGAGTACCGGATCACGCATGTGGCACTGCCGAGCTGCGTGCCGGACTACGACTTCTCGTTCTCCGCCACCGTGCAGTGGCAGGTGCTAGACATGCCCGACGACGCGCCGGTGATCAATCCGGCGGGGCTCGCGGTCGACGCCGTACTGGAGCGGGCCCGTGTCGTCACCGCGCTCCAGCCGCCTCATCGCAGCAGCCTGGCCCAGCACCAGCTCGACGGTGCCCTGGCGACGATGTACGCGGATGACACGGGGCGGGTGACGGCTATGGCGCACAGCGTCGAACTCGGCCTCCCCCAGCAGGACCGGGAGCGGCTCTCCCGCCTGTCGAACGTACGCAAGGACGAGGACGTCTGGGAGCACGAGCGCCATTACGAACGGAACAAGCGGGCATACCTGGGCGACGACGTCCTCAAGGACACGGGCAGTGCGGTCGTCTGGTGGCTCTCACGCAACGACGAGGAGATCGAGGGCGCGGTCGAGCGCATCGGCATGCTCGCGCAGTTGTCGGCAGCGGCGCGGAACGAACCGGTGGCGCCACTCTTCGAGCACCTGGCATATCCGCAGGACAGCCCGGTGTCCGGAAGTGGCGAAGGCCACGAGACCGGAACGGGGTCGGAGGGCCCGGATGCCGGGCAGGACGGCCCTGCTTTCGAACCGCTCTTCGCGACGGACACGTTGTTGTCCTGGTTCGGCGTCGCGCCCGACGATCCCGACCGGGACCTGTTCGCCACCCGGCTCGCCGACGTGGCGAGGGCGCACGGCAAGACGCATGCCGAGGAAACTCTGATGAAGAGCAGCGCGACGGCTGAGCCGCCCGTGGACGACAGCGAGGACCGCGCGGGCCCCCAGCCTCCCGACGCCGCTGAACCGTCCCCCTAGGCACGCCGAGGCCCGGCGCCCCCGGACAGGGGACACCGGGCCTCGGTGCGGTGTGGGTTACAGGCCCGTCGCCTCGCGCAGGGCGTCCACGCGGTCCGTGCGCTCCCACGTGAAGTCGGGGAGTTCGCGGCCGAAGTGGCCGTACGCCGCGGTCTGGGCGTAGATCGGGCGGAGCAGGTCGAGGTCGCGGATGATGGCGGCCGGGCGGAGGTCGAAGACCTCGTCGATGGCCTTCTCGATCTTCTCCGGGTCGACGGTCGCCGTGCCGAAGGTCTCCACGAAGAGGCCGACCGGCTCGGCCTTGCCGATGGCGTAGGCCACCTGGACCTCGCAGCGGGAGGCGAGGCCCGCGGCGACGACGTTCTTCGCGACCCAGCGCATCGCGTAGGCGGCGGAGCGGTCGACCTTGGACGGGTCCTTGCCGGAGAAGGCGCCGCCGCCGTGGCGGGCCATGCCGCCGTAGGTGTCGATGATGATCTTGCGGCCGGTGAGGCCGGCGTCGCCCATCGGGCCGCCGATCTCGAAGCGGCCGGTCGGGTTGACCAGGAGGCGGTAGTTCTCGGTGTCGAGCTTGATGCCGTCGTCGAGCAGCGCCTTCAGCTCCGGCTCCACGACGAACTCGCGGATGTCGGGGGCGAGCAGCGACTCCAGGTCGATGTCGCTGGCGTGCTGGGAGGAGACGACGACGGTGTCCAGGCGGACCGCCTTGTCGCCGTCGTACTCGATGGTGACCTGGGTCTTGCCGTCGGGGCGCAGGTAGGGGATGGTCCCGTTCTTGCGGACCTCCGAGAGGCGGTTGGACAGCCGGTGCGCCAGGAAGATCGGCAGCGGCATCAGCGTCGGCGTCTCGTCGGAGGCGTAGCCGAACATCAGGCCCTGGTCGCCGGCGCCCTGCCGGTCCAGCTCGTCCTCGTCGCCCTCGACGCGGTTCTCGTACGCCGTGTCGACGCCCTGCGCGATGTCCGGGGACTGCGCGCCGATGGACACGGAGACGCCGCAGGAGGCGCCGTCGAAGCCCTTCTTCGAGGAGTCGTAGCCGATCTCCAGGATCTTGCCGCGGACCAGCGTGGCGATGTCCGCGTAGGCCTTGGTGGTGACCTCGCCGGCCACATGCACGAGGCCGGTCGTGATCAGGGTTTCGACGGCGACCCGGGACGTCGGGTCCTCGCGCAGAAGCGCGTCGAGAATCGTGTCGCTGATCTGGTCAGCGATCTTGTCGGGGTGACCTTCGGTCACCGACTCCGAGGTGAACAGGCGACGGGACACAACGCTCCCTGGGGTTGCAGCGGCTGCTGGCTGATCATTGGTGGACGGCACGGGGAGCTGCACCCGGAGACGTCCGCGAACAGTTTATCGGTCGCATCGCACCACGGGCCCACCCGTCTCGCCTCTCGGAAGGGCTGTGACCTGCGGCACGCGCATTGTGCCCAATGGCGCCCGCTCTTGACCAGAGCCGCCACGCCAGGACACACGGCGTTCACCGGCACCGCGCGGGGAATCGGTCATTCAGCCCAGCCTCCGGACCACGAGGTCCCAGACGATGTCGGCCAGCGCCTCCTTGGGCCCGTGCGCCACCGGCGTGTCGGTGCCGTCGGCGCCGAGCACCACCGCCTCGTTCTCCTCCGCGCCGAAGGTCTTGCGCTCCCCCACCTCGTTGACCACCAGCAGGTCGCAGCCCTTGCGCTTGAGCTTCGCCCGGCCGTTGGCCAGCACGTCGTCCGTCTCGGCGGCGAAGCCGACGACCACCTGCCCGGGCCTGGGCCGGTCGGCGGAGACCTCGGCGAGGATGTCCGGGTTGCGCACCAGGGCGATGGGCGCCGGCTCCTGGTCGTCCTTCTTCTTGATCTTGCCGGCGGCGTACGCGGCCGGGCGGAAGTCGGCGACCGCGGCGGCCATGACCACCGCGTCGGCGTCCGCCGCGGCGCTCAGCACGGCCGTGCGCAGCTCCTCGGCGGTGCCCACCGCGACCACGTCCACTCCGGCCGGGTCCGGCAGCGCGGCGTTGGCCGCGACCAGCGTGACGCGGGCGCCGCGGGCCGCGGCGGTGCGGGCGAGGGCGTAGCCCTGCTTGCCCGAGGAGCGGTTGCCGAGGAAGCGGACCGGGTCGAGGGGCTCCCGGGTGCCGCCGGCGCTGACCACGACGTGCCGGCCGGCCAGGTCGGGCTCCGCGGCGCCCCGGGCGAGGACGCGGCGGCAGACCTCGAAGATCTCGCCGGGGTCGGGCAGCCGCCCCTTGCCGCTGTCGGCGCCGGTGAGGCGGCCGACGGCCGGCTCGACGACGCGGGTGCCGCGGCGGCGCAGCGTCGCCACGTTCTCCCGGGTGGCGGGGTGCTCCCACATCTCGGTGTGCATGGCGGGGGCCAGGACGACCGGGCAGCGGGCCGTGAGCAGGGTGTTGGTGAGCAGGTCGTCGGCGAGGCCGTGGGCCGCCTTGGCCAGCAGGTCGGCGGTGGCCGGGGCGACCACGACCAGGTCGGCGTGCTGGCCGATGCGGACGTGCGGCACCTCGTGCACGTCGTCCCACACCTCGGTGGAGACGGGGTTGCTGGACAGCGCCGACCAGGTGGGGGCGCCGACGAAGCGCAGCGCGGAGGCGGTGGGGACGACCTGGACGTCGTGCCCCGACTCGGTGAGTCTGCGCAGCAGCTCGCAGGCCTTGTAGGCGGCGATGCCGCCGCTGACCCCCAGAACGACCTTGGGCTTGTGCACCGTCTCTCCCCGGACCTCGGACTTCCTGCGTCTTTCCGTCCCCATCACACACCACAGGCCCGGCGGACGCGCCGCCGGGCCTGTGGAAAACTCGCGATGAAGCTGACGAACTGACGGTACTACTGCGCCGGGCCCTCGATGGCCTCGGAGGTCAGCAGACCGGCGTTGATCTCACGCAGGGCGATCGAGAGCGGCTTCTCGTGGACGTGGGTGTCGACGAGGGGGCCGACGTACTCCAGCAGGCCCTCACCGAGCTGCGAGTAGTACGCGTTGATCTGGCGGGCCCGCTTGGCCGCGTAGATCACGAGGCTGTACTTCGAGTCCGTGGCCTCGAGCAGCTCGTCGATCGGCGGGTTGATGATGCCCTCGGGCGCGGAGATGGAAGAGGACACGCTCTACCTTCCGATGGATGGGAAAGATTCGATCGTGCGGATCACACCGATCACACGATCACGGGTGACGATCACACGACGTCCGTCAAGGCTAGCAGCTCGCGCGCCACGTCCTCGACGGAGGTGTTGACCAGGGTCTCGTCGAACTCCGACTCGGCGGCCAGTTCCACCCTGGCCGTGGTGAGCCGGCGTTCGATGACCTCCGGCGGTTCGGTGCCGCGGCCGGTGAGCCGGCGCACCAGCTCCTCCCAGGAGGGCGGGGCCAGGAAGACCAGCCGCGCCTCCGGCATGGACTCCCGCACCTGGCGGGCGCCCTGGAGGTCGATCTCCAGGAGGACCGGCGCGCCGGCCTCCAGGCGCTCGAGCACGGCCGCGCGTGGCGTGCCGTAGCGGTTGCCGGCGAACTCGGCCCACTCGAGCAGCTCGCCGTTGGCGATCAGCTTGTCCATCTCCTCGTCGGAGACGAAGAAGTAGTGGACGCCGTGCCGCTCACCGGGGCGCGGGGCGCGGGTGGTCGCGGACACCGACAGCCAGAGCTCGGGGTGTTCCTTGCGCATATGAGCGACGACCGTGCTCTTGCCGACCCCGGAGGGGCCGGAGAGCACGGTCAGCCGCGGACGAGCGTCCGGGGGCGCGGGGGTCGTCCCCCGGGGTGTTGCAGCCATGCAGCGATTATTCCAGCAATACCGCAGTGGTCCTGACTCAGCTGCCGGTGCTGCCGAACTCGCGCTCCAGGGAGGCGATCTGGTTGGACCCGAGGCCGCGGACCCGGCGGCTCTCGGAGATTCCCAGCCGCTCCATGATCTGCTTGGCGCGGACCTTGCCCACGCCCGGCAGGGACTCCAGGAGGGCCGAGACCTTCATCTTGCCGATGACCTCGTTCTCCTGGCCCTGCTTGATGACCTCGTGGAGGGAGGCGCCGGAGTGCTTGAGTCGATTCTTGACCTCGGCCCGCTCCCGGCGAGCCGCGGCGGCCTTTTCGAGCGCGGCTGCGCGCTGTTCAGGGGTAAGGGGCGGAAGAGCCACGCCTACGTCACCTCGGATGTCGAACTGTCGGATACGGACCGGTGAGGAAGCTGGTCGCCCCACACCAGGTGAGCCGCGAGCAACACACTCACCCACGGGCTCTCGACGGAGACTAGCGGTCAAGTCCGCCAGAGTCAGCGAGAACAGCGGAAAAGTCCTGGTCAGCCTCCAGGAGGCCGGGCATTTAGGACATACTGCCTCGGAAATCCGGATCGAGCCAGACTCTAGGCCCCCGCGACGGCCGTTCCGATCTCCTCGGCGAGGCGTTCCGCGGCCGTACGCAGGGCCGTCACGTCCGGTCCGTGGCGCAGCACGCCCCGGCTGGCGTTCGGCACCACGTTGCGCACCGCGGCGCCGAAGACGCGCGGGAGATCCGCGGGGGTGGCGCCCTGGGCGCCGATTCCGGGGGCCAGCAGGGGGCCGTTCACGTCCAGGTCGTAGGAGGAGAGGTCGCCGAGCGTCGCGCCGACCACCGCGCCGAACGAGCCCAGCGGCTCCTCTCCCGCGTTCTCGGCGGCCAGGTGCGCGAGCATCGTCGCCGCCACGTTCCGCCCGTCCGTCCGGACGGCGTGCTGGACCTCGCCGCCCTCGGGGTTCGAGGTGAGCGCGAGGACGAACAGGCCGGAGCCGTGCTCCCGGGCCAGCTCGACGGCGGGCTTCAGGGAGCCGTAGCCGAGGTAGGGCGAGACGGTGAGCGCGTCGGAGAACAGCGGGGCGTCCTTGTGCAGGAAGGACTCGGCGTAGGCGGCCATGGTGGAGCCGACGTCGCCGCGCTTGGCGTCCATGACGACCAGCGCCCCGGCGGCCCGTGCATCCGCGACCGACGTCTCCAGGACGGCCACCCCGCGCGAGCCGAAGCGCTCGAAGAAGGCGCTCTGCGGCTTGAGCACGGCGACCCGGTCCGCGACCGCCTCGACCACGGTGCGGCTGAACCGCTCCAGGCCGGCCACGGTGTCGTCCAGGCCCCACTCGGCGAGCAGCGAGGCGTGCGGGTCGATGCCGACGCAGAGCGGGCCGCGCTCGTCCATCGCTCGGCGCAGTCGGGCGCCGAAGGGCTCGGTCATGCGTTCTTCCTCACGTCGGAGTGCTTCGTCACGTCGGAGCGCTTCCTCACATCGGCGCCCACCGCGTCGGCGAGGGTGGCGTACGGGCTCTGCCGCAGCCGGGCCGCGAGGCCCTTGTGCACGGCGCGGGCCCAGAAGGGTCCCTCATAGATGAAGGCGCTGTAGCCCTGGACCAGCGTGGCGCCGGCCAGGATGCGCTGCCAGGCGTCCTCGGCGGTGGTGACGCCGCCGACGCCGACCAGGGTGATCCGGTCGCCCACGCGCGCGTAGAGGCGGCGCAGCACCTCCAGGGAGCGCGCCTTGAGCGGGGCGCCGGAGAGGCCGCCGGTCTCCTGGACCAGGGCCGGCTCGGAGCGCAGCCCCAGTTCCTCGCGGGCGATGGTGGTGTTGGTGGCGATGATGCCGTCCAGGCCCAGCTCCACGGCGAGGTCGGCGACCGCGTCCACGTCCTCGTCGGCGAGGTCGGGCGCGATCTTGACGAGGAGCGGTACCGGGCGCCCCGGCACGGCCCGGTCTGCGGCCTCGCGCACCGCGCCGAGCAGCGGGCGCAGCGCCTCGGTGGCCTGGAGGTTCCTGAGGCCCGGGGTGTTCGGGGAGGAGACGTTGACGACCAGGTAGTCGGCGTGCGGGGCGAGGCGCTCGGCGGACTTCACGTAGTCGGCGACGGCCTCGTCCTCGGGGACGACCTTGGTCTTGCCGATGTTGACGCCGACGACCGTGCGGAAGACCGGCGTGCGGGAGGCCAGGCGGGCCGCGACGGCGAGCGAGCCATCGTTGTTGAAGCCCATGCGGTTGATCAGCGCGCGGTCCGCGACCAGGCGGAACAGCCGCTTCTTGGGATTCCCGGGCTGCGGCTCGCCGGTCACGGTGCCGATCTCGACGTGGTCGAAGCCGAGCATGGACAGGCCGTCGATGGCGACGGCGTTCTTGTCGAAGCCTGCGGCGAGGCCGAAGGGGCCGTGCATGCGCAGCCCGAGCGCCTCGGTGCGCAGTTCCTTGTGGCGGGGCGCGAGGGCGGCGGCGGCGAAGGTGCGCAGGACGGGGACACGGGCGAAGAGCCGGATCCAGCGGAAGGCGAGGTGGTGGGCGCGCTCGGGGTCGAGGCGGCGGAAGACCTGGCGGAAGAAGAGTTCGTACATCTCTCTCGGTGTCCTCGGCGAAGCTCGGGAGGGGCGTCGAGCCCGAAGGGGCTCATGAAGAGGGGGACACCGTGAGCCGGTGTCCCCCTCGTCTGCCGCTAGTCGCGGGCCGCGGTCAGGAAGGCCGCGTGCTCTTGCAGCGAGCGCACTCCCACGTCGCCGTGGTTGAGGGCGTCGATGCCCTGGACCGCCGCGGCGAGCGCCTGCACGGTGGTCAGGCAGGGCACGGAGCGCGAGACGGCCGCCGTGCGGATCTCGTAGCCGTCGAGGCGGCCCCCGGTGCCGTACGGGGTGTTGACGATGAGGTCGACCTCGCCGTCGTGGATGAGCTGGACGATGGTCTTCTCGCCGTTCGGTCCGGTGCCCTCGGACTGCTTGCGCACCACGGTGGCGCTCAGGCCGTTGCGGCGCAGCACCTCGGCGGTGCCGGAGGTGGCGAGCAGCTCGAAGCCGTGGGCGACCAGCTCGCGGGCCGGGAAGATCATCGAGCGCTTGTCCCGGTTGGCGACCGAGATGAAGGCCCGGCCCTTGGTGGGCAGCGGCCCGTAGGCGCCGGCCTGCGACTTGGCGTAGGCGGTGCCGAAGACCGAGTCGATGCCCATGACCTCGCCGGTGGAGCGCATCTCCGGGCCGAGGACGGTGTCGACGCCGCGGCCGTGGATGTCCCGGAAGCGGGACCACGGCATGACGGCCTCCTTGACGGAGATCGGCGCGTCCAGCGGCAGCTCGCCGCCGTCGCCGTTGGCCGGGAGCAGGCCCTCGGCGCGCAGCTCGGCGATGGTGGCGCCGAGCGAGATGCGGGCGGCGGCCTTGGCCAGCGGCACCGCGGTCGCCTTGGAGGTGAAGGGCACGGTCCGCGAGGCGCGCGGGTTGGCCTCCAGGACGTAGAGGATGTCGCCGGCCAGCGCGAACTGGATGTTGATCAGGCCGCGCACGCCGACGCCCTTGGCGATGCCCTCGGTGGAGGCGCGCAGCCGCTTGATGTCGAAGCCGCCCAGGGTGATCGGCGGCAGGGCGCACGCCGAGTCGCCGGAGTGGATGCCGGCCTCCTCGATGTGCTCCATGACGCCGCCGAGGTACAGCTCCTCGCCGTCGTAGAGGGCGTCCACGTCGATCTCGATGGCGTCATCGAGGAAGCGGTCGACCAGGACCGGCCGGGAAGGGCTGATCTCGGTGGACTCCGCGATGTAGGACTCCAGGCGGGTCTCGTCGTAGACGATCTCCATGCCGCGCCCGCCGAGCACATAGGACGGCCGCACCAGGACCGGGTAGCCGATCTCGTCGGCGATGGCCTTGGCCTCGGCGAAGGTGGTGGCGGTGCCGTGCTTGGGAGCGGGCAGCCCCGCCTCCTTCAGGACCCGGCCGAAGGCGCCGCGGTCCTCGGCGGCGTGGATGGCCTCCGGGGAGGTGCCGACGACCGGCACGCCGTTGTCCTTGAGCGCCTGGGCGAGGCCGAGCGGGGTCTGGCCGCCGAGCTGCACGATGACGCCGGCGATGGGCCCGGCCTGCGCCTCGGCGTGCACGATCTCCAGGACGTCCTCCAGGGTGAGCGGCTCGAAGTAGAGCCGGTCGGAGGTGTCGTAGTCGGTGGAGACGGTCTCCGGGTTGCAGTTGACCATCACGGTCTCGTACCCGGCGTCGCTCAGCGCGAAGGAGGCGTGGACGCAGGAGTAGTCGAACTCGATGCCCTGGCCGATGCGGTTCGGGCCGGAGCCCAGGATGATCACCGCGGGCTTCTCGCGGGGCGCGACCTCGTTCTCCTCGTCGTAGGAGGAGTAGAAGTACGGGGTCTTCGCGGCGAACTCCGCGGCGCAGGTGTCGACCGTCTTGTAGACCGGGCGGACGCCGAGCGCGTGCCGGACCTCGCGGACGACGTCCTCGCGCAGGCCGCGGATCTCGGCGATCTGGTGGTCGGAGAAGCCGTGCCGCTTGGCCTCGGCGAGCAGGTCCGGGGTCAGCTCGCGGGCGGCGGCCAGCTCGTCGGCGATCTCCTTGATGAGGAAGAGCTGGTCGGTGAACCAGGGGTCGATCTTCGTGTACGCGAAGACCTCCTCGGGTGTGGCGCCGGCCCGGATGGCCTGCATGACGGCGTTGATCCGGCCGTCGGTGGGCCGGACCGACTCCTCCAGGAGGGCCTGCTTGTCGCCGGGGTCGCCGACGAAGGTGAACTGGCTGCCCTTCTTCTCCAGCGAGCGCAGCGCCTTCTGGAACGCCTCGGTGAAGTTGCGGCCGATGGCCATGGCCTCGCCGACCGACTTCATGGTGGTGGTGAGGGTGGAGTCGGCGGACGGGAACTTCTCGAACGCGAAGCGGGGCGCCTTGACGACCACGTAGTCGAGCGTGGGCTCGAAGGAGGCCGGGGTCTCCTGCGTGATGTCGTTGGGGATCTCGTCCAGGGTGTAGCCGACGGCCAGCTTGGCGGCGATCTTCGCGATCGGGAAGCCGGTCGCCTTGGAGGCGAGCGCCGAGGAGCGCGAGACGCGCGGGTTCATCTCGATGACGATGACCCGGCCGTCCTCCGGGTTCACCGCGAACTGGATGTTGCAGCCGCCGGTGTCCACGCCGACCTCGCGGATCACGGCGATGCCGATGTCCCGCAGGATCTGGTACTCGCGGTCGGTGAGCGTCATCGAGGGCGCGACGGTGATCGAGTCGCCGGTGTGCACGCCCATCGGGTCGAAGTTCTCGATGGAGCAGACGACCACGACGTTGTCGTGCTTGTCGCGCATCAGCTCCAGCTCGTACTCCTTCCAGCCGAGGATGGACTCCTCCAGGAGCACCTCGGTGGTCGGCGAGAGGGTGAGGCCCTGCCCGGCGATGCGGCGCAGCTCCTCCTCGTCGTGGGCGAAGCCGGAGCCGGCGCCGCCCATGGTGAAGGACGGGCGGACGACGACCGGGTAGCCGCCCAGCTCCTCGACACCGCGCAGGACGTCGTCCATGGAGTGGCAGATGTAGGAGCGGGCCGACTCGCCGTGGCCGATCTTCTTGCGGACCTCCTCCACGACGCCCTTGAACAGGTCGCGGTCCTCGCCCTTGTTGATCGCCTCGACGTTGGCGCCGATCAGCTCGACGCCGTACTTCTCGAGGGTACCGGCCTTGTCGAGGGAGATCGCGGTGTTGAGCGCGGTCTGGCCGCCGAGGGTGGGCAGCAGGGCGTCGGGGCGCTCCTTGGCGATGATCTTCTCGACGAACTCGGGGGTGATCGGCTCGACGTAGGTGGCGTCGGCGATCTCCGGGTCGGTCATGATCGTGGCCGGGTTGGAGTTCACCAGGACCACGCGCAGGCCCTCGGCCTTGAGCACGCGGCACGCCTGGGTGCCGGAGTAGTCGAACTCGGCGGCCTGCCCGATGACGATCGGGCCGGAGCCGATGACCAGGACGGACTGGATATCGGTGCGCTTAGGCACGCTGGCCCTCCATCAGGGTGACGAAGCGGTCGAACAGGTAGGCGGCGTCGTGCGGACCCGCCGCCGCTTCGGGGTGGTACTGGACGCTGAAGGCCGGCTGGTCGAGCAGCTGGAGGCCCTCCACCACGTTGTCGTTGAGGCAGACGTGGGAGACCTCGGCGCGGCCGTAGGGGGTGTCGGAGACCTTGTCGAGCGGGGCGTCGACGGCGAATCCGTGGTTGTGCGCGGTGACCTCGACCTTGCCGGTCGTACGGTCCTGCACCGGCTGGTTGATGCCCCGGTGGCCGTACTTCAGCTTGAAGGTGCCGAAGCCGAGGGCGCGGCCGAGGATCTGGTTGCCGAAGCAGATGCCGAACAGCGGGGTGCCGCGCTCCAGGACGCCGCGCATCACGGAGACCGGGTGGTCGGCGGTGGCGGGGTCGCCGGGGCCGTTGGAGAAGAACACACCGTCGGGCTGGACGGCGTAGACGTCCTCGACGGTGGCGGTGGCCGGCAGGACGTGCACCTCGATGCCGCGCTCGGCCATCCGGTGCGGGGTCATGCCCTTGATGCCGAGGTCGACGGCGGCGACGGTGTACTTCTTCTCACCGACCGCCGGGACGACGTACGCCTCGGTGGTGGCGACCTCGGCGGCGAGGTCGGCGCCGGCCATCTCGGGGGCCTCGCGGACCTTGGCGAGGAGCGCCTCGTCGGCGGCGAGCGCGTCGCCGGAGAAGACGCCGACGCGCATCGCGCCGCGCTCGCGCAGGTGGCGGGTGAGGGCGCGGGTGTCGACGCCGGAGATCCCGACGACGCCCTGGGCAGCCAGCTCCTCGTCGAGGGAGCGGGTGGAGCGCCAGTTGGACGGCACGCGCGCGGGGTCGCGCACGACGTAGCCGGAGACCCAGATCTTGCGGGACTCCATGTCCTCGTCGTTGACGCCGGTGTTCCCGACGTGCGGGGCGGTCATCACCACGACCTGGCGGTGGTAAGAGGGGTCGGTGAGGGTCTCCTGGTAGCCGGTCATGCCGGTGGAGAACACGGCTTCGCCGAAGGTGGCCCCCACGGCCCCGTAGGCGCGGCCCCGGAAGATCCGGCCGTCCTCCAGGACGAGTACGGCGGGAGCCTTCGCGGCTCCCCTGGTGGAGGTCGTCATCGTGCGCCTTCCGTTTCCGTCTTCTCGATCATGTCGTTCAGGATGTCGACCCACTCGCGGTGCTCGGCCGCGTGGTCCGAGCGGAAGCCGGAGTCGATCAGCTTGTCGCCGTGCGCCCAGGTCACCACCAGCAGGCCGCCCTCGGTGAGGACCTTGCCGGCGATGCCCTTGTCGAGCCGGGCGCCGCGCAGTGCGGCGGTGGGGACGAAGAAGTCGTCCGCACCGGGGCGTACGACGTCCAGTCCCGCGTCGGTCAGCGTCAGCTCGGCACGGCTGCGGGTGCCCAGGCCGCGGGCCACGATGCGGTCCAGCCACTGCCCTGCGGTGGTGGAGCCGTGGTAGCGGCCGCTCATCGTCAGTCTGGCCTCGCCCGGGGCTTCCGGCGACGCGGGCAGCTCCGGGAGGTCGCCCTGGAGGGTGCCGCGCCACTTCCAGCCCTCGCGCATCAGCCAGTAGACGAGCGCGACGAAGAGGCCGAGGCCGACCACCCAGCCGACCCGGGCGGCCCAGTCGGTCACGTCCGCCGATTTCTGCTCGGCGGCCAGCAGGATCACAGGGGTCACGTGAGCTTCCCGTCGACGAGGGTGGCCTTGCCCCGCAGCCAGGTGTGCGTGACACGGCCCGGCAGCTCGCGCCCCTCGTAGGGGGTGTTGCGGCTGCGCGAGGCGAAGCCCGCGGGGTCCACCTGGCCACGGTATGCCGCGTCGACCAGGGTGAGGTTGGCGGGCTCACCTGCCGAGACGGGACGGCCCTGGCCGGCGGCCTGCCCGATGCGGGCCGGGGCGAAGGACATGCGGTCGGCGACGCCGGCCCAGTCCAGGAGGCCGGTGGCCACCATGGTCTCCTGCACCACCGACAGGGCGGTCTCCAGGCCGACCATGCCCATGGCGGCGGCGGCCCACTCGCAGTCCTTGTCCTCGTGCGGGTGCGGGGCGTGGTCGGTGGCGACGATGTCGATGGTGCCGTCGGCCAGCGCCTCGCGCAGCGCCATGACGTCGCGTTCGGTGCGCAGCGGCGGGTTGACCTTGTAGACCGGGTTGTACGAGCGCACCAGCTCGTCGGTGAGCAGCAGGTGGTGCGGGGTGACCTCGGCGGTGACCTGGATGCCGCGGGACTTGGCCCAGCGCACGATCTCCACCGAGCCGGCGGTGGAGAGGTGGCAGATGTGCACGCGGGAGCCGACGTGCTCGGCGAGCAGCACGTCCCGCGCGATGACCGACTCCTCGGCGACGGCCGGCCAGCCGCCCAGGCCCAGCTCGGCGGAGACGACGCCCTCGTTCATCTGGGCGCCCTCGGTCAGCCGGGGCTCCTGGGCGTGCTGGGCGACAACGCCCCCGAACGCCTTCACGTACTCCAGGGCGCGGCGCATGATCACCGCGTCGTGGACGCACTTGCCGTCGTCGGAGAAGACGGTGACGCCGGCCGCCGACTCGTGCATGGCGCCCAGCTCGGCGAGCTTGGCGCCCTCCAGGCCGACGGTGACGGCGCCGATGGGCAGCACGTCGCAGTAGCCGGACTCCTTGCCGAGCCGCCAGACCTGCTCGACCACGCCGGCGGTGTCGGCGACGGGGAAGGTGTTGGCCATGGCGAAGACGGTGGTGTAGCCGCCGCTCGCCGCGGCGCGGGTGCCGGTCAGCACGGTCTCGGAGTCCTCGCGGCCGGGCTCGCGCAGGTGGGTGTGCAGGTCGACCAGGCCGGGGAGGAGCACCTTGCCGCCGGCCTCGACGACCTCGGCGCCGTCCGCCGACAGGCCGGTGCCGACCTGGGCGATGGTCTCGCCGTCGATCAGCACGTCCTGCGGCTCGCCGCCCAGCACCTGCGCACCGCGGATCAGGATCTTGCTCATGGGTCTTACTTCTCCTCGGTGGGGCGGGCGTGGGTGACGGCGGGCTCATTGCCGCCGAGCAGCAGGTAGAGGACGGCCATGCGGATGGAGACGCCGTTGGCGACCTGCTCGACGACCGTGCAGCGGTCGGAGTCGGCGACCTCGGCGGTGATCTCCATGCCGCGCACCATCGGTCCTGGGTGCATGACGATGGCGTGCTCCGGCATCCGGGCCATCCGGTCGCCGTCCAGGCCGTAGCGGCGGGAGTACTCGCGCTCGGTGGGGAAGAACGCGGCGTTCATGCGCTCGCGCTGCACCCGCAGCATCATCACCGCGTCGGACTTGGGGAGCGTGGAGTCGAGGTCGTAGGAGACCTCGCAGGGCCAGTTCTCCACGCCGACCGGCACCAGGGTGGGCGGGGCGACCAGGGTGACCTCGGCGCCCAGGGTGTGCAGCAGGTCGACGTTGGAGCGGGCGACCCGGCTGTGCAGGACGTCCCCGACCAGGGTGATGCGCCGCCCGGCGAGGTCCCGGCCGAGCCCGGCGTCGCGGCCGACCAGGCGGCGGCGCATGGTGAAGGCGTCCAGGAGGGCCTGGGTGGGGTGCTGGTGGGTGCCGTCGCCGGCGTTGATCACGGCCGCGTCGATCCAGCCGGAGGTGGCGAGGCGGTAGGGGGCGCCGGAGGCGCCGTGCCGGATGACGACGGCGTCGACGCCCATCGCCTCCAGCGTCTGCGCGGTGTCCTTCAGGGACTCGCCCTTGGAGACGCTGGAGCCCTTGGCGGTGAAGTTGATGACGTCGGCGGAGAGCCGCTTCTCGGCGGCCTCGAAGGAGATCCGGGTGCGGGTGGAGTCCTCGAAGAACAGGTTGACGACGGTACGGCCGCGCAGGGTGGGCAGTTTCTTGATCGGCCGGTCGGCGACCCGGGCCATCTCCTCGGCGGTGTCGAGGATCAGGACGGCGTCGTCGCGGGTGAGGTCGGCGGCCGAGATGAGATGGCGCTGCATCTGTCAGGCTCCGTAGGACGGTTCGAATCGGGAGGACTCGGAAGGACTGGGGCGGATCAGCGGGCGCGCGGGCATGCCGAAGCGGCCCGGCGTGCGCGGTTCGCTACTGCTCGGCCTTCACACCGAGCAGCACGGTGTCGCGACCGTCCTCCTCGGCGAGCTGGACCTTGACCGCCTCCCGCAGCGACGTGGGGAGGTTCTTGCCGACGTAGTCGGCGCGGATGGGCAGCTCGCGGTGGCCGCGGTCGACCAGGACGGCGAGCTGCACGGCGCGGGGGCGGCCGAGGTCGTTCAGCGCGTCCAGGGCGGCGCGGATGGTGCGGCCGGAGAAGAGCACGTCGTCGACGAGGACCACCAGGCGGCCGTCGAGCCCGTCGCCGGGGATCTCGGTGCGGGCCAGCGCGCGGGGCGGGTGCATGCGCAGGTCGTCGCGGTACATGGTGATGTCCAGCGAGCCGACCGGGACCGGGCGCTCGGTGATCTGCTCCAGCTTGTCGGCGAGCCGCCGGGCGAGGTAGACGCCCCGGGTCGGGATGCCGAGGAGCACCACGTCGTCGGCGCCCTTGGCGCGTTCGACGATCTCGTGGGCGATGCGGGTCAGTACCCGCGCGATGTCGGGGCCCTCCAGAACGGGCCGGGCATCGGTCGCAGCCGCGTGGGCTTGCGGGTTCGCGTGCGTGTCCATACGAAACGGACCTCCTTCTCCGCCTCACGGGACGGCTCTTAAAGGACGTCGGATTTGCGCCACCTACGCTACCAGGCCCGCCGGGCACCCCGCGCCGCACCCCGGCGGCCCCGCCTCACCCGTTCGCCGCAGCGCCGTCACCCGGGTGCAGCAACGGGGTGCGGTTACCACGGAAGCGTCGGTGTGGACCATTCGGCTTGACGCAGCAGAGTAACGCTGCGTAACCTCACAGTGAGTTACCAGCCGCGCGGGCTCGCACCACAGCACACCGCACCGCACACCGCGTCGACACCTTGTCCGGGGAGCCATATGTCCAGCGAATACGCCAAGCAGCTCGGGGCCAAGCTTCGGGCCATCCGCACCCAGCAGGGCCTTTCCCTCCATGGTGTCGAGGAGAAGTCCCAGGGCCGCTGGAAGGCCGTCGTGGTGGGTTCGTACGAGCGCGGCGACCGTGCCGTGACCGTGCAGCGCCTCGCCGAGCTGGCGGACTTCTACGGCGTCCCCGTGCAGGAGCTGCTGCCGGGCACCACCCCGGGCGGCGCCGCCGAGCCGCCGCCGAAGCTGGTCCTCGACCTGGAGCGCCTCTCCTCGGTCCCGGCCGAGAAGGCGGGCCCGCTGCAGCGCTACGCGGCCACCATCCAGTCGCAGCGCGGCGACTACAACGGCAAGGTGCTCTCGATCCGCCAGGACGACCTGCGCACCCTCGCCGTCATCTACGACCAGTCCCCCTCCGTCCTCACCGAGCAGCTGATCAGCTGGGGCGTGCTGGACGCGGACGCCCGCCGCGCGGTGTCCCACGAAGAGGTCTGAGCGCCAGGCGCGCACCGACGCCGAGGGGCCCGCAGCAGGGATGCTGCGGGCCCCTCGGCGTCTCGGGGTGTCCGGAAGCGCCGGTCAGTCCTCGTCGCGGCGCAGCGAGGGCTTCAGCTCCTTCAGCCGGCCGAGGAGGCCGTTGACGAAGGCGGGCGACTCGTCGGTGGAGAACTCCTTCGCCAGCTGCACCATCTCGTCCAGGACGACGGCGTCCGGGGTCGCGTCGACCCAGATCAGCTCGTAGGCGCCGAGCCGCAGGATGTTGCGGTCGACGACCGGCATCCGGTCGAGCGTCCAGTCCACCGCGTACTGGGCGATCAGCTCGTCGATGCGCCGGGCGCGCTCGGCGTAGCCCTCGACCAGCTCCATGGTGTACTCGCTCACCGGCGGCTGCCGGGTGTCGGACCGGGAGTGCCGCACCCAGTCCGCGAGGACGGTCAGGACGTCGGTGCCCCGCTGGTCGCCCTCGAAGAGGATCTGGAAGGCGCGCTTGCGGGCCGTGTTGCGGGCGGCCACGGTTAGCTGTTCACCCGGCCGAGGTAGTCGCTCGTGCGGGTGTCGACCTTGATCTTCTCGCCGGTGGTGATGAACAGCGGGACCTGGATCTGGTGCCCGGTCTCCAGGGTGGCCGGCTTGGTGCCGCCGGTGGAGCGGTCGCCCTGGACGCCCGGCTCGGTCTCCTGGATGGTCAGCTCGACGGCGGCGGGCAGCTCGACGAAGAGCACCTCGCCCTCGTGCTGCGCGACGGTGGCGGAGAAGCCCTCGATGAGGAAGTTGGCGGCGTCGCCGACGGCCTTGCGGTCGACCATCAGCTGGTCGTAGGTCTCCATGTCCATGAAGACGAAGTAGTCGCCGTCCATGTACGAGAACTGCATGTCGCGCTTGTCGACAGTGGCCGTCTCGACCTTGACACCGGCGTTGAAGGTCTTGTCGACCACCTTGCCGGAGAGCACGTTCTTGAGCTTGGTGCGCACGAAGGCCGGGCCCTTGCCGGGCTTGACGTGCTGGAACTCGACGACGGACCAGAGCTGGCCGCCTTCGAGCTTGAGCACCAGGCCGTTCTTGAGGTCGTTCGTGGAAGCCACGGTTGCGGAATCTCCTGGACTGACGTGGACGACCCCGGAGGTTGCGCACAGCGCGTGGCTAGAGCGCGAGCAGCTCCTTGGTCGTGATGGTGAGTAGCTCGGGTCCGCCGTCCGCCTCGGGGCGCACGACGAGCGTGTCATCGATCCGGACACCGCCCCGGCCCGGGAGGTGGACCCCCGGTTCGACGGTGACCGGCACACAAGCGTCCAGTTTACCCATGGCCGCCGGGGCCAGTTGCGGGTCCTCGTCGATTTCCAGTCCGACCCCGTGCCCGGTGAGCGCCGGGAGGTTCTCGGCGTACCCGGCGGAGTCCAGCGGCTGCCGGGCGGCGCGGTCCACGTCCCGGCAGACGGCGCCGGGGACGAGGGCCTCGCGGCCGGCCCGCTGGGCGGCGAAGACCAGCTCGTACAGCTCGATCTGCCAGTCGGCCGGCGAGGTGCCGATGACGAAGGTGCGGCCGATCTCGCAGCGGTAGCCGCGGTAGGTGGCGCCCAGGCACACGGAGAGGAAGTCGCCCTCCTCCACCCGCCGGTCGGAGGGGCGGTGGCAGCGGCGGCCGGAGTTGGGTCCGGTGCCCACCGAGGTCATGAAGGCGGGGCCGTCGGCGCCGTGGTCGACCAGACGGCGCTCCAGCTCCAGGGCGAGATGCCGCTCGGTGCGGCCGACGAGGATGGACTCCAGGAGTTCGCCGAGGGCCTGGTCGGCGATCTCCGCGCCGATCCGCAGGCAGGAGATCTCCTCCTCGTCCTTGACCACCCGCTGCTGCTCCACCGCGCCGCCGAGGTCGGTCAGGCGCAGCCGCGGGGCGACCGAGCGCATCGCCCGGTGCCGGGCCACGGTGAGGTGGTGGTCCTCGGTGGCGAGCGAGTCGGCGCCCTGCGCGGCGGCGAAGCCCGCGGCGGCCACCGCCGCGTCGCCCCCGGGGCCTGGCAGCGCCCTGACCGGCAGCGATTCGTCGGGCCTGCCCTGGACCGGCCGGTCGTCGGGCGGACCCGAGCAGACCAGCACGTCCTCGGTGCGGCCGAGGAGGAGCACGGCGCCGTGCGGGGCGGCGCCCGCGAGGTAGCGCACGTTGGCGGGCCGGGAGACGAGCGCCGCCGCGCTGCCGCCCGCGTTGCAGCGTTCTCTTAGGCGCGTCCGGCGGGCCTCGTACACCTCTGACATGAGCCGAGCGTACGAGCGGCGGCGGGATGGCGCCGGTCGAGCGGGTCCGAGTGGGGTGCGGCCCGGGGTACGGCCGTCAGCCCCGGTCCGTCACCACTGGGGCGGGCTGGCGAGGGAGCGGACCAGGATCTCGTCCAGGACCCGGGCCGTCTCCGCCACGTCCAACTGGGAGTTGTCGATGATCGGCAGCCCGGAGCCGAACCAGCCCGCCATCCGGCCGTGGATGCGGGCGACCTCCTCGTCGGTCAGCCGCCGGTTGCCGCTGCGCAGGGCGTTGCGCTCCAGGACGACGTCCAGCCCTGGCAGCAGCACGACGGGGAGCAGGCCGGGCCCCACGTGCCGCTTCCAGCCGCCGAGCCCGACGACCGGGCGGTCCGGGAAGACCGCGTCGTCGAGGATGCAGGAGATGCCGTTGGCCAGGAAGTTGCGCGCGGAGAAGCCGCAGGTGCGGCGGGCCAGGCGGTACTGGGCCTCGGAGTTGTCGTTCCACCCCGCCTGGGGGTCGGCGAAGCCCGAGCGGACCCATTCGCGCACGTCGTCCAGGCTGATGTGGGCGGTGGGCACCCGGCGGTGGCTCGCCCAGTGCTGGGCGACGCTGGTCTTGCCGGCGCCGGCCGGGCCGATGAGCAGCACCGCGACGGTGGCCGTGGCCGGGTCGGGCACGAGGGCCTGGGCGGCGCCGGGGCCCGGGGCGGCGAAGGGGGCGCCGGGCGGCAGCACGACGCGCCCCGTGCTCTCGGGGACGGCGGGCGGGACCGGCGCCGGCACCTGGGGGTGCGGCTGGGCTTGGGGCTGCGGCTGCGGGACGTGCTGCTGCCCGGGGTAGGGCGGGGGTACCGCGGGAGGCCCCTGGTGAGGGCCGGGATGGTGTGCGGCCGGGGACCAGCCGGGGGTTGGTCCGTGCCCCGGCTGGTGGGGCGGCGGCAGCGGAGGACCCACTGCGTGCTGCATCCGGTGCCACTCCGTCTCGTCGTACAGGCGATGGGCGCTGACAGCGGGGCGGCCCCGCTGCTACCGAACGGTACCGTCCCCGGCCGTCGTTCGGTGCAACGGCCGGGGGCGGTGGGAAGTGCCCGTTCGCGGGGGCGCGTCAAGGAGTGGCCCTCCCAGGGACGCTACTCCCCCACCTCGCCGTAGGCGGCGAGCAGGACGGCCGGGTCGGGGCCCTCCAGGACGGTGGGGCGGGCCAGGCCGTCCAGGACGATGAAGCGCAGCAGGTCGCCGCGGGACTTCTTGTCGACCTTCATGTTCTCCAGGAGCTTGGGCCACTGGTCGTGCCGGTAGTGCAGCGGCAGCCCGACCGCTTCCAGGACCGTGCGGTGCCGGTCGGCGGTGGCGTCGTCCAGGCGGCCGGCGAGGCGGCCCAGTTCGGCGGCGAAGTGCATGCCGACGGCGACGGCGGCGCCGTGCCGCCACTTGTAGCGCTCGTTCTTCTCGATGGCGTGGCCGAGGGTGTGGCCGTAGTTGAGGATCTCCCGCAGGCCCGACTCCTTCAGGTCGGAGGAGACGACCTCCGCCTTGACCCGGATGGAGCGCTCGATCAGCTCGGCGGTGTGCGGCCCGTCGGGGGTGCGGGCGGCGGCGGGGTCGGACTCGATGAGGTCGAGGATCGCCGGGTCGGCGATGAAGCCGGCCTTGATGATCTCGGCGAGCCCGGAGACGTAGTCGTTGACCGGCAGGGAGTCCAGGGCGGCCAGGTCGCACAGCACCCCGGCCGGCGGGTGGAAGGCGCCCACCAGGTTCTTGCCCTCGGCGGTGTTGATGCCGGTCTTGCCGCCGACGGCCGCGTCCACCATGCCGAGGACGGTGGTCGGTACGGCGATCCAGCGCACCCCGCGCAGCCAGGACGCGGCGACGAAGCCGGCCAGGTCGGTGGTGGCGCCGCCGCCGACGCCGACGATGACGTCGGTGCGGGTGAACCCGGACTGGCCGAGCGCCTTCCAGCAGTAGGCGGCGACCTCGGCGGTCTTGGCCTCCTCGGCGTTGGGGACCTGCACGGCGACGGCCTCGTAGCCCTGCTCGGCGAGGTCGGCGCGGAGCGCGTCGCCGGTCTCGGCGAGCGCCTCGGGGTGGATCACGGCGACCCGGCGGGCCCGGTCGCCGATCAGGCCGGCCAGCTCGCCGAGCAGCTGACGGCCCACCAGGACCTCGTACGGGTCGGACCCGGCGGTGCCGGCGATCGCGATCCGGGTGACTGCCTCGGTCATACGTCCTTCAACTCCACTGCTTCCAGGGCGGCTCGGGCGACGTCCTCCGGCGTCCGGCCGTCGGTGGCCACGACGACCGTCGCGACCGCCTCGTACAGGTGACGGCGGGCCTCCATCAGCTCGCGCCACTGCTTGCGCGGGTTGACCGCGAGCAGCGGGCGCGCGGCGTTCAGGCCGGTGCGCTTCACCGCCTCCTCGACGTCCATCGAGAGGTAGACCACGCGGTGCCCGGCGAGCAGTTCGCGCGTGCCCTCGTCGAGGATCGCGCCGCCGCCGAGGGCGAGGACCCCGTCGTGTCCGGCGAGCGCGGCGCGCACCGCGTCCTTCTCCAGGGCGCGGAAGGCGGCCTCCCCGTCCTCCAGGAAGATGTCCGCGATGCTGCGGCCCTCGGCGGTGACGATGTCCTCGTCGGTGTCGCGGTAGCCGGTGCCCAGGCGGTCGGCGAGGAGCTGCCCGACGGTGGACTTGCCGACGCCCATCGGACCGACCAGGACGATCACCGGGGTGCTCATCGGATGGCCAGCGCGTCGAGGTAGGAGCGCACGTTGCGGCGGGTCTCGGGGACCGAGTCGCCGCCGAACTTCTCGGCCACCGCGTCGGCGAGGACCAGGGCGACCATCGCCTCGGCAACGATGCCGGCCGCCGGGACGGCGCAGACGTCGGAACGCTGGTGGTGGGCCTGCGTCTCCTCGCCGGTGGCGACGTCGACGGTCTTCAGGGCGCGGGGCACGGTGGCGATGGGCTTCATCGCGGCGCGCACCCGCAGCAGCTCACCGGTGGTCAGGCCGCCCTCGGTGCCGCCGGAGCGGCCCGAGGCGCGCTTGATGCCCTCGGGGCCGGGGACGATCTCGTCGTGCGCCTGGGATCCCGGCACCCGGGCGAGATCGAAGCCGTCGCCGACCTCGACGCCCTTGATGGCCTGGATGCCCATCAGGGCGGCGGCGAGGCGGGCGTCCAGGCGCCGGTCCCAGTGCACGTGCGAGCCGAGGCCGACGGGCACGCCGTACGCCAGCACCTCGACCACGCCGCCGAGGGTGTCGCCGTCCTTGTGGGCCTGGTCGATCTCCGCGACCATCGCCTCGGAGGCGGCGGCGTCCAGGCAGCGCACCGGGTCGGCGTCGAGGCGCTCGACATCGGCCGGGGTGGGGTGGACGCCGTAGGGCGCCTTGGCGGCGGCCAGCTCCACGACGTGGCTGACCACCTCGATGCCGGCCGTCTCCTTCAGGTACGACCGCGCGACGGCGCCGAGCGCCACCCGGGCCGCGGTCTCCCGCGCGGAGGCGCGCTCCAGGATCGGGCGGGCCTCGTCGAAGCCGTACTTCTGCATGCCGGCGAGGTCGGCGTGTCCGGGGCGGGGGCGGGTGAGCGGGGCGTTGCGGGCGAGGCCGGCGAGGATCTCCGGGTCGACCGGGTCGGCCGCCATGACCTGCTCCCACTTCGGCCACTCGGTGTTGCCGACCATGACCGCGACCGGCGAGCCCATGGTGAGGCCGTGGCGCACGCCGCCGAGGAAGGTGACCTCGTCGCGCTCGAACTTCATCCGCGCGCCGCGCCCGTAGCCCAGCCGCCGCCTCGCCAGGTGATCGGCCACCATCTCGGTGGTGATCGGTACGCCGGCGGGCAGGCCCTCCAGCGTCGCGACGAGTGCGGGACCGTGGGACTCCCCCGCGGTCAGCCAGCGCAACCTGCTCAACGGTGCTCCTCAGTACTCGCGCCCCGGTATGCCCTGCGTACGCGACTCGTGCGCGTACGGCGACGGCGTGACCGGGTGCGCGGGCCCGGGTCCGCCGCCTCCGATCCTCCCACGTCCGGGGCGCGGGCCCGGCCGCCGGTCCACCTGGCGGACCGGGGCGCCGGGGGCGGTCAGCGGGGCGTGCCGTCCGCGTCGCGCTGCGGGGCGTACGGCCCGAGGTAGTCGGCACCGCGCCCCTGCCCGTGCGGCAGAACCACATGGACGGGCTGCCCGCTGCGACGCGCCCGCCGCTGGTCGAGCTTCCGCTTGCCCTTGACGACCCAGTTGGCGACGACGGCGAGCAGCACCAGGCAGAGCACGGTGATCTGCACCCACTGCGGCGTGAACTTCAGGGCGAACTCGAAGATCTCGCCCTTGCCGGACGCCAGCGGCGTACCCATGGCCATGTTTCCTTCTCCCCCTCACGGCCCCGCCCCCTGCGGAACCGGACGGAGTCTAGCGGTCGGCGAGCGCCCGCTCACCCGCGTTCCGCATGGCCGTGAGCGGGGCCGGAGCCCGGCCCGTCATCTGCTCCACCTGGAGCACCGCCTGGTGCACCAGGAGGTCCAGGCCGCCGACCACCGCGCCGCCGCCCGCCGACCAGCGGGCGGCGAGGGCGGTGGGCCAGGGGTCGTAGAGGACGTCGAAGAGGGTGGCCGGCGCCTCCGGGACGGCGGCGGCCAGGGCGTCGGTGGTGCCGCTGGGGGTGGTCGCCACCACGAGCGGGGCGCTCAGGGCCTCCTCGGCGCGGGACCAGTCGGCGATGCGCACGGCCACCTCCAGGCGCTCGGCCCAGCCGCGCATCTCGGCGGCCCGGGCCTCGCTGCGCACGTAGCAGGTGATCTCGCCGGTGCAGATCCGGGCCAGCGCGGCCAGCGCGGAGGACGCGGTGGCGCCGGCGCCGAGCACGGCCGCGCTCTCCACCTTCTCCGCGCCGTGCTCGCGCAGGGCGGCGACCATGCCGGGGATGTCGGTGTTGTCGCCGGTGGCGCGGCCGTCCTCGGTGAACACCACGGTGTTGACCGCGTCGACGGAGGCCGCGGTCGGGCTGATCTCGTCGAGCAGCGGGATGACGGCCCGCTTCAGCGGCATGGTCAGCGACAGCCCCGCCCAGCCCTCTCCCAGCCCGGCGACGAAGCCGGGCAGCGCCGCCTCGTCCACCTCGAAGGCGTCGTACGTCCAGCCGGTGAGGCCCAGTTCGGCGTAGGCGGCGCGGTGCAGGACCGGGGAGAGGGAGTGGGCGATGGGCGAGCCGAGCACGGCGGCCCGGCGGGGGTCAGTTGCCGGTGCTGCTGGCATCGAACTTGTCCTTGAGCTTCTGGAAGTCCGCGTAGTTCTTGGCGAACTCGGTCTTGTTCATGCCGTCGGTCGCCACGAAGTAGATCCAGCCGTCCGTGGTGGGGTCGAGCGCGGCCTGGAGGGCCTCGTCGCCGGGGTTGCCGATGGGACCGGGCGGCAGGCCCGTGTTGGTGTACGTGTTGTACGGATCCTTGTTCTTGAGGATCTCGCCCTGGCGGATGTGGATGTTGCTCTGGCCCTTGAGGTAGTTGTACGAGGAGTCGAACTGGAGCAGCCGGTTGGTCTCGGTGTTGTCCGGCTTGAGTCGGTTGTAGACGACCTCGGACATCATGCGGAAGTCCGCGTGGGTCTTGCCCTCGGCCTGCACCAGGCTCGCCACCGTGAGCAGCTCCCACGGGCCGTCGAGGCCGAGGCCCTTCGCCTTCTGCTCCAGGCCCAGCTTCGCGTACTGCTCGTCGGCCCGGGCCACCATCTGCTTCAGCACGTCGGCGGGCTTCTGGCCCTTGGCCACCGAGTAGCTGGACGGGTAGAGGAAGCCCTCCAGCGGGTCCTTGACCTTCGCGTGGTTCAGCGCCCAGGTGGGCAGGCCGAGGCTCTTGTACTGGTCCTTGGCGACCTTGGCCGTGGTGCCGTCGGCGACCTCTAGGCGCTTGTCGATCAGCTTGTAGACGTCGATGTTGCGCTTGCCCTCGGCGATGATCAGATTGCTGCGGCTCTTGGGGCTGAGCAGCAGCTCGACCGCGCTGGCCGCGGACATCTGCTTCTGCAACGTGTAGACGCCGTCCTGGATGCTCTTGCCCTGCGGGTTGCTCTGCTGGGCGGAGATGAAGGCGTCGACGCTCTTGACCACGCCGACGCGCTTGAGCTCCTGGCCGATGTCCGAACCGCCGGCGCCCTTCGGGATGGTGACGGTCACCTGCTGGCCGTTGCCGTCGCCCGCGAAGTCCGGGGCCGCGCCGAAACGGTCCTGGTAGAACTGGTATCCGAAGTACCCGACGCCCGCCAGGCCGCCGCCGAGCACGAGGGCGACGACCAGGCACGCGCAGCCGTTGCGGCGCCCCCGCGGCTTCTCGGTGCGGCCTCTGCGGTCGGCGCGACCGCGGCCCGCGCCACCCTCGTCCGCGCCCTCGTCATCGCCGTTCGCTCCCGCGAAGAAGGCGTGCTGGTCCTCGTCGGTGCCGGGGTCCCAGTCGGTGCGCGGCGGCTCGGGCTCGGTGCGCCGACCGGGGGGCCGCGGCGGCGGGTACGCCTCGGGGGTGCCGTAGAAGTCGGGCTGCTCGCCCGGGTAGGGGGCGGCCTGCTGGTTGTAGGGGTCCGACGGGTCGGTGGGGTACTGGGCCGAGGGGTGCGACCCGGTGCCGTAGCCGCCGTCGCCCTGGCCGTAGCCCTGCGAGGGCTGCTGCGCCTGTGCGGCGTACTGCTGGCCGTACTGCTGCTGACCGTATGGCTGCTGGGCGCCGTAGGGGTCGTAGGAGTGGGCGGGCTGCTGGGCGTACGGGTCGTAGCCCTGCTCGCCGTATCCGCCGGCCGCGACGTCACCACCCCACTCGCCGTACGAGGACTGCTGCGGCTGCTGCGGGTAGTACTGCGGCTGGCCGCCGTAGGGGGGCTGCCGGCCGTCGTCGGCCTGCTGCCCGCCCCATCCGCCGTCCCCGTACAACGGGTCCTCCGGATGCCACGGTTCGGAGCCCTGGCCCCGGCCATACTCAGTCATCGATCCCCTAGAGCCGCGAGGCGACGGGGTGGGCGCGGCTGAGGGGGGCCGGCTTCCGTTCCGCCTCTTGCTGTGCGGTGGCTGTTCGAATGCCTCCGCATCGCGCGAGACGTTACCGTATCGCGATCAGATGACCACTTCGACGCCCTCACCGGGCGGCCTGCCTGACACCCGTTCGGATTCCAGTGCCTGCTGGAGGATGACGACCGCGGCGGCCTGGTCGATGACGGCGCGGCCCTTCTTGGAGCTGACCCCGGAGGCGCGCAGCCCCTGGGTCGCCGTCACCGTCGTCATGCGTTCGTCGACCAGGCGGACCGGGACGGGCGCGATGCCCTTGGCCAGCTCCTGCGCGAACCGCCTGACCTTGGCCGCGGCCGGGCCCTCGCCGCCCTTGAGGGAGCGCGGGAGGCCGACGACCAGCTCGATCGGCTCGTACTCCGCCACCAGTTGCCGCAGCCGGCGGTGCGCGGCCGGCACGTCCCGGCCCGGTACCGTCTCGACCGGCGTGGCGAGGATCCCGTCGGGGTCGCACGAGGCGACCCCGATCCGGGCGTCCCCGACGTCCACCGCGAGCCGGCGGCCCCTACGCAGCGCGGGGGTCTCCCGCTCGTCGGCGTTCACTTGGCGGTGTCCGCCACGAGCCGCTCGACGGCGTCGATGGCCTCGCCGACGGCGCCGGCGTGCTGGCCGCCGCCCTGGGCGACGTCCGGCTTGCCGCCGCCACCGCCGCCGAGGGTCTTGGCGGCGGTGCGGACCAGGTCACCGGCCTTGAGACCGCGCTCGCGGGCGGCCTCGTTGGTGGCGATGACCGTCAGCGGCCGGCCGCCCGCCACGGTGAACAGGGCGACGACGGCGGCCCGGCCGCCCTGGATGCGGCCGCGCACGTCGAGGACCAGCTTGCGCAGGTCGTCGGCGGTGGTGCCGTCCGGGACCTGGCCGGTGACCAGGGCGACGCCGCGCACGTCCTTGGCGGAGTCGGCGAGCCCGCCGGCGGCCTGGAGGACCTTCTCGGCGCGGAACTTCTCGATCTCCTTCTCGGCGTCCTTGAGCTTGCCGAGCATGGCGGAGACCTTCTCCGGCAGCTCCTCCGGGCGGCCCTTGATCAGCTCCTGGAGCTGGGCGACGACCGTGTGCTCCCGGGCGAGGAAGTTGTAGGCGTCCACGCCGACCAGGGCCTCGATGCGGCGCACCCCGGAGCCGATGGAGGACTCGCCGAGCAGCTTGACCAGGCCGAGCTGGGCGGTGTTGTGCACGTGGGTACCGCCGCACAGCTCCTTGGAGAAGTCGCCGATGGTGACCACGCGCACCCGGTCGCCGTACTTCTCGCCGAACTCGGCGATGGCGCCCTGCTTCTTCGCCTCGTCGATGCCCATCACGTCGGCCCGGACGTCCAGGTCGCGGGCGAGCACCTCGTTGATCTTCTGCTCGACGTCGCTCATCACGGCCGTCGGCACGGCGGACGGCGAGCCGAAGTCGAAGCGGAAGCGGCCCGGCTGGTTCTCGGAGCCGGCCTGGGCGGCCGTCGGGCCGAGGGCGTCGCGTAGCGCCTGGTGGGTGAGGTGGGTGGCGGAGTGGGCGCGGGCGATGGCGTGCCGGCGCCGGCTGTCGATGGCGGCGTGGGCCGTGGCGCCGACGGTGACCTCGCCGACCTGGACGACGCCCTTGTGGACGTACACCCCGGGCACCGGCTTCTGGCAGTCGCGCACCTCGATGACGGCACCGGAGTCGGTCCTGATCCGGCCGGTGTCGCCGATCTGGCCGCCGCCCTCGGCGTAGAAGGGCGTGCGGTCCAGGACGATCTCGACCTCGTCGCCCTCGGTGGCGGCCGGCGAGGAGATGCCGTCGACCAGGATGCCCACGACCTGCGACTCGCCCTCGGTGGCGCCGTAGCCGATGAAGTCGGTGGCGCCGGTCCGGTCGGCGATGGCGCGGTAGGCGCCGAGGTCGGCGTGGCCGGTCTTCTTGGCCCGGGCGTCGGCCTTGGCGCGCTCGCGCTGCTCCTTCATCAGGCGCCGGAAGCCGTCCTCGTCCACGGAGACGCCCTGCTCGGCGGCCATCTCCAGGGTGAGGTCGATCGGGAAGCCCCAGGTGTCGTGGAGCAGGAACGCCTTGTCGCCGGCGAGGACGGTGCCGCCGGCGGCCTTGGTGTCGGTGACGGCGGTGTCGAGGATGTTGGTGCCGGCCTTGAGCGTCTTGAGGAAGGCATTCTCCTCGGCCAGGGCGACCCGCTCGATCCGCTCGCGGTCGGTGATCAGCTCGGGGTACTGCTGGCCCATCATGCCGATGACGACGTCGATGAGGTCCTTGACGACCGGTCCGGTGGCGCCGAGCAGGCGCATGTTGCGGATGGCGCGGCGCATGATGCGGCGCAGCACGTAGCCGCGGCCCTCGTTGCCGGGGGTGACGCCGTCGCCGATGAGCATCACGGAGGTGCGCATGTGGTCGGTGACCACGCGCAGCGAGACGTCCGAGTCGTGGGCCTCGCCGTAGGCCACGCCGGTCAGCTCGGTGGCCTTGTCGATGACGGCCATCGAGGTGTCGATCTCGTACAGGTTCTGCACGCCCTGCAGGATCATGGCGAGGCGTTCCAGGCCGAGGCCGGTGTCGATGTTCTTGCTCGGCAGGTCCCCGAGGATCTCGAAGTCCTCCTTGCCGGTGCCGGCGCCGCGCTCGTACTGCATGAAGACCAGGTTCCAGATCTCCACGTACCGCTCGTCGTTGACGGCCGGGCCGCCCTCGACGCCGAACTCGGGGCCGCGGTCGTAGTTGATCTCGGAGCACGGGCCGCAGGGTCCGGGGACGCCCATGGACCAGTAGTTCTCGCTCTTGCCCAGGCGCTGGATCCGCTCGGCGGGCACGCCGACGACGTCGCGCCAGATGCGCTCGGCCTCGTCGTCCTCCAGGTAGACGGTGATCCACAGGCGCTCGGGGTCGAGGCCGTAGCCGCCCTTGTCCAGGGGGCTGGTGAGCAGCTCCCAGGCGAGCTTGCAGGCGCCTTCCTTGAAGTAGTCGCCGAAGGAGAAGTTCCCGCACATCTGGAAGAACGTGCCGTGCCGGGTGGTCTTGCCGACCTCTTCGATGTCGGGGGTGCGCACGCACTTCTGCACGCTGGTGGCGCGGTCGTACGGCGGCTTGACCTCGCCGAGGAAGTAGGGCTTGAAGGGCACCATGCCGGCGTTGACCAGCAGCAGAGTCGGGTCGTCCGCGATGAGCGACGCCGAAGGGACGACGGTGTGCCCGCGCTCCTCGAAGAAGCTCAGCCAGCGGCGGCGGATCTCAGCCGACTCCATCAGTGGTCCTCATTCCGGTTGTGCGGGTACGTCGGCCTGTTCCTGCGGCCGGCGTACCTCGGGTCGTTGCGGTTCTCGATGGCGGCGGGGCGCCGGGGCGGGTTCAGTTCGGGGTCGACGGGTGCGCTCAGGCCGAGCGCGTCGTCCAGCTCCGCCTCGCGCTGGGCCATGTTCTCCCGGACGTCGACGGCGAAGCCCACCGCGCGGTCCTTGAGCCGGTTGCCCACGTCGAGCGCCTTGTTCGCCGCGGTCGCGGCGAGGCTCTCGGGGGTGAGCTGCTTCAGCTTCCGGTTGACCTTGGTGGTGGCCCAGACACCGGCGGCCATGCCGGTGCCGAACCAGAACGTACGGCGGAACATCGCTGGATCAGTCCTTCTTCCGCTTCGTCCGCCGCGCGGCCGGGATCGTCCGGCCGACGATCACGGTGCGCCGCGGCTCCTTGGCCGGCAGGTCCTCCTTGCGACCGCCGAGTGCCCTGCGCACGCCGTATCCGAACGCCGCGACCTTGACCAGGGGGCCGCCGAAGGTGGAGGCCACGGTGGTCGACAGCGCCGAGGCGTTCGACGTGACCTCCTGGACGTCGGAGGCGATCGCGTCGACCCGGTCGATCTGGGTCTGCGCCGAGCGCACCGCCCGGGAGGCGTCGGAGAGCAGCGGGACGGCCTGGTCGGTCACGTCCGCCACCAGCTTGGTGGTCGCCCTGAGCGACTGGGCCAGCCTCGCCAGCGCTACGGCGAGGAAGGAGACCAGGATCGCCCAGAAGACGGCCACCAGGATCCCGGCCACCTCACCACCGGACACCGCGCACCCGCTCCCTGAAACATCGAGCCCTGAACTTCGAGCCCTCAACATCGAGAAAATCGTCCACCGAGCCTATCGCGCCGGGCGCGGGGCTCCGTACCGGATTTGCGCGCGCGGCGGCGGAGTTCGGGGAAGCGATTGTACGGATTGATTACGGGTCAGTACGCTCCGTGTCCCATGCAGGACGAACGGCCCGACGGCCCCTCACTCGGCAATCTCCCGCTGGACCTCGACCCCTTCGTGGGGCGGTCGGCGGAACTCGCGGAGCTGGCGGGCGCCTTCGCCGAGGCACGCCTGGTGACGGTGACCGGGACCGGCGGGGTCGGCAAGTCGCGGCTCGCGGCCCGGGCCGCGGCCCGGTGCGCGCCGGCCGGCGGGGTGTGGCGGGTGGAGCTGGCGCCGGTGCGCGATCCGGAGTTCGTGGACTACGCGGTGGTGGCCGCCCTCGGCCTGACCGACCACACCACCCGCACGCCCCGCGAGACGCTGCTCGCCCGGCTCGCGGAGCGGGAGGTGCTGCTGGTCCTGGACGGAGTGGAGCACCTGGTCGAGCCCTGTGCCGCACTGGTGGCCGAGCTGCTCGGCCGGCTGCCCGGGCTGCGGGTGCTCGCGGTGGGGCGCAGGCCGCTGGGCGTGGCCGGTGAGCGGCTGCTGCCGCTGGCGCCGCTGGCGCCGGACGAGGCCCTGGAGCTGCTCAGGGTGCGGGCCGCCAGGCGGCGGGCGGTGCTCGGGCCGGAGGGGGACCTGCGCGAGCTGTGCCGTCGGCTCGACGGGATCCCGCTGGCCGTCGAACTGGCCGCGGGGCGCCTCGGCGCGCTGTCGGCGGCCGAGCTGCTCGGGCGCGTGGACGACCGCTTCCGGGTGCTGACCGGCGGGGACACCGCGGCGCTGCCCCGGCACCGCACGCTGCGCACGGCGGTGGGCTGGAGCCACGAGCTGTGCACGCCGGCGGAGCGGCTGCTGTGGGCCCGGCTGTCGGTGTTCGCGGGCCCGTTCGACCTGGAGGCCGCCGAGTACGTGTGCGGCGGGCACGGGCTGCCCGCCGACGACGTGCTCGACGTGCTGTGCGCGCTCCTTGAGCAGTCGGTGCTGACCCGCGAGGAGACCCCGGCCGGCGTGCGCTACCGGTTGCTGGACACGCTGCGGGCGTACGGCGCCGGCTGGCTGGCGGCCTCCGGTGAGGCGGCGCGGCTGGGGCGCCGGCACCGGGACTGGTACGTGGGGCTGACGACCTGGTGCGAGCTGGAGTGGTTCTCGCCGCGCCAGGACGAGGTGGCGGTCCGGGTGGACGTGGAGCTGCCGAACCTGCGCGCCGCCCTGGAGCACTGCCTGACCGACCCGGAGGGTGTGCACTTCGGGCGGTACCTGGCGGGCGCCCTGTGGTTCCACTGGGTGGGCTGCGGGCGGCTGTCGGAGGGGCGGCGCTGGCTGGAGCGGGCGGTCCGCCCGGCGGCGGGTCCGGCTTCGGGTTCGGCGGTGGGCGAGCGGGCCCGGCTGAAGGCGCTGTGGGTGCTCGGCTACGTGGCCATCCTCCAGGGCGACACGGCCGCCGCCCTGCGCGCCCTCCAGGAGTGCCGCCGGGAGGCCGAGCGCTCGGCGGACCCGATGGCGGTGGCGTACGCGGAGCACCGCACCGGCTGCCTGGCGCTGGTCACCGACGACATGGCGGGCGCCGAGGAGCTGCTGCGCTCGGCGCTGGTGCGCTACCGGGAGATCGGGGAGCTGAACAGCAATGTGCTGATGGGCCAGGTGGAGCTGGCCATGGCGCGGGCCTTCCAGGGCGATCTGCCGGACGCGGTGCGCAGATGCGAGGAGGTCCGCCGGACCTGCGAGGACCACGGGGAGCGGTGGGCCCGGGGCTACGCGCTCTACGTGCTGGGCTACGCCGCCTGGGCCGAGGGCGACCTCGCGCGGGCGCGGGAGCTGCTGGCGGACTGCCTGGGCGGCGCCCACCGCTTCCGGGACCAGCTGGGCTCGGTGCTCGCGGTGGAGCTGCTCGCCCTGGTCACGGTGGCCGAGGGCGACGCGGCGGAGGCGGCGGTGCTCCAGGGCGCGGCGGCCCGGATCTGGCCGTCGGTGGGGCTGCCGCTGTTCGGCTCGGCGCACTACAACGCCCCGCACGAGCGGTGCGAGCGGGCGGCGCGGGAGCGGCTCGGGGACGAGCGGTACGAGGAGTGCGTGCGGCACGGTGTGCGGCTAGGCCCCGAGGAGGCGGTGCGGCGGGCGCTCGGCCGGCCGGGGGCGGTGGTGTCGCCGCCGGCGCCGCGCGGGACCGGCGCGCCTGCCGTGGCCGGCGCCGGAACGGCGAAGCCCGCCGCCTCGCCCACCAGGAAGGGCGGGGAGACGGCGGGCTGAGGCGCTGCGCCGGGGCTGAGTGGGATCAGCGGGCGTAGTACTCGACGACGAGCTGCTCGTCGCAGATCACCGGGATCTCCTTGCGGTTCGGCTCACGGTCCAGGCGGAACGCCAGGGACTTGAGGTTCACCTGCAGGTAGCGCGGGGTCTCGCCGTCGGGGGCGAAGCCGCCCTCACGGGCGATGGTGAAGAGCGTCTTCTCCTTGGAGCGGTCGCGGACCTGCACGACGTCGTCGGGGCGGACGCGGAAGGACGGCTTGTCGACCTTCTGGCCGTTCACCTGGATGTGGCCGTGGACGACCATCTGGCGGGCCTGGTAGATGGTGCGGGCGATGCCCGACCGCAGGACCAGGGCGTCGAGGCGGCGCTCCAGCTCGATGACCAGGGCCTCACCGGTCTTGCCCTGGGTCTTGGCGGCACGCTCGTAGGCGCGGACGAGCTGGCGCTCGGACACGTCGTACTGCGCGCGCAGGCGCTGCTTCTCCAGCAGACGGACCTTGTAGTCCGAGTTCTGCTTGCGGCCGCGGCCGTGCTCGCCCGGCGGGTAGGGGCGGGCCTCGAAGTACTTGACGGCCTTCGGGGTCAGCGCGATGCCGAGGGCACGCGACTTCTTGACCTTGGGGCGGGACTGGTTCGCCACTTCTGATCTCTTTCGTAGTCTTCGGCTCGTCAGGGTTATGGGAGGTCGCAATCCGCAGCCGGGAAGACCCGCGGGTCCGCAAGGGACCTTCGGGCAGCCGCTTCCCTGATCTGGGCACATACGTGCAGCACGCGAGTGGCCCACCGACCGCTTCCGGGGCTACCGGGTGGTGGTGGGCTGCCCGCGACACCGTTCGACGGTGCGCGACGCTCCTGGAGCCGACCCCTGAGGACCGGGGCTCCGGCCGGGTGTCCCGCTCTGACGGCACGGGACTCGGCACTTCGGGGCAGTCTACAGGGTGCTCAGGGCCGGTCTCGACCGAGGTGCTTGCGGGTCCACTCGGCCGCGTCCGCGTACCGGGCCTCCGCGCCGTGCCGGGTCGGGGTGTAGTAGGTGCGGTCCTTCAGCTCGTCCGGCGCGTACTGCTGGGCGGCGATGCCCTCGGGCAGGTCGTGCGGGTACACGTACCCCTGGCCGTGGCCGAGCTTGCCGGCGCCCTGGTAGTGGCTGTCGCGCAGGTGGGCGGGGACGGAGCCGGCCAGGCCCTTGCGGACGTCCTCCAGGGCGGCGCCGATGGCGGTGGTCGCGGCGTTGGACTTCGGGGCGAGGGCCAGCGCGATGGTGGTGTGGCTGAGGGTGAGCGCGGCCTCGGGGAAGCCGATCATGGCGACGGCCTGGGCGGCGGCGACGGCCAGCGGCAGCGCGTTCGGGTCGGCGAGGCCGATGTCCTCGCTGGCGGAGATCATCAGGCGGCGGGCGATGAAGCGGGGGTCCTCGCCGGCCTCGATCATCCGGGCCAGGTAGTGCAGGGCGGCGTCCACGTCGGAGCCGCGGATGGACTTGATCAGGGCGCTGGCCACGTCGTAGTGCTGGTCGCCGTCGCGGTCGTACTTCACCGCGGCCCGGTCGACCGTCTCCTCCAGGGTGGTCAGCGAGATCTCCGGCTCGCCCTTGTCGAGGGCGGCGCCGGCGGCGGCCTCCAGGGCGGTCAGGGCCCGGCGGGCGTCGCCGCCGGCGATGCGCAGCAGGTGCTCCTCGGTGTCCTCGGGGAGGGTGACGGAGGCGGCGAGGCCGCGCTCGTCGGCGAGGGCGCGGCGGAGCAGGCCGCGGACGTCGTCGTCGGTGAGCGGCTCCAGGGTGAGCAGCAGGGAGCGGGAGAGCAGCGGGGAGATCACCGAGAAGTACGGGTTCTCGGTGGTGGCGGCGATCAGGGTGACCCAGCGGTTCTCCACGGCGGGCAGCAGGGTGTCCTGCTGGGCCTTGCTGAAGCGGTGGATCTCGTCCAGGAAGAGGACGGTCTCCTTGCCGTATCCGCCGACGGCGCGGCGGGCGCCGTCGATGACGGCGCGGACCTCCTTGACACCGGCGGTGATGGCGGACAGCTCCACGAAGCGCTTGTTGGTGGCCTTGGAGACGACGTACGCCAGGGTGGTCTTGCCGGTGCCGGGCGGGCCCCAGAGGATCACGGAGGAGGGCCCTGCGGGGCCGGTGCCGCCCTCGCCGACCAGGCGGCGCAGTGGTGAGCCGGGCTTGAGCAGGTGCTGCTGGCCCACGACCTCGTCGAGGGTGCGCGGGCGCATCCGCACGGCGAGGGGGCTGCCGGTCGGGTCCTTCTCCTGGCGTTCTTCTGCGGCTGCGGTGAACAGGTCGGGCTCCACGTACGAAACCCTAAATCACCGCACTGACAGCCCGACGGCGGTCAGCTGGTCCAGAAGTCCCACCAGCGGGTGAGGATCATCATCCCGATGATGCCGATGTGCAGCACCGGCAGCACCCAGGTGAACTCGCCGAAGAAGCCGCGCAGCCAGCCCGGCGCCGGCAGGAAGCCCTTGCGGACGTTGAAGCTGGTCAGGTACCAGAACATGAGGATCGTGGCGACCCAGGCGAGGCAGCACCACAGGCACAGGGCGTTGATCCGGTACAGGGACTGGAACTGGAGCCAGGTGACGAAGCCGACGCCGAAGAGGGTGCCGGCGTTGAAGGTGAGCCAGTACCAGCGCGGGAAGCGCGCCCCGGCGAGCAGGCTGACGCCGACGCAGATCACGATGGCGTAGGTGGCGAGGCCGAGCATCGGGTTGGGGAAGCCGAAGGCGGCGGCCTGGTCGCTCTCCATGACGCTGCCGCAGGAGACGACCGGGTTCAGGCTGCACCCGGGGGTGAAGGTCTTGCCCTCGGCCTTGGCCTCGAGCAGCTTGAACTTGTCCAGCGTGATGACCCAGGCGGCCAGCAGCCCGGCGGCACCGGTGATCACGAGCAGCAGCGCGAAGGCGCGGCTGCCGCCCTCCTTGCGCTGCGTCCCGGCCTCGGGGCCGGGTGCGGGACCGGTCACGGTGGAGGCGTCCTTCACTGTCGTCTTGCTCATCACGCCGATTCCGTCACTCGAGACGCGGACCTGCTTCGGGCAGGGCCATTGTGCCGCACGCGCGCGTAGGAGCACCGTTCACTGAACATATGAACGCACCGGAGGTCGCCCGCAGGCGTCGTCTTTCGGCCGCCCTCTGTTCGGAGGGGGCACACACGGCCGAACGCGCCGAGTGCGCCCCTCCCGCCCGGACGCGGTCAGGCGAGCCGGGTCTCCAGCTCCGCCACGATCTCGTTCACGCCGATCGCGTGCTGCTCGCCGGACTCCATGTCCTTCAGCTGCACGACGTTCTCGGCGAGGTCGCGCTCGCCGAGCACCAGGGCGTAGCGGGCGCCCGACCGGTTGGCCGCCTTCATCGCGGCCTTGAGGCCCTTGCCGCCGTAGGCGAAGTCGGCGGCGACGCCGTTCTTGCGCAACTCGGTGACCTTGGCGAAGAGGATGCGGCGGGCCTCGTCGCCGAGGGCGACGGCGAAGACGGAGGTCGTCGCGGGCAGGTCGAGCTCGACGCCCTCGGCCTCCAGGGCGAGGACGGTGCGGTCGACGCCGAGCGCCCAGCCGACGGAGGGCAGGGCGGGGCCGCCGATCATCTCGGACAGCCCGTCGTAGCGGCCGCCGCCGCCGACCGCGGACTGCGAGCCGAGGCCGTCGTGGACGAACTCGAAGGTGGTGCGCGTGTAGTAGTCCAGGCCGCGCACCAGGCGGGGGTCGTCCTCGAAGACGACGCCGGCCGCGGTGATCAGCTCGCGCACCTCCTCGTGGTACGCCTTGCAGGCGTCGCACAGGTAGTCGCGCAGCAGCGGGGCGCCGGCGAGCTGCTTCTGCACCGACTCGCGCTTGTCGTCCAGGACCCGCAGCGGGTTGATCTCGGCGCGGCGCAGGGTGTCCTCGTCCAGGTCGAGGCCGCGCAGGAAGTCCTGCAGCGCGGCCCGGTAGACGGGGCGGCACTCCTGGTCGCCCAGGCTGTTGAGCAGGATGCGGAACTGGCGCAGGCCGAGGGCGCGGTACGCCTGGTCGGCCAGGATGATCAGCTCGGCGTCCAGGGCGGGGTCCTCGGCGCCGATCGCCTCGGCGCCGACCTGCGAGAAGTGGCGGTAGCGGCCCTTCTGGGGGCGCTCGTAGCGGTAGTACGAACCGGAGTACCAGACCTTCACCGGCAGGTTGCCCGCCTTGTGCAGGTTGGCCTCCAGGGCCGCGCGCAGCACGGAGGCGGTGCCTTCGGGGCGCAGGGCGAGGCGGTCGCCGCCCTTGGTCTCGAAGGCGTACATCTCCTTGGTGACGATGTCGGTGGACTCGCCGACACCGCGCGCGAACAGCTCGACGTTCTCGAAGCCGGGCGTCTCGATGTAGCCGTAGCCGGAGTTGCGCAGCGGGGCGGCGATCGCCTCGCGCACCGCCAGGTACTTCGCGGACTCCGGCGGCAGCAGGTCGTAGGTGCCCTTGGGGGCCTTGAAGGTGCTCACGGAAGGTCTCTCGTCACATTCCTCGTCGGGGAGCCCGGGGGGCTTCCTGGCCGGCCGCCACCTGCCGCAAATACGGGTTGGTGGCGCGCTCCTGGCCGATGGTCGTCTGGGGGCCGTGGCCGGACAGCACCACGGTCGAGTCGTCGAGCGGCAGGCACACACGGGCCAGTGTCTCGAGCATCTCGGCCATGTCGCCGCCGGGCAGGTCGGTGCGTCCGATGGAGCCGGCGAACAGCGTGTCGCCCGCGAAGAGGACCGGCGGGATGTCCGCGGCCTCGGGCAGGGCGAAGGTCACCGACCCCTTGGTATGGCCCGGCGCGTGCGCCACGGTCAGCTCCAGGCCGGCCAGCTCCAGCTTCGCGCCGTCGGTCATCTCCCGGACGTCGTCCGGCTCCCCCACGGTCAGCTCGCCCATCAGCGGCATCCCGATCGACCGGCCGAGCGCCTTCTCGGGATCGCTCATCATGTACCGGTCCTCGGGGTGGATCCAGGCGGGCACGTCGTGCGCGCCGCACACCGGGACGACCGAGGCCACATGGTCGATGTGGCCGTGGGTGAGGACGACGGCGACGGGCTTCAGCCGATGCTTGGCGAGTGCCTCCTCGACGCCCTGGGCGGCCTGGTGGCCGGGGTCGATGATCACGCACTCCTCACCGGCGGCGGGGGCGACGAGGTAGCAGTTCGTCCCCCAGGCCCCGGCGGGGAACCCGGCAATGAGCACGATCGTCCTTCGTTTGTGGTGGTACGGGGGCATGCGGGCGGGCCGCGCCCGCGGTCAGAGCCTACCGGCGGTGCCGAATCCTCAGCGAACCCATATACGGTACGGGGCTACACGCAGACACGAAGACGCTTCACGTAGACGCTTGAGGAGACAACCCGGTGGTCAGCCAGGAGCAGCGGCGGCGTCAGCTCGCCCGGGAGAAGTTCTTGCGGCAGCAGCAGCGGCGCACCGACGCGCGGCGCAAGGCGCGTATGCGCAACGCGGCGATCGCGTCGGTGCTCGGCGTGATCCTGATCGGCAGCGTCGCGCTGTACACGACCGGGGTGGTCCTCAAGGACGACGACGACGGCAAGAAGGACACGGCCGCGCAGTCCACCCCGAGCGCGCCGCCCTCCTCCAGCAAGGCGGCGGATCCGTGTGACAAGCCCGCCGCGGGCAAGGTCAAGACGCAGTCGTGGAAGAAGGAGCCGGCGCTCACCGTCGACAAGTCGGCGAAGTACACCATGAAGCTCGCCACGACCTGCGGCGACATAGACCTCGCCCTGAAGGCGTCGGCGGCGCCGCACACGGTCAACTCGTTCGACTTCCTGGCCGGCAAGGGCTTCTTCGACCACACCAAGTGCCACCGGCTCACCGACAGCGGCATCTACGTGCTGCAGTGCGGCGACCCGACCGGCCAGGGCACCGGCGGACCGGGCTACACCATCCCGGACGAGAACCTGAAGGACAAGAGCCTCAAGGACAACGTCTATCCGGCGGGCACGGTGGCGATGGCCAACACCGGCCAGCCGAACTCCGGCGGCAGCCAGTTCTTCCTCGTCTACCAGGACAGCCAGCTGCCCCCGAGCTACACGCCCTTCGGCACGGTGTCCGCGTCCGGGATGAAGGTCCTCAAGAAGATCGCCGCCGCCGGCGCGGCTCCGGCCGACCCGACGACCCAGAACACGGCGCCCAACGCGACCGTGGTGATCGACAAGGCGACGGTCGCCAAATCCTGACCTCTAGCTGGGCAAGTTCGGTCGCGCGGGATGCGGACAGGCCGCCCGCCGGTCGCCTATGTTGGCCGTGACGAAACTGTGGACGATGCCCGGGGGTGGCGAAGCCCCCCGCCGGCATCATGTGGAGGAGGCGCTGTGAGCAGCGACCCGTGGGGCCGCGTCGACGAGACGGGGACCGTGTACGTGCGTACGGCCGACGGCGAGCAGGTCGTCGGCTCCTGGCAGGCCGGCTCTCCCGAGGAGGCGCTGGCCTACTTCGAGCGCAAGTACGAGGGCCTAGTGGTCGAGATCGGCCTCCTCGAGAAGCGCGTGAAGACCACCGACCTGGCGCCGAAGGACGCCCTGACCGCCGTGGAGCACCTGCGCGAGCAGGTCGACGCGCACCACGCGGTGGGCGACCTGGAGGCGCTCAAGGGCCGGCTCGACAAGCTGGTCGCCTCGGTGGAGTCCCGCCGCGAGGAGCGCAAGGCGCAGCGGGCCAAGCAGTCCGACGAGGCGCGCACCGCCAAGGAGGCGCTGGTCGCCGAGGCCGAGGAGCTGGCGCAGTCCGAGCAGTGGCGGTCCGCCGGCGAGCGGCTGCGCGCGCTGGTGGACACCTGGAAGGGCCTGCCCCGGCTCGACCGCAAGTCCGACGACGAGCTGTGGCACCGCTTCTCGCACGCCCGCTCGGCGTTCTCCAAGCGCCGCAAGCAGCACTTCGCGCAGCTGGACTCGCAGCGCGAGGACGCCCGCCGGACCAAGGAGCGCCTGGTCGCCGAGGCCGAGTCGCTCTCGGGCTCCACTGACTGGGGGCCGACGGCGGCCCGCTACCGCGACCTGATGACGGAGTGGAAGGCCGCGGGCCGCGCCCAGCGCGAGCACGAGGACGACCTGTGGAACCGCTTCCGCGGCGCCCAGGACGTCTTCTTCGCCGCCCGCGGCTCGGTCTTCGCCGAGCGGGACGCGGAGCAGGCGGACAACCTCAAGCTCAAGGAGGAGCTGGCCGGCGAGGCCGAGAAGCTCCTGCCGGTGCACGACCTGAAGGCGGCCCGCGCCGCGTTCCGGTCGGTCAACGAGCGCTGGGAGGCCATCGGCCACGTGCCGCGCGACGCCCGCCCGAAGGTCGAGGGCCGGATGCACGCGGTGGAGCGGGCGCTGCAGGAGGCCGAGGAGTCGGAGTGGCGCCGGACCAACCCGGAGGCACGCGCGCGTGCCGCGGGTCTGACCGGTCAGCTCCAGGCCGCCGTGGACAAGCTGCGCGGCCAGGTCGAGCAGGCCCGCGCCCAGGGCAACAACGCCCGCGCCGACAAGCTGGAGCGCGAGCTGGAGGGCCGCCAGGCCCTGCTCGACCAGGCGCTCAAGGGCCTGGAGGAGTTCGGCGGCTGACACCCCCCGACGACACTAGGAGGGGCTCCCGTACGGTGCGTACGGGAGCCCCTTCCGTGTGCCCGCGGCCGCTAGGAGGGCCTGCGTGCCGACGTCACCCGGTACACGTCGTAGACGCCCTCCACGCCGCGTACGGCCTTCAGGACGTGGCCCAGGTGCTTGGGGTCGCCCATCTCGAAGGTGAAGCGGGAGGTGGCCACCCGGTCACGGGAGGTCTGGACGGCCGCGGACAGGATGTTGACATGCTGGTCGGACAGCACCCGGGTCACGTCCGACAGCAGCCGGGAGCGGTCGAGCGCCTCGACCTGTATGGCGACCAGGAAGACCGAGGACTGGGTGGGGGCCCACTCGACCTCCAGGATCCGCTCGGGTTCGCGGGAGAGCGAGTCGACGTTGACGCAGTCGCTGCGGTGCACCGAGACGCCGCTGCCCCGGGTGACGAAGCCGATGATCGGGTCGCCGGGCACCGGGGTGCAGCAGCGGGCCAGCTTGACCCACACGTCGTCGACGCCCTTGACGACCACGCCGGGGTCGGCGTTGGTGCGACGCTTCCGGCCCCGGCCGTGGGACGGCGGGACCGACTCGTCGATCTCCTCGGAGGCGGCCTCCTCGCCGCCGAGCGCCTGGACCAGCTTCTGCACGATGTTCTGCGCGGACAGATGGCCCTCGCCGATCGCCGCGTACAGCGCGGAGATGTCCGAGTAGCGCATCTCGTGCGCGAGCGTGACCAGCGAGTCGCCGGTGAGGATCCGCTGGATCGGCAGGTTCTGCTTGCGCATTGCGCGGACGATGGCGTCCTTGCCCTGCTCGATCGCCTCGTCCCGGCGCTCCTTGGAGAACCAGGCCCGGATCTTGTTGCGCGCCCGGGGCGACTTCACGAAGCCGAGCCAGTCGCGGGAGGGCCCGGCGCCGGCCGCCTTGGAGGTGAAGACCTCCACCAGGTCGCCGTTGTCCAGCGTGGACTCCAGCGGCACCAGGCGCCCGTTGACCCGTGCCCCTATGGTGCGGTGGCCGACCTCGGTGTGCACCGCGTAGGCGAAGTCGACGGGGGTGGCGCCGGCCGGCAGCGCTATCACGTCGCCCTTGGGCGTGAAGACGAAGACCTCGTTGCGCGAGAGGTCGAAGCGCAGGGACTCCAGGAACTCGCCGGGGTCCTCGGTCTCCTTCTGCCAGTCCAGGAGCTGCCGCAGCCACGCCATGTCGTTGATGGCGTCCTTGTCCTTGCCGACCCCCTTGGGCGCGTCCGTGCGCACCTTCGAGGCGCCGGCCACGGCCTCCTGCTTGTACTTCCAGTGCGCGGCGATGCCGTACTCGGCGCGGCGGTGCATGTCGAAGGTGCGGATCTGCAGCTCGACCGGCTTGCCGCCCGGCCCTATCACCGTCGTGTGCAGCGACTGGTACATGTTGAACTTGGGCATCGCGATGTAGTCCTTGAACCGGCCGGGGACCGGGTTCCATCGCGCGTGCACGGTGCCGAGCGCCGCGTAGCAGTCGCGGACGGTGTCCACGAGGACGCGGATGCCCACCAGGTCGTAGATCTCCGCGAAGTCCCGGCCGCGGACGATCATCTTCTGGTAGACGCTGTAGTAGTGCTTGGGCCGGCCGGTGACGGTCGCCTTGATGCGGGCGGCGCGCAGGTCCTGCTGGACCTCGTCGGTGACCAGGGCGAGGTACTCGTCGCGCTTGGGGGCGCGCTCGGCGACCAGGCGGACGATCTCGTCGTACATCTTGGGGTAGAGGATCGCGAAGGCGAGGTCCTCCAGCTCCCACTTGATGGTGTTCATGCCCAGCCGGTGGGCGAGCGGCGCGTAGATCTCCAGGGTCTCGCGCGCCTTCTTCTCCTGCTTCTCGCGCTTGAGGTAGCGCATGGTGCGCATGTTGTGCAGCCGGTCGGCGAGCTTGATGACCAGGACGCGCGGGTCCTTGGCCATGGCGACGACCATCTTGCGCACCGTCTCGGCCTGCGCGGCCTCGCCGAACTTGACCTTGTCCAGCTTGGTGACGCCGTCGACGAGCAGCGCGACCACGTCGCCGAAGTCGCGGCGCAGGTCGTCCAGGCCGTACTCGGTGTCCTCGACCGTGTCGTGCAGCAGCCCGGCCATCAGCGTGGCCGGGTCCATGCCCAGCTCGGCGAGGATGGTGGTGACCGCGAGCGGGTGCGTGATGTACGGGTCGCCGCTCTTGCGCTTCTGGCCGCGGTGCCAGCGCTCGGCGACCTGGTAGGCGCGCTCGATCTGGCGGAGGGTGGCCGTCTCGATCTTGGGGTCGTTGCCGCGCACTATCCGCAGCAGCGGCTCGAGCACCGGGTTGTACGGGTTCGCGCGCTGGACGCCGAGGCGGGCGAGGCGGGCGCGGACGCGGTTGGAGGAGCCGGAGCGGGGGGGCTGCCCCGGGGCGTTGCGCACCACGGCGCCGGCGTTGCGGTCGTGCTCGGGCGGGGCCGGCTTGGGGCGCGCCTGCTGCTCGGCCGGCTTGTCGACGGGCGCCGCGGGAGCGTGCTGGATCGGCCCGCCGGTGTCGTTCGTCGCGTGCGGCGCGCTCGGTGCGGGCTTCGCCGCCGCCTCCGAGGCGGACTCGGGCTTGGCGGCGGTCAGGTGCTGGGCCTCGTCTGGCAAGAGGGCTCCTCGTGCGCGGTCCGGGGCCCCCGGTCAGGCTCCGGAAACCCCATGGTAGCGATCCTGCCCCCCGGGATCGCCTTCAGGCCACTGCGGTGGACCTTCACCCCGGGAAACAGCGCGGGCGGGCGCCGGATTCCTCCGGGCCCGCCCGAGCCTGATGACCTGCGGTGTCAGACCGTGAGCAGCGCGGTCAGCGGTGCGCCGTCGAGCGCCGGTTCCAGCCGGGCCCTGCCGTGCAGGAAGCCCAGCTCCATGAGGACGGCGAGGCCGGCGACCTGGGCGCCGGCCCGGCGGATGAGCTGCACGGACGCCTCGGCGGTGCCGCCGGTGGCGAGGACGTCGTCCACGACCAGGACACGGTCGCCGGCGCTCAGGTCCTCGGCGTGCAGCTCGATCTCGGCCGAGCCGTACTCCAGGTCGTACGACTGGGAGAGCGTGGCTCCGGGGAGCTTGCCCGCCTTGCGTACGGGGATGAAGCCCAGGCCGGCCCGTAGGGCGACCGGGGCGCCGAGGATGAAGCCGCGGGCCTCCAGGCCGACGACCTTGGTGGCGCCGGTGTCCCGGGCCGCCTCCGCGAGGGCGTCGGTGAGGGCGGTGAACGCCGCCGGGTCCGCCAGGAGCGGGGTGATGTCCTTGAACACCACGCCCGGCTCCGGGTAGTCCGGCACGTCCCGGATGCGGCTGAGCAGCAGCTCCTGCACGCCGGTCATCGGCGCTTCCCCGAGGGACGGCCGCGGCCCCGGGCGCGGGAGGCGGGCTGGTTGCGGGGGCCGACGACCGCGTGGGCGCCGTCCTCCTCCGGCTCCTCCTCCGCGTACGGCTCCTCGTCGGCGCCGGGCTCCACCGGCTCGCCCTTGGCCGCGGCCTGGGCGCGCTTGGCGAGGACCCGCTTCTTGAGGGCCTTCATCTGCGGCTCGCGCTCCTTGAGGTCGGCGACGAGCGGCGTGGCGATGAAGATCGAGGAGTAGGCACCCGCGGCGAGGCCGACGAACAGCGACAGCGAGATGTCGTTGAGCATGCCGGCGCCGAGCACGCCGCCGCCGATGAACAGCAGGCCGCCGACGGGGAGCAGCGCCACCACCGTGGTGTTGATCGACCGCACCAGGGTGCTGTTGATCGACCGGTTGGCGATCTCGCCGTACGTGAAGCGGGTCTGCTTGGTGATGTCCCGGGTCTGCTCCTTGAGGCTGTCGAAGACGACGACCGTGTCGTAGAGCGAGTAACCGAGGATCGTCAGCAGACCGATCACCGTGCCCGGCGTGACCTCGAAGCCCACCAGGGCGTAGATGCCGACCGTGATGGTGATGTCGTGGATCAGCGCGACGAACGCGGCGAGCGCCATGCGCCACTCGAACGCGATCGCCAGGTAGATCACCACGAGGACCAGGAAGATCCCGAGGCCCTGCCAGGCCTTGTTGGCGATCTGGTCACCCCAGCTGGGGCCGACCAGGTCGGCGTTGATCTTCTCCGGGTCCAGCTTGAGGTCCTTGGCCAGGTCGTTCTTGATCTGGTCGGACTTGTCGGTCTCGATGCCCGCGATCTGGATGCGCAGGCTGTCGTCGCCGAGCTTCTGGACGATCGCGTCGTGGCCGGAGGACTCCTCCGCGTACCCCTCGGCCTGGGAGACCGAGGCGCTGACGCCCTTGGGGGTGGTGAAGACCGCGCCGCCCTGGAACTCGATACCCATGTGCAGGCCGCGCACCGCCAGGCCGACGATGGCCGTGATGGTGATCAGTATCGAGACGCTGTACCAGATCTTGCGGTTCTTGATGAAGTCGTATCCGACCTCTCCGTGGTGGAGCCGGGCGCCGAGCTTGCCGAGCTTCGACATCTCTCACGCCTCCTTCGGGTCGACGGGGCCGGCGGGGCGGGAGGGACGGCGGGTGCGGCGCAGCGGCGGCTTGGCACCCAGGCTCTTCGGGTCAAGGCCGGACCACTTGTGACCGCTCGCGAAGAACTTCCGGCGGGCCATCAGCGTCAGCAGCGGCTTGGTGAAGAGGAAGACGACCACCACGTCGAGCAGGGTGGTCAGACCCAGGGTGAAGGCGAAGCCCTGCACCTTGCCGACGGTGACGATGAAGAGCACCGCGGCGGCCAGGAACGACACGAAGTCGGAGACCAGGATGGTGCGCCGGGCGCGCGGCCAGGCCCGCTCCACCGCGGGGCGCAGGGTGCGGCCGCCGCGGATCTCGTCGCGGACGCGTTCGAAGTAGACGATGAACGAGTCCGCGGTGATGCCGATGGCGACGATCGCACCGCACACGGCCGGCAGGTTCAGCGCGAAGCCGATGGCCGGGCCGAGCAGCGCCATGATCACGTAGGTGAGGACGGCGGAGACCAGCAGCGAGGCCATGGCGATGAAGGACAGGCCGCGGTAGTACAGCAGCAGGTAGAGCACGACCAGGGCGAGGCCGATCGCGCCGGCGATCAGACCGGCGTGCAGCTGCTCACCGCCGAGCGCGGCGGTGACGGTGGTGACGCTGTCCTCCTTGAAGGTCAGCGGCAGCGCGCCGTAGGACAGCATGTTGGCGAGGCTCTGCGCCTCCTGCTGGCCGAAGCTGCCGGAGATCTCCGCGGTGCCGCCGTTGAGCGCCTGGCGGACGTAGGGGTCGGAGACGACCTCGTTGTCCAGGACGATGGCGAACTGGTTCTGCGGGGACTGCTTCTGGGCCAGCTGGCCGGTGATGTCCGCGAACTTCTTGCCGCCCTTGTCGGTGAAGTCCATGGTCACGGTCCAGCCCGCGCCGTTCTGCGTGTTCAGGACGGCCTTGGACTTGTCGACGTCGGTGCCGTCGACGGCGGCCGGGCCGAGCACGTACTTCTGCCACTGGCCCTGTGAGTTCTTGCCGCAGGCCACGATCGAGTCACTGGCCTTGGTGCCCTTGCCGGCCTTGGCTCGGTCGGCCTCCTTCGTGCAGTCCAGGGCGGCGTACTGGGCCTGGAGCTTGGCCACCGCGGGGTCGGCGGAAGCGCTCGGGGAGGGCTTGGCGCTCCCGGAGGCGGTCGGGGAGGGGGTGTCGGCGGCCTTCAGGCCCTCGGTGACGGCGCGGCCCTGGCTGGTGGCGCCGGCCGTGGGGGTGCCGGAGGGCTCGCCGGACGCCTTGTCGGTGGCCTCGGGGCCGCTCGCCTTGTCCGACGGCTTGTCGGTCGGCTTGTCACTCGGCTTGTCGGAGGCGCCGCCGGTGCCGCTGGGCGAGGGGGTGCCGGTCGCGCCGGGGCCGGAGAGCTCGGTGGCGATGACCGGGCGGAAGTAGAGCTTGGCGGTGGTGCCGACCTGCTCGCGGGCTTCCTTGGAGTTCGTCCCCTTGGGGATGTTGACGATGATGTTCCGGTCGCCCTGGGTCTGCACCTCGGCCTCGGAGACGCCCAGACCGTTGACCCGGCGGTTCATGATGTCGACCGCGGTGTCCATGTTGGTCTTGTTGATCGCCGACTCCTGGCCGGCCTCGGGGACCGCCCGGAGGGTGATGCTCGTGCCGCCGGCCAGGTCGATGCCGAGACGCGGAGTCGTGTGCCCGGAGGCGAACATGCCGCCGGTGAGCGCCGCGATGATGACCAGGATCAGGGCCAGCGAGCGCCCGGGCCTGCTCTGAGCGCTCGCACTCTTTCCCTTTTTAGGTGCTGCCACCTTTGCGTACTCCCTCTCGGGCCGCCCTGCGCCGGTCAGGCGTCAGCGGCGGCCATCACATGGTGTCGGGACCGTTGCGCGTCGCGCCGGGGCCCGGACCCGTGGTCCGCGCGGCCCCGGAGGGACGGCTACTTCGCCTCGGGACCGCCGTCGGACTTCTTCGGCTGCTCGTCCGGCCGCGCCTCGGCGGCCGGCTCGACGGGGGCGGCGTCGGCGGCCGGCTCGGCGGGGGCGGCGGGCCCGGGGGCCGCGTCCTTCTTGCCGAAGTCGACGGGCTTGTCCGCGGGGGCGGCGTCGGCGTCGGCGGCGGGGGCGTCGGTCCCGGTGAGGGAGGAGGCGTCGTCCGGGACGAGGTCGGCGTCGGACTTCAGGTCGTGCTCGATGCCGTGCACGATGCGGTTGTACTCGTCGTCGGTGAGGACGGCACCGATGGAGTTCTTGGCGAAGAGCAGGTCGACACCCGGACCGGCGTCGAGGAGGACCGTGTCCTCGTTGACCTCCTTGACCGTGGCGTACATGCCCCCGATGGTGCGGACCCCGGAACCGGGCTGCATCTCGTTCCGCATGGTGGCCGCCTGCTGCTGCTTCTTCTTCGCCGACCGGGTCATCAGGAACATGGCCCCGATGAGCACGACGAACGGGAGGAGGGTCACGAGACTCACGGGTCGGTACTTCCTTCACACGACCGCGGATGACGCAGCGGCCTGATGGTTGGGGGTGTGCGCCGCCGACTGGGGCGGCATCGGCGGAGTCTAAGCGAGTCCGCGCGCATGGAACAACGCTCAGCATGGCACCGGGGTTCCTGCCCTGGCCAATGCGGTGCGCGTGGCGCCGCCCGCACATCGTCCTCGTGCCGCCCTCACGCCCCGAACAGGTCCCCTTGTCCGTTTCCCGGCTGCCGGGAGGCCGGCGGGGTGAGGCCGAGGTGCGCCCAGGCGGCGGGGGTGGCCACCCGGCCCCGCGGGGTGCGGGCGAGCAGGCCCTCGCGGACCAGGAAGGGCTCGGCGACCTCCTCGACCGTCTCGCGCTCCTCCCCCACCGCGACGGCGAGGGTGGACAGGCCGACCGGGCCGCCGCCGAACAGCTTGAGCAGCGCCTCCAGGACGGCCCGGTCCAGGCGGTCCAGGCCCCGGCCGTCCACCTCGTACACCGCGAGGGCCGCGGCGGCGATCTCCTCGGTGATCAGGCCGTCCGCCTTGACCTGGGCGTAGTCCCGCACCCTGCGCAGCAGGCGGTTGGCGATGCGCGGGGTGCCCCGGGAGCGGCCGGCGATCTCGGCGGCGCCGGCCGGGTCGATCTCCACGTCGAGCAGGCCGGCGGAGCGGTGGACGACGCGCTCCAGTTCGGTGGGCGCGTAGAACTCCATGTGCGCGGTGAAGCCGAACCGGTCGCGCAGCGGGGGCGGCAGCAACCCCGCGCGCGTGGTGGCGCCGACCAGGGTGAAGGGGGGCAGCTCCAGCGGGATGGCGGTGGCGCCGGGGCCCTTGCCGACGATGACGTCGACGCGGAAGTCCTCCATCGCCATGTACAGCATCTCCTCGGCGGGCCGGGACATCCGGTGGATCTCGTCCAGGAAGAGGACCTCGCCCTCCTGGAGGGAGGAGAGGATCGCCGCGAGGTCGCCGGCGTGCTGGATGGCGGGGCCGGAGGTGATGCGGATGGGGGCGCCCATCTCGGCCGCGATGATCATCGACAGGGTGGTCTTGCCGAGGCCGGGGGCGCCGGAGAGCAGGACGTGGTCGGAGGTGGCCCCCCGCGCGCGGGCGGCGCGCAGCACGAGGTCGAGCTGCTCGCGGACCTTCTGCTGGCCGATGAACTCGCCCAGGTCCTTGGGGCGCAGCGCGGCCTCGACCGCCTGCTCCTCGCCGTCCGCGGACGCGCCGACGAGCCGCTCGGGGGCGGCGGCGTCGGTGGTCTCGTCCCAGTTCATGTGATGTGCCTCGGGGTGTGGTGGGGGCGGTCGGCCTGGGTCAGCGGGCGCGGTTGAGGGTCTGCAGGGCGGCCTTCAGGAGCGGGCCGACCTGGGGGGTGCCGGCGGCGGCCTCGGCCTGCGGGGCGACGGCGGTGACGGCCTCGTCGGCCTCCCGGGTGGCGTAGCCGAGGCCGATCAGGGCCGCGTGCAGTTGGTCGCGCCAGCCGGTGGAGACCGGGGCGCCGACCGCGGGGGCGCCGACCGGGGCGCCGAGGCGGTCCTTCAGTTCGAGCAGCAGCTTCTGGGCTCCCTTCTTGCCGATGCCGGGGACGGCGGTAAGCGCCTTCTCGTCGCCGGTGGCGACGGCTCTGCGCAGCGCGTCGGGGCGGTGCACGGCGAGCATCGCCTGGGCGAGGCGGGGGCCGACGCCGCTGGCGGTCTGGAGCAGCTCGAAGACCTGGCGCTCGTCGTCGTCGGCGAAGCCGTACAGGGTGAGCGAGTCCTCGCGCACCACCAGGGAGGTGGCCAGCTTGGCGGGCCTGCCGACCCGCAGGGTGGAGAGCGTGTCCGGCGTGCACTGCACGGACATGCCGACACCGCCCAGCTCGACCACGGCGGCGTCGGGTGCGAGGGCGGCGACGGTGCCGCTGACGAAGGCGATCATGCGGGGCGGCCTTTCGATGCGTGCGGGGCGTGCGGGGCGGTCGGCGTGCGCGGGGTCCGCGGCGCCCGGGCCGCGTGCAGGGCGGCGGCCTCCTGGAGGCGGTTCTTGGCGGGGGCGCGCCAGATGTGGCAGATGGCGAGGGCGAGGGCGTCCGCCGCGTCGGCCGGCTTCGGGGGCGCGGCGAGCCGCAGCAGGCGGGTGACCATGGCGCCGACCTGCGCCTTGTCGGCCCGGCCGCTGCCGGTGACGGCGGCCTTGACCTCGCTGGGGGTGTGCAGCGCTACGGGGATGCCGCGCCGGGAGGCGCACAGGATGGCGACGGCGCTGGCCTGGGCGGTGCCCATCACGGTGCGCACGTTGTGCTGGCTGAAGACGCGCTCCACCGCCACGTACTCGGGGCGGTGCTCGTCCAGCCACTGCTCGATGCCCCGCTCGACGGCGACGAGGCGGTGCCCGAGGCCGGCGTCCGCGGGCGTGCGGACGACTCCGACGCCGAGCATGGTCAGCGGCCGGCCGGCCACGCCCTCCACGACGCCGATCCCGCAGCGGGTCAGCCCCGGGTCCACCCCCAGTACGCGCACGCGGTGTGCTCCCTTCCCTCACCTGTTCGTGCAGGCTATCGGGTGCCGCCGACAAAGCGACGGGCCGACGGGTGTGTCCCCGTCGGCCCGGCTCGGTCGGTGCGCGCGTTACGCGTCGACCTTCTCCATGACCTCGTCGCTCACGTCGAAGTTGGCGAAGACGTTCTGCACGTCGTCGCTGTCCTCCAGGGCGTCGATCAGCTTGAAGATCTTGCGGGCGCCGTCCTCGTCCAGCTCGATCTGCATGGTGGGGACGAAGTTGGCGTCGGCGGACTCGTAGTCGATGCCGGCCTCCTGGAGGGCGGTGCGGACCGCGACCAGGTCGGTGGCCTCGCTGAGCACCTCGAAGGTCTCGCCGAGGTCGTTGACCTCCTCGGCGCCGGCCTCCAGGACGGCGCCGAGCACGTCGTCCTCGCCCAGCTCGCCCTTGGGGACGATCACGACGCCCTTGCGGTGGAAGAGGTAGGACACCGAGCCGGGGTCGGCCATGGAGCCGCCGTTGCGGGTCATGGCCACGCGCACGTCGGAGGCGGCGCGGTTGCGGTTGTCGGTGAGGCACTCGATGAGCACCGCGACGCCGTTCGGGCCGTAGCCCTCGTACATGATCGTCTCGTAGTCGGCGCCGCCGGCCTCCAGGCCGCCGCCGCGCTTGACCGCGGAGTCGATGTTCTTGTTCGGCACCGACTGCTTCTTCGCCTTCTGGATGGCGTCGTACAGCGTCGGGTTGCCCTCGATGTCGACGCCACCCATGCGGGCCGCGACCTCGATGTTCTTGATCAGCTTCGCGAAGAGCTTGCCGCGCTTGGCGTCGATCACGGCCTTCTTGTGCTTCGTCGTAGCCCATTTAGAGTGGCCGGACATCTGCCTGTCTCCTTCGCGTAAACCCGTCTTCGGTGGAACCCCAGGAATCCTACAAGGACTGTGCCGCCCGGTTGGCGCGCACCATGTCGGCGAACAGGCGGTGCACCCGGTGGTCCCCGGTCAGCTCCGGGTGGAAGGACGTGGCCAGCGCGTTGCCCTGGCGGACGGCGACGATGTGGCCCTCGTGCTCGGCCAGCACCTCGGCGGCGGCGCCCACCGACTCCACCCAGGGGGCGCGGATGAAGACGCCCTCGACCGGGTCGCCCTCGACACCCCGCACGTCGAGCGCGGCCTCGAAGGACTCGTTCTGCCGGCCGAAGGCGTTGCGGCGGACGATCATGTCGATGCCGCCGATCGTCTCCTGGCCCGAGCGCGGGTCGAGGATCTTGTCGGCCAGCAGGATCATGCCGGCGCAGGTGCCGTAGACGGGCATGCCGTCCCGCACGCGCGCGCGGAGGGGCTCCATCAGGCCGAAGAGGACGGCGAGCTTGGAGATGGTGGTGGACTCGCCGCCGGGCAGCACCAGCCCGTCCACCTCGGCCAGCTCTTCGGGGCGCCTGACCGGCCTGGCCACGGCGTCGGCCGTGGCCAGGGCGGTGAGGTGCTCCCGTACGTCGCCCTGGAGGGCCAGGACGCCTATGACAGGAGTGCTCATACGTGGTTACCAGCCGCGGGAGGCGTAGCGCTCGGACTCGGGCAGGGTGTCGCAGTTGATGCCGACCATGGCTTCGCCCAGGTTGCGGGAGGCGTCCGCGACGATCTTCGGGTCGTCGAAGAAGGTGGTCGCCTTCACGATGGCGGCGGCGCGCTTGGCCGGGTCGCCGGACTTGAAGATGCCGGAGCCGACGAAGACGCCCTCGGCGCCGAGCTGGCGCATCAGCGCGGCGTCGGCCGGGGTGGCGACACCACCGGCGGAGAACAGCACGACGGGCAGCTTGCCCAGCTCGGCGACCTCCTTGACCAGCTCGTACGGGGCGCGCAGCTCCTTGGCGGCGGCGTACAGCTCGTGGTTGTCGAAGCCGCGCAGGCGGGCGATCTCGTTCTTGATCTGGCGCAGGTGGCGCACGGCCTCGACCACGTTGCCGGTGCCGGCCTCGCCCTTGGAGCGGATCATGGCCGCGCCCTCGGCGATGCGGCGCAGGGCCTCGCCGAGGTTGGTGGCGCCGCAGACGAAGGGGGTGGTGAAGGCGAACTTGTCGGAGTGGTTCACCTCGTCGGCCGGGGTCAGCACCTCGGACTCGTCGATGTAGTCGACGCCGAGCGCCTGGAGGACCTGCGCCTCCACGAAGTGGCCGATGCGGGACTTGGCCATCACCGGGATGGAGACGGCCCCGATGATGCCCTCGATCATGTCCGGGTCGGACATGCGGGCCACACCGCCGTCCTTGCGGATGTCGGCGGGCACCCGCTCCAGGGCCATGACCGCGACGGCGCCGGCGTCCTCGGCGATCTTGGCCTGCTCCGGCGTGACGACGTCCATGATCACGCCGCCCTTGAGCTGCTCGGCCATGCCGCGCTTCACGCGAGCGGTGCCGGTCTCGGGGGCCTGGTTCTCGGGGAGCGAGCTGGACACGGGTACCTCACTGATGGGGAAGGGGGTTGGTGCAGCAACGAGGAAACGCGATGGCAGGGGGCCACATCAAGGGCCAATGAGGAGACGGTGGCTCCTTCTGCCGCGAAGCCCCCGAAGACCGACGAGTCGAGCCGTCGCGGCGGGTCGTATCCGATGACACGCCCGCACCGGGCACGCGACGGAAAGGGACGGCCGCCATGAGCACGCAGGACGGCATGAAGGCTTCGAGGGCGAGGGCCCGACCTGGATGTTCCATCAGCCGGCCGGCGATCTGCCCGCCGGCGAGAACCGCCTGATGCTCGATCTGGGCGGCGAGGAGGACTGGGCGGAGCAGGCCGACCGGGTCGAGGCGCTGGGCGCGGAGCGGGTCAGCGACAACGAGCGGGACGGCGTCCGCTGGGTCGTCCTGCGCGACCCGGAGGGCAACACCTTCCGGATCTTCGCGCCCCGACCCGACTAGGCGGCGCGGTCCACCACCGCCGCCGGCGGCTCGTCGTCCATCTCGAAGGCGAGCGGGAAGGGGGCGTGGCCGGCCAGGCGGAACCAGCGGACCTTGCGGTGCTCGCGCAGGCGGCGGGCGGCGCCCACGGCGTCGTTGTGGAAGCGGCGGGCCATCGGCACCCGGCGCACCGCCTCGGTCAGCTCACCGGCCGCCGCGTCGCCGCCCGGGGCCTCGCGCACCGCCTCGACCTGGGCGCTGTCCTCGAACACCGCCCGCAGCGCCTGGCTCAGCTCGCTCTCCGCGACCTCCCGGTGCTCCTCCTCGGCCTGCCGGGCGGCGTGCGCGGCCTCGTACAGGACGATCGAGGCGGCCGGGTCCAGCACCCCCGAGGTGGCCAGCTCCTGCGCCACCGAGGCCCGCCGCAGGAGCTGGGCGTCCAGGGCGGCCCGGGCGGCGTCGATCCGGGCGTGCAGCCGGTCGAGGCGGCCCGCCGTCCAGCTGAGATAGAGGCCGACGGCGACGACGAGGGCGAGGAGGACCAGGGTCCAGATCAGGGGTGCGCTCACGGTCGGTCAGCCTACGGGGCCCCGAGGAACCCCTAAGCCTTCAGTCCCGCGCCAGCCCGAACCGCGCCCGCAGCCCCGTCGCCCGGTCGTCCGCCGCCACCGCAGCCGCGCCCGCCGTCACCGTCTCGTACACGGAGAGGATGTCCGCGCCCACGGTCGACCAGTCGAACCGCCGGACATGGGCGCTGCCCCGCTCGCTGAGCGCGGCCCGGCGCTCCGGGTCGGCCAGCAGGCGCAGGGCGCTGGCGGCCAGGGCGTCGGCGTCCTCGTTGGGGAACAGCTCGCCGGCCGCGCCCTGGTCGAGGACCTGGGCGAAGGCGTCCAGGTCGGAGGCGAGCACCGGGGCGCCCGCCGACATGGCCTCGACCAGGATGATGCCGAAGCTCTCGCCGCCGGTGTTGGGCGCCACGTACAGGTCGACGCTGCGCAGGAAGCGCGCCTTGTCCTCGTCGCTGACCATGCCGAGGAACTCCACCCGGGAGCGCAGTTCGGTCGGCAGTGAGGCCACCGCATCCTCCTCGTCGCCGCGCCCGGCGACCAGGAGCCGGGTCCCGGGGCGCTCGGCGAGGATCCTGGGCAGCGCCCGCATCAGCACCGGCAGGCCCTTACGGGGCTCGTCGATCCGCCCGATGAAGCCGAGGGTGTCCCCCTGCCATTCGGCCTTGGGCTCGGCGTCGGCGAAGAAGTCGACGTCGACGCCGTTCGGGATGACCACCGCGTCGCCGCCGAGGTGTTCGACCAGGGTGCGCCGGGCGTACTCGCTCACCGCGATCCGGGCGCTGATCTTCTCCAGCGCCGCCTGGAGGATGGCGTACGCGGCGATCATGGCCCGGGAGCGCGGGTTGGAGGTGTGGAAGGTGGCCACGATGGGCCCCTGCGCCGCCCAGCAGGTCAGCAGGCCGAGCGAGGGCGAGGTCGGCTCGTGGATGTGGATGACGTCGAAGGCGCCGTCGTGCAGCCAGCGCCGCACCCGGGCCGCCGACAGGAAGCCGAAGTTGAGCCGGGCCACCGAGCCGTTGTACGGCACCGGCACCGCGCGGCCCGCGGAGACGACGTAGGGCGGCAGCGGGGTGTCGTCGTCGGCCGGGGCGAGGACGGAGACCTCGTGGCCGCGCCGGATCAGGTGCTCGGCGAGGTCGCGGATGTGGAACTGGACGCCGCCGGGCACGTCCCAGGAGTACGGGCAGACGATGCCGATCCTCACGCGCGCCCCCCGCCGGGCGTCGCGGCCGGCGCCTTCGCCGGGTCCAGGTCCTTCACCCACAGCCGTTGCAGCATGTGCCAGTCCTCGGGGTGCTCGGCGATGCCCGAGGCGAAGGCGTCGGCCAGCTCCTGGGTCATGGCGGAGGTCTTCTCGGCCCGCGTGCCCCGCTCCGGCACCTCCACCGGCGGGTGCACGCGGCCCTGCATGACGGGCGAGTCGTCGTACCAGAGCGTCACCGGCAGCAGCGCCGCGCCGGTCTGCTGGGCGAGCAGCGCGGGGCCGGCCGGCATCCGGGCGGTCTCGCCGAAGAAGCCGACCTCGACGCCCGAGGCGGACAGGTCCCGGTCGGCGACCAGGCAGACCAGGCCGCCCGAGCGCAGCCGCCGGGCCAGCGCGCCGAAGGCGGTGCCGCCGCTGTGCGGCAGGACCTCCATGCCGAGGCCCTCGCGGTAGGCGACGAAGCGGTCGTAGAGCGTCTCGGGCTTGAGGCGCTCGGCGACCGTGGTGAACGGGATGCCCAGGTGCGTGGTGACCCAGGCGCCGGCCAGGTCCCAGTTGGCCAGGTGGGGCAGGGCGAGGATGACGCCCTTGCCTGCGGCCATGCCGTCGGTGAGATGGTGCAGGTCCTTGGGGGCGAAGCCGCCGGCCACCCGCTCGGTGCTCCAGGCGGGCAGCCGGAAGGACTCCATCCAGTACCGCAGGTAGGAGCGCATGCCCGCGCGCGACAGCTCCGCCAGGCGCTCCGGGCCCGCGTCGGGCACCACGCGCGCGTAGTTGGCCTCCAGGCGCTCGACGCCGGCGCCGCGCCGCTTCCAGGCCACGTCGGCGACGGTGCGGCCGAGGCGCACGGCGGCCGGTTCGGGGAGCTTCTTGACGGTGCCCCAGCCGGCGCCGTACAGGGCGTCGGTCAGCCGCTCCCGGGCGGTCACTGCGCGGCCTCGGTGCCCTGGCTCTGCTCGGCCGCGGCATCGGCCTCGGCGGACTCCCGGCGGACGGTGACGACGCGCTGCACCAGGGTGACGAGGCTGCCGACCGCGACGATCCACAGGGCGACGGGCAGCAGGTACTGGATGCCGGGCACGCCGAACTTGTGCAGGCCCGCGAAGCCGGCCGCGACCAGCGAGATCACCAGCCGCTCGGCACGCTCCACCAGGCCGTTCACCGCGACCGGCAGGCCGATGGCCTCGCCGCGCGCCTTGGTGTACGACACCACCTGGCCGCTGGCCAGGCAGAAGATGGCGACCGCGCACAGCACGATGTCGTCGCCGCCGGCCGCGTACCAGAGCGCGAAGCCGCCGAAGATCGCGCCGTCGGCGACCCGGTCGAGGGTGGAGTCCAGGAAGGCGCCCCACCGGCTGGAGCGGCCCAGCTGGCGGGCCATGTTGCCGTCGACCAGGTCGGAGAAGACGAAGAGCGTGATCACCACCGTGCCCCAGAAGAACTCGCCCATGGGGTAGAAGACCAGCGCCCCCGCCATCACCCCGGCGGTGCCGATGAGCGTGACCGCGTCGGGGCTGACGCCCCGGCGGATGAGGAACGTGGCGAACGGCGTGAGGACACGCGTGAAGAATGCACGCGCGTACTTGTTCAGCATGGCCTTCCCGACGGTCGGTGGCGCCGCGCGGCCCCTGCTGGCCACCGGCTGGCCCATCGTAGTCACGCGCGCGCGTGGGCGAGGCCCGGGCACCCGGCCGGGCGGTCGCGGGGCGGGCCGTCGTATGGACGCGGGATGAGCGGAGTGGAAAGCTCGAAGGACCGCGGGCGTCGCCGGAGCCGCCGCCATGTCGACGCGGGTCCCGCGTGTCCGCGCCCACAGCGACCTCACCGTGCACGGGAGGCAAGGACATGGGCGACAAGGCACACACCCACCCCGGAGCCGCCGGCAGGGCACAGCCGGCCGGCCACCCCGCGTCCGTACGGAACGTGGTGCTGGTCGGCCACTCCGGATCGGGCAAGACCACACTGGTGGAGGCCCTCGCGCTGACCGCGGGGGCCCTGAACCGGGCGGGCCGCGTGGAGGACGGCGGCTGCGTCTCGGACTACGACGACATGGAGCACCGCCAGCACCGCTCCGTGCAGCTCTCCCTGGTGCCGGTGGAATGGGACGGCGTCAAGATCAACCTCCTGGACACCCCCGGCTACGCCGACTTCGTCGGGGAGCTGAGGGCCGGTCTGCGCGCCGCGGACGCGGCCCTCTTCGTCGTCTCGGCCGCCGACGGCGTGGACGGCGCCACCCGCATGGTGTGGGAGGAGTGCGCTGCCGTCGGCATGCCCCGGGCCATCGTGATCACGCATCTGGAGTCCGCCCGGGCCGACTTCGAGGAGACCACCCGGCTGTGCGCCGAGGCGTTCGGCGGCGACGACCCCGACGCGGTGCTCCCGCTCTACCTGCCACTGCGCGGACCGCAGGCGGCCGACGGCCACGCGCCGGTGACCGGCCTGATCGGGCTGTTGACGCAGCGGCTGTTCGACTACGCCTCGGGCGAGCGCACCGAGTCGGCGCCGGTCGGGGACCAGCTGCCGCTGATCGAGGAGGCCCGGAGCCTGCTCATCGAGGGAATCATCGCGGAGAGCGAGGACGAGACCCTCATGGAGCGCTACCTCGGCGGCGAGCAGGTCGACGTCGAGACGCTCATCGGCGACCTGGAGCGGGCCGTGGCCCGCGGGGCGTTCTTCCCGGTCCTGGCCGCCGCCCCCGCCGCCGACGGCGCCCGGCAGGGCCTCGGCACGATCGAGCTGCTCGAACTGATCACCCGCGGCTTCCCCACGCCGCTGGAGCGCGCCGCGCCGCTGGTGACCACGCCGGACGGCGCGCCGCGCGAGCTGCGGCCCTGCGATCCGGAGGAGTCCCTGGTCGCCGAGGTGGTGAAGACCTCCTCCGACCCCTACGTCGGCCGGATCTCCCTGGTCCGGGTCTTCTCCGGCACCCTGCGCGCCGACGAGACGGTGCACGTCTCCGGTCACGGCCTCGCCGACCGGGGCCACGAGGATCACGACGTGGACGAGCGGATCGGCGCCCTGTCCACGCCCTTCGGCAAGCAGCAGCGCCCCGTGCCGCACGTCATCGCCGGCGACCTGGCGTGCGTGGCGAAGCTGACCCGCGCGGAGACCGGCGACACGCTCTCCGCCAAGGACGACCCGCTGCTGATGGCGCCCTGGGACATGCCCGACCCGCTGCTGCCGCTCGCCATCGAGGCGCACAGCAAGCCCGACGAGGACAAGCTGTCCCAGGGCCTGGCCCGACTGGTCGCCGAGGACCCGACGATGCGCCTGGAGCAGAACCAGGACACCCACCAGGTGGTCCTGTGGTGCCTGGGCGAGGCGCACGCCGACGTCGCCCTGGAGCGGCTGCGCAGCCGCTACGGCGTGCAGGTCGACGTCGTACCGCACCGGGTGTCCCTGCGCGAGACGTTCGGGCACCGGGCCGCCGGGCGCGGCCGGCACGTCAAGCAGTCCGGCGGGCACGGCCAGTACGCGATCTGCGAGATCGAGGTGGAGCCGCTGCCGGGCGGCTCCGGCATCGAGTTCGTGGACAAGGTGGTCGGCGGCGCGGTCCCGCGCCAGTTCATCCCCTCGGTCGAGAAGGGCGTACGCGCCCAGGCCGCCCGCGGCGTCGTGGACGGGCACCCGCTCATCGACGTCCGGGTGACGCTCCTCGACGGCAAGGCGCACTCCGTGGACTCCTCCGACGCCGCCTTCCAGACCGCGGGCGCCCTCGCCCTGCGCGAGGCCGCCGCCGAGGCGGGCGTCCAGCTCCTGGAACCCGTCGCCGAGGTGAGCGTCCTGGTCGGGGACGACTACGTCGGCGCCGTGATGAGCGACCTGTCCGGGCGGCGCGGCCGGCTCCTCGGCACCGAGCAGACCAGCGGCGCACGCACCCTGATCCGCGCCGAGGTCCCCGAGATCGAGATCGGCCGCTACGCCGTCGACCTGCGCTCCCTCTCCCACGGCACCGCCCGCTTCGACCGCCGCTACGCCCGGCACGAGCCGATGCCGGCCCAGGTGGCGCAGCGGCTGCGGGAGGAGGTGGGCGCCGCCGTCTGACCGGCGCGCGCGGGGGCGACCCGGCGTGCGCCGGGGCGCCTTCGGCCGTGGGCTGACGGCTGTCGGTCCTGGCGGATACGCTGATGACCTGATCAACAGGTGTGCGCGGCGCGGAAGTCGGGAAGGCCGCAGAAGCGGGGCAGTGGTGGCGATCGGGGGCGGGAATGACCGTTGACGGCGGTTACGCGGACTTCTTCGGACCGCAGGTGCCGCGGGCGGACGGCGGAGGCCAGACGGCCACCTTCGCGCTGGCCTCGGCCGCCTACCGGGACAATCCGATGGAGGAGATCAAGAAGGCCGACAACGACTGGCACAAGACGGTCGTCAATAAGGGGCGCGCCTGGTCCTCGCTGTTCCGCCCCAACCTCGGCGAGGCGTTCTCCCGCGCGGTCGCCGACCGCATGCTGGGCGGCGACCGCAAGCCCCTCATCCAGTCCTTCGGCGCCGAGCCCGCCGTCGTCGTGGAGCACTGCCTGGCCGCCAACGGCATCCGCCGCGCCCGGGACGGCAAGCTGACCCTGGTCATCGTGGTGTGCGGCCTGCTCTTCCTGCCCGGCATGCTGGTCTGGCTGCTCGGCTTCCAGATCCGCACCACCGTCGCCAAGTCGGAGAACAAGCAGGCCGGCGCCCTCGGCACCGCCGTCCTCCTGGCGATCGGCGTGCTGGCCGTGCTGTTCATCGTCAAGATGCCCTTCGCCGGCTTCTGGGGCTGGTACGCGCGCGCGTCGATGATCATGCCCGTGGTCGGCTGGTTCTGGGCCAAGCGGATCTGCGAGGGCACCGCGCGGGACCTGCGCGAGCGTTGGGCAGGGCTGCTCTCCGGCAGCGGCGTCGGCGCCAAGGTGCCCGAGGCCGTGCCCAGCAACCCCGGCGAGACCTCGGCCGAGCAGCTGCGCCAGTCCCTGGCCCGGCTCGGCGCCGAGCAGCTCTCCAACTCCGTCTTCTACGCGGGCCCCAAGGGCATACTCGGCATGGGCACCCGGTGGGGCAGCTGGCAGCTCGCCGAGGACCTGGTCCCCGCCGACGCCGGCCGCGAGATCCACCCCTTCCGCAGCTGGGACGTCATACGCGCCGTCCACGACCAGCTCCGCATGCTGGAGCGCGGCCCGCTCAACACCGGCGGCTTCCCCAAGGCGTCCATACGCCACTGGGTCGTCACCCCGGTCGGCGAGAACGCCAAGGCGGTCTCCCGCCCCGAGGGCACGGACGTGGAGGCCTACCAGGTCAAGCCGCACGCGATACAGGAGATCTGCAACAAGCAGCAGTTCGGCGCCGGCGACCGGCACTACCTCGGCGTGCAGTGGACGCTGTGGGACGGCCAGCTGGTGCTCACCATGCTGATCACCGTGACCGTGCTGCACGCCACCCTGCGCGTCGAGGTCACCGGCCACGCCCTGGGCCCGGTGAACCCGCTGTTCACCACGAAGCCGGAGGCCCCGTTCAAGGAGGTCGGCAAGTCCTTCAAGCCGTGGGAGACCCGCAAGGTGATGCTCCCGCTGGTGCACACCAACGAGGTGGTCCGGCTCACCGTGCGCGCCCCCCTCACCTGGTACCCGCCGCTGCTCAACTGGCTCGGCGGCAGCATCACCCTGCCCGAGCCCTTCGGCGTCCGCCACGCCTGGGCCGACCAGCCCTGGCGGCATCGCTTCATGGCCGACGACGCGCTGCGGGCGGCGACACCGGTGCTGCGCGTGGTGCACGCGGCGGCGATCCGGGTCCTCGACGAGAACGGCGCCGACACCTCGAAGTTCGGCACCCGCTCGTCGTTCCTGAGCAACATGGTGCAGGACACCGCGCCGATGAAGGCCGACCTCTACGACGCGTGAGGCCGGCCCGGCGGGGTCAGACGGCCGGCCAGGCCGCCGCGAGCATCGTGCGGGTGTCGCCGAGGAGCTGCGGCAGCACGCGGGTATGGCCGACGACGGGCATGAAGTTCGTGTCGCCGCCCCAGCGCGGGACGATGTGCTGGTGCAGATGGGCGGCGATGCCCGCCCCCGCCACGGAGCCCTGGTTCATGCCGATGTTGAAGCCGTGGGCGCCAGAGGCAGCCCGCAGCGCGGTCATCGCCTGCTTGGTCAGCTCGCCCAGCTCGGCGGTCTCCTCCGCCGTCAGCTCGGTGTAGTCGGCGACGTGCCGGTAGGGCACGACCATGAGGTGCCCGCCGTTGTACGGGTACAGATTGAGCACCGCGTACACGTGCTCACCGCGCCGGACGACCAGGCCGTCCTCGTCGGATTTCGCCGGGATCGCGCAGAAGGGGCACCCGTCGTCGGCCCCCGGGCCGCTCGGCTTGTTCTCGCCCTGGATGTAGGCCATCCGGTGCGGGGTCCACAGACGCTGGAACGCGTCCGGGGTTCCCACGCCCCACTGCTGCTCCGGCTCACTCGTCATGCGTGCAGCATATGGCGTCGGGCGGGGCGGCAGGGAAAGGCCCCCGGGATCCGTCCCGGGGGCCTTTGCCTGCTGTGAACCGCGTGGTCAGACCTGGACCCGGTCCTCCACGACCTTCGCGATCTTCGCAAGGGCCTCGTCCACGGGGATGCCGTTCTCCTGCGACCCGTCGCGGTAGCGGAACGACACCGTGCCCGCGTTCATGTCGTCGTCGCCGACGATGATCATGAAGGGCACCTTCTGCTTCTGCGCGGTCCGGATCTTCTTCTGCATCCGGTCCGAGGAGGAGTCCACCTCGACCCGCAGCCCCTTCTTGCGAGCCTCGGCCGCGAAGGTCTCCAGGTACTCGACGTGCGCGTCGCCGACCGGGATGCCGATCGCCTGCACCGGGGCCAGCCACGCCGGGAAGGCGCCCGCGTAGTGCTCCAGGAGGACGGCGAAGAACCGCTCGATGGAGCCGAACAGCGCGCGGTGGATCATGACCGGCCGCTGCTTGGTGCCGTCGGCGCCGGTGTACTCCAGGTCGAAGCGCTCGGGGAGGTTGAAGTCGAGCTGGATGGTGGACATCTGCCAGGTACGCCCGATGGCGTCCTTGGTCTGCACGGAGATCTTCGGCCCGTAGAAGGCGGCACCACCCGGGTCGGCCACCAGCTCCAGACCCTGCTTCTCCGCGACCGCGCGCAGCGTCTCGGTGGCCTCTTCCCATGCCTCGTCGCTGCCGACGAACTTCTCCGGGTCCTTGGTGGACAGCTCCAGGTAGAAGTCGGTCAGGCCGTAGTCCCGCAGCAGGTTCAGCACGAAGGTGAGCGTCTTGTCGAGCTCCTCCGCCATCTGCTCACGGGTGCAGTAGATGTGCGCGTCGTCCTGGGTGAAGCCGCGCGCCCGGGTCAGGCCGTGCACGACGCCGGACTTCTCGTACCGGTACACGGTCCCGAACTCGAAGAGGCGTAGCGGCAGTTCGCGGTAGGATCGGCCGCGCGCGTCGAAGATCAGGTTGTGCATCGGGCAGTTCATGGGCTTGAGGTAGTAGTCCACGCCCTCGTCGAGCTGCATGGGCGGGTACATGCCGTCGGCGTACCAGTCCAGGTGGCCCGAGGTCTCGAAGAGCTTCCCCTTGGTGGCGTGCGGGGTGTAGACGAACTCGTAACCCTCTTCCTCGTGGCGGCGCCGCGAGTAGTCCTCCATGACCCGGCGGATGATGCCGCCCTTGGGGTGGAAGACGGCGAGACCGGAGCCGATCTGCTCCGGGATGGAGAAGAGGTCCAGCTCGCTGCCGAGCTTGCGGTGGTCGCGCTTCTCGGCCTCCGCGAGGAAGTCCAGGTGCGCCTTCAGCTCGTCCTTGGTCGGCCAGGCGGTGCCGTAGATCCGCTGGAGCTGCTTGTTCTTCTCACTCCCGCGCCAGTACGCGGACGCGTTCCGCATCAGCTTGAACGCCGGGATGTTCCGGGTGGTCGGCAGGTGCGGACCCCGGCAGAGGTCCTTCCAGCACAGCTCGCCGGTCTTGGCGTCCAGGTTGTCGTAGATGGTCAGCTCGCCGGCGCCGACCTCGACGTCCGCGCCGTCGTCGTGGGAGGCGGAGCCCTTGAGGCCGATCAGCTCCAGCTTGTACGGCTCGTCCGCCAGCTCCTCGCGGGCGGCGTCGTCGGTGACCACGCGGCGCGAGAAGCGCTGGCCGCGCTTCTGGATCTCCTGCATCTTCTTCTCGATGGCCTTGAGGTCATCGGGGTGGAACGGCCGCTCGACGTCGAAGTCGTAGTAGAAGCCGTCCTTGACCGGCGGGCCGATGCCGAGCTTGGCCTCGGGGAACAGCTCCTGCACGGCCTGCGCCATGACGTGCGCGGTGGAGTGGCGCAGGATGTCCAGGCCGTCCTGGGAGGTGATGTCGACGGGCTCGACGCTCTCGCCGTCCTTCACCTCGTACGCGAGGTCCTTCAGCTCGCCGCCGACGCGGGCGGCGACGACCGAGCGCTCGCCGGGGAACAGCTCGGCGGCCGTAGTGCCCGGCGTCACCACGCGCTCTTCCCGCTCGGAATCGCGTTGGATGGTCACGCGGACGTCTGACACCGGTCTCTCCTGACTGAAGGGGGGATGCGGCGCCATACCGGAGCGCCCGCACGAGGGCGATCGTACCGACCCGACCCCGCCCCCCGCGAAATCATTCCCCGCGGTCGTCGTCCTCCCCGGGCTCGAAGCCACAGGTCTCCTCGAAGAAGGCGGCGACCTCCACATGCTCCTGCACGGCCTTGAGCAGCCGGTCCCGCTCGGCGTCGTCGACCTGTACGGGCGCGACCTCGCAGGCGCCGGTCAGCCGGCGGAAGCCGCCGCGGCTCTCAAGGCGGCCGAGGACCCGGACCGGCAGCCCGACGAGGTGGGCGTGCCCGGCGATGCGGTACGCCTCCTCGTCCAGGGTGATCCGCACGTGCGGGACGTCCGCCCCGGCCAGCACGCGGAGCCGTACGGTGCCCGCGCCGCGCGGCCCGGTGCGGCGCATACGCACCACGGTGCCGGTGAGGCGGACGGGCACGGAGGGTTCCTCGCGCAGGTAGCGGGCGCCGGCCTCGCGCAGGGCGGGCAGGTCGCCGGGCGAGAACTCGACGGGTTCGGCCGGTGCGGCGCAGCCCTCGGGGACGCCGGCGGCAGGTGCCCAGGCGACGGTGACGCGGGCGCCCTGGGTGCCGCGGACCAGGGCGACGAGGGCCTCGGTCAGCTCGTGGCTGACGCCGGCCGCGACGGCGGCGTCGAAGGCGTGGGTGCCGCCGGTCGCGCGCCGGTGGTCGATGGCCTCTCGGGCGGCGTAGAGCGCGTGGTGCAGGCGTACGGCGAGCGGGCGGGCGGTGGTGACGGGCAGGTAGGCGGTCAGGTGCCGGCCGCCGGGGTCGGGTCCGACCAGGACGCTCTCCAGGGAGGCGGCGGCGGCCCGCCGGTGCCGGGCGCCGTGGTAGCCGGCCCGGCCGTGGGTGGCCAGCGCGCCGGCGAGCAGGGTCCGGCGGACGGCGGCGCGCAGCTGTTCCTCGGCGGCCCAGCGGGCGGCGCCGCCGGGTCCTGGCGGGACGTCGCGCTCCCAGCGGATCTCGTCGCTGGGCACGGCGAGGGTGAGCAGGATCTCGCGGGCGGAGGGCGTGCCGCTGCGGGCCAGGGCGTGCAGGGCCTCGGCGAGCAGGTCGTCGCTGTCGGGGAAGGCGCGGCTGACCGGCACCAGGAGGCTGGTGGCGCGGGTGCCGGGTCCCGGCGGGGTCCAGCGGGCGTAGCGTGCCTGGGCGGCGCCGCGCCGCTGCCAGCCGTGCCGGTGCAGCAGGGCGGCGAGGACGGCCGGGTCGACGGTGCCGGGGTCGGGCGGGCGGCCGTCGGGTGCGGCGGTTCCGGCGAGGTCGGCGGTGTCGACGGGGTGCGGCCGGGCCGGGCGCGGGGGTCCGTCGGTCGGGCGGTGCGTCACGGGGTCCCTCCCGTCCCGACCCGCGTCATGATCTCGCACAACGCCCGGTCGTCGAAGATCCGCGCGGTCGGTATCCGCACCTGGTACGTCACCTTGAGCTGCACCTTGATGGTGACCTCGTCGTCGACGGTGTGTCCGGGGGCGCTGTGGCTGACGTGCCAGTCGATGCCGTTGTCCGGGAAGGGCTGGGAGAGCGAGCAGCCCGCCACCGCGGCGACCGCGTGCAGCTGCGCTATGGCCATGGCCAAGAGCCTTCCAGAACCGGCGTGTCCAGTGTGCGGGTCGCTGAACTGCAAAAACCCGTACTCCAGTTGTCTCCTCCCGGCGTACGGCGCAAACAGCCCGGGTATCACCGAACCGGGACAGCGGACGGCGCGTCAGTCGCCGTGTGCGGCAGAGGAGTTGATGGGCCTATGACGTGCTGGTTCGAGGGGCCGCTCGCGGCCTTCGACACGGAGACGACGGGTGTGGACGTCGAGACCGACCGGATCGTGTCGGCGGCGCTGGTGGTGCAGGACGCCCCGGGCCTCAGGCCCCGGGTGAGCCGCTGGCTGGTGAACCCGGGGATACCGGTGCCCGGGTCGGCGACCGCGGTGCACGGGCTGACCGAGGAGCACCTGCACCGCCACGGCCGCTGGCCGGCGCCGGTGATGTACGAGATGGCCGAGGGCCTCGCCGAGCAGGCCCGGGCGGGGCGGCCGCTGGTGGTGATGAACGCCCCGTTCGATCTGACACTGCTGGACCGGGAGTTGCGCCGCCATCGCGCCTCGTCGCTGGCCCGCTGGTTGGACCGCTCCACGCTGCACGTCCTGGACCCGCGGGTCCTCGACAAGCATCTGGACCGCTACCGCAAGGGCCGCCGCACGCTCACCGACCTGTGCGCGCACTACGGGGTGGAGCTGGCGGACGCGCACGACGCGGCGGCGGACGCGATGGCCGCGCTCGAGGTGGTACGGGCCCTGGGCCGGCGCTTCCAGCCGCGCCTCGAACGCCTCTCCCCCGCCGAGCTGCACACCCTCCAGGCGGTGTGGCACGCGGGGCAGGCGCGGGGGCTGCAGGCGTGGTTCTCCCTCAACGGCTCGGAGGAGCCGGTCGATCCGGCCTGGCCACTGCGCCCGGAGCTGCCGGCGGCGGCAGCGTGAGGACGGGCGGACCGGACATGAAAGAGCCGGTCCGTCGTGCGACGGACCGGCCTTCCCGGGGTGGGCGATACTGGGTTCGAACCAGTGACCTCTTCGGTGTGAACGAAGCGCTCTCCCACTGAGCTAATCGCCCGGGAACGCACCGAACAATACAGCCCCCGGCCCGCTTTCCTCAAACCGCTGCGAGGCGAGCCCGCAGCCCGTGCCGTGCGCCGCGCATCATCAGCGCGTGGTTGGCGCGGAAGAGCGGCCGGCCGGGCACGGCGAGCCGGCGCAGCAACGGTTTCACCACCTCGACCTCCTGGTCGTAGCGGACGAGGGTGCCGGTGCCGTGCGGGGTGAGGGTCCAGCGGGCCCAGCCGCGCAGGTCGCCGTCGAGCGCCACCTCCAGGACGCCGGCCACCGGGTCGCGGCGGCCGTGGCTGAGGGTCGCGGTGAGGTCGTAGGGCAGGAGGGAGCGGAAGCGGGCGAGGCCGCTCTCGGCGTCGAGGCGGCGGATCTCGCGGACCTGGGGCCACCAGCGCGGGTAGTCCTCGATCCGCTCGAGGACGCGGTAGACGTCCGGGACGGGGGCGGGCAGGGTCCATCGGACGCGGAAGCGGTAGCGGTTGAGGTCCACGGCGTGAGTGTGCCCGGAGGCCACATGACGAAGCGGCCCCGCTCATGGTCGTGAGCGGGGCCGCCTGGTGATCCGGTGGGCGATACTGGGTTCGAACCAGTGACCTCTTCGGTGTGAACGAAGCGCTCTCCCACTGAGCTAATCGCCCGGACGCAGGAGGAACATTACCCCATGTCAGAGGGTGCCCGTGCCCGGGTCGGCGGTCACTGGTCCTTGATCTTCCAGGGCATCTGAAGGCCGAACTTCCAGAGGTAGACCCCGGCGAGCGCGGCGATGATCACCAGGCCGACCGAGGTCAGGATGATGTTGCGGCGCCGCACGGCGGGGTCGAGGGCACGCTGTGCCGCCTCGGTGACCTTGCGCTTGGTCCAGCGCAGGACGAGCTGCGCCCAGACGAACTCGGTGGCCCAGATGGCCATGCCGCCGAAGATCACCACCCAGCCGGGTCCGGGCAGCGGCAGCATGACGATGCCGGCGCCCACGACCGCCAGGCCGACGACGAAGACACCGACCTGCCAGCTCAGGTGCAGGGCGCGGCGCGACTTGACGAACTCCGGGGCCCGCGAGCCGAGCGGACGCTCGTCCGGCGTTCCCTCCACGAGCCCGTCGGCCGCCCCGTCCGGCGTCCCCGATCGGTCCGCCGCCTTGACCGCCTCGCCGCCGTTGTCACTCCCCGTGTTCATACGGCCAGACACTACCCGAGCCGTCCCCGTCACCGGAACGGGCGCACGACGGCAAAGCGGACTCGGCCGGACGAGTTACCTAATACCCCGCAAAACCCTCAGAGGGGTTTACAACGGCACCGTAGGTGGCATGTCGATTTCGCCGACGTGCGAATCCCCGAGCGCACACTGAGCGAAAGGCCCTGGCGCTTATGAACACCACGGTCAGCTGCGAGCTGCACCTGCGCCTCGTTGTGTCGAGCGAGTCCTCCCTGCCTGTCCCCGCAGGTCTGCGGTACGACACGGCCGACCCCTACGCCGTGCACGCCACCTTCCACACCGGAGCCGAGGAGACCGTCGAGTGGGTGTTCGCCCGCGACCTCCTCGCCGAAGGTCTCCACCGCCCCACCGGCACCGGCGACGTCCGCGTCTGGCCGTCGCGCAGCCACGGCCAGGGCGTCGTGTGCATCGCTCTCAGCTCCCCCGAGGGCGAGGCACTGCTCGAAGCCCCCGCGCGGGCTCTGGAGTCCTTCCTGAAGCGCACAGACGCCGCCGTGCCGCCCGGCACGGAACACCGGCACTTCGACCTCGATCAGGAGCTCTCGCACATCCTGGCGGAAAGCTAGGGCGGATCTCCGGCAGAGCAGCCCGGCGCCGTCGACTCGGGGTGACGGCACGGGCCCGGACCACGGCAGGACCACCGCAGGACCATCGTGTGACAACCGCATAGGGCACATACCGGCGTCGCCGCCGCGGGATCTCCGCGGCGGCGGCGCCGGCGCGCGTCCCGGCGGGCCCTGGCCGGATCGGGACCCGCCCGCCGGGCCGGGAGCCGTTACCATCGGCCACCACCGTTGCGGGCGCCCGCCCGACCCCCAGGCCAGGGAGCGAGACGTGCTGATCACCCACGACACCCGGTGCGCGCTGGACACCGTGGTGGATCTGGTGAACACCGTGCCGGAGGACGCCGCGGCGCCGGACGGGCTGCCGGACCTCGCCTCCCTCCAGGAGTTCGTGCGCGCGCACGAGGTCAGCGACATCGGCCAGCTCACGGAGCGCGACCTGGCGGGCGTGCGCGAGGTGCGCGGCCGGTTCGCCGCGGTCTTCGCCGCCCCGGAGTCCCGGGACGCGGCCAAGCTGATCAACGACCTGGTCGCCGCCGCGGGCACCACCCCACGGCTCACCGACCACGACGGCTACGACTGGCACATCCACTACTTCGCGCCCGGCGCCTCGATGGCCGACCACCTGGCCGCGGACTGCGGCATGGCGCTGGCGTTCTTCGTGGTCGCCGGGGAGCGGGAGCGGCTGCGGCGCTGCGAGGCGCCGGACTGCGGCCGGGCTTTCGTCGACCTGTCCCGCAACCGCTCGCGGCGCTACTGCGACAGCCGCACCTGTGGGAACCGGCTGCACGTGGCGGCGTACCGCGCCCGCCGCAAGGAGGCGGCGGCCGGCTGAGCCGCGTCCCCCGGCGGGTGGCGCCGGGAAGCGCGGGTGGGGCTCACAGCAACAGCAGGTCGTGCAACGAAGCCATGAGGAGCAGACACCCGATCACCGCGAGGAAGATCATGAGCGGTGGCTGGGATAGGGCGAAGAGGCAGCCGCGCGGTTCGTGCTCGGGGGGCGCGGGGTCGCTCTGTCTCGTGTCCAGCTGCGATTCCAGCTGAGTGATGTCCGGCATCTCCCGGCGATGATGACCTACCGGAGCGGCCCGGCGCGATCACTGTGCGTGTCGTGACCGGGTGGCCGTTGATCACGCACTTCCCGGGGCGGGTTGTGATCGTTACGGAGCGTCTGCGCTCATATGCCGTGCTTCTTCAGAATGGCCTCGATGTCGCTGAAGTCGTCCTCACGGCGCGGCGCGCTCGCGGGGCGCGCGGCGGGGTCGAGGGCGGGCTGTGCGGCGTCGGACCCGGCCCGCGTCTCGCGCCGGGCCTCGGCGCGGGCCGCCCGGCGCTCCTTGCGGGTGCCGCCACGGCGGCGTTCCACGGCGCGCGTGGTCAGGAACAGCAGCCAGCTCACGCCGAGCAGCCCGAACCCGGCCCAGGCGGTCGGGCTGAAGGCGGTGTCGGCGAGCCACTGGACGACCCCGGTCATCACCAGGGCGACCGGGACCAGGGCGTAGGCGGCGATGCGGACCGCCGCGAGGAAGCGCCGGCGGTACGCGGTGACCGCCGCGATGCCCAGGCCGGCCGCGGACACCGCGGAGCAGACGGTCTCGGCGATCATGCGGTCCTCCAGCTGAGCGAGCGCGGGCGGGACATTTGCGTCCCTTCCATCCTGCACCGCCCGCACCCCCGCGGGCCATGGTGCGGCCCGGAGATCAGGGAGATCTCGGGGTCCGGCTCAGGGTCGGCTCCTCCCGGGGGCGCGGGGGCTGGGAGACTGGGGGCATGAGCGACTCCTCCCCCGTCCCGACCGTCGTGCCCGTCCTGGAGGCGTGGTTCGACCTCCAGTGCCCGGACTGCCATGCCGCCCTGGCCGACCTGCACGCCCTGCGCGATCGGTACGGCGACCGGCTCGACATCCGGCTGCGGCACTTCCCGCTGGCGAAGCACCAGCACGCCTTCGCCGCCGCGCAGGCCGCCGAGGAGGCTCTGGAGCAGGGCGTGGGCTGGCCCTACGCCGAGGCGCTGCTGGCGCGGACCGCGGACCTGGGCCGCGCCGGAGAGCCGCTGCTCGTCGAGGTGGCCCGCCAGCTGGGCCTTGACGCCGACGAGGTGGACACGGCCTTGATCGACGGGCGGCACATCCTGGCCGTCGACGCCGACCAGGCGGAGGGCAAGGCGATCGGCGTGACCGGGACGCCCACCTACGTCATCGGCGCCGAGCGGCTGGACGGCGGCAAGAGCCAGGAGGGGCTGCGCGAGCGCGTCGAGGAGATCGCCGACCGGCTCCTCGCGCAGTCCGACGCCTGAGGCGCGCCCGCTAGAGCAGGGCCTTGGTGTAGTGGGAGACGGTGGTGCGGTACCCGAGCGACGCGTAGAGGCGCTCGGCCGGGGTGTTCCCCGCGAACACGTTGAGGCCGAGTTCCCGCCGCCCCGCGGCGATGGACTGTGCCTCCGCCACCCGCATCAGCGTCCGCCCGTGCCCCCGCCCCCGGTGGGCTGGGTCGGATTCCACGGAGTAGACGAAGCCCTGGTCCTCGCGGAGCGCCAGCCAGAGCACGCCGACCCGGGTGCCGTCGTGCTCCAGCACCCGCAGAACCATGTCCTCGGTGTCGAGCCCGCGGGGCAGCAGGGCCTCGTGGTCGCCGGCCGCCTTGGCCCAGGCCTCGGCCTCGGTCAGTCCCCGCTCCACCCAGGTCAGGGCGTACCGCCGCTGCTCGTCGGCCTGCCAGGCGGCGAACTCCTCGCCGGTCATGGGCCGCGCCGAACTGCCCTCGGGCAGGGCGGGCGGGGTGTCGCCGAGGGCCTTGACCATGTTGCGGTTGCGCAGGGTGTAGCCGAGCGCCCGCAGGAGCCCGGCGCCCGCATCAGCGTCGGCGCCGTCCGGGACCGAGGCGTCGATGCGCCGGCAGCCCCAGCCGCGCGCCACCTCCTCCGCGGCGAGGGCGGCCACGGTGCCGCGCCCGCGCCGGCGGTCGGGTTCGTCGACGCGCAGTTCCCGCACCACGGCTACGGCCGTGCCGAAGGACGGTCCGGTACCCAGGTGGATCGCGCCGACGGGCCGACTGTTCACACACACCTGGTAGCGGCGTGAGCGGAAGCCGTCGGCCGTCTGCTGAAGCGGCTCGAGGGGCCGCAGGGTCGTGGTCATCAGGGGTGTTCTACCCACCCTGGGGACCCGCGTCAGCCGAATTACGGGTCCAGGTCGTCCCCGGACCGCTCCTCGAAGACCCGCATGGCCTTGGCGGTCACCGGCCCCGGCGCCCCCGGCAGCTCGCGGCCGTCGACGCGGTGCACGGCCTGGACGTCGCGCAGGGTGGAGGTCAGGAAGATCTCGTCGGCGCGGTCCAGGACGTCCAGCGGCAGGTCCGTCTCGACGGCGCCGGTCCACTCCGCCGCCAGCTCGCGGGTGATGCCGGCGAGGCAGCCGGAGGCGAGCGGCGGGGTGTGGAGCTCGCCGTCCAGGACGACGAAGACGTTGGAGCCGGTGCCCTCGCACAGCTGCCCCACGGTGTTGCCGAACAGCGCCTCGGAGGCGCCCTGTTCGCGGGCGCGGGCCAGGGCGACGACGTTCTCGGCGTACGAGGTGGTCTTCAGGCCGGTGAGGGCGCCGCGCTCGTTGCGGGTCCACGGGACGGTGATCACGGCCGTGGAGTCGGGGCGGCGGGTGGTCTCGCCGAGGGCGACGACGAGGGTCTGGCCGTGCTCGCCGCGGTCGGAGCCGAGCGGGCCGTGGCCGCCGGTGTAGGTGATGCGCAGCCGGCCGAGCGGCACGGGGTGGGCGTCGAGGACGGCGGCGCAGGCGCGGCGGACCTCGTCCAGGTCGGGGTCGGGCAGTCCGAGACCGCGCGCCGAGCGGGTCAGCCGGTCCAGGTGCCGGGTGAGCGCGAACGGCCGGCCGGCCACCGCCTTCACGGTCTCGAAGATGCCGTCGCCCACGGTCAGACCGTGGTCGAGGACCGATACCCGGGCGGACTCCATGTCCGTCAGCCCGCCGTCCAGCCAGATCTTCACGTCCGCAGTCCTTCCGCCGCTCGGTCGTACGTCCCCGACGCTACCGCGAGCAGCCGGGCCGCCTTCAGCTCGGTCTCCCGCCACTCGTCCTCGGCGTCGGAGCCCCAGGTGATGCCGGCGCCGGCGCCGAAGCGCAGCAGTCCCGCGGGGCGGTCGAGCCAGAAGGTGCGGATGCCGACGGCCAGTTCCGCGGTGCCGCGGTCGGCGTCGACCCAGCCGATGCCGCCGCAGTACGGGCCGCGGGGCGCCGTTTCCAACTCCTCGATGATCCGCAGGGAGCTGCCCTTGGGGGCGCCGCTGACCGAACCGGGCGGGAAGGCGGCGGCGAGCAGGTCCGGCCAGCCGGCGCCGGGGCGCAGGTCGCCGCGCACACTGGAGACGAGGTGGACGAGGCCGGGGTGCTTCTCGATCACGCACAGGTCGGGCACGGTCACGCTGCCGGTGGCGCAGACCCGGCCGAGGTCGTTGCGGACGAGGTCCACGATCATGACGTTCTCGGCGCGGTCCTTCGCCGTCAGCTCGGCCTCGGTGCGCCCGGTGCCCTTGATCGGCCCGGACTCCACGGTCCGGCCGTCGCGGCGCAGGAACAGCTCCGGCGAGGCGGTGGCGATCTCCACCCCGTGGCCGGGCAGCCGGATCGTGCCCGCGTAGGGGGCGGGGTTGCCGCGGGCGAGGACGGCGGTGAGGGCGTCGACGTCCGCGTCCGGCGCGACGGGCGCGGAGAGCACCCGGCAGAGGTTGACCTGGTAGACCTCGCCGGCCGCGATGTACGCGCGGATCCGCTCGACGCCCGCGGTGTACGCGGCGTGGTCCAGGGACGACGTCCAGTCGCCGACGGCCGGTCCGCGCCAGCGGCCCGGCATCGGGGCGGGGACCGGCTCGGTGCGCACGTCCGCGAAGCGGGCGCAGGTCAGGCCGCCCTCGAAGTCGGCCGCGACCGCCCAGAAGCCGCGCGAGTCGAGGGCCGCGGGGTCGCTGGTGACGTCGAGCAGTCCGGTGGCGAGGCGGTCGCCGAAGCGGGCGAGGGGAGGCAGGTCGTGCACGGTGCCGAGTCTAGGCGGGCGTCCGCCGGGCGACCGCCGGGTGACCTGGGGGCAGCACGCTGCACAAACGCGTTTTTGTACTGGCTCGGGAATCCGCTAGAGTTCAACACGTCGCCGGGACGCGCAAGCGGACCGCACCGACAGGCGGACGTAGCTCAGTTGGTAGAGCGCAACCTTGCCAAGGTTGAGGTCGCGAGTTCGAACCTCGTCGTCCGCTCGCAGGAACTCCTGGTGGAGTGGCCGAGAGGCGAGGCAACGGCCTGCAAAGCCGTCTACACGGGTTCAAATCCCGTCTCCACCTCCAAGGACGATTAGCTCAGCGGGAGAGCGCTTCCCTGACACGGAAGAGGTCACTGGTTCAATCCCAGTATCGTCCACTGGTCCGCAAGGATCATCGGTCCGCAAGGATCCCCGCGCGATTAGCTCAGCGGGAGAGCGCTTCCCTGACACGGAAGAGGTCACTGGTTCAATCCCAGTATCGCGCACGCAGTACACCTCGCAGGCTCCCGGACGATTAGCTCAGCGGGAGAGCGCTTCCCTGACACGGAAGAGGTCACTGGTTCAATCCCAGTATCGTCCACACCCCGAAGCCCCCGGCCGTCTCGCACGGCGCGGGGGCTTCGTCGTCTCGCGGGCCGCCCGGCGGCCCGGCGGGGTCAGCTGGAGAAGAGCATGTGCCCGAAGCTCTTGTGGCGCTGGTGGCCGTAGTGGCCGTGTCCGCCGTGGTGGCCGTGTTGCGGGGCGCCCCAGGCGGGGGCCGGGGCGGCGGGGTAGGCCTGCGGCGCGGCGGGCGGCGGCGGGGCCGGCTGGGACCACTGGGACTCCAGGCGGGTCAGCGACTCCAGCTCGCCGTAGTCGAGGAAGATGCCGCGGCAGCCGCTGCACTGCTCGATCTGGACGCCGTTGCGGTTGTAGGTGTGCATCGGGGCGTGACACTTGGGGCACTGCATGGGCGGGTCAACTCCTCGCCGGTCGGACCTGTTTCGCGTACCGCCAGGACAGACTCCCCGCCCGTGCGGTCCGGTTGCACCCTACGGGGCCGAACTTCGGCTCAGCCGGGAGGGTGGCCGGGGCCGGCCGGGACCATCCGGGCGCAGGCGTCGACCAGTGCCTGCTCCACCTCGTCCAGGGGCCGCCCGGCCGCCGTCGACTTGGTGAGCGCGCGGGCGGCGGTCTGCGCGGTGAGGGCGCGGGCCGGGACGTCAAGGGCGGGCCAGGGGTCGCCCTCCGGCGGGACGGCCGGGCCGCCGGCGGCGCGGTAGGCGGCCAGGAAGCGGTGCCAGGCGCCGGGTTCGAGCAGGCCGCAGGCGTACCAGGCGGCGGGGCGGGCCAGGTCCCAGGCCGGGACGCCGGTGCCGAGGTCGTCGACGTCGATCAGCAGCCAGGGGCCGTCGGGCGCGGGGTGGCGTATCAGCTGGCCGAGGTGGAGGTCGCCGTGGCACAGGGTGGCGGCGTCGGGCATGGGGGCCTCGTCGCGGGCCCAGGCGGGCAGCGCGGCCCAGGCCCGGCGGACGACGGCGGCCGCGGGGTGCCCGGTGTCCCGCAGCCGGTCGACGGCCAGGGCCGCCTTCGCGGGGCCGCGCATGGGAGGTACGGCGACGGGGGCGGGCGTGCGGTGCAGGCGGGCGAGGAGGGTGGCCGCGTCCTCCCAGGGGGCCGCGTCCGGGTCGTCGGGGTCGACGGGGGTGCCGTAGGGCCACAGGGTGACGAGCCGGCCGTGCAGCGGGACGGGGTGCGGGGCGAGCGGGGGCAGCAGGACGCCGGGAAGGCGGGCGGCGGTGGTGACCCGGAGGGCGAGTGCGGCGGGGTCCGCGCCGGGGGCGTGGGCCTTGGCGACGGTGCCGGCGTGGCGGACGACGGTGGCGTCGGGCCGTTCGGCGAGCGTGGCCGCGCCGCAGGGGCAGGCGGCGGCGCGGGCGTGGGCGCTCGCCCTGACGTGCGCCGCGAGGGCGGGCAGCAGCGGGTCCGGTGTCACGGGGTGAGGGTACGGGGACCCGCGCTCGGGGGACGCGGTCGGTCCGGAACACAGTGATGCCGGCGCAGCTCCCCAGCTGCGCCGGCATCGTCAGCCGTCCGCCGCACCCCCGTCCCCACGGGGTTTCAATGGGTGTGATGTCCCCGCCCGGACCGCTCTTCCGGGCCTGGGGTCGCCGTTCAGCGCCCCAGCATCGCACCCACGGACGACGCCTGTGTGGCCACCGTCTCCCACCCGTCGAAGACGAGGAGGAGCAGGGCCGCCAGGGGAAGGGCCATGAGTGTCGCCACCAGGGGGTGGCGGCGCCCCTGACGGCTGTGCTCGCGCGTGCGGATCAGCGTTCGCGGTGCCGTCTGGGCCATGGTCCCTCTCCCGACCGTTCTGTTGTGGTCTGCAAGCGGCGGGCGTCCGACCTCGGGGGACGAGTGCTGCGCCCGCCGCTTGACCTCAAATCTAGGCGGCGGGCACCGGACCGGCGTCATGCCCTCGTACCGATCGGCGGGCCTCCCGGAGGATGAGCCGTGAGCACGGGTGTACTCCCCAGGGTGGAGACCGGCCCCGGCCCCTCGGGGTTGTCCCCGAGGGGGTGTCCGCTGCGTCCCGCTCTGCCCGGAGCGTCCGGTGACTTCGGTCACTCGCGACGCGTCCCGTCACGCGCCCGGTGCCGCCGGGGAGCGCGTGCCGCCGGGCCGGCCGCGGGCGGGCGTGCGGGCCCGGGCCAACGGCGGGCCGTGCGCTGGTGGTTGGGATCATGGGCGGCGCCGGGCCGGACGAGCCGGCGCTGCACTGAGTGGCCCTCAACTTCCCCGCCCGGTACGCACAATCCGTCGCCGCGGGCGGGTGTGGCCTCTGCGCGCGGGCGGCCGGGGAAACGTAAGCTGTCGCTCGTCACAGGACCGGACGCGGGGATGGACATGGCGATGATGCGCCTGAGGCGCGAGGACCCGCGCGTCGTCGGCTCGTTCAGGCTTCACAGGCGGCTCGGCGCGGGCGGTATGGGTGTGGTCTACCTGGGCTCCGACAAGAAGGGGCAGCGGGTGGCGCTGAAGGTCATCCGCCCCGATCTGGCGGAGGACCAGGAGTTCCGCTCCCGCTTCGCGCGCGAGGTGTCCGCGGCCCGGCGGATCCGGGGCGGGTGCACCGCGCGCCTGGTGGCGGCGGACCTCGACGCGGACCGGCCGTGGTTCGCCACGCAGTACGTGCCCGGGCCCTCCCTGCACGACAAGGTCGTCGAGGAGGGGCCGCTGGGCGCCGCCGACGTGGCCGCCGTGGGCGCCGCCCTGTCGGAGGGGCTGGTCGCCGTGCACGAGGCCGGTGTGGTGCACCGGGACCTCAAGCCGTCCAACATCCTGCTGTCCCCGAAGGGGCCGCGGATCATCGACTTCGGCATCGCCTGGGCGACGGGCGCCTCGACGCTCACCCACGTCGGCACGGCGGTCGGCTCCCCCGGTTTCCTCGCTCCCGAGCAGGTGCGGGGCGCGGCCGTCACGCCGGCCACGGACGTGTTCTCGCTGGGGGCCACGCTGGCGTACGCGTCGATGGGCGACTCGCCCTTCGGGCACGGCAGTTCCGAGGTGATGCTGTACCGCGTGGTGCACGAGGAGGCGCAGCTGCAGGGGGTCGCCGACGCGCTCGCCCCGCTGGTGCGGGCCTGTCTGGCGAAGGACCCGGAGGAGCGGCCCAGCACGCTGCAGCTGTCGCTGCGGCTGAAGGAGATCGCCGCCCGTGAGGCGCAGGGCCTCGGTGAGCTGCGGCCGCCCGCGCCGCGCAGCGCGGAGGCGGACCGGCCTACCGGGCGGATGGCCGAGACCTACCCCTCGCGCGCGGAGCGGGCCGAACGCGCCGAGCGCGTCGACCGTGCCGAGCGCCGTCCGCAGGGCCACACAGGGGCGCCGGGCACCCCCGGGCCCCGGGGCACGGCGGGTTCGAGGGGCCCGGCCGCGGGGCCGGCCTCGCGCGGTGGCGGGTCCTCGTCGCGGGGCGGCGGCGTGCCCGCCTCGCGCGGCGGGACGCCGGCCCGGGGCAACTCGGGGGCCCGACCGTCGCCGTCCTCCAGAGGCGGCACCGGCCGGAACACGCCGCGGCCGAGCGGCGGGCGCCCGGCACCGCGCAGCGGCGCGGGGCGTACGGCGCCCCGGACCACGGGCGCCGGGCGGCTGCGGCCGGCCAACCCGCGGCTGCTGCGCCAGCGGCTGACCGTCTTCGTGATCGTGACGCTCCTCGTCGCCCTCGGCATCGCCCTGGCCCAGGGCTGCCAGGGGCCCGCGCGGGGCCTCGGCGGGGCGGGGGTCCAGCGGCAGGACGTGCGCGCGGAGGCCACCGCCCCCGCCGGCTACGCCTCGGGGCGCCCCGTCGTCACCGCGTAGAAGGCGACCGCGGCGGCGGCGCCGACGTTGAGGGAGTCGACGCCGTGCGCCATGGGGATGCGGACCCACGCGTCGGCCGTGTCCAACGCCCGCCGGGTCAGGCCGCTGCCCTCGGCGCCGAGCATCAGGGCGGCCCGGTCCATGCGGTGCGGGGCGGTCTCGTCCAGGCTGCGGGCGCGCTCGTCGGGGGTGAGGGCGAGCAGCGTGAAGCCGGCCTCCCCGAGCGCGGCGAGCCCCTGCGGCCAGGTGTCCAGGCGGGCGTAGGGCACGGAGAAGACGGCGCCCATCGAGACCTTGACGCTGCGCCGGTACAGCGGGTCCGCGCAGTCCGGGGAGAGCAGGACGGCGTCCATGCCGAGGGCGGCGGCGGAGCGGAAGATCGCGCCGATGTTGGTGTGGTCGTTGACCGACTCCAGGACGGCGACCCGCCGGGCGGCGCCCAGCACCTGGCCCGCGGTGGGCAGCGGCTTGCGGGCCATGGAGGCGAGGGCGCCGCGGTGCACGTGGTAGCCGGTGACCTGCTCGGCGAGGTCCGGGTCGACGACGTAGACCGGGGCCGGGCTCGCGTCGATCAGATCACCCATGGCGTCCAGCCACTTCGCCGAGAGGAGCATGGAGCGCATCGCGTAGCCGGCGTCGGCGGCGCGCCGGATGACCTTCTCGCCCTCGGCGATGAACAGGCCCTCGGCGGGCTCGCGGCGGCGGCGCAGTTCGACGTCGGTGAGGTCGGTGTAGTCGGCGAGGCGCGGGTCGCGGGGGTCGTCGACGGTGACGGGGGCGGCCATGGTCAGGCCGTCCCGTCGGGGCCGACGGCGACGACCTCGCCGATGACGATGACGGCGGGCGGTCTGACGTCCCGGGCGGCGACCGTCTCGGCGACCGTGGCGAGGGTGGCGTCCACCCGGCGCTGGGCGGCCGTGGTGCCCTCCTGGACCAGGGCGACGGGGGTCTCCGGGGCCTTGCCGTGCGCGACGAGGGCCTCGGCGATCTTCCCGATCTTGTCGACGCCCATGAGGATCACCAAGGTGCCGGTGAGCTTGGCCAGCGACGCCCAGTCGACCAGGGAGCGCTCGTCGTCGGGGGCGACATGGCCGCTGACCACGGTGAACTCGTGGGCGACGCCCCGGTGGGTGACCGGGATGCCGGCCGCGCCGGGCACCGAGATGGAGCTGGAGATGCCGGGCACGACCGTGCAGGGGATGCCGGCCTCGGCGAGGGCGTGCAGCTCCTCCATGCCGCGGCCGAAGACGTACGGGTCGCCGCCCTTGAGGCGGACCACGGACTTGCCCTGCTTGGCGTGCTCGATCAGCGCGCTGTTGATGGCCTCCTGGGCCATGAAGCGGCCGTACGGGATCTTCGCCGCGTCGATCACCTCGACGTGCGGAGGCAGTTCGGAGAGCAGGTCTCGCGGGCCGAGGCGGTCGGCGATCACCACGTCGGCCTCGGCGAGCAGCCGCCGGCCGCGCACGGTGATCAGGTCCGGGTCGCCGGGGCCGCCGCCGACCAGGGCGACGCCCGCGGTGCGGTGGCGGTGGTGGCGGGCGACCAGCGTGCCGTCCTGGAGGCCGGCGAGGACCGCGTCGCGGATGGCGGCGGTGTGCCGGGGGTCGCGGACGCCGGCGTCGGCGGCGAGCACCGCGACCGTGACGCCCTCGCTGGTGCCGGTGGCCGGGGTCCAGGCGGTCGCCTGCTCGGCGTCGTCGGAGCGCACGCACCACACCCGGTTCCGCTCGCCCTCGGCGGAGGCGGTGGTGTTGGCCGCCGGGTCGCTGGTGGCGATCAGGGCGTACCAGGCGCCGTCGAGGTCGCCCTCCTGGTAGCGGCGGCGCTCCCAGACGATCTCGCCCGCGTCGGCCATGGCCTCCACCGAAGGGGTCGCCGACGGGGAGACGAGGCGGACGTCGGCCCCGGCCGCGATCAGACCGGGCAGCCGGCGCTGCGCGACCTGGCCGCCGCCGAGCACGAGCACGCGACGGCCGGCGAGTCGCAGACCTACGGGGTAGGCGGGGTGTTCGGCCATGAGGGTGGGCTCCTCGTCCTGGCGGTGCGGGGCGCTGCGGCTCTGGAGCGGCCCTGACGTGCGGGTGGTGGCGGTGGTGCGGGGCTGGTGGCGCACGGCGCGGGTGCGCGGGGCGGCGGGTTCAGGGTACGGCGGGACGGCGCGGGGGTGCCGGGAGGGTGCGCCGGGGCCGGCGGCGCGGGTCGCGCCGCCGGCCCCTTTCGGTGCCCTGCGGGCTACTTCTCCGTCACGCCCGCCGAGTCGAACGTGGCGACCTCGTGCATCGCCCGGGCCGTGCTCTGCACCATCGGCAGGGCGAGCAGCGCGCCGGTGCCCTCGCCGAGGCGGAGGTCGAGGTCGACCAGGGGGCGCAGGCCCAGCTTGTTCAGCGCGGCGACGTGCCCGGGCTCGGCGCTGCGGTGGCCCGCGATGCAGGCCGCGAGGACCTCCGGGGCGATGGCCCGGGCGACCAACGCGGCGGCGCCGGCGCTGACGCCGTCCAGGATCACCGGCGTGCGCAGGGAGGCGCCGCCGAGCAGCAGGCCGACCATGGCGGCGTGCTCGAAGCCGCCGACCGCGGCGAGTACGCCGAGGGGGTCGGCCGGGTCGGGCCGGTGGAAGTCGAGGGCGCGGCGGACGACCTCGGTCTTGCGGGCCAGCGTCTCATCGTTGATGCCGGTGCCGCGGCCGGTGACCTCGGCCGGGTCGGCGCCGGTGAAGACGGAGATGAGGGCCGCGGACGCGGTGGTGTTGGCGATGCCCATCTCGCCGGTGAGCAGCGCCTTGTTGCCGGCCGCGACCAGGTCGCGGGCGGTCTCGATGCCGACCTCGACGGCCTGCTTGGCCTCCTCGCGGGTCATCGCGGGCCCGGTGGTCATGTCGGAGGTGCCGGCGCGGACCTTGCGGGGCAGCAGGCCGGGGGTGGCGGGCAGCTCGGCGGCGACGCCGACGTCCACGACGCACACCTCGGCGCCCACCTGCCCGGCGAAGGCGTTGCACACCGCTCCCCCGCCGAGGAAGTTGGCCACCATCTGCGCGGTGACCTCCTGCGGCCAAGGGGTGACGCCCTGGGCGTGCACGCCGTGGTCGCCGGCGAAGATCGCCACCGCCGCGGGCTCCGGGACCGGGGGCGGGCACTGGCGGGACAGGCCGGACAGCTGGGCGGAGATGATCTCCAGCATCCCGAGTGCGCCGGCCGGCTTGGTCATGCGCTTCTGCCGCTCCCACGCCTCGCCGAGCGCCTTGGCGTCCAGCGGGCGGATCTGCGCGACGGTCTCGGCGAGCAGGTCGTGCGGGGCCTCGCCGGGCAGGGCGCGGCGGCCGTACGTCTCCTCGTGCACGACCCAGGACAGCGGGCGCCGCTTGGACCAGCCGGCCTGCATCAGCTCGGGCTCGTCCGGGAACTCGTCGACGTACCCGACGCAGAGGTACGCGACGACCTCGAGGTGGTCGGGCAGGCCGAGGGCGCGGACCATCTCGCGCTCGTCGAAGAAGCTGACCCAGCCGACGCCCAGGCCCTCGGCGCGGGCGGCGAGCCAGAGGTTCTCCACGGCGAGCGCGGAGGAGTACGGCGCCATCTGGGGCTGCGTGTGGCGGCCCAGGGTGTGCCGGCCGCCGCGGGTGGGGTCGGCGGTGACGACGATGTTGACCGGGGTGTCGAGGATGGCCTCGATCTTCAGTTCCTTGAACTGCTTGGCCCGGCCCTTGGGCAGCGACCTCGCGTACGCCTCGCGCTGGCGGGCGGCCAGTTCGTGCATGGCGCGGCGGGTCTCGGCGGAGCGGATGACCACGAAGTCCCAGGGCTGGGAGTGGCCGACGGAGGGCGCGGTGTGGGCCGCCTCCAGGACGCGGAGCAGCACCTCGTGCGGGATGGGGTCGCCGCGGAAGCCGTTGCGGATGTCCCGGCGCTCGCGCATGACCTTCAGCACGGCCTCGCGCTCGGCGTCGGCGTAGGCGGGGGCGGCGGGGCCTGCGGGGGGCTGCGGCTCGAAGGCGCGGGGTGCCTCGGGGGTGGCCGCGGGTGCGCCGGGTGCGCCGGGTGCCTCGGCGGTGGCGGTGGTGGTGGTGTCCACGTCGTGCGGGTCTTCCTGGTCGGCGGCCCGGGTGTCCAGGTCGTCGGCGTGCTGGACGAGGCCGTGGCCCTCGGCGTCGCGCGGTGCGAGAACCGCCGGGGCCGGGTCCTCGGGGGCGAGGTGCGGGGTGGTGGGCACCTGCGCGCCGTCCACCGGCAGGAAGTGGCCCTCCGCGGGGGCCGCGGGGAACGCGGGTTCCTGCGGTACGGCGGGCTCGTCGGGGTGGGCGGCGGGCGGCTCCGCACCGTCCACTCCGAGGGGGGCGGGCTCGCCGACCTGTCCGGCTTCGGCGGCGGCGAGCCAGGCGGCCTCGGCAGCGGGGGCCGGGGAGGGGGCGGGCGCCGGGGGCTGGGCAGCCTCGGCGGCCTGGGGGCCCTGGGGCGCCTCCGAGTGCGGGAGCGGCTCGGGGGCGGCCGGGGTGGAGTCGGGTGCGGGTGCGGACTCGGGGGCCGAGGTCGGGTCGGGGGCCGCGACGAGGTCGGGCGTCCGACCGGGCTCGGTGCTCCGGACGCTGTCCGCCTGCGGCGCGACGGCGTCCGGCACGGGCGGGGCCTCCGGAAGCGGTTCGGCGGCAGGCTCGGGCAGGGCGTCGTCGGGGGCCGGCACGGGGTGCGCCTCCGGCAGGGCGTCCGCGAGCGGCGCGGGGTCCGGCGCGGGCACGGTGTCCGGGTCGGGCACGGTGTCCGGGTCGGGCACGGGCTCGGACTCGGGCGCTGTCTCGGCGACCGGCGCGAGTACGGCGTCCACGACCGGCACGGCGTCCGGCACCGGCGCGGCATCCGGCGCCTGGGTGGCATCCGGGATCGAGACGGCGTCCGGCGCCTGGGTGGCGTCCGGCGCCTGGGCGCTGTCCGGGATCGGGGCGGCATCCGGCACCTGAGCGGCGTCCGGGATCGGGGCGGCATCCGCCTCGTCGGTGATGGCCGTGCCGGACGCCTCCTCCGCCGCCGTGTCCGCGACGGGCTCGGGGATCGGCGCGTTCGGCACCGTCTCCGGCTCGGGAAGAGCCTCCGGCGCCGGAGCGGCTGCCGTTTCCTGGGCGTCGTCCGGGACCGGGGCGACAGCGGCCCCGGGCTCCTCCTCCGCGTCCGGCACGGCAATGGGCTCGGGCGAGGCCGACGCGGCCTCCGTCTCCGTACCGGGCGCGGCCTCGGCCGCCGGCTCCACGACGGCCGTCACCTGCGACTCGGGCACGGCCGCCGGCGAAGCGGGTTCCTCCGCCACGGCGTCGCCCTGCGCACCCTGCGCCTCCTCCGGCGGCTTCGCGTCGGCCTCGGGACCGGGCGCGGCGCCCTCGTCGGCCACCGCGGTGTCGCCACCCGTCGCCTGGGAGGCCAGCCGGGCGACCACGGCCTGGGCGGCGTCCTCCGCCCCGGAGGACTGCTGCGGCATCGGGACAACCGTTTCGGCAGCCGGCGCCGGCTCGCCCCAGGGCGTCGCGGTCGGCGGCACGTCGAGGTACTCGGGGCCGGACGTCGGCGGACCGGCGTGGCGGAGCGGCGCGTCGGCGGGGCCGCGGTCGGCGAGGGAGCGGACCGGGCTGGCCGAGGTGTCGGGGATGGGCGGGCCGAGGTGCAGGGGGCGGCGCGGCGGCGCGGGCGCGGCCGGCGGTTCGGCCAGGCGGACGGCGCCGAGGTCGACGGAGCCGCTGTCGCGCCCCGACAGCTCGTGGGCGCCCGGCTGGTGCACGGTCTCGACGACCGGCTCGGGCGCGGGCGGCGCGACCTCGTTGCCCCAGGCGCTCTGGGCGCCCGGCAGCAGCAGGTCCTCGTCCTCGACGGTGGTCTCGGCGAGGTAGGCGTACGCGCCGGGTGCGGGGACGCCAGGCCGGTCGACCGTGCCTGCGTCCTCCGGCAGCCCCTCGCCCGGGATCTGGCCGGTGTCGGTCATGCGTACCCCTCGCCCATCGGTTAGTGCTCCTGCGGCCGGCTCACCCGGGACGGCGCACCGACCGCCCCGCAGTGGAGAACGAGCGTGCGTGCCGTGCGGCACGAACGACGCGCCGGTAAAGGCGACAAAGCCATTGAGTGGCATTGTCGCGGCCGTCCCCCCGTCCCGTCAGCCTGATCGCCGACGGCCCGCTGTGGACTGCGCCACGTTGCGCGTCCCCGGGTGCTGCCGTACCCCGTGGACCGGACCGGCCGGAGGGCACGACGATCCGCCAGCCTACCGCGCGCGGTATGACCGGACGATCACGGGGCACGGTCCGGCAGCACCCCGCTGAGCAGGAACGCGACGCTCCGCTCGGTCTCCGTCCAGGACCGGGTGTCGAGCCCGACGGACTGCAGGAGGGCGCACTCGACGCGGTAGCCGTGCTCGGTGAGGTCGCGGCCGACGCGCTCGGCGGCGTCGCGGGTGGCCGCGTGGGCGACGATGCGCTGGGGGCGGCGGTCGGCGACCGCGGAGACCACGGCCGCTCCCCCGCCGCCGACCCGGACGACGTCGGGTTCGGGCAGGTTCTCCAGGACGTGCGGGGCGGTGCCGCGCACGATCTGGAGCTGCACGCCGAACCGCCGGCCGGCGGCCACGGTGCGGGCGCACGCCTCGGGGTCCTGGTCGACGGCGATGACGGCGGCGCCGGCGCGGGCGGCCTCGGTCGCGAAGGCCCCGCCGCCGCAGCCGATGTCCCAGACCAGGTCGCCGGTGCGGGGGCCGAGGCGGGCGAGCTGGGCGGTGCGGAGCAGGTCGGTCTCGCCCTCGCCGAGGCCGCCGCCGTACGCCTCGGCCGGCAGCGACCAGCCGCGCGGCCCGGCGGCGAGGTCGCGGCCCGCGATCCAGCCGCCGTCGGCGCCGCCCCCCTGACCAGAGCCCAGGCCCGCACCGGCCCCGGCCGGCCGCGGGGCGCCGCCGACGACGATGACAACGTTGGGGTCGCGCCAGGTGTGGTCGGCGGCCTTGTCGGAGGTGACCACGGTGACCTGCTCGCGCGCGGTGCCCAGCTCCTCGCAGATGACGAAGGTGCGGTGGACGCCCTCCAGGAGCAGGCCGAGTTCGGCGGGGCCGGCGCCCGGGGAGGTGAGGACCGCGACCTTGGTGTGGGCCCGGCATACGTTGACCGCGCGCCGCAGGGTGCGGGGGTGGGCGACCACCACATGGGCGTCGTCCCAGGGCATGCCGGCCCGGGCGAAGGCGGCGGCCACCGAGGACACCGCCGGGACGACCTCGACCTCCAGGCCGAACTCGGGGGCGCGCAGCGTGCGGACGACGCCGAAGAAGCCGGGGTCGCCGTCGGCGAGCACGACCGCGGTGCCCCGGTGGGCGGCGACGCGGCGGGCGGCGAGGGCGACGCTGCCGAGCCGGACGCGCTCGGCGGCGGGCGGCACCTCGGGCAGCGCCAGGTGGTGGGCGGCGCCGGCGACCAGGGTGGCGGCGCCGAGGGCGGAACGTGCCGCGTCGGTCAGCGGCGAGCCGTCCCAGCCGATCACCGTGACCCGGTCGGCCATCGTTGTCAGTCTCCTGGGTCTGTGCGGGGTCTCCCCGCGGTAGCGGGCCCGTGGGCCGGGGTGTGTGAGGGTACCCGGTGCGCCGGCGGGGATCCCGGGCGGGTCAGTTCCAGTCGGCGAAGGTGCCGTCGCCGCCCTGGTCGGCCGAGCCCTCGAGGTCCTCCGGGAGCAGGCTCCAGACGATGAAGTCGGTGCGCACCTCGCTCCAGGTGCCCTCCTCGGTGCGGACCCGCGCTATGCAGGCGTTGCGCAGCACGCCCTCGCTGATGCAGCCGATCTTCTGGGCGACCTGCTGGGAGGCGGTGTTGCCGGCCGCGGTGCGCAGCTCGACGCGCTCGAACTTCTGGTCGCCGAAGAGCCAGTGCGCGGCGGCGAGCGCTGCCTCGCTGGCGTAGCCCTCGCCGCGGGCCCAGGGGGCGACGATGTACGACAGCTCGGTGGCCCGTACGTGCCAGTCGGTCTGGGTCAGCTGGACGATGCCGACCAGGCGCTGGGTGAGGAACTCGGTGACGGCGAGGTCGAGGCCGCGGCCCGCGGTGCGCTCGGCGGGGGCGTAGGCGTCGATCCAGGTGCGGGCGCCGTCCTCGGTGAAGGGCTGGGGGACGGAGGTCCAGGCGGCGACCTGCTCGTCGTTCATCATCGCGGTGAGCGGCTGGACGTCGTCCTCGTCGAGGGGGCGCAGCACCAACCGCTCCGTGCTGATGGAGATGTTGGGGAAGGTGCTCGTCATGCGCCGCTCCGTTAACCGAGGAACCGTCAGGACCTGCTGAACTGCCCAGCATGCAGCATGGGAGCGCCGGCCCGCACCACGGGGTGGCGGTGCGGACCGGCGGGGCCCTCGGCCAGAGGCGAGGGTCGCTCAGAAGGAGGCGAGGACGGAGCCGGCGTACTTGTCCTCGATGAACTTCTTCACCTCGGGCGAGGTGAGGAGCTTCGCGAGCTTCCTGACCCGGGGGTCGTCCTCGTGGCCCTTCTGCACGGCGAGGAAGTTGCCGTAGGGGTTGTCCTTCGGGGACTCCAGGACCAGGGCGTCCTCGGCGGGCTTCAGGCCGGCGGGGATGGCGTAGTTGCCGTTGACCACGGCCGCGTCCACGTCGTCCAGGGAGCGCGGGGTCTGGGCCGCCTCGACCTCCTTGAACTTCAGGTCCTTGGGGTTGTCGGTGATGTCCCGCGGGGTGGCCTCGTTGCCGACGCCGTCCTTGAGCTCGATGAGGCCGTTGGCCGCGAGCAGCTTGAGGGCGCGGGCCTCGTTGACGGCGTCGTTCGGGACGGCGACGCTCGCGCCGCTCTTCAGCTCGCCGGCCTTCTTCACCTTGTGGGAGTACAGGCCGAGCGGCTCCAGGTGCACCGTGACGACGGGCACGATGTGGGTGCCGCGCTTGCTGTTGAAGTCGTCGAGGTACGGCTTGTTCTGGAAGTAGTTGGCGTCGACCGAGCCGTCCTCGGTGGCCGTGTTGGGCGTGATGTAGTCGCTGAACTCCTTGACCTCCAGGTCGAGGCCCGCCTTCTTCGCCAGCTTGTCCTTGACGAAGTTGAGGATCTCGGCGTGCGGGGTCGGGCTCGCGGCGACGACCAGCGGGCCGCTGGTGTCGGAGGAGCCGGAGTCGTCGCCGGAGCCGCAGGCGGTCAGCCCGAGGGTGAGGGCTCCGGCGGCGAGGACGGCGGTGGTGAACTTGGCGGTGTTACGCACGAAAAGTGCCTTTCCTTAAGGGTGGAGCTGTCCCGTGTGGGGTGTACGGGGCGTACAGGGGGTTACGCGACCTTGCCGACGCCGGCCGCGTCGGGCTCCTTGGCCCTCAGCAGGCGGAGCCGGGGCGCGGGGCCCGAGCGTCCGCCGCGGCGGTGCAGGGCGCGGGCGGCGAAGTCGCCGGCGAACTGGAGCAGGGAGATCACGACGGCGAGGACCGCCACGGTGATCCACATCAGCTCGGTCTCGAAGCGCTGGTAGCCGTAGCGGACGGCGAGGTCGCCGAGGCCGCCGCCGCCGACCGTGCCGGCCATGGCGGAGTAGCCGATGAGGGCGATGATCGTGGTCGTGGTGCTGGCGATCAGCGAGGGCAGCGCTTCGGGGACGAGGACCTTGCGGACGATCGTCCAGGTGTTGCCGCCCATGGCCTGCACGGCCTCGACCAGTCCGCGGTCCACCTCCCGCACGGCCGTCTCGACCAGGCGGGCGAAGAAGGGGATGCCGCCGATGGCGAGCGGCACGATGGCCGCGGTGGTGCCGATCGTGGTCCCGGTGACCCAGCGGGTGAAGGTCATCAGCGCGACCATCAGGATGATGAACGGCATGGACCGGGCGACGTTGACGATCTGGCCGATCACCTTGTTGGCGACGACGTTCTGGAGCAGTCCGCCCCGGTCGGTGAGGACCAGGAGGATGCCGAGCGGCAGGCCGGCGACGACGGCGATCAGGGTGGACCAGAGCACCATCGAGAACGTCTCGGAACACGCCTGCGACAGCAGGGGCTGCATCTCCGACCAGGTCACTTGGCACCCTCCTTCACCAGGACGGTCTCGGCGGGGGTCACCACGTCGACCTGGAGGCCCTGTTCGCGCAGGAAGCCGACGGGCACCACGTTGTCCTCGTAGCGGCCGGGGAGTTCGATGCGCATCCGGCCGATCTGGAGGCCGCCGACGGTGTCGACGGCGGCGCCGAGGATCGATATGTCGATGTTGTAGGTCCGGGACAGCCGGGAGACGACCGGCTGGGTGGCGGCCTCGCCGTGGAAGGTGACGTCGAGGACGGTGCGGTCGTCCCCGGAGGGCTCGCCGTCCACCGGGAAGAGGGCGGCGGCCAGTGCGGAGCCGGGGGTGGCGAGCAGTTCGCCGACCGTGCCGGACTCCACGATGCGCCCGCACTCCATCAGGGCGGCCGAGTCGCAGACGCTCTTGACGACGTTCATCTCGTGGGTGATGAGCAGGACGGTCAGGCCGAGCTGCCGGTTGAGGTCGCGCAGCAGTTGGAGGATGGAGCGGGTGGTCTCGGGGTCGAGGGCGCTGGTGGCCTCGTCGGAGAGCAGCACCTCGGGGTCGCCGGCCAGAGCGCGGGCGATGCCGACGCGCTGCTTCTGGCCGCCGGAGAGCTGGGCCGGGTAGGCCTTGGCCTTGTCGGCGAGGCCGACCAGGTCGAGCAGTTCGAGCGCCTTGCGGGAACGTTCCTTCCCGGAGTGGCCGAGGATCTCCAGGGGCAGTTCGACGTTGTCCCGCACGGTCCGGGTGGAGAGCAGGTTGAAGTGCTGGAAGACCATGCCGATGCGGCTGCACGCCTGCCGCAGCTCCCGGCCGGCCCGGGGGCCGCGGCCGGCCAGCGCGGTGAGGTCGCGGCCGGCCACGGTGACCGTGCCGGAGGTGGGACGCTCCAGGAGGTTGACGCAGCGGATGAGCGAGGACTTTCCGGCGCCGGACTGGCCGATGACGCCGAACACCTCGCCCTCGCGGACGTGCAGGTCGACGCCGTCCAGGGCGGTGACCTCCCGGCCGCCGGTGCGGTAGACCTTGGTGAGGCCCGATGTGGTGATCACGTGGGATTCCGTCACTGTTCGAGTGCGCGGGCGTGGGTGTGCCCGGCACGGGTGCATGCGGTCAGGGACGCGGCACGGTTCTCGCGGTGGCGAGTGGACCGAGGGAGAAACGTGTGCGCGGGGCCCGGCCCGGCGGCGGGCGCGCCGCGGTGGGCGCGGTCGCACGGGCCGGTCGGGCGCTCGCTTCGGGGCGCGAGGCTCAGGTGATGGTGCGGGGGCCCTCTAGAAGGCGCACATTCGACACATACAACGAGCACCGGGCGTCATGGTCGCCTCGGTCGCAGGGGTGCGGTCGCTCGTCGTGGTCATGCGATCAGTAAAGCAGACCGGTTCTTCCGAGCGGACGCGACCGTCCGGATGCTGGACATGGATGGACGCCCTGCCCGGCGGGAGACCCGCCCGACATCACGACACCGGCCAGTGGGGACAAGGGCGGCGAGCCGACCCGGCGGTGGCGGCGCGGGAGCACCCGGCGGTTGCGCTGTGGCCAACGCCACGGCCCCGGGGCCACCGCGGGGAGCCGGGGGCGGGCGCGGGGGGACCGTGCGGCCGTAATAGGCTCGGCGCCATGCTCGACGCCCTGACGCTGGTGACCGGTGTCGCCGCGCTGCTGCTCGCCGCCTGGTGCGGCTGGGCGGCCTACCGTGACCAGCCGACCAAGGACTGGCACTTCATCGGCATGGCCGCGGTCTCGTTCCTGGCGCTGGTGCAGCTGGTCATCGGCGTGGTGCAGCTGGCGCGGGGCGAGAAGCCGGAGCAGGGCACCACGATCTTCGTGGCGTATCTGCTGGGCGCCTTCGCCTGCGTCCCGGCGGCCGGCTTCATGTCGCTGGGCGAGCGCAGCCGCTGGGGCTCGCTGACCGCCGCCGCCGGCGGCGGCGTCCTCGCCGTCCTGGAGGTGCGGCTCTATGACATCTGGGGAGGCTGAGGTGGCGGCGACGAGGGAGAGGCCGGCCGGGAACCGGCTGATCAGCGGGCCCGGCATCCTGCTGGTGTGGCTCTACGGCGTGATGGTGGTCGGTGCCGTCTCGCGGTCCGTGTACCAGATCGCCACCGAGTTCGACCGGGCGCCGCTGGCCTACAGCCTGTCGGCGCTCGCCGGCGTCGTCTACGGCTTCATCACCTACACGCTGGTGCGCGGCGGCGAACGCGCGCGCCGGGCGGCGGTGGTGTGCTGCGCCGCCGAGCTTGTGGGCGTGCTGACGGTCGGGACCTGGACGCTGGTGGAGCCGTCCGCGTTCCCCGACGCGACCGTGTGGTCGGACTACGGGATGGGCTACCTCTTCATCCCGGTTCTGCTGCCGCTCTCCGCGCTGTATTGGCTGCGCCGGGCCCGGCGGGCCGCCTGACGGTGCGTCGGACGGTCCGGCCGGACGGTCGCCGCGCGGCTCAGGCGGTGGCCGCGAAGGTCTGCGCCGGCCGGGCGGCCTCGGCCGCCTTCTCCAGGACGATCATCGAGACGCCGTCCGCGCCCTGCTCGGTACCCACCACCTGGTAGCCGACCCGGCGGTAGAGGCGCAGGTTGCCCTCGCTGCGGTGGCCGGTGAACAGCCGGAAGCGGCCGGCCCCGTGCTCGGCGGTGAGCGCCGACTCGGCGGCCCGCAGCAGCCGGGCACCGATGCCGTGGCCCTGGAGGCGGGGGTGGACGCAGAGTTTGCCGATGGCCCCGGCGCCGTCCTCGGCGACCCGGCCGCGCACCGAGCCGACCACCTCCTCGCCGAGCCGCGCCACGTAGACGCAGGTGCCGGCGACCTCCTCGCGCACGGAGTCGAGGGTCTGGACGAGGGGGTCGATGCGGTAGTTGCCGTACAGCGCCGCCTCGCTCTGGAAGCAGAGGTACTGCAACCGGAAGATCTGCTCGGCGTCCTGGTCGGTCGCCACCGAGATGGTCACGCTCATGCCCATGTGTGCATGCCTCCCGCTCACCTGATCAGCTGTGGGTCCCCCACGTCTATCCCCGTCCTCGGCGGGCCGCAACCTCCGCAGTGAGCAGCCGTCCCAGACATGCCAGACATCTGGCGCGTTCCGGTCCAAGACTGCCCTGTGAGATACCCAACTCCCCCGCGATCTCGCGGTAGGTGAGGTCCTCGGCGGACAGCAGCGCCGCCAGCAGCCGGGGGCAGCGGCCGGGCAGCCGGCGTGCCGCGTCGCGCAGGGCCCGCCGGCGTACGGCGGTGAGGGCGAGCGCCTCCGGCTCGCGCTCGGCGTCGTCGGCTGGTTCGTGCCGCCAGGGCCGCTCGGCGCGGTCGCGGCGCCGGACGCGGCGGGCCTCGGCGCGCACGGCGCCGCGCAGCCAGCGGTGCGGGTCCGGGGGCGGCCCGTCGGCACCGAGGCGTTCGAGGAGGCGCAGCCACACGGCCTGTTCGAGGTCCCGGGGGTCGGCCCCGCAGGCCGCCGCCTCGGCCGCGGACTCGGCGGCGAGCACGGGGCGCAGGGCGGCGATCAGGCCGGGGGTCAGGTCGTTGGCGTGGTCCGCGGCGAGGTCTGTGGCGCTCATGTGCGCGGCGACGCGACCGCCCGGGCGGTCGGTTGCCCGGGCGGCCCGATCTCACTCCTTCCGGGGCCGCGCGCTCAGCCGTTGACGAAGTCCTGGCGGGCCAGGACCCCGGTGTCCGGGTTGTCGGTGAAGACGCCGTCGATGCCGGTGGCGAAGTAGGCCCGGAAGGCGCCGAAGGCGTCCCCGTAGGCGTCCGGGGCGGTGCCCTTGCGGAACTCGGCGGGCAGGAAGGGGTTCTCGTTGCGCATCGTGTACGGGTGGAGGATCAGGCCGGCCCGGTGCGCGTCGCGCACCAGCGTGGTCGGCTCGGTGAGCCGGCCGGCGGCGTCCTTCGGGATGACCAGGTCGAGGGTCGGCCCGATGCCCTGGGCGTAACGGGCGATCTCCGCGAGGCCCTTGGGCGTGACGAGGTCGGCGACGGTGCGCGGGTCGCCGGTCGCGGTGAAGTCGTAGGGGCGGCTGTCGGCGGTGGAGAGCAGCACCGCGAGCGGGTTGCCGACCAGGCGGCTCATCCGCCGGATGCTGGTCGGCTCGAAGGACTGGATGAGGACGGGCGAGTCGCGCCGGTCCTTGCCGTGCCGGCCGAGCACCCGGGCCAGGCGCTCCTCGGTGCCGAGGCCGAGCGCCCGGAAGTAGGTGGGGTGCTTCAGCTCGGGGTAGATCCACACCTGCTTGCCGCGCTTGCGGGTCTGCTCGTCCTGCCAGCGCAGCACCTCCTCGAAGGTGGGGATCTCCCAGCGGCCGGCGTAGAGGGTGTTGTGCGGCCGGTTGGCCGGGATGCGCTCGGTGGCGCGCAGCGTCTTCAGCTCGGCGAGGGTGAAGTCCTCGGTGAACCAGCCGGTGGTGGAGACGCCGTCGAGCACCTTGGTCCGCCTGCGGACGGCGAACTCGGGGTGGGCGGCGACATCGGTGGTGCCGCCGATCTCCGGTTCGTGCCGGCACACCAGGTGGCCGTCCCTGGTCGGCACGAGGTCGCCGGCCTCGACGATGTCCGCGCCGAGGTCGAGGGCGAGCTGGTAGGAGCCGAGGGTGTGCTCGGGCCGGTAGCCGCTGGCGCCGCGGTGGCCGATGATCGTGGGGACGGGCAGGCCCTTCAGCCCGCCGCGCCCGCCGTCTCCGTGCCGGGCTCCGGCCGCCGCAGCCGAGCCCGTGGCGCCGAGGACGGCGCCGCCCGCGCCCAGTACCGCCGCGCCGAGGACCGCCCGCCGCCCGGTGCGGCCCTCCCGCCCGCCAGACCCTTGCGTTCCCATGAGCGCCTCCCACCCGTCGACCGTCGCTGCCGGGCGATCGTAGGGGCGCCCGGGTGTCGGGCGGGAGACCGCGGGCGGAACGGCCGGGGGGCGCGGGATGTCGGGTGGGCGCGGACGGGCGGGTGGGGCGGGACGGGTGACGGGGCGTCGGCTTGGGGGCCCCGGGCGGGGGTACGCGAGGGGGTGGCGCGGGTGGCGCCGGCGGCGTGAGCCGTCTCACGGCGCCGTCCCGTGTTACGGCCGCGCTACGCGAGAGCACCGCAGGTGAACAGGCGTCAACCTGGTGTAAGAGCCGGGTGACCCGACGTGCGGGGGACCCGTTGCCGCGAGTAATGTCCTCACCTGCGCGGACTCATCCCGCGCAGCCGCACACCGCACAGATTCATACCGCAGCTCCGACGCCGGAGGACCCGTTGTCCCGCTTCGCCTTCATCAAGGCCACGTTCGGTTCGCTCATGCGCCTGATGTTCCGCCCGCGAGTGGAGGGCGTGGAGAACATCCCGGGCGACGGGCCGGTGATCCTCGCCGGCAACCACGTGACGTTCATCGACTCGGTGATCCTGCCCCTCGTCTGCGAGCGGCAGGTCCACTTCATCGGCAAGGACTCCTACGTCACCGGCAAGGGCGTCAAGGGCCGCGTGATGGCCTGGTTCTTCACCGGCGTCGGCATGATCCCGGTCGACCGCGACGGAGGCCGGGGCGGGGTGGCGGCGCTGATGACGGGCCGCCGGATCCTCGAGGAGGGCAGGGTCTTCGGCATCTACCCGGAGGGCACCCGCTCCCCCGACGGCCGGCTGTACCGGGGCCGCACCGGTATCGCCCGGCTCACCCTGATGACCGGCGCCCCGGTGGTGCCGTTCGCCATGATCGGCACCGACCGGCTCCAGCCGGGCGGCGCGGGTCTGCCCCGGCCCGGCCGGGTCACGGTGCGCTTCGGCGAGCCGCTGGAGTTCTCCCGCTACGAGGGCATGGACCGCGACCGCTACGTGCTGCGCGCGGTGACCGACTCGGTGATGACCGAGGTCATGCGGCTGTCCGGCCAGGAGTACGTGGACATGTACGCCAGCAAGGCCAAGGAAGCGGCCTAGGGCACTCAGGGCTTGAGGGCGCTCAGGCAGAACTCGGGGCACCTTGCCCCGGGCCAGGGCGCTCCGGTGCCCCGCGCGGACGCCTGAGCGCTACGGGTGTTCGATCCCGTCCTCCAGGCGCTGGCCACGCAGCAGGAACCAGGAGGCCGCGGCGGCGGCCAGCAGCACGGCCGCGCCGGCTCCGGAGGCCAGGGTGAGGCCGTCGACGAACGCCTGCCGGGCGGCGTCCAGCAGCGCCTCCCCCTGGGCGGCGGGCATCCCCGCAGCCGCCTCCACCGCGCCGCCGAGCGACTCGTGGGCGGCGGCCGGGGTGCCGGCCGGGCCGGTGAAATCGCGGTAGACGCCGGTGACGATGGAGCCGAGCAGGGCGATGCCGAGGGCGGCGCCCAGCTCGTAGGCCGTCTCCGAGACCGCCGAGGCGGCACCGGCCTGCTCCCCCGAGACGCTGGAGAGGATGACGTCGGCGGTGACGGTGAAGGAGAACCCGGCGCCGACGCCCACCACCAGCAGGGCGGTGCCGAGCAGCGGGTAGCCGGTGTTCTGGCCGATGACGGTCAGCGCGGCGAGGGCGAGGCCGATCGCGGCGAGGCCCCCGGAGACCACCGCGCGCACCGAGAAGCGCCGGGCGGCGCGGCCGGCGACAAGGCCCGCGGCCACCGCGCCGACCGCGGCGGGCAGTTCGGCGAGGCCGGCCTCGAACGGGGCGCGGCCCTGGACGAGCTGGAGGTACTGGGAGAGGAAGAACACCAGGCCGGACAGGCCGAGGATGGTCAGCAGGTCGGCCAGCACCGCGCCGCTGAAACCGCGGTTGCGGAACAGCCGCATGTCGAGCAGCGGGACCGGCATGGTCAGCTGCCGGTGCACGAACCCGTAGAGCGCGGCGGCGCCGAGCAGGCCCACGGCGAGCGTGGCCCAGGAGAACCCGTGCGCGGCGGCCTCCTTGACGGCGTAGACGACGCCGACCATGCCCACGAGGGACAGCAGGACGCTGAGCAGGTCCCAGGGTCCGGGGCTGGGGTTGCGGGACTCGGGCAGCAGCTTGACGCCGACCAGGACCAGGACGGCCATCACGGGCAGGTTGATCAGGAAGACCGAGCCCCACCAGAAGTGCTCCAGGAGGAAGCCGCCCGCGATCGGGCCGACCGCCGTGCCGGCGGAGGCGGTGGCGCCCCAGATGCCGACGGCGAGGCTGCGCTCGCGCGGGTCGTGGAAGATGTTGCGGATCAGGGCGAGGGTGGCGGGCATCAGGGTGGCGCCCGCGACACCGAGCAGGGCCCGGGCGACGATCAGCAGTTCGGGGCTGGTGGCGTAGGCGTTGAGGACCGAGATCGCGCCGAACGCGGTGGCGCCGACCAGCAGGATCCGCTTGCGCCCGATGCGGTCGCCGAGGCTGCCCATGGAGACGAGCAGGCCGGCGATGACGAAGGAGTAGACGTCGCCGATCCACAGCAGCTGGGTCCCGGAGGGCCGCAGGTCCTCGCTGATGTACGGCGTCGCGAGGCCGAGGACGGTCGCGTCGACGGCCACCAGGAGTACGGCCAGCACCAGGACGGACAACGCGAGCCAGCGGCCCGGGCGCCTCACGTCCTCGTTCGCCGGTGCCGACCGCAGGGTGCGGGTCATGATCCCTCTCTTCTCAGTGCGCCGCCGAGCAGCAGCTCGACGATCATGTGCGTGAAGTCGTTGCGGGCCACCCGACCCTCGGCCACCGCCCAGGCGCCGGAGGCCAGCAGGCCGTACAGCGCCTCGGTGAGCCAGGCCGGGGTGAGGTCGATGCGGAACTCGCCGCCCGCCTGGCCGCGGTGGAAGACGGCGGCCATCCGGGCGTCGACGCGGGCCCAGCCGGCGTGCTGCTCCTCGCCCTCGAACAGCTGATTCTCGGTGTAGAGGAACGACAGCAGACCGGCCGCCGGCTCGATCTCGGCGACCAGGCGGCGCACCGCGTCGGCCGCGGGCCCCTCGTCCAGGCGGGCCGCGTCCAGGGCGGCCTCGCACTCGGCGATGCCGAGCGCCTCCAGGGCCCGGACGAGGGCGTCGCGCCCGGCGAAGTGCCGGTGCAGGGTGGCGCGGCTGATGCCGGCCGCCCGGGCGACCTCGTCCATGGTCGCGGTGCCCTTGCGGGTCAGCAGGGCGGCGGCACTGCGCAGCACCTGGTCACGATCGACAGCCATGAGACAACGATAACCCATGTGAGACATGAATGTCTCACGCAAGGCGTGTGTGACTCATTGGATCAGCTTGGACCAGCGACAGGACGTGCCGCTCAGTGCCACGGCATTCCGCCGCGCCGCTCCCAGTAGGCCGCCGGCTCCTCGGCGAGGGAGGTGAGCAGGGCCACCTGGTCGTCGTCCAGGTCCACCGCGGCGGCGTGCAGGTTGGAGCCGAGCTGGCCCACGGTGGCGGCGCCGGAAAGGACGACGCCGGCCCACGGCTGCCGCAGCACCAGGGCGAGGGCGACGGCGTCGCAGCCAAGGGTGGTCTCCTCGGCGACCGCCTTCAGGGCGGCCGGCGCGTGCGGGTCGGCGAGCCGCCCGTTGGCCATGGCCTCCTTGACGAGCACGGTGAGCCCGGCCTCGTGCGCCTCCCGCAGCGCGGGCCCGGCGGAGGTCTCCAGGGCGTTGTACGTCGACTGCACGGTGCGGAAGAGGGGCTCGCCGTCGACCGTCACGGCGAGTGCGGCGCGGATGGTGTCGGCCTGGGCGGGGCCGCTGGTGGAGAAGCCGACGGTGAGTCCGCCGGCGGCGGCCTCGGCGAGCCGCGCGTGCAGCTCCTTGTCGGTGAGGGCCGGGCTGTCCGGGGTGAGCGAGTGGATCTGGTAGAGGTCGAGGCGGTCGCCGAGCAGGGCGTCGGTCTCGGCGCGCTGACGCTCGTAGGTGGCCAGGGCGTGGTCCTTGACCTCGTGCCGCTCGGCCTCGGTCGCCCAGTCGGCCGTGTAGGTGTAGCCCCACTTGCTGCCGACGACCACGTCGGTGACGTCCGGCCGCTCGCGCAGCCAGTCGGCGAGGAACTCCTCCGCGCGCCCGTAGGAGCGGGCCGTGTCGACATAGCGCACGCCCTGCGCGTAGGCGGCGTCGAGGAGGTCGTGGGCGCGCCGGCGCAGCGCCTGGACGCTGCGCTCGGCGGGCAGGTCGCGCTCGCGGTCGAGGTTCAGGTACCCGGGGCGGCCCACGGCGGCGAGGCCGAGACCGAGGTGGGCGGTGGGGGTGGTCGCCTCGGCCAGGCGGGCGAAGGGCATCGCGGGCTCCGTTCGGTCGGCACTGCGGCTCTGCCGACCAACGTAACCGCGATGCCCCGCGCCCACCCGGCGACTACTTGCCCGCTTCGGCCCACTCCCGCTGACCGGCCAGGTCGGCCTTGACCTCCGTGAGCTGGACGGCGACCGCCTCGGGGGCGGTGCCGCCGCGGCCGTTGCGGGAGGCGAGGGCGCCGGGGACGTCGAGGACGGTGCGGACCTCGGGGGTGAGATGGGCGGAGATCTTCGCGAACTGCTCGTCGGTCAGCTCGTCCAGCTCCTTGCCCTCGGCCTCGGCGGCCTTCACGCAACTGCCGGCCACCTCGTGGGCGACCCGGAAGGGCACGCCCTGGCGGACCAGCCACTCGGCGATGTCGGTGGCGAGGGAGAAGCCGGCCGGGGCCAGCTCCGCCATCCGCTCGCGGTGCACGGTGAGCGTGGCCATCATGCCGGTGAAGGCCGGGAGCAGGACCTCCAGCTGGTCGATGGAGTCGAAGACCGGCTCCTTGTCCTCCTGGAGGTCGCGGTTGTACGCGAGCGGCAGGGCCTTGAGGGTGGCCATCAGGCCGGTCAGATTGCCGATCAGCCGGCCCGACTTGCCGCGCGCCAGCTCCGCGATGTCCGGGTTCTTCTTCTGCGGCATGATCGAGGAGCCGGTGGAGAAGGCGTCGTGCAGGGTGACGAAGGAGAACTCCTTCGTGTTCCAGAGGATGATCTCCTCGGCGATCCGGGAGACGTCCACCCCGATCATCGCGGTGATGAAGGCGAACTCCGCGGCGAAGTCCCGGGAGGCGGTGCCGTCGATGGAGTTGCCGGCGCTGCCCCCCTCGAAGCCGAGGTCGCGGGCGACCGCCTCCGGGTCGAGGCCGAGCGAGGAGCCGGCCAGGGCGCCGGAGCCGTAGGGCGAGACGGCGGTGCGGGTGTCCCACTGGCGCAGCCGCTCGGCGTCCCGGGACAGCGCCTGGACGTGGGCGAGGACGTGGTGGGCGAAGAGCACCGGCTGGGCGTGCTGGAGGTGGGTGCGGCCGGGCATCGCCACGTCCGGGTGGGCCTCGGCGAGGCCGACCAGGGCCTCCTGGAGGTCGGCGACCAGGCCGCCGAGGACGCGGGCGTGATCGCGCAGGTACATCCGGAAGAGGGTGGCGATCTGGTCGTTGCGGGACCGGCCGGCGCGCAGCTTGCCGCCGAGGTCGGGGCCGAGACGCTCCAGCAGGCCGCGCTCCAGGGCGGTGTGCACGTCCTCGTCGGCGATCGTGCCGGTGAAGGCGCCGGAGGCCACGTCGGCCTCCAGCCGGTCGAGCCCGGCGAGCATCCGGGTCAGCTCGTCCTCGGTGAGCAGCCCGGCGGTGTGCAGCACGCGCGCGTGGGCACGGGAGCCGGCGATGTCGTAGGGCGCGAGCCGCCAGTCGAAGTGGACGGAGGCGGACAGCTTGGCCAGGGCCTCGGCGGGGCCGTCGGCGAAACGGCCGCCCCAGAGCCGGACGTCACCGCTGTTGCTGCTCACTTGCGTTGCTCCTCTGGGCCGTCGGAACCTTCTCTGCATGAGTATGCAGAGACTTGCATGGGTAGTCAATCCGCGGTCTTCCCGTACGGCTCTCCCCGGCTGCCGTCGCCGCCGCCTCCCCCTACGGTCTGAGCCATGCGCCCCGCTCTCCTCGCCGGCCTCCTCGCCGTCTCCGCCCTCGCCGTGGCCGCCGCGCCGGCCGAGGGCTCACCGCCGCTGCCCGAGCGCATGGCGGACACCGGTGGCGGACGCCAGCTCATCACCGCCGTCGCCCCCGGCACGGGATCCACCACGGGCCTCGTCGAGTGGTGGGACCGTTCGGGTGACGGCTGGGTGCACACCGGTTCCGCGCCCGCCCGCTTCGGCGCGCAGGGCCTCACCGAGGGGACGACGCGCGAGCAGGGCACGAACACCACCCCCACCGGGCTGTACGACCTCCCCTACGCCTTCGGCATCGCGGCGGCCCCGCCCGGGACGGCGTACACCTACCGCCGGGTGCACGAGGACTCCTGGTGGTGCCAGGACAACGACTCGGGCGCGTACAACCGCTGGAGCGAGCCGCGGGCCGCGGACTGCCGGGCCGCCGAGGCGGAGCACCTGATCACCTACCCGGAGCAGTACGCCCACGCCCTGGTGGTCGGCTTCAACTACGACCGCCCGGTACGGGGGCGCGGCGCGGGCATCTTCCTGCACGTGAACGGCGAGGGCGCGACGGCCGGCTGCGTGTCGGTGCCGGTGGACGCGATGCGGGCGCTCCTCGCCTGGGCGGATCCCGCGGCCCACCCGCACCTGGCGATCGGCACGGCGGGCGGCGGCACGGCGGTCACCCGGTACTGAGCCCGTACCCGGGACCGGCTGAACAGCCGGACGGCGGGGCGCGTACTGGTGGGCCAGGGCCGAGTCCCACGGAGGAACCGTGACCACCACGCTCGCCGGCGGCCGTGCCGCCCGCCGCCAGACGATGCGCCGCATCCGGCCACGCCGCTCCCCGGCGGTGCCCCTGCTGCTCGCCGTCTGGGCGGGCGCGGCGGGCGTGTTGTGGCTGTGGTGGCGCGACACGCCCGCCGTTTCGGGCGGCACGGACCGGATCCTGAGCGCCGGGCGCGTCACCGGACTCCTGGCCGGCTACCTCATGGCCCTGGTCGTCCTCCAGATGGCCCGGGTGCCGGCCCTGGAGCGGCGGGTGGGCTCCGACCGGGTCGCCCGCCGGCACGCGACGACCGGCCGCTACACGCTCTGCCTGGTCCTCGCCCACCTCTTCCTGGTCATGTGGGGCTACGCGGCGCGGTCAGGCCGGGGCCTCGGCGGCATCGTCGCCCAGACGGCGGACTCGGTGACCGGCCTGCCCGACCTCGGCAAGGCGGCCGTCGGCACCGGGCTGCTGCTGCTCATCGGCCTGCTGTCGGCGGGCCCCGTCCGCCGCCGGCTCCCCTACGGCCTCTGGTACCACGTGCACCTGCTGACCTACGCGGCGGTGTTCCTGACCTTCTGGCACCAGCTGAGCGAGGGCAACGACTTCGCCGTGGAGCCGGCGGCGCGGACCGCCTGGTACGCGCTGTACGGGTCGGTGACCGCGCTGGTCCTCTGGTACCGCGTCCTGACGCCGGTGCGGCTGAACCTGCGCCACCGGATGCGGGTCGAGGCGGTGGTGGAGGAGGCGCCGGGAATCGTGTCGGTGCTGATCGGCGGGCGGCGGCTGCACCGGATGGGCGCGGAGGCCGGGCAGTTCTTCCGGTGGCGGTTCCTGGCGCCGGGGATGCGGTCCGGCTCGCACCCGTACTCGCTGTCGGCGGCGCCGCGCCCGGAGCTGCTGCGGATCACGGTGAAGGCCGTCGGCGACCACAGCGCCGGGCTGCGCGGCCTGGCGCCCGGCACCCGGGTGTGGGCGGAGGGCCCGTACGGGGCGCTGACCGCGCGGCGCCGCAGCCGGGGCAAGGTGCTCCTGGTGGCCGGCGGGGTCGGGATCACGCCGATGCGGGCGCTGTTCGAGACGCTGCCCGGCGCGGCCGGGGACATCACGCTGCTCTACCGGGCCAGCAGCACCCGGGACCTGGCGCTGTGGGGCGAGCTGGCCGGGATCGCCGAGCGGCGCGGGGCACGGCTGATGTACGCGGTGAACGGCCCCGACGGGGAGCGCCCGGACATCTCGGCGGAGTCGCTGCGCCGGAAGATCCCGGACCTGGACCGACACGACGTGTTCCTGTGCGGGCCGCCCGGTTTCGCCCGGTCGGTGCACGAGGCGCTGCGCGGGGCGGGTGTACCGGCGCGGCGGATCCACAGCGAGTCGTTCGCGAGGTGAGAGAGGCTCGGACGAGTCGGAGCGGGCGGGACTGCGTGCCCTTAGGGGCGCGGGGAACCGCGCGACCAGCCACGACGCGCCCGCACCCGGCGAAGCACCCGCACCACGGACGTCAGGTTCCGTTCTGGGCCAGGCGCAGCAAGTGGTCGGCGAGGGCCTGGCCCCCCACCGGGTCCCGGCTGATCAGCATCACCGTGTCGTCCCCCGCGATGGTCCCCAGGATGTCGTGCAGCTCCGCCTGGTCGATGGCCGAGGCGAGAAACTGCGCGGCCCCCGGCGGGGTCCGCAGGACGACCAGGTTCGCCGAAGCCTCCGCGGAGATCAGCAGCTCCGCCGAGAGCCGCCGCATCCGCTCCTCCTTCGCCGACCCGCCGAGAGGCGCCCGCGGCGTGCGGAAGCCGCCCTCGCTGGGCACCGCGTAGATGAGGTCGCCGTCGGTGTTGCGGATCTTCACCGCGTTCAGCTCGTCCAGGTCCCGGGAGAGCGTCGCCTGCGTGACGGTCAGCCCGTCGTCGGCCAGCAGCTTCGCCAGCTGGCTCTGCGACCGCACCGGTTGCCGGTTGAGGATGTCCACGATCCGGCGGTGCCGCGCCGTACGCGTCTGCGGCACGGCGGGCCCCCCGGTCTGCTCGGGCTCGGTCTCGTGCTGCGCCTGGCTCATCGTCGTCTCATTCTCCGGTTCGTCCGGCCCGGTCGAGGACGCCGGGCAGCGCCCGCAGGAAGGCGTCCACCACGTCGTCGCCGACGTTCAGCGGCGGCATCAGCCGTACGACGTCGGGGGCGGGCGCGTTCACGAGGATTCCGGCGTCCTGGGCCGCCTGCTGCACCCGGGGTGCGTGCGGCCCGGTGAGCACGATACCCAGCAGCAGCCCCGCGCCCCGTACATGGGCGACCAGCGGATGGCCGAGGCCCTCCACGCCCTCCCGCAGCGCGGCGCCCTGCCGCTTGACGTTCTCCAGCAGCCCCTCGTCCGCGATGGTGTCGAGGACGGCGAGCCCGGCGGCGCAGGCGACCGGGTTGCCGCCGAACGTCGTGCCGTGCTGCCCCGGCTGGAACAGCTCGGCGGCCCGCCCGAAGGCGACGGTCGCGCCCAGCGGCAGCCCGCCGCCCAGGGCCTTGGCGAGGGTGACGACGTCCGGCAGGACGCCCTCGTGGGCCTGGTACTCGAACCAGTTGCCGGTCCGCCCGATCCCGGTCTGTACCTCGTCCAGGACCAGCAGCGCGCCGGTGGCGGCGGTGATGGCGCGGGCGGCCTTGAGGTAGCCGGGGGGCGGCACGACCACGCCGTTCTCACCCTGGATCGGCTCGATGACGACCAGCGCCGTGTCCTCGGTGACCGCCGCGGCCAGCGCCTGCGCGTCGCCGTAGGGCACGTGGGTGACGTCGCCGGGCAGCGGGCGGAAGGGCGCCCGCTTCGCGGGCTGGCCGGTCAGCGCGAGGGCGCCCATGGTGCGGCCGTGGAAGCCGCCGTCGGTGGCGACCATGTGCGGGCGCCCGGTGAGCCGGCCGATCTTGAAGGCGCCCTCGTTGGCCTCGGCGCCGGAGTTGCAGAAGTAGACCCGGCCCTGGCGGCCGAAGTGCTGGAGGAGCCGCTCGGCCAGCGCGATGGGCGGCTCGGCGATGAAGAGGTTGGAGACGTGCCCGAGGGAGGCGATCTGCCGGCTCACGGCCTCGACCACCGCGGGGTGGGCGTGCCCGAGGGCGTTGGTCGCGATGCCGCCGACGAAGTCGAGGTACTCGGCGCCGTCCGCGTCCCACAGCCGGGCGCCGACGCCGCGCACCAGGGGCAGCCGGGGTGTGCCGTAGTTGTTCATCAGCGCGCCCTGCCACCGGGCGGTGAGTTCCTGGTTGGTCATACGGCATCCCCCTCATGCGCGTCGGGCACGACCATCGTGCCGATGCCCTCGTCGGTGAAGATCTCCAGCAGGATGGAGTGCGGCACCCGGCCGTCGATGACGCGGGCGGTCTGCACCCCGTGGCGCACGGCGTGCAGGCAGCCCTCCATCTTCGGCACCATCCCGGAGGACAGCTCGGGCAGCAGCTTCTCCAGCTGGGCGGCGGTCAGGCGGCTGATCACCTCGTCGGAGTGCGGCCAGTCCTCGTAGAGGCCCTCGACGTCGGTGAGGACCATGAGGGTCTCGGCGCCCAGTGCCGCAGCGAGTGCCGCAGCCGCCGTATCAGCATTGACGTTGTAGACATGATGGTCGTCCTGGGAACGGGCCACCGACGAGACGACCGGGATGCGGCCGTCGGCGAGCAGCGCCTCGATGGCGCCGGTGTCGATCTCGGTGATCTCGCCGACCCGGCCGATGTCGACGGGCGCGCCGTCGATCTCGGGCAGGTGCTTGGTGGCGGTGAGGGTGTGCGCGTCCTCGCCGGTGAGGCCGACGGCGAAGGGTCCGTGCCGGTTGAGCAGGCCGACCAGCTCGCGCTGGACCTGGCCGGCCAGCACCATGCGGACGACGTCCATGGCGTCCTCGGTGGTGACGCGCAGGCCGGCCTTGAACTCGCTGACGATGCCGTGCCGGTCCAGGGCGCGGCTGATCTGCGGGCCGCCGCCGTGCACGACGACGGGCTTGAGGCCGGCGTGGCGCAGGAAGACGACGTCCTGGGCGAAGGCGGCCTTGAGCTCGTCGTCGATCATGGCGTTGCCGCCGAACTTGATGACGACCGTCTTGCCGTGGTGCCGGGTCAGCCAGGGCAGCGCCTCGATGAGGGTCTGCGCCTTGGGCAGGGCGGTGTGTTTGCGGGTGGGGGTGCTCATGAGGAGTACGCGCTGTTCTCGTGGACGTAGTCGGCGGTGAGGTCGTTGGTCCAGATGACCGCGCCCGCGTCGCCGGCGGCGAGGTCGGCGACGATGTGGACCTCCCGGTAGCGCATGTCGACCAGCTCGCGGTCCTCTCCGACGCCGCCGTTCTTGCAGACCCAGACGCCGTTGATGGCGACGTTCAGCCGGTCGGGCTCGAAGACGGCGGTGGTGGTGCCGATGGCGGACAGGACGCGGCCCCAGTTGGGGTCCTCGCCGTGCACGGCGCACTTGAGCAGGTTGTTGCGGGCGATGGTGCGGCCGACGAGCACGGCGTCGTCCTCGCTCGCGGCGTTCACGACCTCGACCTTGATGTCCTTGCTGGCGCCCTCGGCGTCGCGGATGAGCTGCTGCCCGAGGTCGTCGCAGACGGCGCGGACGGCCTTGGCGAACTCCGCGTACTCGGGGGCGGTGCCGGAGGCGCCGGAGGCGAGCAGCAGCACGGTGTCGTTGGTGGACATGCAGCCGTCGGAGTCGACCCGGTCGAAGGTGACCCGGGTGGCCTCACGCAGCGCCCGGTCGAGCACGGCCGCGTCCAGGTCGGCGTCGGTGGTGAGGACGACGAGCATGGTGGCGAGGCCGGGGGCGAGCATGCCGGCGCCCTTGGCCATGCCGCCGACGGTCCAGCCGTCGCCGCCGGCCACGGACGTCTTGTGCACGGTGTCGGTGGTCTTGATGGCGATGGCGGCCTTCTCGCCGCCGTGCTCGGAGAGCTGCCCGGCGGCGGTCGCGACGCCCGGGAGCAGCTTGTCCATGGGCAGCGTCACGCCGATCAGCCCGGTGGAGCAGACGGCGACCTCGCCGGCACCGCAGCCGAGCAGCTCGGCGGCCTTCTCGGCGGTGGCGTGGGTGTCCTGGAAGCCCTGCGGTCCCGTGCAGGCGTTGGCGCCGCCCGAGTTGAGGACGACGGCGGCGAGCTGCCCGCCCTTGAGCACCTGCTCGGACCAGAGGACGGGGGCGGCCTTGACGCGGTTGGCGGTGAAGACGCCGGCGGCGGCGCGGCGGGGGCCGGTGTTGACCACGAGGGCCAGGTCGGGGTTGCCGTTCTCCTTGATCCCGGCGGCGATGCCCGCCGCCGTGAATCCCTTCGCTGCCGTCACGCTCACGGCGCAACTCCGATCGTCGTCAGTCCGGTGGTCTCGTCGAGGCCCAGGGCGATGTTCATGCTCTGGACGGCACCGCCGGCGGTGCCCTTGGTCAGGTTGTCGATGGCGCTGACGGCGATGACGCGGCCCGCGGCCTCGTCGTACGCCACCTGCACCTGCGCGGCGTTCGACCCGTACACGGACGCGGTGGCCGGCCACTGGCCCTCGGGCAGCAGGTGCACGAAGGGCTCGTCGGCGTACGCCTTCTCGTAGGCGGCGCGCAGGGACTCCCCCGTGACCCCGGCCACGGCCTTGGCGCTGCACGTGGCGAGGATGCCGCGGGGCATCGGGGCGAGGGTCGGCGTGAAGGAGACGGTGACGGGTCGGCCGGCCACCGCGCCGAGGTTCTGGATCATCTCGGGGGTGTGCCGGTGGCCGCCACCCACGCCGTACGGCGTCATGGAGCCCATGACCTCGCTGCCCAGCAGGTGCGGCTTGGCCGCCTTGCCGGCCCCCGAGGTGCCGGAGGCGGCGACGATCACGGCCTCGGGCTCGGCGAGGGCGCCGGCGTAGGCCGGGAAGAGGGCCAGCGACACGGCGGTGGGGTAGCAGCCGGGCACCGCGATGCGCTTGGACCCCTCCAGCGCGGTGCGGGCACCCGGCAGTTCGGGGAGGCCGTAGGGCCAGGTGCCGGCGTGCGGGGAGCCGTAGAAGCGCTCCCAGTCGGCCGGGTCCTTCAGCCGGAAGTCGGCGCCCATGTCCACGACCAGGGTGTCGGGCCCGAGCTGCTCGGCGACGGCGGCGGACTGCCCGTGCGGCAGTGCGAGGAAGACGACGTCGTGCCCGGCCAGCACCTCGGGCGCGGTGGGCTCGAGGACCCGCCCGGCCAGCGGCAGCAGATGCGGCTGGAGCGCGCCGAGCCGCTGTCCGGCGTTGCTGTTGCCGGTCAGGGCGCCGATCTCGACCTCCGGGTGCGCCAGGAGCAGCCGCAGCAGCTCTCCGCCCGCGTATCCGCTCGCTCCGGCGACCGCCGCGCGTACCGACATGGAAAACCTCCTCCTTGATGGCACGACTATACGGATAGCCGCATTTTTATGCAAGAAGGTGGTGAGGGACCGGCCGATGCCGTGGCTCGGGGGCTTCAGACCGTGGCCACGGCGAAGCGCAGGGCGGATGCGGTGCGGTCGTCGGGGCGCGCCGTGGTCGTTTCCCCTTGGTGTCGGGCACTCGCGGACGATCTCATGGCTCGCGGCCGAGAGCCAGGGGTCTGGGTGAGGCGCTAGGTGTATTGATCACGAGCGTTGTTGACACGCGTGGGTGCTTGATCATGGCGAAGACCTCCGGTGTGGTGGAGCTGTCTAGGACTGCACCGC